>NZ_JBVHFW010000002.1:0-822017 GCF_055562135.1 Actinoplanes sp. NPDC021490
GGTCCACGATCTCTGCGGTCATTACTCACAGTGCCCATCCCGCCGGACCGAAATCCGGCGAATCGGGCCAGAAACACCGTTCGTGGCACAGTCCCACGGAATCGAGCACTGGGCGGATCAGTCCGGGTCAGAAGCGCTCGTACGGGTCGGTGCCGCCCAACCGGGTCAGGTTCAGGGAGATCTGGCCTCTGCTGAGTGTGGTGATCTGCCGGGACAGGGCGCGCCACTCGGTGGGGCTCAGGGCATTGCCGTCGAGCAGGTGGCGGTGGTGGTCACTGCCCGTGGCGGCGAACAGGGCCAGGTTGCTGTCGTAGGTGGAGCTTTCGAGTGTCAGCGAGCGGATCTCGTGCCATCGCAGGGAGTGCCGCTTGTGCCAGGCGGTTGCGAAACCGTATCCGCGGGCTTCGACGGTGAGTCCGGCTCCGTCGACCGCGATTCTCGCGTTGCCCTGTCCGAACGTGTGTGCCGGTGGGTGGGATGGCCGGGACGAGTCACGGCCGGAACGAGCGCCCGGCTCAACCGCGGGAGGCCGGAGCGAGTCACGACCGGGCCGAGCTCTGGGATCAACCGCCGGCGGCTGCAGCGGATCACGAGCCGACTGCGCACCCGACTCAACCGACGGTGGCCGGAACGAGTCTCGACCGGAACGAACGCCCTGCTCAACGGCGGGTGGCCGGAGCGAGTCACGACCGGGCCGAGCTCTGGGATCAACCGCCGGCGGCAGCAGCGGATCACGAGCCGACCGCGCATCCGGCTCAGCCGACGGTGGCTGGAACGAGTCACGACCAGACGGCCGCGGCGAGTCACGACCAGACTGCGCGTCCGGGTCAGCCGCGGGCCCCTCACGATCGGTCCGGCGAGTCTGGCGGGGTGGGTATCCGAGATCTGCCCATGGAGTCCGGCTGCGGGGGTATTCGCTGTCGGGGCTGGGCGGGGGTGGTTCGGCGGGGCGTGAACGCCGGTTCTGGCGAGACTGGGAGCGGATCTGTGCGACGGCGAGGAGCGCTGTTGCGGCCAGGATGGCCGCGCATACCCAGATCAGATCCAACGTCTGCTCCCGGATAAGTGTGGTGGTCGCGGACGGGAGGCGTGGAAGCGTTGTGGCCGGCCACCGGGAACGTCCCGGCGGGCGGCGACGGCCTTGAGTGGCAGGTGCTGGTCCGCGGCGCCGGGGAGTGTGCCGGTGTGGTTGTGGGAGTGGTGCCGCGTACGGGAACGGGTGGGGGTTAGTGTTCTTGGTCGTCGGGGGATGCGGGCCGAACTGGAGAAACATGGATGACGACCGCTGGATGAGCCGTGCGGTGGATCTGGCTCGTGAATCGCCGCGGTCGTCGGCGGCGTTTGCGGTGGGGGCCGTGATCGTGGGGGCCGACGGGGTGGAGATCGCGTGCGGGTGGTCGCGGGATGTTGATCCGCTGGTGCATGCGGAGGAGTCGGCTCTGCGGCGGGCCCGGGGGGATCTGAGGGGGGCGACGCTTTACAGCAGCCTGGAGCCGTGTTCCAAGCGGGCCAGCCGGCCGGAGGCCACATGCGCTCGTCTGATCATCGCGGCCGGGATTCCGCGGGTGGTGATCGCCTGGTATGAGCCGGATGTGTTCGTGACGTGTGAGGGTGTGGCTCTGCTGACGGCGGCGGGGGTCGAGGTGGTGGAGATGCCGCAGTATGCGGAGCGGGCCCGGGCGGTTAATGCTCACCTGCTGTAGCCGGACCCGGGACGAGTCCGGCTACAGCGCGTCACGTGGCTACTCGAACAGCTTGGCTGCGGTGATGACGGTCTGGATGATGCCGTAGCCGAGCAGCACGGCCACCAGCAACCAGGACACGACCAGGCGGGCGCTCATACCGCTGCCTCCTTCTCGAGTGAAGCCGGCTCGTGGTACCGCTCGGGCACCGGCCGGACCAGCAGGTTGGCGATGAAGCCGACGGCCAGCACGCCCACCATGGTGAACAGGGCGGGCTGGTAGGCCGAGGAGGTCAGCGTGCCGGGTTTGCCCTCCGCGTCGAGGAAGCCGTTGATGATCAGCGGACCGGCCACGCCGGCGGCGGACCAGGCGGTCAGCAGGCGGCCATGGATGGCGCCGACCTGGTAGGTGCCGAAGAGGTCGCGCAGGTACGCGGGGACGGTCGCGAAGCCGCCGCCGTAGAACGACAGGATGACGCCGGCCAGGATCACGAACAGCGGCGTGGCCACGTCACCGGTGGTGGCCAGCAGCAGGTACAGGATCATGCCGACGCCCAGGTAGACCATGTAGATAGGCTTGCGGCCGATCACGTCGGAGGTCGACGACCAGGCGAACCGGCCGGCCATGTTGAACAGCGACAGCACGCCGACGAACCCGCCCGCCGCGGCGACGCTGACGCTGGAGACGCCGTTGTCGCGGAAGAAGTCCTGGATCATCGGGCTGGCCTGCTCGAGGATGCCGATACCGGCGGTCACGTTGCAGAACAGCACGATCCAGAGAAGCCAGAACGACCTCGTACGGATCGCGTTGGCGGCCGACACACTGGCCGTGGTGACGAGCGGCTTCTCCTTGACCGACGCCGGGTCCCAGCCCTCGGGCTTCCAGGTGTCGGCGGGCACCCGCATGTTGGCCACGCCGAACATCATGATGACGAAGTACGCGATGCCGAGCGTGACGAACAGCGCCACGAGGGCGCTGCCGGAGGCGACCGAGGTGGCCACGTTGGGGTCGTAGCCGTCGTCGAAGAACGACAGCAGCTGCCGCGAGGCGGGGCTGGCGATCAGCGCGCCGCCGCCGAAGCCCATGATGGCCAGGCCGGTGGCCAGGCCGGGACGGTCCGGGAACCATTTGATCAGCGTGGACACCGGCGAGATGTAGCCGATGCCGAGGCCGATGCCGCCGATCACGCCGTAGCCGAGGTAGACCAGCCACAGCTGCTTGGTGGCGATGCCGAGCGCGCCGACGAGGAAGCCGGCCGCCCAGAAACTGGCCGAGACGAACATGGCCTTGCGCGGGCCGTTCTTCTCGACCCAGGTGCCGCCGACGGCCGCGGACAGGCCGAGCATGACGATGGCGATGCTGAAGATGATGCCGATCGCGGTTTGGGACGTTTCAAAGTGCGCGACGAAGGAGTTTTTGTACACGCTGGTCGCGTAGACCTGGCCGATGCACAGGTGCACCGACAGGGCGGCGGGCGGGATCAGCCAGCGGCTGAAGCCGGGCGGCGCCACGGAGTGTTCGCGGTCGAGCCTGCTCAGAAGAGACAAAGGGAGCGCCTCCCTACCCGTTCGGGAAAGATCGACTCTCATCGTCAACCCTGGCGGGGCGCCCGGCAACTTGAACCTCGTACCTTTCGGCCTCCGGACGGCATCCGGGAACTCCGTTGCGGCCGGGATCACGGGCCAGCAGACTCACCGGGCCCGGGCGTCCGGCTGACTTAGGGGGAGAACGCATGCCGCATCTGACCGTGTACGCCCTCGAGAGCGACCTCCAGGGACAGGAGGCCGGGCTCATCGACGGGCTGACCGGCGCGATCGTCGACGTCTACGGCGAGTGGGCGCGCGAGCTGTCCGTCGTGGTGCTGATCGGGGTGCCGCCGGGCCGGTGGGGTGTGGGCGGCCGGCCCGCCGCCTCCCCCGCGCCGCGCGTCCAGTTCGGCATCAAGGCCGGCGTGTTCGACCGGCCCGACGCCGCCGACATTTTGGGACGGCTCGCCGCGGGGGTGACGGAGGCTCTGGTGGCCCGGCTCGGCGAGCGGGTCCGGGCCACCAGCGAGATCGAGTTCATCGGTACGCCGGACGGGCGGACCGCGATCGGCGGGTTCCTGAGCCCCGACTCGGTGCCGAAGCAGCCCTCAGCGCCCGCGTAGCAGCTCGTGGGTGCGGCTGATCTGGGCCCACGACTTCGGCTCGGCCGGGGCCGCCGCGACCAGGGTCGACGCCACCACGGGCCGGGACGGGGTGTGCTTCCTTCCGCCGGCGGACCGCTCTCACGGCCCGGCTCTGGACAGTGCAGTCATCCCGAACCTATCGAAACTCGTCGATCTTGCGGGGCATTTGACGGCCGGACGAACGCCTTGTCGCCCCGGGCGCCCGGTTTACCATGCCGGGATGCACCCGTTCCTGATCGACGAGACTCGCATCCGGTCGTTGCGGGCCACGTCCTCGGGCCGGGTCAGCCTGGGCGGATTCGAGTATCAGGCGGCGTATGCCGTCGCCCGGCTGGCCAGTCTGGAGACCGGGCGGCCGGCGCCGGTGCCGGACCGGACCGACGTGCCGAGTGTGCTGCGGTACGACTGGGCCGATGACCTCGATGAGCGTCTGACCGACGGCACCGTCCTGTTCACCCAGTGCAAGAACACGACCATGACGCCCGAGGTCCTGGCCGACGTGTGGCTCGGCTTCCTTCCGAAGCTGCTCTTCGCGGAGGCGGCTGTCCGGGACAGGATCCGCTTCCGGCTGGTCACTTCCGACGCCGGGGCATCGCTGCCCGGGTTACTGACCAAGGCTCGGCAACGGACGAAGGAGACGCTGGCCGCCGTGCCCGCCCGGACCAGCGACCGGGCAAAGTGGACGGCCGGTGCCGGCCGGGACGACCTGCTCGACGCGCTGGAGACGACCATCCGGGCGTTCGACCTCGTCCACGTCCCGAACCGCACCGCCGAGTCCACGTTCACTGGCCCGATCTTCCGGGCCGAGCGGGCCGGGCTGGACCTTCTGCTCGCCGAGGGCCGGATCCGCCACGAGCAGCAAGGGCCGGTTCTGGACTCGCTGCGCGGGCTCCTGCGCACCGGCTCCGGCAGCGCCGCCGGACCTCCGCCGATCCTGGATGGCGCGGAAGTCGGCTCCACCCTCTTCCGCTTCCGGCCGCACCTTTCCGGCCGCCTGCCGTTCCTGGTCGTCAACCGCGATTTCCTGCACACCGAACGGCAGAAGCCCAAGCTCCCGTACGTGGCCCGGCCGCCGGACTGGTCCGACGTCGTGCACGGGGCCGACGACGAGATCGGATACATCGAGCGCGACCAGGAGAACGAGATCTACGAGCGGGCCCGGACGGAGCTGCTCGAACCGCTGCGCCGCGGGACCGATCGACGGCTGCCCGCCCTGTTCGTCCTCGGCGCGCCCGGCTCGGGCAAAACCACCATGGTCCGCCGGGTCGCCGCGCGTCTCGTCGAGTCCGACGACGTGGTCGTCGTGGACCTGGGAGTCAACCAGGGCCGTCTGTCGGCGGACGAGATCGCCGGGTATGCCGGGTCCATCGACGAGCTGAGCACGCTCGGCCGGCCGGTTGTCGTCGTGATGGACGACCCGTTCTTCGTCGAGTCCGGCTGGCCCGCCCTGCTGGAGCGCCTCGGCCGTCCCGGGCACCATGGGACGGCGGTCCTCGGCGCGTCGCCCACCTACCTCTACGACCTGCACCGCGAGGGAGCCGGCGCCCGGCAGGTCCCGCTCACCACGGTCGACATCAGCCCGCCGACCGCGCGGGAACGGCAGGAACTGGCCCGGCTCTTCGGCCATCCGCCGGACGCGGTGGGCGGTGACGGGGACGAACTCCTCGTCCTCGCGATGGAAGCCGCCGCCGGTCGGTCGTTCACGGAGATCATCGACCGGCTGTGGATCACCCTGAACGACGGCCTCCCCCTCCAGGGCCGTACGAGAGCGCCGTCCACTCTGCCCTGGCCGATGCGGGCCTTCATGGTCGCTTCGTATCTGCATCGGCACGACATCGCTTGCTCCGGGCACCTGTTGCGCGCGGCCGTCCGGGAGAGCGGCGAGCCCGCGCCGGACCCCGCTTTCGACGCCGATCTGGCCGGGCTGGACGACCTCGTCCATGCCGACGGCTGGAAGATCTTCCGCCTGGAGCGCGCCGGGCAACCGCTCCGGATCACGACCATGCACCCGCGCGTCGCCGCCGAGGCCTGGTCGCGCCGGCCCTGGAAAGGGCTCGACGTCGGCCGGTGGGTGGTCGGCGGCTCCGTAGGGGTCCCGGAGTCGGCGCCCGAGATGGCTCAGCTGATTCTGGCCTTCCGCGGGACCTCGCTCGACCCGAGGGACCATGAGTTCCGCGGCCGGATCGCCCAGGCCTGGACCGAGAAGTCGGTGCCGGTGTCCCGGCTGTGCGAACTCGTCAACGACCTCCGGTGGCTGCCGGAGCAGGCGCGGGAGTTCGAACCCGCCCTCCGGCGGGCGATGAGCCGGCGCGACCGGCAGAGCTGGATCGCCGCGTCGGCCCTGTGCACCTTGAACCCCGGGTCTTCCCGGTTACGCGAGGAGCTGGTGGCCTGCCTCGGGACGGCCGACTTGGCCCTGGCCCCTCAGGAGGCTCTGGCCCTCTCGCAGACCGGGCACTTCCGCGATCCGGTCCTGCGGCGCTCGCTGCAGGCTCTCGGTGGCTCGCTGCCGTGGGTGCTTCCCGCACCTCTGCTGGAGCTGGTGATCAGGAGGTTGCCGGACACGGTGATGGACCATCTGAGCTCGATCCTCGCGTGGCTCGAGACGAACACCGAATCACAACCGCGGGTCGCCCTTCTCGAGTGGTGCGCGAGCCGGCGCGGCCGGATCGACCGCCGGGACGTCGACCTCATCCTCGACGACACCTTCGGCCGGCTCACGGATGGCGCCTCGGACAAGGTGCCGCTCGCTCTTCTCGGGTTGGTGTCACGGCCGGAATCTCCGGCGCACGCGCGCCTCGAGCAGGCCGTCGAGGAGACGGCCGCATGGCTGCGCCGGAACGAGTCACCCAACGTCATGGTCAGGCTGATCTCGGTCTTCCGGACCTTCGCGCGCAGGCTCGGCTCCGAGGCGGATTCTCTGTTCAGGCAGGTGTACGAGTGGTTGCAGGCGAACGAGAACGACCACTTCGTCCGGGAGGTCTTCCTCCAGCTCGTCCGCGATCATGGAGGGGCCGCCGGCATCTCCGCCGATCGGGTGGCTCGGGAAACCGTTGTCTGGCTGGGTGACCATCCCGAGGCCCAGAACGTCCGCGCCGCTCATCTCGACCTGATCAGGGACTTCGCCGACTCCGAACTGGTCAGCTCGGCTCTGGCCGGGGCGGCCACCGCGCTCGGCTCCAGCGAAGACCCGGCGGCTCTTCTGGTGCCGTACCTCGTTCTCGTGCGAGCCCGGCACCGCGACCTGGGTATGCCGGTCCACGACGTCCTGCGTGAGGTGCGTCCCTGGCTGACCCGGTCTCCTCGCAACGCCGGGATGTGGAGCGCCTACATCGCTCTGGTGCGCGAGGTGTCGCCGGTCGGCCGCACGCTCGCCGAACTCGATTGGTGGCGGCGCCTTGATCCGGACGGCAGCGGCCCCTCGGTCGCCCTGGCCGCGCTGGCCGCAGAGCCGCAGGACGCACAGTCGGTCCCGGTCGCGGACATCGCGATGCGGACATGGTCCTGGGCGCTCGCCCATCCCGGCCAGGGCGAAGTGCTGGACTCCTTCCTGGCTCTCTACCGCCGGCACGAAACGGCGCGAACGGTGGAAGCCCCGATCGTGGCGGCCGAGCTGCGGAAGCGGTGCCGCGACGATCCCGGCAACGCCGTGCTGAGAAGTGCTCTGGTCAAGTCGCTCCCCTACCTCGGTGACAACGCCCCCGGTCTGGCCGCCGAGATCCTGGACTGGCTGGAGACCCACGAGGACGATTCCGCGGTGCGGACGGCGCTGGCCTCGGAGTTGGACACGCTCCGGGACCTTCCGGGCTTTCCCGCCGCCCAGGTACTGCTCGATCTGCGGAACTGGGTGGAGCGGAACCCGCACGACCGCACGGTCCGGGCGGCGATCGGGCTCAGTCCGGGTCGTCCTTGACGCGGGCCACCAGCTGGGTCGGGTTGACGAAGCGCAGGGCGATGACCAGCAGGACCAGCATGGAGGACGTGTAGAGGACGGCCATCGCGTCGACCGACTGCTGGGCCCGGATGCCGGCGGCCGACATCGAGTAGTAGAGGGCCACCACCAGGGTCTGCGAGTCGGGGCCGGCGGTCAGGAAGGTCAGCTCGAACATGCCGACCGTGCGGACCAGCACCAGGATCGAGGCGGCCAGGATGCCGGGGACCAGCAGCGGGGCCAGGATGCGGGTGAAGATCTGGTGGGTGCGGGCTCCGCACATGCGGGCGGCGCGCTCGACGGACTGGTCGATCTGTTCGATGAACGGGGTCATCGTCAGGATGACGAACGGGATCGAGGGGACCAGGTTGGCCAGCACGACGCCGGCCAGGTGACCGGCGAAGCCGTACTTGTAGAGGACCGTGGCCAGCGGAATCCCGTACGTGATGGGCGGCATCAGGATCGGGAGCAGGAACAGCAGGTAGATCAGGCGGCGGCCGGGGAAGGAGCGGCGGGCCAGCACGTACGAGGCGGGGACGCCGACCAGCACCGAGATCGCGACGACCAGCAGGGCGACCTCGAGCGTCACGATCAGCACCTGGAGCAGGCCGAACTCGGTCCAGGCGGAGGCGTACCACTGGGTCGTCCAGCCCTGCGGCAGCCACGAGTCGAACCAGCGGCGGCCGACCGAGTTGACCACGACCGCGCCGATCACGCCGGCCAGGTTGATCAGGAAGAAGGCGACGGCGCCCCACACGAGCCAGGCGCCCACGGTGGGCCGCTTCATCCCTTGCCTCCCGTCGAGCCGGTGTAGAACAGCGACCGCAACCCGAGCACGACGGCCACGACCACGAGCTCGACCACGCCCATGACCACGGCAATCGCGCTGCCCAGCGGATAGTCGTAGGCCTCGTACGCGGCGTGGTAGGCGGCGATCGACACGACCCGGGTGGAGCCGGCCGGGTCGCCGACCAGCACGGCCGACGGGAAGACGCTGAACGCCAGCACGAAGGTCAGGCAGAACGTGGTGGCCAGCCCGGGGGCGAGCAGCGGCAGCGTGATCCGGTGGAAGCGCTGCCACCGGCCCGCGCCCAGGGTCGCCGCCGCCCGCTCGAGCGTCGGGTCGATGCCGGACAGGTAGGACAGGATCAGCAGGAACGCGAACGGGAACCCGGTGATGACGAGCGAGAAGAACACACCCCAGTAGTTGTTCGTCAGGCGTACGGGATCGTCGATAAGACCCAGAGACATCAGCGCGCGGTTGAACCAGCCGGTCGGCCCGAGATAGTTGAGCAGACCCTCGGCGGTGAGCACGGTGCCCAGGGTGATCGGCACGACGAGGATCGTGGTCAGCAGCCGTTTGCCGCGGTACCGGCCGCGCATCCGGTAGGCGATGGGCACCGACGCGGCCACGTTGAGAACGGCCGCGGGCAGCGCCAGCCCGAGCGTGGTGGCGATGGTGTCGCGCTGGTAGGCGTCGGTGAAGAACGTGCGGTAGGCCCCGAACACTCCCCCGCCGGCCGGTTGGAAGGACAGCCCGATCCCGTACGCGAAGGGATAGACGAACAAGGCCAGAACACAGGCCAGCCCCGGTACGAGCAGCAGCAGTTGCCGGTCGAGGCCACGTTCGGCCAGCCGGTGCCGCAGCGCCGTGCCGCTCACGACGCGAACACCAGGACGCGGGACGGGGCGGCCGTGACGGTGATCCGGTCGCCCGGTGCGGGGCGTTCGAGGGCCCGCAAATGCAGGGCCACCCCTTCGCCCGTACGGGCCTCGACCGCGAACTCCCGTCCCTGGTACTCGACCACTTCCACGGTGACCGGCACCCCGTGCGGGCCGGCGCGCAGATCCTCGGGCCGGATCCCGGCCACCACGTCGTCCCCCGGCGCGACCTTCCCGGCCGCGGTGCCGTCGAGCGTCAGGCCCCCGCCGTCGACCGTCACCGTGGCGCCGTGCACCGCCTTCACCCTCATCGGCAGCAGGTTGCGGTAGCCCATGAAGTCGGCGACGTGCCGGTTCGCGGGCCGGTTGTGCAGCTCCTGCGGGGTGCCGATCTGCTCGACCCGGCCGTCGCGCAGCACCACCAGGCGGTCGGCCAGCGAGAGCGCCTCCTCCTGGTCGTGCGTGACATAGACGGTGGTCAGCCCGAGCGACTGGTGCAAACGGCGGATCTCCGTACGCATCTCGAGGCGCAGCTTGGCGTCCAGGTTCGACAGCGGCTCGTCCATCAGCACCAGCGACGGTTCGAGCACGACGGCGCGGGCGATCGCCACCCGCTGCTGCTGGCCGCCGGAGAGCTGGCCGGGCAGCTTGGCCGCGTGCTCCTCGAGCCGTACCAGCCGGATCGCCTCGTCGGTGCGGCGGCGGACCTCGTCACGGGGCAGGCGGCGCATCTGCAGGCCGAAGGAGATGTTCCGGCGTACGGAAAGGTGGGGGAACAGGGCGTAGTTCTGGAAGACCATGCCGAAGCCGCGGCGCTCGGGTGGCACGGTGTCGAGCCGGGCGTCGTCCCGCCAGATGCTGCCCTCGCTCAGCGGCAGCAGCCCGGCCAGGCAGTTCAGCGCGGTCGACTTGCCGCAGCCGGACGGGCCCAGCAGGGCGATGAACTCGCCCCGCCGGATCGTCAGGCTGAGCCCGGCCAGCGCCTCACGGCCGCCGAAGCTCCGCCGCACGCCGTCCAGGCGCAGCTCGGAGAAGTCGCTCACTTCTTCACCTTCGAGCCGCCGATCTCGCGGTCCCACCGGTCGAACGCGGCCACCAGCGACTTGGCGTCCAGCGGCACCTCGATCGGGTTGCCGGCGATGAGCTGGTCATACTCGGGCCGTCCGTATTCGGCCAGGGCCTGCCGGCTCTGCTCGGGCGCCATGCTCAGGGTGACGCCCTTGATCGCCGGGCCCGGATAGAAATACCCCTGGTCGTACGCCTTGGCCTGCTGTTGCGGGGTCAGCATGTCCTTGAGCAGGTTGAGGATCGCGGCCTGCTTGCCGGTGGGGACGCCGCGCGGGATGACGGCGTAGTGGGCGTCGGTCACCCAGTGGAAGCCCTGCAGGGTCTGGACCTTGGCCTCCTTGGGCACGGTGCCGAGCACGCGCGGGTTGATGTCCCAGCCGGTCGTGGTGGCGATGATCTTCGCGGAGCCGTTGGCCAGGTTCTTCATCGTCTCGGAGGTGCTCGACGGGTAGAGGGTGACGTACTTGTCGAGCTCGCTCAGGTACTGCCACGTCTTGGACCAGCCGTTGACTGGGTCCTGCGGGTCGGAGTCGCCGAGCAGATAGGGAAGGCCCATCAGGAACGTGCGGCCGGGACCCGAGTTGGACGGGCGGGCGTACTGCACGGCGCCCGGGTTGGCTTTCGCGTACGCGAGGAGCTCGTCCGCGCTCTTCGGCGGCGAGGCGACCTTGGCCGGCAGGTATTCGATCAGCGGCCCGGACGGGTAGTAGGTGATCGTGACGCCGAAGTCGCCGGCCAGCTTCTGCATGGCCGCGGCGCCCGGCTGGTAGTCGTTCATCCCGGGCAGGCGGGACGCGTACGCGGGCAGCAGCGGGGTCCACAGGCTCTGGTCGATGCCGGCGGCCAGCCCGTCGACGCCGGTCAGCACCAGGTCGATGTCGACGCGTCCGGCGTTCTGCTGGGCCTTGATCTTGCCGACCAGTTCGGGGGCGGTGGCCTTGGAGTAGGTGACCTTCTGGATCTGGTCGCCGTTCTTCGCGACGAAGTCGTCGATCATGGGTTGGGTCAGCTGGAGGTTGCCGGCCACGTCGAGAATGTTGACCGTGACGGCGTCGCCGGGCTTGTCGGGAACGGGTCCGTCGGCAGAGCCGCCGCCGTCGGGGGCGTCGGGGGCGCCACAGGCGGCGACCAGGAGGACGGCGGCCAGCGCGATTCGCGTTCTGATCATGGCGATTACCCTTCTGCGGGGCCGGTGGAGCCCCGGACGATCAGTTGGGTGGGGAGTTCGAGCCGTTCCTTACGGTGGTGCCGGGCGTGGTTGAGGAGCAGGTCGACGGCGGCCCGGCCGGCCGGGCCCTGGGGCAGCGCGACGGTGGTCAGGGCCGGGTGGACCATCGCGCCGAGCGGGATGTCGTCGAAGCCGAGGACACTCAGATCGACCGGCACCCGTACGCCCCGGGCCGCGCAGCGGTGCAGCAGGCCCAGCGCGACCAGGTCGTTGTAGGCGATCACCGCGGTCACCTTCGCCGCGAGCACCCGGTCGGCGGCCGAGACCCCGCCCTCGAACTGCGGCGCCACGCTGCCCATCTCGGCCAGCTCGACGCCGGCGGCCCGGGTGACCGCGCGCAGCGACCGCACCCGTTCGCGATTGGCCCAGGAGGTGCGCGGGCCGGCCACGTACGCGATCCGCTTGTGACCGAGGGCGACCAGGTGACTGACCGCCTGGCGCATGCCGTCGAGGAACGCCGCGGTGACCGAGGGCGTGCCCGGGATGCGGCGGTAGACCAGCGCGATCGGGATCTCGGCGGCCAGCGCGCGCAGGTCGGCCTCGGGCATCCGCGGCGAGCAGAGCACCACGCCGTCGACCTGCTTGGCCAGCTTGCGCACGAGCCCGGCCTCGGCCGCCGGGTTCTCGTCGGTGTCGGCCAGGAACACCGCGTGGTCGGCCTCGTGGGCGCGGCCCTGCACACCCTTGACGATGCCGGGGAAGAACGGGTTGGCCAGGTCGGGCACGAGCAGTCCGAGATTTCCGGTACGCCCGGTGATCAGGCCGCGGGCGGCCCGGTTGGGGTGGTAGCCGAGGTCGTGGGCGACGCCGAGGACACGCTCGCGGGTCACCGGCCGGACCACGTCGGGGCTGGACAGCGCCCGCGTCACCGTGGCGACCGAGACTCCGGCCGCCCGCGCCACGTCCTTGATGGTCACCGCCACGCGGCCAGTCTTGGTTCGGCCGCCATCCCGGTCAAGGCATCGAAGATGATCGTTGCGGATGGCGCTGAAAACCTTTACATCCGTGCTCATCCGCCGGCTCGCCGTGCAGATGCCTCCAATTCCGGCGCGGTGTTGCAGGACGCACTTCGGGTCGTCCGCTGACCAGGCGGCCTGTTCGCTTGCAAAAGCCCCGGGGAAAGCGCATTCCTGTGGCTTGAGGACAGCGCGGTTCGGCTTTACGTTCATGGGCGTCCGCTCCCCACGAACCCGGTACACAGGAAGCGAGAACCGGATGCGCGACATCCCCCTGACCCGCCGGCGGCGGCGCCTCACCGCCACGGCGGTCACCTATTCGTGACCGGGCCACCGGCCGGGCCGCACTCGCGTTCCACCGCGTGAGTGCGGCCCCGCTCCCACGCCGGGCGGCGCCCGCGCTCCACCGCGCGGGCGCGGCCCGGCTGCCGGGCCGGGCGGCGCTCGCGTGAGTGCCGCCCGGCTCAGCTTTTTCTAGCGCGCCCGGGCCGCCTTGCCGGCCCCGCCGGCGGTGGCCGTCGCGGACGGGGGCTGAAGCGGCTCGCACACCCGGTCGGAGCGGGATCCGGGACGCCGCTTCGGCAGGGCGCCGGCGGCCAGGTAGGCCGCCACGGTGTTGTCGACGCAGGCCACGCCGTTGAGCGATGAGGCGTGCGTGACGCCGCCCGCCCCCTCGACCAGCGCGGCCCGCGGGAAGCGGCGGCGCGTCTCCAGCGCGCCGCTGAACGGCGTGGCCGCGTCCAGGGTCTCGCTGATCAGCAACACCGGCGGGGCCTTGTCGCCGTCGACCTCGGCCGGGCGCCCCGGCCGGGCCGGCCAGAACAGGCACGGCGCGTTGTACCAGGTGTTGCCCCACGTCTCGAACGGCGCCCGGGCGTGCAGCTTCCAGGCGTCACGCTTCCACGTCGACCAGTCCCGCGGCCAGCGCGCGTCGGTGCAGATCGTGGCCAGATACATCGCGTACCCGTTGTCGCTGCCCTCGTCCTGCGGGTAGTTCTCGTCGTACAGGGTCTTGACCGGCTCGGGGTCACCCTTGACCAGCGCGGCGAAGGCCTGGGCGACGACCGGCCAGCTCTGCACCCCGTAGCCGGCCAGCAGCACCACGTCGTTCCACTCGTCCGGGCCGATCACCCCGGCCGCCGGCGCCTTGCGCAGCTTGGCGAGCTGGGCGTAATACGCCCGGGCGACCTTGTCGCCGTCGTTGCCGAGGTGGTAGGTGCCGTCGTTCTTGGCGATCCAGTCGAAGAACAGGCCGGCGTTGCGGTCGAAGTCGGCGTTCTGCCGCAGGTTCGACGGGTACCAGACAGTCCGCGCGTCGATCACTCCGTCGAGGACCATCCGGCGTACGGCGTGCGGGTACTTCGTCGCGTACAGCTGGCCGAGGTAGGTCCCGTACGAGAAGCCGTAGAAGTTGATCTGCCGGACGCCCATCGCCCGGCGGATGCTCTCCATGTCGCGCACGTTGTCGGCGCTCTTGATGTGCTCGAGCAGCGCTCCCCCGGCCTGGCCGCACTTGCGGGCGTAGCCGGCGGCGCGGCGCAACCACGTCTTCTCGAGCGCGGCGGTGACCGGCACGTAGGACGGCCGGTTGTAGGCGGTGACCTCCGGGCTGCACGCGAGCGAGGGCGTGCTCGCGCCGGCGCCGCGCGGGTCGTACCCGATCCAGTCGTACGCCTTCCCGGCGTCCTGCGGCACGGCGGCGCCCAGCGTGGCCAGGGCCAGACCCGGCGCGCCCGGACCGCCCGGGTTGACCAGCATGACGCCCTGGTACTTGGCGTCGGTCGTCGTGTGCCGCACCCGCGAGACGGCCAGGCTGATCTTCTTGCCGCCCGGTTTGCCGTAGTCGAGCGGGACGCTCAGCCGGCCGCACTGCGCGCCGGCCGCCTTCAGATCGGCATCGGTGCAGGCGCCCCACACGATTCGCGCCTGGTCGGCGGCTCCGGCGGCCGGGGACGCCAGCCACCCTCCGCCCGCCAGCAGCCCGCCGGTTATGGCCGCGGTCAACAGTCTTCTCATGGCCCGCGACGCTAGCGTTCGTCCCCTATTCAATGGTCCTGCCCGATTGGTGCAGTTAATCTGCCGGATCATCGGTCATCCGTTCGGGCGCCCGTTCACGCCCTGGCCGTGCCGGCCGCCGGACGGACGTCGGCTCCCCAGCGGCCGGCGAGGTCGGCGACGACCGGGAGGCTGGTCAGAGACCGGTAGGCGAGGTATCCGAGCACCGCACCGATCGTGTTCGCGGGCAGGTCGTTCACATCCGCCGTCCGCCCGCCGCTCACGACGACGTCGCTCAGGAATTGCGTCATCTCGATGGCAGCGCTCAGCGCGAGACCGGTCAGCGCGACCTGCCGGACGCCTTTCACACGGGCGAGGAACGGGAGCAGCAGACCCAGGGGGAACGTCATGACGATGTTCAGCACGACGGTCCTGGTGTCCAGCCCGGCCAAGGGGACGAAATTCCCCTTCTGGTACCAGGGGATCACGTTGCTGTAGTCGCCGGTGCGGATCTGCAGCGGCAGGGTGACCGCGGCCACGCCGGCCAGATAGCAGCTGGTCAGCCCGGCGATCAGCAGCCGCCGGGGAGTGCAGGCGCCGCGCTTGGAGAGAAGCAGGATCGACCCGGCCATCAGCGCCACGGCTACGGTGCCCCCGGCCGCTACCGGTGAGATTTCGAGGAGGATGCCCGTCATGGGGGTAAATCCTGGCGGCTCACCCCGGGGACCTCGCATCCCTCTGTGGTACCGAGGCGCGGGACTCAGGTACCGGTCGGGACAACGTGCCGGTACCCGGGAAGGATGCGGCGGCGCGGCTGTTCGGTGATCGTTGATCACATGTGCCCTCAACCGACGTCCTGGCCTAACGTGTTGCGGGTGAGAGACCGGGGCACGATGTTCTGCGCGGCCGCCGGGCTGGGCGTGCTGGCCTCCGGAGTGGTCGAGTTCGCGACGCAGGACTGGCTGGAATACTCGGGCCGGCGTCTTCTGGTCGCCCTGGTCGTCCTGGGCACAGCGGTGGCCGTAACGATGGTGCGCCACCGGCCCTGGGCCTCGCTGCTGCTCGTCTGGCTGATTCCGATCGGTCAGGCGGTCACAGCGACACCGGTGGTGATCACCCAGGCGGCGATGGTGGTGGTCGCGTTCGGGCTGGCCCGCTGGGGTGGGCCGGCCGTGCTCCGGTTGAGCGCGCTGTCGATCGCGGCCGGATCGGTGGCCGCGGTGACGCTGTACGGCGTGCAGGCCCTGGAACTCAATATTCCGTACGCCTCCTGGGATCTGATCTTCAGCACCGTCGACCAGCTCGACGTCGGCTGGCGGATCGGCACCTCTGTGGTGCTGGTGGCGTTGCTCGGCACGCCCTGGCTGGCCGGGTTCGCCCTCCGGACCTCGGCCCGGGCCCGCATCGATCTGACCCACGTCGCCCAGGACCGCGACCGCGCGCAGGAGACCGCCCGCGTCCGGGAAGCGCAGGCCCGGCTGGCCCGTGACGTGCACGACGTCGTCGGTCATTCCCTGGCGGTGATTCTGGCGCAGGCCGAGAGCGGCCGGTACCTGCCGGACGAGGACCCCGCCGCCCTCAAGTCGGCGCTGGCCACGATCGCCGCCTCGGCGCGCACGTCGCTGCAGGACGTGCGGCAGGTCCTGACCGCGACCCGGGACACGCCCGACGACCTGGACCGGCTGATCGACAACCTGCGGGACGGCGGTCACGAGGTGGTGTGCAGTCAGCAGGGCGCGCCCCGGCCCCTGGACGCCGGCCGCAGTCCCGTCGTCTATCGGGTGCTCCAGGAGATGCTGACCAACGCGATCCGGCACGGCAGCCGAGGAGGGGCGCTGATCGTCCGGAGAACCTGGTCGCCCGACGCCCTGGAGGTCGAGGTCCGTAACGCGATCGGCGCCGGCCCGGACGACGGTTGCGGGCCTGGGGGGTCGGGACTGAACGGCATGCGTGAGCGGCTCGCCGCGGTCGGCGGCAGCCTGGCCACCGCCACGCACGAGAACGTGTACGTCGCGACGGCGAGGATTCCACTCTCGTGAGCGACAACATCACGGTGCTGGTCGTCGACGATCAGGAGCTGTTCCGCGCCGGTGTCACGGTCATCCTGAACGCCCAGCCGGGCATCCATGTGGTCGGCGCGGCCGGCACCGGCGCCGACGCGGTGCGCCTGACCGAAAAACTGCAGCCGGACGTGGTTTTGATGGATCTGCACATGCCTGGGATGGACGGCGTCGAAGCCACCCGGCAGATCTACGCCACCGCGCGCCCGCGCCCGGTCCGGGTCCTCGTACTCACCACGTTCAACCTGGACGACCGGGCCGCCACCGCGATCCGGCTCGGGGCCAGCGGCTTCCTGCTCAAAGACACCACACCCGCACAGTTGACCGACGCGATCCGCGGTGTCCACGCCGGAAACGCGGTACTCGCCCCCGCCGATCTCTCGGCGCTGCTGACAGCGCAGTTCCCGAAACGCACGCCGGCGCCGGACGCGTACCTCGCACTGACCGCCAAGGAACGCACCGTCCTGCGGGCGGTGGCCCGCGGCCTGTCGAACACGGAGATCGCCGCCGAGATCTTCGCCGGCGAGTCGACCGTGAAGACGCACGTCGGCTCGATCCTGCGCAAGCTCTCACTGCGGGACAGGGTGCAGATCGCGGTGTTCGCTCACGAGCACGGTCTGCTCTCCTGAGACGTCGATCCGCCGGCAGCGCGATGGTCCTGGGCTGCTATCGTCCGCGGTGACCGCTTGCAAGGTGCAACCACTCGGGAGGTTCGCGGTGCCGGACACCACCTGCCACATGTCAATCTCGCTGGACGGCTTCGTGGCCGGGCCCGACCAGAGCCGCGACAACCCGCTGGGCCGGCGCGGCGCCGAGCTGCACGGCTGGCACATCGGCGACCCGCGGGCCACCGAGGCCGACAAGGTCGCGACCGAGTGGCTCATGCGGCCCCGAGGGGCGTACGTGATGGGCCGCAACATGTTCGGGCCGATCCGCGGCGACTGGGACGAGGAGTGGACCGGCTGGTGGGGCGCCGAGCCGCCGTATCACGCGCCGGTCTTCGTGCTCACCCATCACGCGCACGACCCGATCGAGATGGCCGGCGGGACGACCTTCCACTTCGTCACCGGGGGCTTCGACGCCGCGTACGCCACAGCGCTCGAGGCCGCCGGGGACAAGGGCGTGGACATCGCCGGCGGGGCCTCGACCGTCCGGCAGGCGCTGATCGCCGGCGTCATCGACGAGCTCACCCTCGACATCGCGCCGGTTCTGCTCGGTTCGGGCGAGCGCCTCTTCGACGGGGTGGAGTCGTTCGGCTTCGAACCGGTCGAGGTGCTGCACTCGCCGCTGACCACCCACATCCGCTACCGCCGGGCCGGCTGACAGTCCTCAGCTGATCGCGGCGACCTCGGCCGGGGTCAGTTTGAGGCCGGCGGCCGCGATGTTCTCCTCCAGGTGCGCGGCCGAGCCGGTGCCCGGGATCGGCAGGATCTGCGGGGAACGTGCGAGCAGCCAGGCCAGCACGACCTGATGCGGCGTCACGCCGTATTTGGTGGCCGCCTCCTGCACCGCCGCGTTGCTGTCCAAGTTCTGGATCGGCGCCCACGGCAGGAACACCAGGCGCTCCTGCTCGCACAGGTCTACCAGCGACTCCGACTTGCGGTCGTCGACGTTGTAGCGGTTCTGGATCGACACGATCGGCGTGATGCGCTGGGCCGCGCGCAGCTGGGGCTCGTCGAAGTTCGAGACGCCGACGTGCCGGATCTTGCCCTCGTTCTTGAGCTCGGCGATCGCCCCGATCGACTCCTCGAGCGGCACCTTGGGGTCGACCCGGTGGAACTGGTAGAGCGGGATCTGTTCGAGCCTCAGCCGTCGCAGGCTGCCCTCGAGCGCGGCCCGCAGATGCTCGGGCCGCCCGACCGGCACCCACTGGCCCGGCCCGGGTCGCGTCAGCCCGCCCTTGGTCGCGATGACCAGATCTTCCCCGTACGGATAGAGCGCCTCGGCGATCAGCGTCTCGCTCACGTCGGGCCCGTACGAGTCGGCCGTGTCGATGAAGTTGACGCCCAGCTCGACCGCCCGCCGCACCACCGCCTTGGCCTCGTCGCGGCTCTTCGGGTCGCCCCAGATGCCGTCCCCGGTGATCCGCATCGCGCCGTAGCCGAGGCGGTTGACCGTGAGGTCCCCGCCGACGTCGATCGTTCCCGCCGCACCCGCGTCTGTCGTGCTCGTCTCCATGAGGCCGACGCTACGCCCGATCACCGCCAACGGCCTCCGGACGCCGCCAGTCGAAGGTGCAGAAGCCCTGAGGTCCCCAGGCGCTCAGCCCCGAGCCGTCCGGGAACCAGGCGCAGCCCCGCAGCGGCCCGTCCACCCGCATGGCCGTGACGACCTCGCCGTTGAACGGATCGACAATGCGGACCGCGCCGGCGCCGCCCCCGTCGTCGGTGACGGCCAGCCACCGCCCGTCCGGCGAGACCGCGATCGTCGTGACCGAGGCCGGGCGCCCGCGGATCTCGTGCCGCAGGCGCAGGTCCGCCCGGCCCCAGATCCGCAGACCTCCCGCGGTGTCGCCGCTGGCCAGCCAGGTGCCGTCGGCCGAGATCGCGAGGGCCTGAATGGCTCCCCGATGGCCGTCCAGAGTGCCCACCGGCTCGCCCCGGCTCAGGTCGAACACGACGGCCCGGCAGTCGTCGTCGTTCTCCATCCGCGCCTCGCCCGCGACCAGCAGACCACCCGGCCCGTACGCGACGGCGCCCACACCCTCCCGCAGGCCGGACCACCGGTGCAGCCGGGTCCCGTCGGCCAGCCGCCACACGTGGACCCGTGTGTCGCGGCCGCGGGCCCGTCCCCCGTCGGAGGTGACCAGCAGGTTGCCGGCGGGCACGGCGGCGCACGGCCCGGCGCCGAGGTCGTGAAGGGCCAGCTCGAACCGTTTCTGCCCGGTCGAGAGGTCCCAGACCCGCACGGGGTAGCGGCGTTGCGTGTTCGCGTCTCCGGCGCCGGCCGGTTCCCATCCGGTCGCCACGGTCCCGCTGTCCGGAAGCGGGATCACGGTGGGCCGCCCACGGCCGATCTTGCCGAGGACGGCTCGTCCGCCGTCCAGCCCGAGGACGGCTCGTTTGCCGTCCAGCCCGAAGCCGGCTCGTCCGCCGTCCAGGCCGAGGACGGCTCGTTTGCCGTCCAGGCCGAGGACACTGAGGCCGGTCGGCGTGGTCACGGCCAGCCACGACGTGTCGGGGGCGAAGCAGGCCGAGCCGGCGCGCCCCTCGATCGGCAGGTCGGCGACGATCTCATCCGAACGCACGTCCCGAACCAGCACGCCGCCGGGCCGCCGGAACGCCGCGAGCCGGCCGTCCGCCGACACCGCGGCACAGTCCCGCCGGAAATCCCCCGTCCGGTGCGGGCCCGACCGCACGGACCAGACCCGTACGGCCCGATCGCCGTCACCCGGATCCGCGGGGATGCTGTCGCCGGTCAGTAGCCGGGCGCCCGAGGCCGGGGCGGCCATCGCGCGGACACCCCCGCTGTGCCCCGGCAGCACGTCGATCGTGTCGCCCGACTCGACGTCGATGACGTGCACCCCGGCGGCGTCGCCCGGTTCCGGGTCGGCGACGGCAATCCAGCCACCTTGGCGCGGCACGGCCACCGCGGGACCGGCCATGGTGAAGCGGACCCGCCCGGAGCCCGCGTCGCGCACCTCGACCGGGCCCGAGGCGCCGGAGACGATCAACCGGTCGTCGCCGGTGAAGGCGAGCCGGGGCCATCGGGCCGGCAGCGTCGACGTGGCCCGGCTCTCGCCGTCCTCGTGGCGCCAGATGCGCAGCCGGTGCTGGTCGGCCACGGCCAGCAGGCCCGAACCGGCCGAGAAGGCGACCGCCTGGATGGCGTCAAGGTGGCCGCCGAAGCTGCGCCGCCGGCGCCCCGAGCCGACGTCCCAGAGGTGCGCCTCACACGGTTCCCCGCTCGTCCGCCAGTCGCCGGTGGCCAGCAGGCGGCCGTCCGGCGAGAACGCCACCACCCGGGTCCGGCCGGTCTCCAGCGTTCGCCGCAGCGTTCCCGACTCGAGGTCGTACAGCCGGACCTCGCCCGCCCCGGCGCTCGAAGCGACGGCCAGGAGACCGCCGGCCGGCGCCACGGCCACCCGCTCCGATTCCCCCACCGACGGCACCGGCCCGGTCGTCAGGGTGTGCGCCTGCTCGCCCGTCCGAGCGTCCCAGATCCGGATCAGGCCCGCGCCCGGCCATCCGGGCTGGGTGGTAATCAGCCACCGGCTGTCGGCCGAGCTCAGCACGATGTCGAAGGGCGGCCCGCCGTGACCGGCGACCGCCGCGGTCCACATCCTCTGCCCGTCCCGGGCGTCCCACACGGCCACCGTGTCGAAGCCGTCCACCGTGGCGATCCAGCTTTCATCTTCGGCCACGACGACCTCCGTGACACCGCCCGGATGGCCGGGCAGCACCCGCAGCAGCGCCGGATGGGGCAGGTCGGGCAGAACCGTCCGGGCCCGCAGGTGCGGCTCCTCCGGCGGCCGGATCGGCCCGGCCAGGTCGCCCGGCATCCGGCTGAGCAGAACAGCGCCGATCGACCCGGGCGGGTCCAGCGGGTCGAGCAGATGCCCGTTGCGCCGCACCACATCGCGCAGCGCCACCGCGACCGGATCGTCGAACCACCCCAGATCGGCCTCGTACGCGGCCACCCCGTCGTGCCGGATCCGGGTCTGCGCCCATCGCGGATCGACGACCACGCCGAGCCCCTCCACGGCCCGGCCGGCGGCACACAGGTGGTACATCAGGTTGTCGCGCAGGTAATGCTCGCCGGGTGGGACAGACCACCACGGACCCGGCCGGGCCGCCGTCACCAGCCGGTCGTTCAGCTCCCGCAGCCGCCTCCGGTTCCGGTCGCGCAGATGCCGGCGGAGGACGTCGTGCACCCGGATCGTCCCCGTGTCCAGGCGCAGATCGCCGACGAGGGACAGCTCCGCCAGTTCGAGGCAGGCGCTCTCCACATCGGACCCCGGCCAGTAGGCCTCCAGCAGCGAGAACGGGATCGCCGCGTCCTCGGCGAAGACGGCCAGGCTCTGATAGCGCCCGGCGGCTCCTGCACTGAGCAGCGACAGCCCGGCGTCGACGGTGGCCGCGACCGACTCGTCCCGGGCCGCGGGGGCGGCCAGGTCGAGCGCCGCCGGCCCGCGCGCCCCGAGCTGGGCGATCAGCGCCGCCACCGCGCCGGCCGGCTCCGCCCCGAACCGGACCCGCCGGCGGAGAGCCCGGTTGACGATCCTCAGCAGCACGGGCCAGCGCCCGGTGATCCGGCCCAGCTCGGCCAGCCCCGGCGACGGCACCTCCGGGAGGTTGCCGGTGAGCACGGCCTCGGCCTCGGCCCGCTCCATCCGGTCGACGCGCAGTCCCCCGGACGCGAGCGACACCACGTCGAGGCTGCGGGTCGTGACCAGCCGCGAGCAGTTCGCCCCGCCGCTCAGGAACGGCCGCAGCTGAGCCGGATTCCACACATCGTCGACGACGAGAAGGACACGGCCCCGGACGGCGGTGTCCAGCGCCCGCCCGAGCCGGAAGCCGGCCTGCTGCGGGTCGGTCAGCGCGGGCCGCTCCCCCGTCACGTGCTCGACCACGTCGTTGAGGCGCCCGGCCAGCACCGCGCCGTGCGCCGCCTCGCCCAGCGTGACCCAGAGGACGGCCTGATATTCGTGCCGGATCTCGGGCCGGTCGCACAGTTGCCGGACGAGCGTGGTCTTGCCGAAGCCGCCGGTGCCGTGCACGGCCGTGACGGCGGCGACCGCCCGCACGGATGTCATCTCGCGGGCCAGCCGTTCGATGAGGGCGGGCCGCTCGACCGCCTCGTCGAGGTGGGGCACGTTCCAGAAGCGTTCCGGTGGCGGCGGCGGGCCGAACCGCGCATGCAGGGCCACCGCGTCGATCGACAGCCGGTCCGACGCGAGCTCGAGGCCCGTGGTGACGAGCGCGGGCCACACCAGCGGCGCGTGAGCGCCGTACCGGGATCCGAGCGCGGCCACGGCGGCCAGCTCCAGGTCGCCGCGGGCCCGCACATCCAGGACGACGACGTGGATCCGCCGCAGAAGGGCGTCGGCGGACGGCCCGGCCAGCCCGGTGAGGCCCTCGTAGACCCGGGCCTCCTCCCGCATCAGCGGGTTGGCGGCCGGACCGGAGCGGTTGAGGCGGGCGGCCCGGGTCAGCTTGGCCAGGGTGACGGTCACGGCCCGCGAGGCCCGGGGCGAGGTGGCGAGCACGTATTGCTCGTCCGCCTCCGGCGCCTGGCGCCACCGCTCGGCGAACTGCCCGATCGCCTTCGCGAACTCGCTGCCGGGCCGGGCCGAGAAGCTGAGCGAGTGTTTCGCCTGGATCAGAACGGTCGGACCGGACGTGCGCACGACCAGGTCGTCGATGGCGCCGCCGGTTTCGAAGTGGAGCGACTCGACGCGGTGCGGATGCCAGGGCAGCCGGGCGGCGGCGACGGGACCGGCCAGCGTCGCGGCCATCACGAAGGCGCCCACCCGCGCCTGAAAGTCGATGCCGGCGTTCGTGGCGGCGCCCCCGCCGGAACCGGTCATCGCGACAGGATAGCGACGCCGGCGCCGACCGGTCGCGCGGTGGAACCGGCCGGCCGCAGGATCCGCTCTGACCTGCCCATTCGGGACATCCGGCGCGCTCGGTCATGCGATGGTGAGGATCGTGGGAAACGTGTCACGCCGGGCGGCGCCGCTGCTGTGGGCCGGTGTGGCCGCCGCGACGCTGCTCGTTCTCCTCGCGTTCGCGGTGTCCACGCTGGGGCAGCTGGCCGGGCTCATGCTGGCCAGTGCCACCCTGGCCATGGCGGCCATCGCGGCCGGTGTCCGCCTGCACCGGCCCCGCTTCCCGGCGGCCTGGTGGCTGATCCTCACCTCGGTCGGGCTGGCCCTGATCGGCAACGTCATCTGGTCGGCCGTGCTGCCCTCGTCGGTGACCGCCAACGCGGCCGCCATCAACGTCATCTACGGCATCACCTATCCCATCCTGTGTGCCGGGGTGGCCCTCATGCCCAATCACGGGCGGCCCGGCGCCGCCCGGGCCGGGCTCACCGAGAGCGGCATCATCACCTGCGGCACGGCGGTCGTCTGGTGGATGATGTTCGTCGATCCGGCGCTGATCGACACCGGCGATCTCCGCACCCACGCCTATCTGCTGGTCGAGCCGTTCCTCGATCTTGCCCTGCTCGCTCTGGGCGTACGGCTTCTGCTGCTCAGCGACTCCCGCGCGCTCGCCTACCGGCTGGTCGCCGCCTCGTGCCTGGTACGGCTCCTGGCAGACACCGCCTACCTGACCGTCGGCAGCAAAGCCGGCTTCCCGACCATCGTGAGCATCGTCGGCTGGGTTCTGTGCAACGGCCTGCTCGCGGTGGCGGCCCTGCACCCCTCGATGGCCCGCACCGTGCCGCTCGATGCCGCCGCGGGCGCCCCGGGCACGACCAGGATCTACATCGGCACAGTTGTGGCCACGCCCGTGCTCACCGGCCTGTTCCTGCTGCACGAGGGGATGAGCAACAGCCTCAGCAGCCTCGACGTCGTGGTGCCGAGCATCGCCACCGCGCTCACCTCGGCGCTGGTCGTGCAGCGCATGCGCCAGCTCAACCACGTGGCCGACCGGCGCGCCTCCGCCCTCGAGGCGGCCCTGCACAAGGAGGCCGAGCTCCAGCAGGAACTGCGGTACCGCTCCGAGCACGACATCCTCACCAGCCTGCCCGGCCGCTCGGTGCTCTACGACCGGCTCACCACCGCGCTGGCCCGGGAACACCCCGGGGCCCTGCTGCTGCTCGACCTGGACGCGTTCAAGGAGGTCAACGACCGGTTCGGCGACACCGTGGGCGACGAGATGCTGGTGCAGGTCGCGGCCCGCCTGCGTCTGCTCATCGAGCGGCAGCTGGTGGCCAAGCTGCACAGCGACGAGTTCGCCGTCCTGCTCGTCGGCGTCACCGTGGCCGAGGTCCGCGACACCGCCGAGCAGGTGCTGGAGGCCATGCGGCGGCCGATGCCGGTGCAGGGTAACGAGCTGTTCGCGCGAGTCAGCATCGGCCTGCGCGAACTCGAGGACGGGCTGTTGCCGGCCGACGTCGTACGCGACGCCTACCTCGCGCTGCACGCGGCCAAGGAGGCCGGGCGCGACAAGCTCGTGGAGTTCGACCAGAAGCTGCGCGACAAGCGCCTCGAGGCCGCGCGGACCACGGAACGGCTGCGCCGCGCGATCAGCCGCGACGAGCTGGTCGTGTTCTTCCAGCCGCTGATCCGGCTGGCCGACGAGCGCATCACCGGTGTCGAGGCGCTGATCCGGTGGCAGCCCCCGGGCGTGCCGATGGTGCCGCCGGACAAGTTCATCGGCATCGCTGAGGACAGCGGGCTCATCGTGCCGATCGGGACGTGGGTGCTGCGGGAGTCGTGCCGCGTGGTGGCCGACTGGCACCGCGCGTACGGCACCGTCGTGTCGGTGAACGTGTCACCCCGTCAGCTGCGCGAACCCGACTTCGCCGCCACGGTGCTGGACGCGCTGGCCGGCACCGCGCTGCCGCCGGCCGCCCTGATCCTGGAGATCACCGAGGGCGTCCTGGTCGACGAGGGCGCGGTCACCGAGCAGGCCATCGGGCACCTGACCCTGCTGCGCTCGCACGGCGTACGGGTGGCGGTGGACGACTTCGGCACCGGGTATTCGTCGCTGGCCTACCTGCGCGACCTGCCGATCGACCACATCAAAATCGACAGGTCGTTCATGCCCGCCCCCGGCACCACCGACCCGGCCGCCCGCATCATGGTCAAGGCCATCATCGACCTCGCCTCCGGCCTGCGCCTGGGCACGATCGCCGAGGGCGTGGAAACCGCCGAACAGGTGGAGCTGCTGCGCGAGCTGGGCTGCGAGCGCGCCCAGGGCTACTACTACTCGCGCCCGGTGCCCCCGCCCGACGCGGCCCGCCTGATCGTCGAGTCGGCCACCGTCCCGTCGTAGAGCCGCCACTGCCCCTCGCAGACGCGGCGAGGTGGTGCCCGTGTTACCCGGTGCCCAGGCTCGCCGCGAAACGTTCGTAGGTCTCCTCGACCGCCCCGGCCGCGCTCGGCACCACCACCGCGTCGGGGCGGAGGCGTACGACCTCCATCAGGTTGTCGTACATGGTGGCCAGCGCGGCCGGGCCGCCGCCCTGCTCGATGAGCCGGTGATGGTGACGGACCCAGGCGTCGTCGCTGTCGCGGGCCCGGCGCTGGAAGCGCTCGATGGCCGCGTCCCGGTCGTCGATCAGCACGACCTCGCGAAAGGCGGCCCCGTGGTCGCGCGCGAGCCGCTCCCACTCGGCGATCTCCTCGACCGTGGCGTGATATTGAGGCAGGACGACGTCCCGCCCGCCGTCGAGGTGGGTGGCGGCCATCGCCCGCACGAGAGCCGAGCCGGCCGGCCAGGTGTCGATCCGCTCGTCCCGCCACCCGCCGACCATGCGCTGCACGGTGTCGGCGTCGAGGTGGAGGACCCCCGGATGGCGATCGGCGTAGAGCGCCGACAGCGTCGACTTGCCGATGCCCGGCGGCCCGTTCAGATGGACGAATTGCACCATTCGGCGACTCTACCGAACTCTACGTTATTCCTTGACAAGAATATTCTCGGTGAGGAATGCTTCGGCCATGGATGCAGTCCTGGCCGCCCTGGCCGACCCGGCTCGGTGGCAGCTCGTCCAGCTGCTGGCCGAGCGGCCCCGCCCGGTCGGGGTGCTGGCCCAGCTCGCCGGGGCCCGGCAGCCGCAGACGACCAAGCATCTGCAGACGCTGGAGCGGGCCGGCCTCGTCGCGTCCCGGCGCACCGGGCAGCGCCGCGTCTATGCGCTGCGGCCCGGCGTACTGCGGGAGCTTGCGGCCGAACTGGCCGGGCTGGCGGACGCCGGGGAGCGGGCCGGCGCGGCGTTCGAGCGTCACGGCCTGACCCTCGACGCCGAGCGGGAAGCCGCCGGGGCCGCGGGGTGGGCCGACGGCCGCTCGTTCCGGTTCGCCCGGACGCTTCCGGCCGACCCCGGGCTCGTGTGGCGGCACCTCACCGACCCCGGCCTGCTGGCCCGGTGGTGGACGCCGGACGATCTGCGCACCTCCGAGCTGGTCTTCGAGGCACGGCCGGGCGGGCGCATCGTGCAGGAGTACCGCGACGCCGAGGACGCCGACGGCAGCGAGCCGGTCGCCGGGCGGGCCGAGGGCGTGGTCGACGCCGTGCACGAGCGGACCCGGCTGGCCTACCGCCTGTCGCCGCTGCTTCCGGACGGCCGCCCCGCCTTCACGGCCCACGTCGTGCTGACGCTGCGGGCCACCGGCGAGGGCACCGGGCTCGACGTCGGCTACCGGGTCACCGGCAGCGCGATCGAGGCCGCCGACTTCATCGCCGGCATCCAGATCGGTTTCGGTCAGAGCCTCGACCGGCTCGTCGCCACCGTCAGCCCGAACACCCGAGAAGGAGCTTGAGATGCGCCGAGTCGTCACCAACATGAGCCTGTCCCTGGACGGCTGCTACGCCGATCCGGGGGACCCGCAGATGAAGTGGGTTCTGCCGTACGCCGTCAGCGACGTCGCCCGGGCGCACCTGACCAGCTTGTGGGAACCGGCCACCACGGCGTTGCTCGGACGCGTGAACGCCGAGGGGTTCCTGGGGTTCTGGCCCACCGTGATCGGCGCCGACGGGGTCGACCCGCGCGACGAGGCGTACGCGAAATGGCTTGTCGCGGCGGAGAAGGTGGTGCTTTCGAGAACCCTGACCGAGGCACCGTGGGAGCGCACGACCGTGGTCGACCGGCCGGCCCCCGAGGTGGTCGCCGGCCTGCGCGAGGAGGAAGGCGGCGACATCGTCGTGTTCTCCAGCGCGAGCGTGATCAGGGCCCTGCTGGCCGCGGACGAGGTCGACCGCCTCGCTCTGATGGTCTTCCCGTTGTTCCTGGGCGACGGCCCCCGCCTGTTCGACGGGAACCGGCCCGGGGCGAAGTGGAACCTGGTCAGCCAGACCGCCGGCGAGCACGGCGAGCTGGCTCTCGTCTACGACCGGGCGCGTTAACCGCGTTTGCCGTCGTAGGCCTCCGCCTGGCAGGCCAGGTCGCGCGCCTCATCGGGGGCCTGGTCGTTCCAGCCGGGGCCGGGCACCCACTTGCCGTCCTTCTTGACCAGCTTGCTGCCGTGCGTGACCAGGCACTTGTGGTAGTTCTCGTCGTCGTCGGCCCAGTACGGGTTCTTGTCCTCGTCCAGCTCCGGGGCGAGCACCGGCTGCAGCTTGCCGCAGACGGCGACGATCTTCGGGTCGGCGGCCATGATGCGGCCGTTGGTGCCCTTGGTGTTGCCGCGGGCGTCGACGTCGAGCAGCCCGGTCTCGGTGGTCCGCATCGGGATCCCGTTGTCGCGCAGGCACCGCATCCAGGGCTGACCCATCCGGGCCTGTTCCTCGGACGTGGTGTCGGGCCGGATCACGGGTGCGGCCGCCACCGCGGTCCGGGACGCCGGGGCGCTGACCGAGGCCACCTCGGGGGCGGAGGCTTCGGTGGCGGCCGAGCAGCCGGCGAGGGCGAGGGGCAGGGCGAGCAGGAGCACGAGACGCATGACGGTCCCTTTCAGGTTGAAACCGAAGGTGGAACGGAAGGCCGAAGCCGAGGTGGAACGGAAGCTCGAAGCCGAAGGTGGAACGGAAGCGAGGGTCAGGTGGAGGCCAGGGCGGTGGTCGGGGTCAGGCGGGCGGCCCGCATCGAGGGGTAGACGCCCGCGACGACGCCGACGGCGAGCGCGCCACCCAGCCCGGCCCCGAGCGCGACCGGCGGAACGACCGGCGGCCAGTTCTGGTGCAGCGCCCAGCCGACGGTCGCGGCCACGCCCAGCACGGTCCCAGCCAGGCCGCCGAGCAGGGACAGGGCGACGGATTCGGCCAGGAACTGGGTGCGGATCTGGCCGCGGTGAGCGCCCAGGGCCCGGCGCAACCCGATCTCGCGGCGGCGTTCCAGCACCGAGATGACCATCGTGTTGGCCACCCCGATCCCGCCGACGAGCAGCGCCACCCCGGCCAGCCCGAGGAACAGCGCCCCGAAGGTGGTCTCGGTGGCGCGCTTGGCCGCGAGGGCGTCGGACGGGCGGGTGACCCGCACGAGACCGGGCCGGCCGGGCAGCACGGTGGCCGGCAGCACCTCGCGCACGTCCTCGACGGCCGGTTCGTGGCTGCGCACGTAGACGACGGTCGGGCGGCCGTCGAAGCCGAGCTCGCGCTGGGCGGCGGGCCAGCCGACCAGCACCGACCGGTCGATCTCGGGAGCGAGCGGGATCGGCGCGAGGATGCCGGTCACGGTGAACCAGCGCCGTCCGATGTAGAGCTGCGGCCCGCCGTCCGGGTCCTCGATGCCCAGCCGGACGGCCGCCTCGGCGCCCAGCACCACGGTCGGCAGCGGCCCGTCGAGCCAGCGCCCGGCGCGGACCGTGCCGCCGAGCAGGCCGAGCAGCTGCGGGCGGGCGGCCAGCACGGTGGTGGCCTCGGAGTTGTCCGTACGCTCGTTGCGCGCCACGGTGCTGTGCGTGTTGGCCACGGCCGCGGTCGCGGTGACCGGGGCGATCCGCGCGGCCATCTCGGCCGCCCGCCCGTCGAACGACACCGGCGGGTTCTGGTCGGGCAGGGCGCTGGCCTGCAGCAGGTTCGTGCCCAGCCGGTCCAGGTCGCGCATCAGGGCCCGCTGGCTGGAGGCCGGAATGCCCATGACCACGACCATGGTGGCGATCCCGATCGCGATGCCCAGCGCCGACAGGGCCGCGCGCATCCGGCGTACGCGCAGGCCGGTCAGCCCGAGGGAGAGATGGTCCAGCAGGGACAGACGCGGAGTTCGCATCACGCGAGCGCTCCCGTGTCGGTGACGATCCGGCCGTCGCTGAGCTCGATCCGGCGTGGGAGGGCGGCGGCAAGGTCCCGGTCGTGGGTGATGACGGCGATGGTGGTTCCCTCCGCGTTGAGCCGGACGAGCAGGTCGAGCACCGCGTGGCCGGTCGCGGTGTCGAGCGCGCCGGTGGGTTCGTCGGCCAGCACCAGCGCCGGGTTCGTGACCAGGGCGCGGGCGATCGCGACGCGCTGCTTCTCGCCGCCGGAGAGCTGGTGCGGCCGGTGCTCGCGCCGGTGGGCCAGCCCGACGCGGTCGAGGGCCTCGTGGGCGAGCGCGGTGCGGCGGCGGCGCGGCACCCCGGCGTACAGCAGGGCGGTCTTGACGTTGTCGGTGGCGGTGAACCCGTCGGTCAGGTGGAACTGCTGGAAGACGAACCCGAGGCTGCGGGCGCGCAGCGCGGACACCTGGCGGTCGGACAGGCGGCCGGCGTCGTGACCCTGGACGGTGACCGTGCCCGAGGTGGGCCGCTCGAGGGTGCCCATCAGGTGCAGCAGCGTCGACTTGCCGGAGCCGGACGCGCCCACGATGGCCAGCAGTTCCCCGTCGGCGATGGTCAGCGACACGTGGTCGAGGGCGGTCACGCCGCCGCGGTAGGTCATGGTGACGTCGCGTACGGCGAGGGTCATGCCGCCGTCACCACCCGGGTGCCCTCGGCCAGTCCGTCGCCGCGCACCTCGACCAGGCCCATGGCGATCATGCCGGTCTCGACGGGGACCAGCGGACCGTCCGCGATCTGCAGGCCGTAGCCGCCCTCGCGCAGGGCCAGCAGCGCCGCGACGGGCACGGCGAGCACGCCCGTGCGGGACTCGCCCGCGAACGAGACGCGCACCGGGGCCGAGTCCAGGCTTTTCACCGTACGAGCGTCGACCGTGACGGTGACCCCGACCTCGGGCTGCTCGCCCTCGCCGGGCTGGGTCACCCGGTTGACGCGGCTCACCGTTCCGGCCGTCGTCTTCCCGCCCGGCAGCTCCACCTTCACGGCCGCGCCGGCCCGGATCGAGCCCAGGTCGCCGGCCCGCACCCCGACCGTGACCACCTTGCGGCCGGTGGTCACGGCCAGCACGCCCTCGGTCGCGGGATCGCCGAGCTGGGCGCTGATCTGGCTGACCCGCACCGGTCCCGGCAGCACCACGACGTCGCGGGGGTCGACCGAGCCGGTGATCGGCAGCCCGGTGTCGCGTTGCCACTGCTTGACGGCCGCGATCACGCCCGGGGTGTAGACCGCGTCGCCGGGCCGGGGCTTCTTCGGGGGCTGGTCGCCGCAGCGGTAGCCGAGCGCGCGAAGGTTGTCGACGATCACCCGGACGTCCCGGCCCGACATCGCGGGCTTGCCGACCCGGCGGAAGAGCGGGGTCGTGCCGTAGAAGGCGATCACCGGCTGGTCGTCGTTGCGGTACAGCACGCTGCCGCGTTTCACCGCCGTGCCGGCCGGGGGCAGCCAGGTCACGGTCCCGGCGGGCGACTTGATCACGCGGGGCGCGCCGTAGCCGAGGGTGCCGTCCATCGTGCGGGCGGTCGTCAGGTCGGTGCGCTCGACCGCCACGGTCGCGGCCGGTTCCCGCGCGGCCGGTGGCGGCGCCTCCTTGGTGCAGGCGGCCACGGCTGCCACGGCGACGGCCAGCACCATCATTCGTCTTGCTGAACGCATGCCGACGACCGTGCCCGGTGATCATCGGCGTCCGGTCGGGGATTTGTCGAGGGACTGTCAGATTTCGCGACGGCCATGATCGGGCCGCCTACAGTCGGGCGGTGCTCGCTCGAATCCTGATCGCCGAGGACGATCCCCGGCAGGCCGAGATCGTCCGGCGTTACCTGCTGGCGGCCGGCTGGGACCCGGTGGTGGTCGCCGACGGCCGGGCCGCGATCGCCGCCGTCCGCCTGCGGGTGCCCGACCTGCTGGTGCTCGACCTGATGATGCCCGAGGTCGACGGGCGCGACGTGTGCCGCGTGCTGCGGGTCGACTACGACGTGCCGATCCTGATGCTGACCGCCCGGTCGAGCGCCGACGACCGGGTGCTCGGGCTCGAGGTGGGCGCGGACGACTACCTGACCAAGCCGTACGACCCGAGGGAGCTCGTGGCCCGGGTGCGGGCCCTGCTGCGCCGCGCGGCCCGGCGGCCCCCGGTCGCCGACGGGATCCGGGTCGGCGGGCTCACGGTCGACCCCTCGGGTCACACCGTGCGTCTGGACGGGGACGAGGTGAGCTGCACGCGCGGCGAGTTCGCGGTGCTGGCCACCCTGGCCGCGGAGCCGGGCCGGGTCTTCACCCGCCCCCAGCTCGTCGAGCGGATCGGCGGGCTCGACCGCAACGCCACCGAGCGCGGCATCGACATGCACGTGGTCAACCTGCGCCGCAAACTGGAACGCGACCCGCGCCGGCCGGCCTACCTGGTGACCGTGCACGGCGTCGGGTACAAGCTGACCGACGGCTCGGCCGGATGAGCCGGACCGTGCCGTTGCACCGCAGTCTCGTCGTACGGCTGCTGGGAACTTCGATTTTGATCGTCGTGCTGGCCGTCGGCGCCGCGGCCTGGCTGGCCGCCCAGACGGCGACCCGGGCGGTGCAGCAGGAGCGCGGGCAGTCGCTGGCCGGCGACTCCCGGATCTACGACACGCTGCTCGGCTTCGCGGCCACCCACCGCAGCTGGTACGGCGTCGACGCGACCGTGCGGCGGCTCTCGGCCGAGACCGGGCGGCAGATCGCGCTGGCGCAGGCCGACGGCGCCCCGATCACGGGCACTCCCCCGGCCCAGCGCCCGGACGCCGTGCTCGATCCGCTCGGCGCCACCATCGACGCCCGGGCGGTCGGCCCGTACGCGCTGAGCCCGCGCGACCGGTCGGCCCAGCGGGCCCTGGTCGACCGCCGGGTGGCGTGCCTGCGCGGCCAGGGGCTGGAGGCGACGATCGAGGAGCTGCCGAGCGGCCGTTCCGTCGTCCGGATGGCCCCCGCGGTCCCGATCCGGAAGTACGACTGCCCGTTTCGTGAGGATCTGCCGACGGCCGGCGAACGCGCCGCGCTGGACAGGCTGAAGGAACGGCTCGTCCAGTGCCTCAAGGCCCGCCACCAGCCCGAGATCAGCTTCGACGGCCCCGGCTTCACCTGGCGTTACGTGAACGCCGACACCCGGGGCAACACCGACGACATCCAGGACTGCGTCGACTCGGCCCGCCGGGCCCAGCTGCGCCCGTACGTCGCCGCTCCGGCCCGCCTCTGGCTGAGCACCCCGGCCCGGCCGCCCGCGCCGGTGTTCGACCTGTCGCCCGCGAGCACCCGGCGCATCGCCGGGGCCACGGTGTTCGTGCTGCTCGCCGCGGTCGCCGCGACCCTGATCGTGGGTCTGCGCCTGATCCGGCCGCTGCGCGCGCTCACCGCCGCCGCCGACAGCGCCGCCCACCGCCCGTCGCCGGTCGCGATCGCCCGCCGCGACGAGATCGGCCGCCTGGCCGGGGCGCTCAACGACCTGGCCGAGCGCAGCGAGCTGAGCGAGAACCGGCGCCGGACGATGGTCGACGACATCGCCCACGAGCTGCGCAGCCCGCTGACCAACATCCGCAACTGGCTGTCGGCCGGGCGGGACGGGCTGGCCGACCTGGACGACGACATGGTGCGGCTGCTGCTCGAGGAGGCCGCGCTGCTCCAGCACATCGTCGACGACCTGTCCGACCTGGCCGACGCCGACGCGGGCACGCTGACCCTGACCCGGTCGCCGCAGGACGTCCCGGCCCTGCTCGGCCAGGTGGTCGAGGCGCACGGCGGCACGGTGGTCCTGCGCGCCGGCGCGAACCTGCGGGCGGTGGTCGATCCGGTCCGGTTCCGGCAGATCGTCGGCAACCTGGTCAGCAACGCCCTGCGCCACACCCCGCACGGCGGCCGGATCGAGGTGCGCGCCCTGCCCCGGGCCGGCGATCTGATCGTCGAGGTGGCCGACACCGGCGAGGGCATCGCCGAGGCCGACCTGCCACACGTCTTCGACCGGTTCTGGCGGGCCGACCGCTCGCGCGCCCGGTCGACCGGCGGCAGCGGGCTGGGCCTGTCGATCGCCCGCAAGCTGGCCCAGGCGCACGGCGGCGACATCACCGTGACCAGCACCGCCGGTGTGGGCAGCACCTTCACCGTCCGGCTGCCCCGCCGGTGATCGGCGACGCGACCCGGGCGACACTCTTGTCGGCGGCTTTCTCCCGGCGATTGCTGGAGCTCACTCATGACTGTCCTTGCCCTGCCCGCGAACCAGCCCGAGACGTTCTACCGGGGCGCCGGCCGGATCGCGTCGTTCCGCACCCTGCCCGCCCTGGCCGACCGCCCCGAGGACTGGGTCGGCTCCACCACCGACCGGTTCGGCCTCGGCCCGTCGGGGCAGTCGAGCCTGCCCGACGGGCGCCTGCTGGCCGGGGCGATCGCCGCCGAGCCGCGCTACTGGCTGGGCCCCGGCCGGGCCGACACGGGCGTGCTGGTCAAGCTGCTCGACGCGGGCCAGCGGCTGCCCCTGCACGTGCACCCCGATCGCCGCTTCGCCCGGCAGCACCTCGCCTCCCCGTACGGGAAGACCGAAGCGTGGGTGATCGTCTCGGCCCGCCCGGACGCGTTCGTGCACCTCGGCTTCGCGCGCGACGTCGAGGCGGGCGAGCTGGCAGCCTGGGTCGAGGGTCAGAACGCCGGCGAGATGCTGGCCGCCACCAACCGCATCCCGGTCGCGGCCGGCGACGCCATCCTCTGCCCGGCCGGTCTGCCCCACGCCATCGGCGACGGCATCCTGCTGGTCGAGGTGCAGGAGCCGACCGACTTCTCGGTGCTGCTCGAATACGAGGGCTTCGGCCTGACCGACGGCCACCTCGAGCTCGGCTACGACCTGGCCCTGCAGTGCGTCGACCGCAGCGCCTGGTCGCCGGCGCGCCTGGGCGAGCTGCGCGGCGGCGACCGCCTGCTGCCCGCGGCGGCCGACGAGTTCTTCTCGGCCACCCGCCACACCGGCGGCGACCGGCTGCCCCGCGGTTTCAGCATCCTCGTCGTGGTGGCCGGCTCGGGCACGCTGAGCGGCGAGCACGACGCCCGGCCGGTCCGCCGCGGCGACACCCTCCTGGTCCCGTACGCCGCCGGCCCGCTCCGCGCCGAAGGCGATCTCGAAGTGATCCGGCTGTCTGCCTGACCCGCTCTTGATCTCGTGGCGTAAGTTGCGTGAGGTTCCGGTACAACGAGGATCGTCACGGGCGGAGGTACGGGATGCCGGGTGCGTCGGAGCCGGGCGACGGCGTGCTGATCGAGTGCGAGAGCCTCGTGCGCATCTATCAGACCGGGCCGATCGAGGTCCAGGCGCTGCAGGGCCTCGACCTGGTGGTCGAGCGGGGCGAGATGGTGGCCGTGGTCGGCGCCTCGGGGTCGGGCAAGTCGACGCTCCTGTCGATCCTGGCCGGGACGGACGCGCCGACGGCCGGGCGGGCCCGGGTCGGCCGGTGGAACCTGCTGTCGATGTCGCGGGCCGACCGGGTGCGCTACCGGCGTCACACCGTCGGCTTCGTCCGGCAGCAGACGGCGGCCAACCTCATCCCCTATCTCACCGCCGAGCAGATGGTCGACCTGCCGATGACGGTGGCCGGCGTCCCCGCGGCCGAACGCCGCGAGCGCAGCGGTGAGTTGCTGGACGCCCTGGGCGTCGGCTCCTGCGCCAAACGCCGGCCCGGCCAGCTCTCCGGCGGGCAGCAGATGCGGGTGGCGATCGCGGTCGCCCTGGCCAACCGGCCGCACGTGCTGCTGGCCGACGAGCCGACCGGCGAGCTCGACACCGCCACATCGGCCGAGGTGTTCGCCGGGCTGCGCGACGTCAACCGCGACCTCGGCGTCACCGTCGTCGTCGTCACCCACGACCCGGCCGTCAGCGGTCAGGTCGAACGCACCGTGGCCATCCGCGACGGGCGCACCAGCAGCGAGGTGCTGCGCCGCACCACGACCGCCGACGACGGCGGCACCCACGTCATCGCCGAGGAGTACGCCGTGATGGACCGGGCCGGGCGCATCCAGGTGCCCCGCGACTACCGCGAGGCGCTCACGCTGACCCGGCGGGTCCGGCTGGCGCTGGAACCCGATCACATCACGATCCGGCCCGACGCGTGAGCGCCGCCCTGCTCGCCGTGCGCGGCGTGACCCGGACCTTCGGCACCGGCCCGGCCGCCGTGCACGCGCTGAGCGACGTGTCGTTCGAGGTCGAGCCGGGCACGATGGTGGCGCTGGTCGGCCGCTCCGGCTCCGGCAAGACCACCCTGCTCAACGTGATCGGCGGGCTCGACCGGCCCGACTCCGGCACGGTCGTCGTCGACGGGCTCGACCTGGGCGGCCTCGACGAGGACGGCCTGTCCCGGCTGCGGCGCGAACGGGTCTCGTACATCTTCCAGACCTTCGGCCTCATCCCGGTGCTCTCGGCGGCCGAGAACGTCGGCGTGCCGCTGCGGCTGGCCAGGGCCGATCCGGCCGAGCGCGAGAAGCGGGTGGCCCTGCTGCTCGACCTGGTCGGTCTGGCCGGCCATGCCGAGCAGCGGCCCGGCGAGCTGTCCGGCGGCCAGCAGCAGCGGGTGGCGATCGCCCGCGCCCTGGCCGCCTCGCCCCGGCTGCTGATCGCCGACGAGCCGACCGGCCAGCTCGACGCCGAGACCGGCCTGGCCGTGATGGCGCTGCTGCGCGGCGTCGTCGAGTCCGAGGGCGTCACCGCCGTGGTGGCCACCCACGACCCGGTGATGATGGCGCTGGCCGACCGGGTGATCCGGATAGCCGACGGGCACGTGACGCCGTGAACTCCGGGCTGCTCCCGTGCTGAAACTGGTCGCCCGGCGGGCCCGCGCCCACTGGCCGCTGCTCACGTCGCTGCTGGCCACCCTCGTGATCGGCACGACCCTGCTGGGCACGAGCACGCTGCTGATCACCCGCACGTCGCAGCGCTCGCTCGAGGTCTCGGCGGCCCGCGCCGAACCGGACGACGTCGCCGTCACCGCCTACGTGGCCGGGGTGTCGGCGGCCGACGCCCGGTCGGTCGCGGCCGACACCCGCTCGGTTCTCACCACGGCCGTCGCGCCGTTCACGGCCACCACGGTGACCCGGGCGGCGTCGGTGATGCGGGAGCTGCCGATGGCCGGCGCGGACGGCGGGGGTTATCTGTCCGCCATCGAGGACCTGCCGGACCGGGCCGCGCTGGTGGCCGGCCGCTGGCCCCGCCCGGGCGCGTCCCCGGTCGAGGCGGCCGTCCTGCAGAGCACCGCACGGCTGCTCGGGCTGGAACCCGGCGATCGGGTCCGCCTCGGCAGCGAGATGGGCCGGGACCCCAACGGGCCGCTCGCCGTCACCGTGGTCGCCGTCGTCCGGCCGCTGCAGGACGCGGGCTGGGACCGCGACCCCCTGGGCGGGTCGGGCTACGACCCCGACCCGCTCGAGAGCACGTCGGCCCGGCCGGTGCACGCGTACGGGCCGTTCCTGATCGGCCTGGACCAGCTGCTGGCCGGCCGGTCCGCGCTCAGCCGCCTCGAGGTCTCGGCCCGCCCCGACCTGTCCGACCCGACCAGCCGCGACCTCGACCAGGTCACCGCCTCGCTGCTGCGGGCCGACCGCCGGCTGGACGGCACGCTGGGCGACCGCATCGAGGTCGAACGCGTGGCCTCCCCGCTGCCCGGCGTCCTGCTCAACGCGCGCCGGCAGCAGGAACTGACCTCCGGGGCGGTGCTGGCCATGGCGCTGATCGGCCTGCTGCTGACGGCGATCGCGCTCGCCCTGGCCGGCCGGCTGACCACCGGGGTCCGGGCCGGGGAAACGGATCTTCTCGCCGCGCTCGGCGCCAGCCGCCGGCAGTTCACCGGGGTGGCCGGGATCGAGGCCGGCGGAATCGCCCTGGTCGCCGTGGCGCTGGCCGTGCCCGGCTCGTCCCTGCTCTACGCCGGCCTGACCCGGGTGCCCCCGCTGTCCGGGGCCGGACTGACCGCCCCGGTCGTCGTGACCGGGATCCAGCTGCTGGTGGTGACGATCGCGGCCCTCGTCCTGGCCGCGATGCACATCCTGCTGGCCGCGCGGCCGGTCACCGTCACCCGCGACCGTCGCGAACTGCTCGCCCGCTCCGGTCTCGACCTGCTGCTCCTGGTGCTGGCCGTGGTCGGCTGGTGGCAGCTGCGGTCCCAGCCCACCGGGGCCGGCTATCGCGCCGATGCCGTACGGGTGCTGGCCCCTGCCCTGATCCTGGCGGCCGGGGCCGCGGTGGCGCTGCGGCTGCTGCCACCCCTGCTGCGGCTGGCCGAGCGGCTGGCCGGGCACGCACGCGGCTTCACCTGGGCGCTGGCCGCCTCCGGAGCCGCCCGGCGCCCCCAGGCCCTGGCCGCGGGCCTGCTGATCTGCCTGGGCTGCGCGGCCGCGACGTTCGGGACGGCGTTCGGCGCGACCTGGCAGACCAACCAGCGCGAGCAGGCCGACCTGTCCGTCGGCACCGACCTGGCCCTCACCCTCACCGCCGCGCCGCTGACCGGCCAGAGCACCGTGGTCCGCGACGCCACCGGCGGCACGGTCAGCCCGGTCGCCCGGCAGAACATCGTGGTCGGCCAGTGGCTCGGCGGTCCGGACGCGTCCCCGCGCCTGGTCGCCGTCGACACCCGGCAGACCGGCCTGCTGCGGGGCCGGCTCGACCAGGGCCGGGACTGGGCCGGGGTGACCCGCCCGCTGCGGCCCGCGGCCCCGGCGACCGGGGTGGCCATGCCCCGCGGCACCGCTCTCACGCTGACCGGAACGGCCACCGGCAGCAAGCCCATCCTCGTGACCCCGCAGCTGATGCTCCAGGACGAGAACGGCCTCCGGACCGGATGCCCGGCCGACCCGGCCCCGCTCGACGGCCGTCCGCACGCGGTGACCGGCTGCGCCCCGGTCGACGGCCTGCGGCTGGTCGGGGTGGCCCTGCCGATCTCGGGGGAGACGGAGGTGCAGAACGTGAGCGCCATCGACGTCACGCTGACCCTGCCCGGGGCGTCGGCCGCGCCCGAATGGTCCGTCCGGTCGGGTGACCCGTCGTCGAGCCAGCTCACCGCCGAGAAGGTCGCCCTCGACGGCCGGCGGCTGCGGCTCAGCGCCACCGTGAGCTTCGCCGACGCCGCGGCGTCCAGCCGCGTCCTGGTGGCCACGGCCTTCCCCGACCCCGGGCCGATGCCGGTTGTCGTCTCGGCCGGCCTGGCCCGCAACGTCGGCGCCCAGCGCGGATCCGAGCTGGCCTTCGCCGTCGACCAGACGGCCGTCCAGGCCGTGGTCAGCGACATCGTGCCCGATGTGCCGTCCGCCCCCGGGGCCGCGGCCGTGCTGGCCGACGTGGACTGGCTCGCGCGGGCCCTGGCCGTCAAGGGGAACGCGAACTCGCCCGTGACGGCGTGGTGGGTCGGCGACCCCGGCCGCGCCGACGCCGTGACGCGGGCCGGCGAGCTGCGGCTCGGACCGGTGACCACCCGGGCGGCCGAGACCGAACGGCTCACCGGCAGCCCGCTGCGGGCCTCCTACCCGGCCGTGCTGCGCATCCTGGTCGCCGCCGCGGTCGTCCTGCTGCTCGGCGGGGTGCTGCTCAACGTGGTCACCGACATGCAGGCCCGGGCGGTCGAGGTGGCCCGGCTGCGCGGCCTCGGGGTGTCGCGGCGGGACATCCGCACCGCGCTGATCGGCGAACACGCCGCGGTCCTGCTGCCTCTGCTGGCCGCGGGCGCCGTGGCCGGCGCCCTCACCTCCTACCTGATAGCGCCGCTGCTGATCCGTTCGGAGTCGGGCGCGGTCGCGATCCCGGCCGCGACGGCGCACTGGCCCTGGGGGGCCGAGGCCCTGCTGCTGGTCCTGCTGATCGCCGCCTGCGGCCTGGTCACCAGCGTCGCCGTCTTCGTGCAGGCCGGCCGGGCCGACGCCGCCCATCTGCGGGTGACCTCGTGACCGCCCTCCGGGCCCTGATCGCCCGCTTGCTCGCCACCCTGCGCGCTCAGCTCGGCCGGGGCCTGGCCGTTCTGCACTGGCCCAGCATCCGGGGGCGGGCCCGGGCCGACGCCGGGCCGCTGCTGCTGGTCGCCGGCGTCGTCACCGCCGTCGTCCTGCTGGCCGGCGCGACCCCGCCGCTGATCCGCCTGACCTCGGACGACGCCACCCGCGACGCGGTCCGCCGGGCCGCCGACGACGCCGCCGTCCGGGTGGAGTCGGAATGGGTCGACGACTACGGGCCGGCCGGCGGCCGCATGCGCATGCCGCAGCTGGCGGCCGACGTCGGCGATCTGGGCGGCCGCGCCGCCGACGAACTCGATCCCGGCCTGCGCTCGGCGCTACGCCCGCCGGTCACCACCGTCTCCAGCATCGCGCTGGCCATCACCGACGGCAGTGTCCAGCGCCGCCTGCAGCTGGAATATCTGATCAACCCGGCCGGCCCGCCCGCGGTCACCTGGATCGCCGGCCGCGCGCCCGGGGCCTCGACCACCGACAAGGACATCGAGATCCCGCTCAACGGCCCGCCGTGGCCGATCCAGGTGGGATTGTCGGAGGCCGACGCGGCCGCGCTCGGCGTGCGGCCCGGCGACCGGATCCCGGTGCAGGACGAGCGGCGCACCCCCTACAACGTACGGGTGACCGGGGTCTTCCGGCCCGTCGACGCCGCCGATCCCGCGTGGGCCCAGGCCCCGTGGGTGCTGAAACCGTCGGCCAACCGGGACGGCCTGGGGAGCACCCGCCTCGGGGCGCTGCTGTCGGCCGAGTCGCTGCCCGACGCCCGGCTCGCTCTGCGCACCGACCAGATGCGCCGCGTGGTCCGCTTCGACGCCGACCCCGAAACCCTCACCTGGGAGTCGGCGCAGGCCCTGGCCGCCTCCGTCGCCTCGCTCAAGGGCAGCTCGGCCGTCTCGGCCGAACGCGACCCGTCGTTCAAGTGGGCGACCCAGCTCGACAGCGTGCTGAGCGACCTGCGCGACCAGATCGCCACCACGTCGGCCCAGGCGTCCGTGCTGCTGATCGGGGTGCTGGCGGCCGCCCTGCTGGTCATCGCGCTCGCCGCCGACCTGCTCACCCGCCGCCGGGCGGGCGCCCTGACCACGGCCCGGCACCGGGGCGCCTCCCTGCCCGGGCTGGCCGCCGAACTGGCCATCGAGTCGGCCGCCGTCACCGTGCCCGCCGCCCTGCTCGGGCTCGTGCTCGCCGTCATCGTCACCGGCAGTGCCTCGCTGACCTGGGTGGTGCCTTTCGTGCTGGTCGCGATAGGTGCCGGCCCGGCCTTCGGAACACTCACGGCGGCCCGGGCCACCCGCGACCGCCGCGCCCCGGCCAACCGCAGCGCCCGCCGCTGGATCCGGCGCACCGGGCTGATCCGTCGTGTCGCGGCCGACGCGACGGTGGTGGCCCTGGCCGCGGCCTCGCTCGTCGCCCTGCGCCAGCGGGGCATCGTCGCCGGCACCGGGCGGGACGGCGCGCTGCCCGCCGCCGCGCCGGTGCTCTGCGCCCTGGCCGTCACCCTGCTGCTGGCCCGGCTGCTGCCCCTCGCCACCGGCGGCGTGCTGCGGCTCGCCCTGCGCTCGCGGCGCCCGATGGCGCTGTTCGGAGCGGCCCGGGCCGCCGCCACGTCCGCGCGCGCCCTGCCCGCCGTCGCCCTGACCACCGCCCTCGCCCTCGGGTCGTTCGCGGTCACCCTGTACGCCACCACCGAGCGCGGGCTGGCCGACGGCGCCTGGCAGACGACGGGGGCCGACGCGCGGCTCAAGCTCAGCTCCGAGTTCCGGGCCGGGGCGTCCGGGGTGGCCGAGCGGATAGCCGCCGCCCCCGGCGTCCGGCACGCGGTCGCGGCCGCGGTGAACGAGAACGCCCACTTCATCGCCGACGGCACCTCGGTCCCGGCCCGCCTGATCGTGGTCGACACCGCGGCGTTCGGACAGTTGCTCGCCGACACCCCGCTCCCGCCGCTGTCCGCCCCGGCGGGGCTGACGACCCGCGACGGCGGCACAGTGTCGGCCCTGGTGCGGACGGCCGACGGCAGCCTCTCCCCCGGCACCCGATTCCGGCTGCCGGTGGTGACCAACCAGGCGGTCGACCTCACCGCCGTCGGCCGGGCTCCCGTCCTGGGCGCCGGTGACGACGTGGTCATCATCGATGCGGCCGCGGCCAAGGCGGCCGGCCTGACGTTCGAGCCCAACACGATCTGGGTGACCGGTCCCGGCGCCGCCCAGGCGATCCGGACGGCCGGGGCCGACGGGCTGGTCACGGTCCGCTCCGAGGTGCTCGAGGAGCGCACGACGGCCCCGCTGACCTCCGCGCTGGCCCGCCTCTGCCTTCTCACGGCGGTGATCCTGCTGGTCCTGGGCCTGCTCGGCTTCGCGCTGGCGGCGGCCGCGAGCGCGCCCCCGCGGTGGGAGACCCTGGCCCGGCTGCGGACCCTGGGGCTGCGTCCCCGCGACACCCGCCGGGTCGCCGCGGGCGAGCTGATGCCCGCGCCGCTGTTCGCGGCCGTATTCGCGCCGGTGCTGGGCGCCCTGCTGGCCTGGCTCGCCCTCGGGCCGCTGGCGTTGCGTCTGCTGACCCGGCAGGCGTCCGACCCGGTGACCGTCACGCCGTGGTGGGCCCTCGAGGCGGCCACCGCGGCGGCTCTGGCGCTCGCCCTGGTCGCGATCGTGACGGCCGAGGCGGCGGCCCGCCGCCGTCGGCGCCTCGGCGAGACCCTGCGCGTCGGCGACAGCTGATCTCGTTGCCACGGCCCGCCCGGCGCGACCTCATCCGCGCGGGGTGACCGCCTCGACGGTGAACAGCATCGCCTGCTCGGGGGTGAGCAGGGCCGGCGGCAGACCGGTTTCGATCAGCAGGCGGCCCGGCAGCGTCACCTCGCCGGCGGCCAGCCAGGGCGGCGGGGCGTCCTGCAGGGCGTGCGGCGCGCCGCCCAGCGTCAGCGGCCGCACGGTGTAGTGCCGGCCGGGGTCCAGGCCCGGGAAGCGGACCGGCGCGGGGATCGCCGAACCGGGGGCGCGCAACGCCACCAGGGCATAGAGGGCCGTCCGCTGGTCGGCTGAGACGACGCCGTGGACGAGGCGTACGGGATCGTCGCCGTCGGACCGGACCACGGTTCCGCTGTGCAGCAGGGCCCGGTGCTGCTTGTACGCGGCCACCCACTCGGCGATCAGCGCCCGCTCGTCCGGGGTGGCCGTGGTCAGGTCCCACTCGATGCCGGCGTGCCCGAACAGCGAGGTGGCCAGGCGGAAGCTGAGCGCCCCGGACCGGCCGGTGATGTGGGCGACCGGCGCCCCGACGTGCGAGCCGAGGAACTCGGGCGGGATCAGCACGCTGGTCCAGCGCTGGATCTGCTGGCGTTCCAGGGCGTCGTTCGTGTCCGAGATCCAGAAGCGGTCGGCCAGGTCGAGGATGCCCAGGTCGATCCGGGCCCCGCCGGAGGCGCAGCTCTCGATCTCGACCGCGGGGAACCGCCGCCGCAGCTCGGCCAGCAGCCGGTAGAGCGCGGTCGTCTGGCGGTGGGCCGATCCTTCCTGCAGCAGGTCGCGGTTGTGGTCCCATTTGACGAAGGCGATGTCGTACGCCGTGAGCAGCGCGCTGATGGCCTCGAGCAGATGCTCGTACGCCGCGGGCACGGCCAGGTCGAGCGCCAGCTGATGCCGCCAGGTCGCCGCGTCCGGCCCGCCGAGGATCCAGCCGGGGTGGGGGCGGGCCAGGTCGGAGTCGGGCGAGACCATCTCCGGCTCGAGCCACAGCCCGAACTCCATGCCGCGCTCGTGCACGACCTCGATCAGCGGTCCGAGTCCGTCCGGCCAGCGCACCGGGTCGACCGTCCAGTCGCCGAGCGCGCGCCGGTCGTCGGTGCGGCCGGTGAACCAGCCGTCGTCGAGCACGAACCGTTCGACCCCGACCGAGGCGGCCGCGTCGGCCAGCGCGGTCAGGCGCTCCAGCGAGTGGTCGAAATAGACGGCCTCCCAGGTGTTGAGCACCACCGGGCGGGGCCGCAGCGGCGCCCGGCGCGAGCGGATCCAGTCGTGCAGCCGCCGGGACAGCCCGTCGATGCCCTGAGCCGACCACACCGCGACGGTCCACGGCGTGGTGTATTCGCCGCCGGGGGTCAGCCGCACCTCGCCCGGGGCGAGCAGTTCCGCCGCGCCGAGCACAGTCGCGCCGAGCGGCTGCCGTTCCGCCCAGAGCTGCTTGTCGCCGCTCCAGGCCAGGTGCACGGCCCACACCTCACCCGCGGAGAACGTGAAGCCGGGCGTGCCGAGCATCATCACGTACGGGTCGTCGTGCCCGGGCCGGCCGTGCCGGGTCTCGCGCGTCCAGGCCCCATGGCGCAGCGGGGTGCGTTGCGGCTGCCGCTCGTACGCCCACAGGCCCGCGAAGTCGAGCACCTCGGCCGCCCGCTCGGGCACGGGCAGCAGCACGCCGAGCGACCCCAGCTCGAAGTCGGCGTCGCCGGTGTTGGTCACGGTGTGCCGCATCCGCAGCACGCCCTGCGCGCTCAGCTCGATCTCCGTGGTCAGCGCGAGCGCCTCGGCCGACAGCGCAATAAGAACCGAGTCGGGCGACGGCTGCGAAACCTCGGTCAGCCGCCACCGGGGCCGGCCGGGAGAGCCGGAGAAGGCGGGCCGCCCGCTCCAGCCGTCGCCGAGGGTGGGCAGCAGCGACAGCCGCGGCGGCGTGTCGAGCGAGCTGGGCGGGACGGCCGGAACGGCGGCCGAGGCGTACGCAGCCAGGTCGTCCCCGGTGAGGTGGCCGAGGCCGGCTCCCCAGTGCAGGACGGCGGGCGGCTGCGGGCCGCGGGCGTCCAGCACGAGGCTGGCGCCTGCGGCCTGCAGGTGGATCAGCAACGCGGGTTACTCCTTGACCGGGATGGCCTGGGACTTGAGGGTCTCGATCGTCGACTTCCGGGCGGCCGTCAGGGCGTCGACGAGGGTGCCCCGGCCGGACACCGCCGCCTTGAACCCGTCCGACGCGCTGGTGTAGGTCGAGGTCATCGTGGGTCCCCAGGTGAAGTCGGGCGTCACCTGGGTGGAGGCCTCGGCGAAGACCTCGTAGATCTTCTGGCCACCATAGAACTCGACCGGGTCGGCCAGGTACGAATACTTGGTTCCGGCGGTCGTGGCCGGATAGAGCTGGGCCTCGGCGTTGAGCAGGCCGAGCGCCTCCTCGCTGGTGTTCAGCCACAGGGCGAACTGCGCGGCCTCGTACGGGTGCTTGCTGTTCTTGAAGATTGCGGTGGCCGAGCCGCCCCAGTTGCCGGCGATGTTCTCGCCCGCGCTCCACTGCGGCATCGGCGCGACCCGCCACTTGCCGGCCGTCCGCGGCGCCCCGCTCATGATCGAGTTGGCTCCCCAGACCGCCGACACCCAGGTCCAGGCCGAGTTCGAGTTGTAGGCGTTGTCCCACTCGGTGGTCCACGGCGGGACCGTCGAGACCAGCTTCTTGCTGATCAGGTTCTGCCAGTAGTCGGCTACCTTCCTGGTCTTGTCGTCGGTCAGGTCGACCGTCCACTGCTGGCCGTCGTTGGCGAACCAGCGTCCGCCGGCCTGCCAGGCGAAGCCCGCGAACTGGTTGATGTCGCTCTGCGAGAAGTTGGTGATGTAGCCGCCGGCCGCCTTGACCTTTTCGGCCGCCGCCGCGTACTCCTCCCAGGTCTTGGGCACCGGGATGCCGTTCTTCCCGAACAGGTCGGCCCGGTAGAACAGCGCCATCGGGCCGGAGTCCTGCGGGATGCCCCAGGCCGACTTCGGGTCGCCGAAGCTGACCTGGTTCCACGTCCAACCGATGAACTGGTCCTTGGCCTTGGCCACGATGTCGCAACTGGCGACGTCAAAGAGCCCGTCCTGGACGCGGAAGCTGGGCAGGGCGTCGTACTCGATGTGGCCGAGGTCCGGGGTGTTGCCCGCCTTGAGCTGATTGAAGAAGTTCTGGTAGGTGCCGCCGTTGCCGTTGGGGCCGGTCTGCACCTTGACCTGGATGTTGGGGTTCTTGTCGTTCCAGGCCTTCACCACCTTCTCGATCCCGGGGATCCAGGTGGTGTAGGTGAGGGTGACCGGGCCCGACGACGGCGCGCAGGACGCCGCGGCGGTGGTGGTGGTCCCGGGTTCGTCGCCGCCCGAGCCGCACGCCGACAGGGCGAGGACCGATATCACGGCGGCGGCTATCGATTTACGCATCTCGTGTCCTTTACTTGACGGCGCCGGCACCCAGGCCGTTGCGCCAGAACCGTTGGAGGAGAAGGAACGCGACCACCAGGGGCGTGATCGAGAGCAGGGCGCCGACGATCACCAGTCCGCGCAGTTCGGGGATCTGGTTGACCTGGGTGTTCCAGGTGTAGAGGCCGAGGGTGACCGGGAACAGCCGCTCGTCGCTGAGCATGATCAGCGGGAGCAGGAAGTTGTTCCAGACGGCGACGAAGTGGAACAGGAAGATGGTGACCAGGGCCGGGACCATCAGCCGGGTGGACACCTGGAAGAACGTGCGGATCTCGCCCGAGCCGTCGATGCGGGCCGCCTCGAGCAGGTCGTCGGGGACGCTCGCGGTGGCGTAGATGCGGGCCAGATAGACGCCGAACGGGTTGACCAGGCTGGGCAGGAACACCGCCCAGAACGTGTTGGTCGCGTCGACCCGGCTGAACATCAGGAACAGCGGGAGGGCGAGGGCGGTGGCCGGCACCAGCACGCCGCTGAGCACGACGTTGAAGAGCAGCTCGCGCCCCCGGAACCGGTACTTGGCCAGCGCGTAGCCGCACATCGCGGCCAGGACGGTGCCGATCAGGGCGGCGCCGCCGGTGTAGAGGACGCTGTTGAGCATCCAGCGGAGAAAGACCCCGTCCCGGTACGCGATCAGGTCGCCGATGTTGGCGAACAGGTCGAAGCGGGCGAACCACAGCGGGTCCGTGCTGGTGAACTGGTCCGCGCCCTTGCTCGCGCCGACGAACAGCCACCAGATCGGCACCAGGAAATAGAGCGTGCAGACGGCCATGACGAGCATGGGCACGACCCGCTGCCGGGCCGGCGTCGCCGCCGCCGGGGCGGTCACTGGGCACCTCCCTTGCGCTGGGTGGCCCGCAGGAACACGAAGGACAGCACGAACGTCGTCAGCGCGAGCACGACCGAGAACGCGGCGGCCAGGTTGAAGTTCGGGATGGACGACGTCGAATACACGGTCAGGTTGGGCGTGTACGTGCTCGACACCGCCGAGGAGAAGCTGCGGAACACCTGCGGCTCGGCCAGCAGCTGCAGTGTGCCGATGATCGAGAAGACGGTGGTCAGCACGATGGCCGGCATGACGAGCGGGATCTTGATGGACCAGGCGATCCGGGCCGGGCCCGCCCCGTCGAGCCGCGCTGCCTCGTACACCTCGGACGGGATGGCCAGCAGGGCCGAATAGATGATCAGCATGTTGTAGCCGACGTAGACCCAGGTCACGACGTTGGCCATGGCCCAGAGCACGAGGTCGGCGGACAGGAAGTCGATGGCGCTCGTCACCGGCCGCAGCGGCGACAGCGTGGGCGAGTAGAGGAAGCCCCACATGATCGCGGCGATGACACCCGGGACCGCGTACGGGACGAAGAAGGCCAGGCGGAAGAAGCGGCGCCCCTTGACCAGGCCCGAATCGAGCAGCAGGGCCAGCAGCAGCGCGAGGCCGAGCATGACCGGCACCTGCACGACGCCGAAGACCAGCACCCGGCCGATCGACGTCCAGAACGCGCCGTCGGCGAAGACGCGCTCGTACTGCGCGAACCCGCCGAAGACCTCGCGGGCCGGTCCGAACGTGCCGGTGCGCTCGACGGTGTAGAGCGACTGCGCGATCGCGTATCCGATCGGGAGCAGATAGAACAGGATGAACAGGATCCCGAACGGCGCCACGAAGAACGGGACGGCTCGTCCGTGGCGGATCGGCTGTCCGCGGCGTGCGACGGTCTGAGTCATGCGTCCTCCCGGACGACGCGGACCGCACCCGCGGGCACGAGCACCGACCCGGTGACGGACCGGCCGGTCACCAGTTCGGCTCCGCTGATCGGGTGCTCGATGTCCTTGCCGCCGTGGTTGACGACGAAGACGTAGCTGCGCCCGTCGCCGCGGCGGCGGACGATCTCGAGGTCGCCGTCGCCGGTCCCCCGGTCGCCCACCGCCTGCCGCAGCACGTCGCGCAGGCCGGCCGGTTCCAGCGCCGTGGCGACGTACCAGGCCAGCCCGGATCCGTGCTGATTGCGGGTGACGGCCGGCTTCCCGTCGGCGTACGCCTCGACGACCTCGGCGGTCGTGCAGCGCAGCCGCTCGGTCCACACCGTGGCCCGGCCGCCCCCGGCCAGCGGAACCTCCTGCCCCGGCAGCAGCGGGGCGAACTCCTCGCTGACCACGCCGAGCAGCTCGCGGAACGCGCCCGGGTAGCCGCCGAGGCGTACGCGGTCATCGGGGTCGACAATGCCGCTGTAGAACGTGATCACGGCCCGCCCGCCGTCCCGCACGTAGTCCGCGACCGCGGCCGCCTCGGCGTCGGAGACCATGTGCAGGCAGGGCACGATCGCCGCCCGGTACCGGCCGAGATCGCTGCCGGGGGCGACGATGTCGGCGGTCACGCCCAGCTCGCGCAGCGCCCGGTAGACCGCGTGCACCTGGTCGAGGTAAAGCACGTCCTGCGAGGGCCGGGCCTCGGTCTCGGTGGCCCACCACGATTCCCAGCTGAAGACGATCGCGGTGTCGGCCTCGACGGTCGTGCCCCGCACGGGCGCGAGCTTGCCGAGGGTGGCGGAGAGCTCGAGGACCTCGCGCCAGGCCTCGGTGTCGGTTCCGGCGTGCGGCAGCATCGCGGAGTGGAACTTTTCCGCGCCCTGGGCCGACGCCCGCCACTGGAAGAAGCAGATCGCGTCGGCGCCGCGGGCCACGTGGGTGAGCGCGTTACGCAGCAGCTGCCCGCGCTCGCGGGCCAGGTTGTAGGGCTGCCAGTTGACCGCCCCGGTGGCCGTCTCCATCAGAATCCACGGCTGCCCGCCGGCCAGCCCGCGGGTCAGGTCGGCCGCGAAGGACAGTTCGGCCGCCGGATCGGGCAGGCGGTGGTCGAGATAGTGGTCGTTGGCCACGACGTCCATGTCCGCGGCCCACGACCAGTAGTCCTGGTTGCGGATGTGCGCGGTGACCATGAAGTTCGTCGTGATCGGGGCCGTCGAGTGCCGCCGGAGGACCGCCGCCTCGGCGCGGTAGTAGTCGAGCAGCGCGTCCGAGGAGAACCGCTGGAATTCGACGATCTGGGCCGGGTTGCGCACCGACAGGGCCCGGCGCGGCGGCTGCACCTCGTCGAAGCTCGCGTACCGCTGACTCCAGAAGGCGGTGCCCCAGGCCTTGTTGAGGGCCTCGATCGTGCCGTGCCGGCGTTCGAGCCAGACCCGGAACGCCGCGGCGCTGACCTCGCAGTAGCAGAGGGCGTTGTGACAACCCAGCTCGTTGGACACATGCCAGAGGGCCAGGGCCGGGTGGTCGCCGTACCGGGCAGCGACCTGCTCGACCAGGCGCAGCGCGTGCTCGCGGAAGATCGGCGAGCTCGGGCAGAACGCCTGGCGCCCGCCCGGATAGCGCGTGGTGCCGTCGGCGGCGACCGGCAGAACCGACGGGTGCCGGCTGGTCAGCCACGGCGGGGCGCTGGCCGTGCCGGTGCCCAGGTTGAGCCGGATGCCGCTCCCGTGCAGCAGGCCGACAATCTCGTCGAGCGCGGCGAAGTCGTACTCCCCCGGCCGCGGCTCGAGGCTCGACCATCCGAAGACGTTGACGGCGGCCAGCCCGACGCCGGCCTCGCGCATGAGGGCCATGTCGGCCCGCCAGACCTCCGGCGGCCACTGCTCGTAGTTGTAGTCGCAGCCGAGCCCGATGCCCGGAACGGGCAGGGCGAACGGACGTCGCAGCATCGGCTTCCTCCCATGTGTGCACGTGCACACATTGCGCCGCGAAGACCCGCCGATGACGAATGTGTGAACGGGCACACACTAGGCACGGCCCAGTCAGCCGGTCAAGAGCGCCGTACAGTGTTGGCCGTGACCGGGCCCAGGAAAGCGCGCCGCGCCACCGTGCATGACGTGGCCGCGGCCGCCGGGGTGTCCCGGGGCACGGTCAACCGGGTGCTCAACGGCGGTTACGTGTCGGCCGACGCCCGGGCCGCGATCGAGGCCGCCATCGCCGAGGTCGGCTATGTGCCCAACCGCGCGGCCAGCCAACTCGCCCGGCAGCGCTCGCAGGCGGTCGGCTTCCTCGCCCTCGAACCGCATTCGCTGCTGCTGGAAGACCCCAACATCGGCGCGATCATGCTCGGGGCCAACGCGGTGCTGTCACTGGCCGACCACCAGATGGTCAGCCTGGTCATCGACTCCGACCGCGACATGCAGCGGGTCGGGCGCTATCTCAGCGGCGGTTTCGTCGACGGCGCGATCATCGTGTCGGCCCGCTCGCACGACCCGATCACCCGGCTGATCGCCGAGATCGGCCTGCCCGCGACGTTCGTGGGTCACCCGCCCGACCTCGACCGCAGCATCCCGTTCGTCGGCATCGACAACATCGGCTCGGCCCGGGCCGTGACCCAGCGGCTCCTCGACACCGGCCGCAAACGAATCGGCATGGTCGCGGCCGCGCTCGACCGTGACTCCGGGGCCGACCGTCTCACCGGCTTCAAGCAGGCGCTGGGCGACCGGTTCGACCCCGGCCTGGTCGCCGACGTGCCGCTCTACGACTACGCGTACGGGGTGAAGGGCATGCGGGCGCTGCTCGACCGGGAACCGGAGCTGGACGGGGTGTTCGCCGCCTCGGACGCGGTGGCCGCCGGCGCGCTCGAAACGCTGCGCGAGGCGGGCCGCCGCGTGCCCGAGGACGTCGGCCTGGTCGGTTTCGACGACAGCTCGTGGGCGCTGCGCACCCAGCCGCCGCTGTCCACGGTTCACCAGCCGGCCGGCGAGATAGGGCGGCACGCCGCCGAGTCGGTGCTGCGCCAGATCGCCGGCGACCCGGTGGAGCCGAGCGTGCTCCTCGACTCCCCCGTGGTCTGGCGTCAGTCGGCCTAGGCGACTGACTCTGAACGGTCTAGTGCCCGATCCCGGGGGTGTAGAGGTCGTCCTCGGTGACAACCGGGGCGATGTCGTCCTCAGGGCGGCCGACCCGCGCGGCCGAGCCGAACATCGCGCCACGGGCCGGGCGCACCGGGGCGAAGGTGGCGAAGCCCCGGCGCTGGGGGATGTCGTCGTAGACCGCCTCCATGCCGCCGCGCAGCAGGTAGGTCTCGTGCCAGAAGCCGGTGCCGCCGCTGTCGCGCAGGAACTCGCGCCACCACAGGCGGTGCGGCTCGGAGCGGGCCCAGGCCAGCAGCGTGGGCAGGTCCCGCCAGTACTGGCAGATGCCGAGGTGCATGGGGAACAACGACCAGAGCAGCGGCTCGTGCGCGAGCAGCCCCTCCGGCTTGTCGCCCGAACGGTCGATCCGCGGACCGCGGGCCATCAGGGTGCGCAGGCCGTAGAGCCGGTTGACGCGCATACCCAAATAGACCACCACCAGGTCGGGATAGGACGACAGGTCGACGGTCTCTCGATTGACGCGGCTCAGCATCGCCGGATCTCCTTCCGGTCAGCAATCCTCCGCCTCGTTGCTGTCTTACCCTGCCACTGTCCCGCTGTCTATCCGGTAGCTGAACCACCTCACCGATCTGATCCGCGCCGATCGCCACCGGTCACGATCCCGCCGGCGGCGACTCGACCGCGGCCGGCGAGCGCTGGCCCACTTGCGCAGCCGGTCGTCACCGGCCTTCGTCGTGCACCGGTACGGCTTGCCCTTCTTCGACACCCCACCGGCGCCCTTGGCCGAGCGGAAGGCGCCAGGCGTGACGATCCTCCCGGATGCAGCCTCGGTGGTCGGCCGCGGTTTCGGCCCGGTTGTCGTCGGCCGCGGCTCAGGCTTCTACGTCGTCGGCTTGGGCCGCACGGTGGTGCGCGACGGCGGGGGGCCGGCCGTTCGGGTCGCGGTCGGGATCGCCGTCCGGCCGAGCATTACCGTCGGCTCACGCCACTAGGGCAGTTTCGTCAGGGCGGCCTCCACCGCCTCCGACGACAGGGAATGGTCGACCATGTCGCCCGACAGGAATTTCCCGTACGCGGGAAGGTCCAAATGCCCGTGCCCGCAGAGCGCCGTCAGAATCACCTTTTCCTCACCGGTTTCCTTGCACCGCAGCGCCTCCTCGATGCAGGCGGCCAGCGCGTGCGTGGGTTCCGGGGCGGGAATGATGCCCTCGGAGCGGGCGAAGGCCACCCCGGCCTCGAAGCATTCCCGTTGCGTCTTGGAAATGGCCTCCATCAGGCCCAGTTCGTAGACGTGCGAGATGAGCGGGGCCATTCCGTGATAGCGCAGGCCGCCCGCGTGAATGGGATCCGGGATGAAGTCGTGGCCCAGCGTGTGCATCTTCATCAGCGGTGTCAATCCGGCGGTGTCCCCGAAGTCGTACGCGTAAACGCCTTTGGTCAGCGACGGGCAGGACGCCGGCTCGACCGCGCGCACCACGGGGGACATTTTGCCGGCCAGCTTCTCGCGCAGGAACGGGAAGGCGAGCCCGGCGAAGTTGGAGCCGCCACCCGTGCAGCCGACGATCACGTCCGGCACCGCGCCGACCTTGGCCAGCTGCAGCAGCGCCTCCTCACCGATCACGGTCTGGTGCAGCAGCACGTGGTTGAGCACGCTGCCGAGCGCGTAGTTCGTGTCGGGGTGCTGCGCGGCCACCTCGACCGCCTCACTGATCGCGATGCCGAGCGAGCCGGGCGAGTCCGGATCCTCGGCGAGCACCTTGCGCCCGGCCTCGGTCAGCTCCGAGGGCGACGGATGGACGGTGCCACCGAACGTCTCGATCATCATTTTCCGGTACGGCTTCTGGTCGTACGAGGCCCGCACCTGCCAGATCTCGCACTCGATCCCGAACTGGGCCGCGGCGAAGGACAGGGCGGTCCCCCACTGCCCGGCGCCGGTCTCGGTGGTGAGCCGCCGGATGCCGGCCGACGCGTTGTAGTACGCCTGCGGGACCGCGGTGTTCGGCTTGTGCGAGCCGGCCGGCGACACCCCCTCGTACTTGTAATAGATCTTGGCCGGGGTGCCGAGCGCCTTCTCGAGGCGGTGCGCGCGATACAGCGGCGACGGGCGCCACAGGCGGTAGACCTCGAGCACCTCCTCGGGGATGGTCACGTACCGCTCGGTGGTCACCTCCTGCTCGATCAGCGCCATCGGGAACAGCGGCGCGAGATCGTCCGGCCCGATCGGCTGCCGCGTCCCGGGGTGCAGCACGGGCGGCGGCGGGCTCGGCAGATCCGGCACGATGTTGTACCAGCTGCGCGGCATCTCCTCTTCGGACAGCAGGATCTTGGTCGCGGCGTCATCGCTCATCGCCCGATCATCAACCATCCTCCCGCCCCGGCGGGATACCCTGACGCGAAGTTCAGACTTGCGGGCCATCCAGTCAACAGTTGTTTACATAGCGTACGCTGATCGGGTGACCTCCAGCCCCGTGAAGCGCCGGGACGCGAACCGCACGCGCCAGCTGCTTCTCGAAGCCGCCCGCAACCGCTTCGCCGGTGTGGGTTACGCCGCCACCACCGTACGCGAGATCGCCGACGATGCCGGGGTCAACGTGGCCCTGATCAACCGCTACTTCAGCTCGAAGGAGGGCCTGTTCGAGGCCTGCCTGACCAGCGCCGTCGAAGACATGCGGCGCACCGCCGGCGGGGCCCGTCTCGACGAGGTCGCCGAACGCATCGTCGAACAGCTCACCGGCATCGACTCCGGCGGCTTCCCGCGCCAGCTCGTGCTGCTGCTCCGCTCCTCCGGCGACGCCCGCGCCGACGAGATCCGCGTCGGCATGCTGCGGACCTTCGCCGAAAAACTGGCCGTCCTGGCCGGCTGGGAGGACGGCGACGACGCGCTCCTGCTGCGGGCCCAGGTCACCATCGCCGCCTCGCTCGGCATCGCCCTGCTGCGCTCCAACACCCGGCTCGAGCCACTCGCTTCGGCCGGCCGCGACGACCTGCTCGGCCCGGTCACCGACTTGATCAGCGCGGTCCTTCAACAACAGACCCCACCGCAGACGTACGCGTAGTCGCCTGCGGCAACCGCACCGGGCCGGAACCGGGGGTGCCCGCGGCCGCCGCGGTGGGTCCGGGCCATAGCGCGCAACCGGGATGTTCCCGGTGGTCACCCTCCGGATCCGGTCCCTATGCTCGGTTGATGATTCGCCCGCTCGTGGTCGCGCCCATGGCCGGCGGCCCGTCGACCCCGTCCCTGGTCAACGCGGCCACCCAGGCCGGCGCGACCGGTTTCCTGGCCGCCGGCTACAAGACGCCGCCACAGGTCGAGGCCGAGCTCCGGGCCGTACACGGCGAGTACGGGCTCAACATCTTCGTGCCCGGCGCGCCGCCCACCGACGTGGACGCGCTCAACCGGTACCGCGATCTGCTGCAGGCCGAGGCCGCCCGTTACGCAGTCGAACTCCCACCGCTCCGGCTCGACGACGACGACCACTTCGCGGCCAAGGTCGAGCTGGCCATGACGTACGTCGTCCCGCTCGTCAGCTTCACCTTCGGCGTGCCGGACCGCTCGGTCGTGGCCGCCCTGCAGAACGCCGGATCCCAGGTGCTGATCACGGTCACGTCCGCCGCCGAGGCTCGTCGCGCCCTGACCGTCGAGCCCGACGCCCTGATCGCCCAGGGCGGCCCGGCCGGCGGCCACTCGGCCACCACGACCCCAGCCACCTTCCGCGGCGAGGTCCCCACCATCGACGTCCTCAACGCAGTCAAGTCCACCATCCCGGCCGCAGCAGCCGGCATCCCAGTCGTAGCCGCGGCCGCAGCAGCCGGCGTCCCAGTCGTAGCCGCGGGCGGCGTGGCCGCCCGGGCCGACGTCGAAGCCCTGCTCACCGCAGGTGCGGTCGCCGTCCAATGCGGAACGGCCTTCCTCCTGGCCGACGAGGCCGGCACCCGCTCCGCCCAGCGCGACTTCATGCTCACCTACCCCACCACCGCCACCGTGATCACCCGGGCCTTCACCGGCCACCCGGCCCGAGCGCTGCGCAACCGCTTCACCGACACCTACACCGAGGCCGCCCCCATCGGCTACCCCGCCATCCATCACCTAACGGCCCCTCTCCGCGCCGCCGCCGCTGCCGCCGGCGACCCCGAGGGCCTCAACCTCTGGGCCGGCACCGGTTTCCGTTCCGCCCGTGCCGGCCCAGCCGCCGACCTGATAGACAGGTTGATGCCCGATTCCCGGTCGTAGGCGCGTTTCGCGACAGGGGTCGGCCCTGCAGCGAGGTCCGGGCTTCGTCGCGGAAGGCCGGCCACCGGTGTTGTAACCGGCCTTCCGCGTGATGCTCACAGGTGGCATCTGGACCCGGACACGCGCGTCGCGGGAGGACAGCCACCTGTGCTTCCCGGGCCGCTCACAGGAGCAATCTGGACCCGGCGCGGGCCGGCCATGAGACGCCCCGCGTCGCGCAAGGACGACCACCGGCGTTGGCAACCAGCCCTTCGCAGGACGCTCACAAACCCAATCAAGACCCGGCCCGGGTCGGGTCCAATCTTGAAACGCCCGCGTCGCGAAGGAGAGCCACCGGCGTTGCAACCAGCCCTCCGCGGGACGCTCGCAGACGCAATCTGGACCCGGCGCGACCGGCCATGAAACGCCCGCGTCGCGGAAGGCCGGCCACTGGCGTTGTACCCGGCCTTCGGCGGGACGCTCGCGGCAGAAGCTGGTTCTTGGCGCGGGTCCGTCCAGTCATGAAACGCGCCTCGCGGCGGCCGAAGTGTCGTACCCGGGTGTTAAGACTTCGCCATGGACATACGCGAGGCGGCGCAACAGTGGGCGGATGCGTGGCGGGCGGGGTGGCCGGCGCAGGACGTGGAGCTCATAGCCCGGCGGCAGGCGGCGGACGGCGACCACTACGCCTCGATGTTCCGGCCCTATCGTGGGCGCGACGGGCTGCGGGCCTACCTGACGGAGTGCTTCGCCGAGGAGACGCGACCGGCCGAGGTGTGGTTCGCCGATCCGCTGGTCGACGGGGACACGGCCACGGTGGAGTACTGGGCGGTCACCTATCCGCAGGACGCGCCGCTGACCATTTCCGGCTGCACGGTCCTGCGCTTCGACGCCGCTGGTCTCGTCGCCCAGGCCCGCGACTATTCGCACGTCCGTGCGGGCCGGCATCCCCGGCCCCAATAGCGCTGCCGCCATCGCTCTGGCCGCGATCAAGGCTGATCAGCACCCGGCCGCGGACCAGCGGTTGGTCGCTGTGGAAGCCCTCGCGGTCGACGTCAGTGCCGAATTGGCGTCCGGCGCGCCGGGCGGGGTGGCGAAAATTGGAAAACAGGTTCACGATGTGCGACAACAACTTTCCCCCTGACCCCGTGGGCCGCCTCGATCCCCCGTGAGAGGCGGCCCACGGTGGCTTTCACTCGCGGATGGTCATGCGCGCGACCCGGTCGCCGTCGATCGTAAACGTGAAGTGGCTCGGGCCGTTGAACCCGTTGCCGCCCACCGCGGCGGTGATCGTCGTTTCGTTGCCGTGCCGTCGCACGTCCTCGACCGTCAGGCTGACCTGCTTGCCGATGAACTCGTTGTCGCTCCACCGGCGGATCGCCTCGGCGCCGTGGAACTCGCGGCCCCAGTCGTCGACCACACCGCCGTCCGTGAAACGACCCAGAAAGCCGTCGATGTCGTGGGCGTTGGCCGCGTCGAGCAGCCGCCGGGCCGCTTCGTCCAGTTCATCCATCAAGGGACTCCTTCCGTCAGGCCTGTTCCATGACCGGACCCGATCGCGGCAGGCCCCGTCGTGACACACACCTTAGGTTGATCACGTGAACCTCGAGATGACCGCCGATGCCGCCGCCCGGGCATGGTTGGACGCCATCCGGATGCTGGCCGGCACCCAGCAGAACGGCTACTTCGCGTCGACCGCCGCGGGCACCGCCGAGTTCCGGACCTGCGCTCCGTTTCCCGCTCTCAACGGCATAGCTTCCATCACCCGTACGCCCTCAGCGCCCGAGATCTCGAAGTTCTCCGACTCGCCACACCTGCTAGAGGTCCCGTGGACCATCCACGTGCGCGGAGACGCCGTCAACGCCGAAATTCTGGCCGTAGCCGACGATCACGGCCTGGCCAAGCGACTCGCCCTCCCGCTGATGGTCCGCCCGTTGACCGCAGCCGACGCCAACTCCCCGACCGACGTCAACTCCCCGGCCCACTCCGGCGCCCGGAACGGCGCCAATTCCCAGGCCGATGCCAGCCCCCCGGCCGCCGCCGACTCCCCAGCTGACGTCAGCGTCCCGGTTGCTCGCCGCATCACCGTCGCGGATCGCCTCGCCTACCAGCGCACGATCGCCGCCGGATTCGAAGCCCCCGAACCGCTGTTCGCCGTCTTCGCCGAACCGGCCGTGTTCGAACTCCCGGCGGCCCGCGCCTACCTCGTCGAGGCGGACGGCGTACCGGTCGCCGCCTCGTTCGGAATCGTCACGGACGACATGGCCGGCGTCTTCAACGTCGCCGTCCCGCCACCGTTCCGCCGCCGGGGATACGGCCGTCTGGCCACCGCGGCCGTCCTGCGGGACGCCTACCAGGCCGGAGTGCGCACGGCCTTCCTGCACTCCTCACCCGAGGGCATGCCGCTTTACCTCGGGATGGGCTTCACGCTGGCCGAGAACTGGACGGTGTTCGCGGCCGGCCACTAGGCGTTTCACAACTGAGGCAGAGTCACATTTCGCCTGCGTGTGACTCCCGGACGGCCCCAGGGCATGTTTCGTGGCCGGATCGGCCTACGGCGAGGTCCAGGTTTCGTCTACGGGTGGCTGCGTGTGGTCGGCGGAAGGCACGCTACCGGTGTCGTAAGCGGCCTTTCGCGGGCAGACGACTCTGCGTCCGGCGCGGGCCGGGACCAGCTATGGAAACCCGGCTCACTTGACGAGCGTCAGACCCGGACGGCGAGGTTCGTCTCGGCGGCGGCCCAGCAGACGCCGTACGCCCCGGACCGCCAGAACGGCGAGCAGCACCGCCGCGGCGTCGCGCAGCGCCACGTAGCCCGCTTCGCCGAAGCCCAGGTCCGTGTTGATGACCTTGTGCAGCACCGCCCCGGACACTCCGGCCAGACCCGCGGCGCCGGCCAGGCGGGCCAGGGCGGGCCCGGGGCGGCGGAAACGGTCGCCGTGGCCGAGCCAGTAGCCGGGCAGCCAGCGGTCGAACAACCACGCGAACAGCAGAGCCGGGACGACCTGGGGTACCGCCTGCACGAACGAGTGCAGCAGACCGTCGCCGTTGCCGGGGGCGAGCACGGCCAGGACGGACAGCGCGATGACGTCGAGGTTGCGGTAGCCGTAGCGGGCCTGGGCCACGAGCCACAGCGCGGCGACCACGGCGGCGTGCCAGAGCAGGCGTACGCCCGCGTCCGACGAGGCCGTGGCCAGGCCGGCCCACGTGGCCAGCAGGTAGAGCGCGCCGAAGCCGGCGGTCCGGAACGCGTATCGGGTCAGGCTCACGCTGCACCTCGGGGGGTAGGTGCCGACAGGGCCTGTCTGATCGGCACACCGCCCGCCCGGTTGAGGATTTCAGTCGCGTACGCCCGAACCGCTCTTGACCGGCTCTCGCAGCTGCACCGGGGGCTTGGCCCGGGCTGCCCGCTCGCACTCCTCGCCGACGATCGCGAGGAAGCGGCGTTCCTTGCGGGTGCCCTTGGACGACCAGGCGCTGCCGACCCGGCGCCACCACGAGCGCGCCTCGGCGTTGGCGAACAGGTCCTCGAGGTTGAAGCGGAGGGCCTTCTCGTCGAGCTTGCCGATGTGCCAGAGCGTGTTCCAGTGGGCCATCCACAAGCTCATGCCGATGGCGGTCTTGCGCTCGTCGGACTGGGGCCGGTCGGTGGCGTTGTAGTCGAGCTCCGGATGGTCGAGCATCAGCTTGATCAGCTCGAAGTGCCGCTCGCGGACGTCGACGGCCTGAGCGGTGCGCGCCTGCTGTTGCTGCACCACGATGGCGATCGCGACGGCGAGTAGTGCGGCAATCGACACGACTGTTGGTAGATCGGTCATCATCACTCTCTGTTCCTTGTGCGCCGCTCCGGCCTGGGTCAGGGGGCCGCGTGCAGGAGGGCGCTGACGATCAGGGCGCGTGGTTTCCCGGTAGCTCTCACGTGGACGTATCCATCGACAACGCAGTCTTGCACCGGGAGTACGTGAGCAGTTGCGATGTATTCCGTACCGGACAGAGGCGTGTCCCGGTCGCTCGCTCGGAGTATTGTCAGGGCCGCCGTGATGTGCATGCGCAGGTCACGATGCATAGGCCTCCGTGCGTAGGACCGCTTGTCCATGCGGAAACCATTGCCCGTCAGGCTGATGAACCCACCTTCTGTCGCCGTCACCGCCGATAACGGCGAACACGAAAAACCCCTCAATCCGCGGCAAATGCCGACATCCGACCGTGGGGAACACGGCTGTTCCAGCCCGACGGCCGACCGCCCGGACGAGCCCCTGAACCCCTGGCCGGACGCCCCGGGGCGACGAGATCGACCGCCCTCCGGCACACCGGCTCGGACCGGCCCGTGTCTGATCAAGGACAGAACAGCGCCCGGTCACCCACCCGGCAGCCGGACGCCGCTGTGCGCGGCCGCCGAGGCGGACCCGGCTCGATCGCGGCGGAGAAGCCAGGCGTGAGCAACAGCAGCACCCCGGCGGGCGGTCGCCGAAGCGCCGTTTCGCTCCCTGTTTGTTCCGAGTTTGGCAAGGGTCCGGACCGAAATTGTCGGCCTGGACCGATCTCTCTACATGGATGTAACAAGGACGTAACGGAGGCTTGACCCGGCCGGACCGTACCAAGCATGTTTGCGTTCACCAAAGACTCGTGGGACCTCTCCGCAAAGGACGAACAACGCATGCAGACACGTCCTGCGCCGCCCAGTTCCCGCGGCCGCGACCACCGCTCCCCCGTCATCGGCGTGGTCGCGCAGAACACCACCCTGTACGGCCCGGCCGGCATGGTCCAGGCGATCGGCGACGCCAGCCTCGACGCCGATCTGCCGGTCACCATCGGGCACGTCTCCGGATCGGACTCGGTCGCCGCCTCCCGCCGCCTCGTCCGCCGGCTCACCGGCCAGGGCATCGCCGGTCTCATCGTGATCGCCCCGGTCGACGCCGCGGCCGACATGCTCGAGGCGGTGCCCGCGGGCCTGCCCGTGGTCACCGTGGACGGCCCGCCCGGCTGCCCGGCCCCGAACGTCTCGGTCGACCAGCACGCGGGCGGGGTCCTGGCCACGCGTCACCTGCTGGCCAACGGCCACCGTACGGTCTGGCACGTCGCCGGCCCCGAGCAGTGGCACGGCAGCCGCGCCCGTGAAGCCGGCTGGCGGGCCGCGCTGGCCGAGGCCGGGGTGCCGGCCCCGCCGACCGTGCGCGCCGACTGGTCGGCCGCGTCCGGTTACCGCTGCGGCAAGCTGCTGGCCGAGAATCCGTCGTGCACCGCCGTCTTCGCGGCCAACGACGACATCGCGCTCGGCGTGATGCGGGCGATGGCCGAGCGCGGCCGCCGCATCCCCGAGGACGTGAGCGTGGTCGGCTTCGACGACGTGCCCGAGGCCGGATACACGTGCCCCGGCCTCACCACCGTCCGTCAGGAGTTCGCCGACGTCGGCCGGGAGGCCCTGCGCCTACTGCTCGACCAGCTCGGCTCGGGCCGGCCCACCGGCGAGTCCGTACGCTTGAACCCGGTGCTCATGCCCCGCGGCACCGTCACGACGAGGCCGGCGCGCGAACGTCACTGAGCACGTCGTAAAGCCCCGTCCGTCAGTTCCGGGCATGGGATTCTTTCTGCTGCCGGTCCTGGCTTTCGTGCTGTGGGAGTTCCCCAGCATGGTCGCCATGTCGGTTCACAAATTCATCTGCGCGCGCACCGGCGGAAGCTTCGAGGAGCAGTTCGCCGGCGTGTGGCCGTACCGGCTGATCGGCATGTTCACGTTCTGGCCGGGCCTGCTCATCACCGGCGCCCTGGCCGCCGAGGCCGGCCCCCAGGTGGCAACCGTGGTGGTCGGCCTCGAGGCGCTGGCCACGATCACGCTGCTGATCTGGGCCCGGACCAGCGACCGCGGGGCGTGACCGATCATGCCCACCGACCGCGAACGCCGCGAGCAGCACGCCGCCTGGGTCCGTGACGGCCGCCCGTCCCCCTTCAGCAACATCGGCTGCGGGGGCTGCTTCTGGATCCTGGCGGCCGTTTTCGCCTTCGGCATGCTCATCATGATCTGCAGCAGCGGCGGCCTGTCCGGCCGATAGCCCCACAGCCCGGATCCGGACCTCACGCCGGCAGCCGGTGGCTCACATCGTGGCGCCGGCCGCTTGCAAACTGCGCAGCGTCTCCAGTGCCGTCGAGGCCGTCATGGAGGGCGGGTCGAACGCGCCGAGGCCGAGACCGCCGACGTCTATCGCACCCATGGACCAGTCGGGGAAAAGACGTCCGCCGGCGTCCTCGAACGCGACCAGAGTGACTCGGCCGTGCCGCTGGTCCTGGGCGATGGCCAGAAACTTGCGACTGACCGCCTCCCGCGAACCCTCGAGGCATTGCAGGAACCAGCGCCGGTCGAAGGCGAGGACTCCGGTGATCCCCTCACTTCGGTTGCCCTCCCGCGCCTCATCGAGGATCCGGAGAACCCCTTGCACCCCGACGTCGCGTTCCTCACTGAAGTAGATCAAGCGACTGAGCATCACCATCTCACCGTAACCTCGCGAACCGAACCGATTGGGCATTTCGGTCTGTATCCGCGACTGCCCGGCCGCGCGAGCCGTCCGGGAAAGAATTCCACCTGATCCGCTCAGCCGCAGGAACCACTGTGCCCGATCGGTCCGTCAGGTCGCCTGAATCGGCCATTGATTCCATGGTGGGCCGCGGCGAAGACTGGCGGCTCGGGCAGCATGACGGCGGGGTGTGGGATTGACCGAGTTCATCGTCGGCGAATCCGTCCTGATGGACGAACCGCTCTCCGACTACGACGCCCTGCGGGTGTTCTTCCAGCTGGCCGACGAGCGTGGTCATCTCGCCCCCTCGGTCGTCGTCGACGACGAAGGTCAAGTGCTGACCCATCGGCACTACTCCGACCGGGCCGGCGCTGTGCACGAGAGCGCGGGCGCCTGGGCGTTCTGCCGTCAGCCGTTGCCCGAGGCCCTGGGTGTGACCGAGGGTGCCGGGTGGGTCCGGCAGCATGCGCCGCATCTGCTGCTGCGGCACAGCGTGCCGTATCCCTTCGAGCCCATCTTCAGCTACCAGCCGTATCTGCAGCGGTTCGGCTCGGACACCCCCATCACGTTGCCGCCGGTGGCCAACGCGGCGGCGATCGCGATCTCTCCGGACGGGATGCGGGTCTGCGTTCTGGAGGAGCGGGCCCGGGGTGGGTACGCGGTTCACGAGTACGAGCTGGGCCTCGGTGTGCAACGGCTCGTGGCCACGTTCCCGGCCGGGGCGGCCTGGTTCCTGACCGATGTGGCCTACGGGCCGGACGGCCGGTGGGTGCTGGTCACCGGCGGTGGCCGGGCCTGCCTGGTCCATCTGTCCGACGGTCTGGTGGTGCCGATTCCGATCGGCGCTCAAACTGCCGCCTGGAATCCCCGTCAGGGACCGAATGCCCTGCTGCTGATGTCCACGGACCAGGCCGGCGGGCGCCTCCTGGTCCAGCACTACGACGTCGCGACCGAGGAGCTCCAGGTACGGTCGGCCATCGACTCGTCCGACGGGCGGCCCCTCGACGTACGGGAAATGGCGGTCTCCTCGGACGAACTTGCTCTGGTCATAGCGCCGGTCGGAGCAGTAGGCATGGATCATGCTCCACGCGGAGGCGCCGGGGTGGGCGCCGTGGTCGACATCGATCGCGGCACGATCGACCCCATCTCGGCCGCCCGGTTCAAGACAGGGCAGGTCAGCCGCCGGCACGGCAATCCACGTTGGTGCGAGCGGCCGGTGCGGGTCGCCGGCAACACGACACCGCATCCGCGCCTGATGGAGCGCGGCCGGACGCAGCGCGACGAGCAAGCACCGCCCCTGGAGCGCTGGCAACCGATCCCGGAGGCGATCCTCCGGGCCTGGCGCAACGGCTCGGTCCCGCACGGCACGCTGGCCCAGGAATTCATCCAGTTCGTCCTCAGCTGCGACGACCTCCGGGAGGGGATGCTGCGGCAGCTCTCCGAACTCGGCCGCGGTCACAGCACACCGAGACTGGTGCGGCAGCGCATCAGCGACTCGCGGCGGCTCTGGGCTCCCGTCCCGGCCGATCCGCCGCCGGCCGCCGACACGCTGCCACCGGTCGTGCCGGCCGCGGTGGACCGGCTGATCGAGGCCCGGGACAGCGCCGAAGCGGCCTCCGCGGCCCGTGAGCTCGTCGCCGCCGCACCCGGCGAACCGTGGCCGTGGCTGCAGGAACAGAGCTCACGAGCGTTGAGCGGCGGCTCGTACGAGACCGCGGCACGGATCGCCTTGGCCTCCATCCGGTGGCACGTGCATCATGCGGCCGCGGACTGGTCGCTGCCCCGCATCAGCGGCCTGGGCACCGCCGCTCGCGACACAGCCACGCGCCTGTACGTGAACGGCTTCACAGCGTGCACCCACCTGCCCGAGCGGCAGGAGATCGCGCGCATCGGCGACGAACTCCATGACGGCGAATCGGTGCGGGAGGCTTGCCACCGCCAGCTCCGTCAGCTGCGCTACGAGGCCGTCACCACTGGAACGCCGCCATGGCCTCCCTGATCACGGCGCTGCGTTCGATACTCGACACCGACTGAATGGCCAAGGAGCGCTTCCATGCCGTACGCCGACATCGCGATCTGGGACGACCCGGATGTCAAGCTGATCTACGAGGTGCACAACGGACAGCCGATCCCGAACTTCGGTGTCTTCGCGGGCGAACCGCACCAGCTCCGGCTCGTCGGCGACTTCGTCCAGGCGGACCAGCAGGCCGGCTCCGACGGTCCGGCGAGCGCCTTCGTCGACGCCTGCCTGGCGGCGATCCGAGCCGTGGACAGCCTGGCCGCCGGCGTCGACCCGGGATGGCTCAAGTTCTTCATCTACATGACCGACGCCAACAACCATTTCCTCTGGGACCTCTACCACCCCAGCCTCGAGGTCGGGGCCATCGCCTCCTGGACCGTCAGCACCATTGAGAAACACGGCTGGGGGCCGGACGGCAACTCCACCGCGATGGGCCAGCGACACAGCAACGCCCTCGCCCTTGCCGCCGCGGCCGGAAGCATCCCGCCGGACAACGGTGACCGGGCGCGAAAGGCCGCAGCCGACGGCCATTTCTAGATCAGGCCCCGCCCGGCCCGAGCCGCTGGAACACGACTCGGGCCGGGGACAGTGTCAGAAACCTCGGGCCAGCCGGTAGTACGCCTGGTTCCAGCGCACCTCCTGGGCGAACCGGCGGATGCGGGTGTCGGCGTCGATCACGAGCAACTCGGTGGACAGCATTTCGGAGAGGTCGGTCAGTTCCTCGGTGCCCACGGCCGAGGACAGGACGGTGTGGTGCGGGCCGCCCGCGGTCAGCCACGCCTCGGTCGAGGTCGAGAAGTCGGGCGCCGGCTTCCAGACCGCGCGGGCGACCGGCAGCTTGGGCAGGGGTGCGGACGGCTCGACGACCTCGATCTCGTTGGCGATCAGCCGGAACCGCTCGCCCATGTCGGTCAGGCCGACGACCACGGCCGGGCCCGGGGCGGCGTCGAACACCATGCGTACGGGATCCTCGCGGCCGCCGATGCCCAGGGGGTGGATCTCGAGGCGGGGGCGGCCGGCGGCGATCGACGGGCACACCTCGAGCATGTGCGCGCCGAGGATGCGTTCCTGGCCGGGCGTCAGGTCGTACGTGTAGTCCTCCATGAACGACGTGCCGCCGGGCGTCATCGCCTTGAGCGTGTGCAGCAGCACCGACGTCTTCCAGTCGCCCTCGCCGCCGAAGCCGTAGCCGTCGGCCATCAGGCGCTGCACCGCGAGCCCGGGCAGCTGGCGCAGGCCGCCGAGGTCCTCGAAGTTGGTGGTGAACGCCTTGAAGCCGCCCGCCTCCAGGAAGCTGCGGAGACCGAGTTCGATCCGCGCCGCGTAGCGCAGGGAGTCGTGCCGCTCGTCGCGCAGGGCGGCGTCGATCTCGTACAGGTCCTCGTACTCGCCGATCAGCTTGTCGATTTCGGTGTCCAGCACCTGGTCGACGACGGCGATCAGATCATTGACCCCGTACGTGTTGACCGAGACCCCGAACCGCAGCTGGGCCTCGACCTTGTCGCCCTCGGTGACCGCGACGTCGCGCATGTTGTCGCCGAACCGGGCCAGCCGCAGCGACCGCATGGCCGCGTAGCCGCGTGCGGCCCGCACCCAGGTGCCGATCCGGGCGGCGACGCGCGGGTCGGTGACGTGCCCGGCCACGGTCTTGCGGGCGACGCCGAGCCGGGCCTCGATGTAACCGAACTCGCGGTCGCCGTGCGCGGCCTGGTTCAGGTTCATGAAGTCCATGTCGATCGACGCCCACGGCAGTTCCACGTTGGCCTGGGTGTGCAGGTGCAGCAGCGGGGTGCGCAGCGCGTCCAGCCCGGTGATCCACATCTTGGCCGGCGAGAACGTGTGCATCCAGGCGATGACGCCGATGACGTCGGCCCGCGAGTTGGCCTCGTTGATCACCGACAGGATCGCGGCCGAGTCGGTGAGCACCGGCTTCCAGACGACCTTGACGTCGAGCGCGCCGGCCAGGGTGTCCGAAATGGTTTGCGACTGCGCCGCCACCTGATCAAGGGTTTCGGGTCCGTAGAGTCCCTGACTACCGGTCAGGAACCAGACCTCGTGCTCACTCATTGCTGTCCCTCCATCAGGGGTTGGCCGTAGACGTTCTGGTAGCGGTCGAACAGGCGGTCCACGGCCTGCGCGGGCAGCCGGTCGACCGGACCGAGCTGACGGGCCAGGTGCAGGGTCCGGGCGACGTCCTCGCACATGACCGCGGCCTTCACGGCGGCCTTGGCCGTCGCGCCGATCGTGAACGGTCCGTGCTGCCGCATCAGCACCGCCGGCGAACGCGACCCGCGGAGGGTCTCGACGATGCCCCGGCCGATGTCGTCGCTGCCGATCAGCGCGAACGGCCCGAGCGGGATGTCCCCGCCGAATTCGTCGGCCATCGCGGTGATCGAGCACGGGATCGGCTCGCCCCGGGCCGCCCACGCGGTGGCGTACGGGCTGTGGGTGTGCACGACCCCGTTGACCTCGGGCATGTGCCGGTAGACGTACGCGTGCGAGGCGGTGTCGCTGGACGGACTGTGCTCACCCTCGACCAGGTTGCCGTCGAGGTCGCACACCACCATCGACTTGGGCGTCAGCGAGTCGTACTCGACCCCGGACGGTTTGATGACCAGAAGATCTTCCCCCGGTACGCGGGCCGACACGTTCCCGGACGTCCAGGTGACCAGCCCCCAGCGGGTGAGGTGGCGGTGCAGGTCGCAGACCTCGGCGCGGATGTCGTCGATGCTCATCGGGCCTCGTTCCGGATCCGGCGCAGCCGGTGCAGGGTCTCGTTCGGGCCGCGGCCGAAGTAGTCGTGCAGCTCCGAGTATTCGTGGTAGAGCAGGTCGTAGACGTCGGCGTCGGCCTCGCGGGGCCGGAACACGTCGCTTTCGACCTTGCCCATCGCCTCGGCGGCGGTCGCCACGTCCGGGTAGGCGCCGGCCGCCACCGCCGCGTGGATGGCCGAGCCGAGCGCGGGCGCCTGCTCCGAGGAGGCCACGCTGAACGGCCGGCGCAGCACGTCGGCGTAGATCTGCATGACCAGCGGGTTGCGCTTGAGACCGCCGGCCGCGACGAGCTCGGTCACCGGCACGCCGGCCGCCTCGAACGTCTCCACGATCTTCCGGGTCCCGTACGCCGTCGCCTCGACCAGCGCCTTGTAGATCTCGAACGGCTGGGTGGCCAGGGTCAGGCCCGCGATCACCCCGGACAGGTGGTGATCGACCAGGATCGAGCGGTTGCCGCTCTGCCAGTCCAGCGCGATCAGGCCGTGCCCGCCGGTCGGCTGCTCGGCGGCCTGCCGGGAGAGCTCCTCGTGGGTGTCGTGCACCAGCCGGTCCACGTACCAGCCGAAGATGTCGCCGACCCCGCTCTGGCCCGCCTCGTAGCCGTAGAGCCCGGCCAGGATGCCGCCGTCGACCACGCCGCAGATGCCGGGCACCGCCTTGAGGTCGGTCCCGTTCATGACGTGGCACGTGGAGGTGCCCATGACCAGCAGCATCTGCCCCGGACCGACGGCGCGGGCGGCCGGCGCGGTGACGTGCGCGTCCACGTTCCCGATGGCCACCGCGATGCCCTCGGGCAGCCCGGTCCACCCGGCCGCCCGGGCGCTCAGGCCACCGGCGCGGTCGCCGAGCGCCGAGATCGGATGGGCGAGCCGGGTATCCGCGAAGTCGGCGAATCCGGGGTGCAGCTCGGCCAGGTAGTCCTTGCTCGGGTAATGCCCGTCCTGGTGGATGCCCTTGTAACCGGCCGTGCAGGCGTTGCGGGTCTCGCGGCCGCACAGCTGCCAGACGATCCAGTCGGCGGCCTCGATCCAGCGTTCGGTCCGGGCGTAGACCTCCGGGTCCTCCTCGAGCACCTGCAGCGCCTTGGCGAACTGCCACTCCGAGGAGATCTTGCCGCCGTACCGGTCGATCCAGGGCTCGCCGCGGCGGTGGGCCAGGTCGGTGATCCGGTCCGCCTGCGGTTGCGCCGCGTGGTGCTTCCAGAGTTTCACGTACGCGTGCGGCCGGGCGCTGAGCTCGTCGAGCCGGCAGAGCGGCGTGCCGTCGGTCAGCGTGGGCAGCACGGTGCACGCGGTGAAGTCGGTCGCGATGCCGATGACCTCGGACGGGTCGACACCGGCGGCGGCCACCGCCTCGGGCACCGCCGTCCGCAGCACGTCGAGATAGTCCTCCGGGTCCTGCAGCGCCCAGTCGGGCTTGAGCCGCTCGCCGGTGGCCGGCAGCGTCTGCTCGATGACGCCGTGCCGATACTCGTGGACCGCGGTGCCGACCTCGGCGCCGTCGCCGACCCGGACGACCACGGCCCGGCCGGAGAGCGTGCCGTAGTCGACCCCGATCACGTACTGGGGCATCTATTTGGCCTTTCTCGTGACAAGACGCTGCAGGACGATGAAGGCGAACAGCAGGATCCCGACCACGATCCGGGTCCACCACGAGTTCAGGTCGCCCTGGAAGGTGATGATGGTCTGGATGAGGCCGAGCACCAGCACGCCGAGCACCGTGCCCAGCACGTATCCGGAGCCGCCGGTCAGCAGCACGCCGCCGATCACCACCGCGGCGATCGCGTCGAGCTCCAGTCCCTGCCCGTGCAGGCTGTAGCCGGACGAGGTGTAGAAGCTGTAGAGCACGCCGCCGAGCGAGGCGCAGAACCCGCTGAAGGTGTAGACGGCGATCCGCGTACGGCCGACGGGAAGTCCCATGAGCAGCGCGGAGTCGGCGTTGCCCCCGATCGCGTAGACGTTGCGGCCGAACCGGGTCCAGGCCAGCACGAGGGCCGCGAGCACGACCACGATCGCGGCGATCACCACGTTGAGCGAGATGAACACGCCGTCGTCGAACCGGAAGCGCTTCTGGGCCATCTGCGTCCAGAACTCGTTGGTGATCGGGATCGAGTTCCGGTTGATCAGCAGGGACAGGCCGCGGGCCAGGAACATCCCGGCCAGGGTGGCGATGAACGGCTCCACCTTGAAGAAGTGGATGACCGCGCCCATGCCCAGGCCCATCACCGTGCCGATCAGCAGGGCCAGCGGCAGCACGACGCCCGCGGGCCAGCCGGCGTTGAGCAGCGTCGCCGTGACCGTGGTGGTCAGGGCGATCACCGCGCCGACGGACAGGTCGATGCCGCCGGTCAGGATCACGAACGTCATGCCGACCGCGACGACCAGCAGGAACGCGTTGTCGACGAAGACGTTGAGGATGACCTGGGTGTCGCCGAAGCCCTCGTAGTTGTAGACGCCGACCGAGTACATGATGATCAGCAGGGCCAGGGTGGCCAGCACCGGGATGTGCCGGGTGTTGGGCCGGTAGGTCCTTCTCGCCCCGAAGATCGGCCGGTTGCGCTGCGGCGCCGGCGGAGTGGTCACGTCGATCATGCCGGGACCGTCCTTCGTGCGGAGAAGCGCCCGAACACCTTGGCCCGGAAGGTCGCCGACTGGGCCAGGCAGAGAATGATCACGACGACGGCCTTGAACAGCAGCGTCGTCTCGACCGGGACGCCCACACTGACCGCGGTGATGTCGAGCGTCGTGATGATGACCGCGCCGAGCACGCTGCCCGCGATCGAGAACCGCCCGCCGGTCAGCGCCGTGCCGCCGAGGACGACGGCCAGGATCGCGTTGAGCTCGATCAGGTTGCCGGCCGCGTTGCTGTCCGCGCTGGAGACGTCCGAGCTGTAGATCAGCCCGGCCACTCCGGCGAACGCGGCCGCGAAGACGTACACCATGATCGTGATGCGTCGGGCCCGGATGCCGGCCAGGCGGCTCGCGGTGGGGCTGCCGCCGACCGATTCCAGGAGTAGTCCCAATGCCGTACGCCGGGTGAGGGCCACGGTCAGCGCCACGGCGGCCGCGGCGATCAGGAAGCTCACCGGCACCGACAGGAAGTAGCCGGCCCCGATCACGCGGTAGGGGCCCGAGCGCACGTTGAGGATCTGCCCGCCGGTGATCAGCTGGGCCACGCCGCGGCCCGCGACCATCAGGATCAGCGTCGCGATGATCGGCTGGATCCCGAGCACGGCGACCAGGAAGCCGTTCCACAGTCCGAAGACCACGCACAGGGCGATCGCGGCGCCGATCACGAGAAGCACCGGCCCGGTCGCGTCCGGGTTGCTCAGGTCGCCGATGAGCAGGCAGGCCAGCGCGCCCGAGATCGCCATCACCGAGCCGACCGACAGGTCGATGCCGCCGGTCGCGATGACCAGCGTCATGCCCAGCGCGACCAGCACGAGCGGGGCGCTGCGGCGCAGGATGTCGATCAGCGACCCGTAGAGGTGCCCGTCCTGCAGCGTGATCGTGAAGAAGTTGTTGGAGAAGACCAGGTTGCTGGCCAGCAGCACCACCAGGACGGCGATGGGCCAGAACAGCCGGTGTCTGAGCAGGGTCGTCATGTGGTTGCTCCGCTGGTTCCGGACATGGTCGCGCCGCTGGCGATCGTCTGCATGATGCGGTCGGCGTCGACGTCGTCGCCGTTGTCGAGCTCCTCGACGAGCCGCCGGTCGCGCAGCACCTCGATCTTGTGGCTGAGCCGGAGGACCTCCTCGAGCTCGGCGCTGACGAACAGCACGGCCATCCCGCCGTCGGCCAGCTCGGCCACCAGCCGCTGGATCTCGGCCTTGGCGCCGACATCGATGCCGCGGGTCGGCTCGTCGATGATCAGCAGGCGGGGCTCGGTGATGAGCCACCGGGCGAGCAGCACCTTCTGCTGGTTGCCGCCGCTGAGGTCGCGTACGAGACGCTCGGGGTCGTCCGGACGGATCTGCAGGGCCTTGATGTACTTGCCGACCAGCTCGTCCTGGCGCCGGCGCGGGATCGGACGGGTCCAGCCGCGGGTGGCCTGCAGGGCCAGGATGATGTTCTCGCGCACGGTGAGCTCGCCGATGATGCCCTCGGTGCGCCGGTTCTCGCTGGAGAACGCGATGCCATTGGTCATCGCGTCGCGCGGGCTGTGCAGCTTGGCCGGTTCGCCGTCGATCCGCAGGTCGCCGTGGTCGGGGCGGTCGGCGCCGAACAGCAGCCGGGCCAGCTCCGTGCGTCCCGATCCCAGCAGCCCGGCCAGCCCGACGACCTCACCGGCGTGGATCGTCAGATCGAAGGGCGCGATCGAGCCCGTACGGCCGAGGCCTCGTGCTTCGATCAGGGGGCGCCCCTTCTGCGGCGCCTCCTTGGCCTGCTCCTCGATCTGCTCGAGGGTCTCGAGCTCCTTGCCGATCATCTTGCTGACCAGCTGCATCTGCGGGAGCTCGGCGGTGCGGTACTCGCCGATCAGGCCGCCGTTGCGCAGCACGGTCATGCGGTCGGCGATCTCGTAGACCTGGTCGAGGAAGTGGCTGACGAACAGGATCGCCGTGTTCTCGTTCCGCAGCCGGCGCATGACCGCGAAGAGCTGTTCCACCTCGGATGCGTCGAGGCTGGAGGTGGGCTCGTCCAGGATCAGGACCTTGGTGTTGCCGACGTCGGTCGCGCGGGCGATCGCCACCATCTGCTGGATGGCCAGGGAGTAGCTGTCGAGCTGGGCGGACACGTCGATGTCGAGGTCGAGCCGGGCGAGGCTCTGCTGGGCCCGCCGGCGCATCTGCGACCACTGGATCCGCCCGAACTTGCGCGGCTCGCGGCCGATGTAGATGTTCTCCGCCACCGACAGGTTCGGGCAGAGGTTGACCTCCTGATAGACCGTGCTGATGCCGGCCTGCTGAGCCTGGAGCGGGCCGCTGAACCGGACCTGCTCGCCGGCCAGCTCGATCTCGCCCCCGTCGATGTCGTACACCCCGGTCAGCACCTTGATCAGGGTCGACTTGCCGGCGCCGTTCTCGCCCATCAGGGCGTGGATCTCACCGGGCAGCAGGCGGAAGTCGACGCCGTCGAGGGCGACGACGCCGGGGAAGGTCTTCTTGATGCCGGTCATCTTCAGGACCGCTTGTTCTTGCACTTGTGTCTCGCCCATGCGCGCTCCGTCCGACCGGCGGGCCGCCGTTGCCGGCGGCCCACCGGGCTTCGATCAGTACTTGCGGTCGGCCAGAACTTCCTTGGCCTTCTCGGGCGTGAAGGTGGTCTCCTCGGTGAGCACCCGCTGCGGGATCGTCTCGCCGTTCTTGACCTTCTTGACCAGGTCCATCAGCTGTGGGCCGAGGAGCGGGCTGCACTCGACGATGAAGTTGATCTTGCCCTCGGACAGGGCGGTCATGCCGTCCTTGACCGCGTCGACCGTGATGATCTTGATGTCGGCGCCGGGCTTCTTGCCGGCCGCCTCGATCGCCTCGATCGCGCCCAGGCCCATGTCGTCGTTGTGCGCGTAGAGCACGTCGATCTTCGGCTGGGACTTGAGGAAGGTCTCCATCACGGCCTTGCCGTCGGTGCGCGTGAACTGGCCGGTCTGCGAGGCCACGACCTTGAACTTGGGGTCGGCCTTGATGACGTCGGCGAAGCCGGACTTGCGGTCGTTGGCCGGGGCGGCGCCGGGCGAGCCCTGCAGCTCGACGATGCTGACCGGGTCGCTCTTGCCGTCGTACTCCTTGACCAGCCAGTCGCCGGCCTTCTTGCCCTCCTCGACGAAGTCCGAGCCGATGAAGGACTTGTAGAGCGAGGTGTCCGGGTCGTCGATCGCGCGGTCGGTCAGGATCACCGGGATGCCGGCGTCCTTGGCCTCCTTGAGCACGGTCCCCCAGCCCGACTCGACCACGGGCGAGAACGCGATGACGTCGACCCGCTGCGTGATGAAGTTGCGGATCGCCTTGATCTGGTTCTCCTGCTTGCCCTGCGCGTCGGAGAACTTCAGGTCGATGCCGGCGCTCTGCGCCGACTCCTGGATCGACTTGGTGTTCGCCGTGCGCCAGCCGCTCTCCGCGCCGACCTGCGAGAAGCCGAGCGTGATCTTGTCATCGCCGCCGCCGCCGGTGGTGCCCGAACCGGCATCGTCGCTGCCGCCGCAACCCGCGACGGCCGAGGCGAGCAGAAGCCCACCGGCCACCGCGATCGAAAGTCTTCTGAACACTGGATCCTCCACGTATTCGTGTTAACGTTCACAGGCGCGTTCTCCGGCTGCACGCGGGGATTTCGTGCGTCCGGTTCGCGGATAACTCGTGTGGCTCGTCGTTGCGGCGAGTCGCTGCGCCTTCACTCTCAGGACCCGCGTTCCGAGAGTGTTACCGTTCTCAACACACGAGTCAAGGCCTCGCCGCCGGTTTGTTACCGACAGATTGCCGATTCCCACAAGGTGCAGGAAGACCCCGTCGGGATCGATGGACATGGTCCGTCCTCGCCGTACACTGTGCGCGCTCACATCGGAGGTCGTCTTTGCCATCCAGAAAGCTCGCCGCCGACGGAGTCGACCGGCCCCGTCTTACCGTCATGCGGGACGTCGCCAAGCTGGCCGGCGTCTCGCACCAGACCGTGTCCCGGGTGCTCAACAACCACCCCAACGTGCGGGAGGAAACCCGGGCGCGGGTGCTCGACGCGATGCGCTCACTCAACTACCGCCGCAACCTGGCCGCAAGAACCCTGGTCACCAGGCAGTCGGACACGCTGGGCATCATCGGCTTCGAGACCACCCTGTTCGGTCCGGCGTCCATGCTGTACGGCATCGAGAGCGCGGCCCGCGACGCCGGCTACATGGTGAGCATCGCCTCCGTACGCGACCTGGACCGCCGCCAGGTGCTCGAGGCGGTCGACCGCCTGACCCAGCACTCGGTCGACGGGGTGATCGCCATCGCCCCCAAACAATCGGTCACCCACGCCCTGGCCCAGGCCCCGCCCTCCCTGCAGTGCGTAGCCGTCGGCGGCGTCGGCGAATCCGACGCGGCCCCCACCGTCTCGATCGACAACGCGCTGGGCGCCCGCCTGGCCACCCAGCACCTGCTCGACCTGGGCCACGCCACGGTCCACCACGCGGCCGGCCCACCCGACTGGCCCGAATCCGCCGCCCGCATCGAGGGCTGGCGCCGAACCCTCTACGCCGCCGGCGCCGTCGTCCCCGCCGTCGAACACGGCTGGTGGGACGCCGAATCGGGCTACGCCCAGGGCCAGAAACTGGCCCAGGACCCCGCAGTCACCGCCATCTTCTGCTCCAACGACCGAATCGCCTTAGGCGTGCTGCGGGCGTTGCACGAGGCCGGCAAACGAGTGCCGACGGACGTGAGCGTGGTCGGTTTCGACGACATGCCCGACTCGGGCTTCTTCGTACCCCCACTGACCACAGTCCACCAGGACTTCGGAGAACTGGGCCGCCGAAGCCTGGCCCTGCTCCTGGAACACATGACCCACACCCCCACGGCCGAGATCGCCCCGCCGGACCACGTACTGGTCGCGCCCCAGCTGGTGATGCGGGCAAGCAGCGGCCCGAGCCCCGCTCGCTGACCGGCCGCTCCGCGGCGCCCTGATCACCGACCTCGCTGCGGCACGTCGGCGCCCCTGATCACCCGCCTCGCTGTGGCACGTCGGCGCTGCCCAACCCGCTGTCGCCGGAGCCAGCGGCACGCCGCCGGCCGTCGCGCCCGCCCGCGGCCGAACACGCCCCCCGGTCGACCCTCCGCGTGTCGGCCTGCCTCCGCGTGTCGACCGCCGCTGGTTGTCAGCCCTGCCTCTGCCTACCGCGGCGTGTTGCCAGCGGCCCGCGTGTCCACCGCATACATGCCACCCGTCCCTGCCGCCCGTCCCCGCCGCCCGTCCCCGCCGCCCGTCCCCGCCGCCCGTCCGGCGCCGCCGGTCCCGCGCCACCCCGCCCGCGGCACCCCGCCCGCGGCACCCGGCCCGCGCCAGCCGGACCGCGCCACCCGGCCGCCGTTCCGGTCCCGCACATGACTAGGCCCGCTGCAAATCGGCCTCCTCCCTACCGCCGAAGATTGCCACCGCCATTGCAGGCCCCGCGGCCAAGAGACCCGTCCTTCCAGAGCCCTCGTCACCACCGATGCTCCCGGGAGATCCGATCTCTCAAGCGGCAGCACTCGGGCCGCCGACCACCGGGTCGGCCGATCATTTATGGACCCCCAGTGGTCCGCTGCGGCGGTTAACTCGAAGTGTGCAACCCAACGGGAAAGGCTCCCGAGCCTAGAACAGCGCGAATACCAACGAGCCGCGAATCGTGCCGTGAGCCGACAACGGAACAGCCTGCCCGAAGGCCCACGCGGTATCGGGCCAATGGCTATTTTCCGATCCATTGCGGCAGCAACGACCGCGTGCTCGGGATGAGCGTCCCTCCCTGAGAGAGCAGCGCCCACGTCGTGCCGGGTATGACAATCGTGTGAACGACCACCTCAGGCAATTCCTATAGGCGGCGGCGTTCCCAGTGCCCGGCCCGGCCGCGTTCCGACGGTTCCTCAAGTCGCCGGAGGGCGTCCGGAACACCGCGCTTTTCATCAATGGGAACGCTCCCGCAGCGATCGATAACAAGAAAGGATTGTGATTTCGGCGGCGCGACCCACCCGCACGTCACTCGGGCGGGATGTGAGGGGATATCCTGCCCGCAACCAGTGGATGCGGGGTACGGGTGAGCGTGAAGCGCGGACGACCGCCGGGCATGATGGATGTCGCCCGGCTGGCGGGGGTGTCCCATCAGACCGTGTCCCGGGTTCTGAACGAGCACAAGAACGTCAGCGAGCAGACCCGCCTGAAGGTCCGGGCGGCGATCGCCGAGCTGGGTTACCGGCCCAACCGTACGGCTCGGGCCCTGGTCACCGGCACGTCCAAGGTGATCGGCGTGGTCGCGCCCAACACCGCGCTCTACGGGCCGTCCTCGATGCTCACGGCGTTCGAGCAGGCCGCGCAGGAAAGTGGTTTCGCGGTCAACGTGGGCAGTGTGCGCAGCCTCAACGAGCGCTCGATCGCCGACGCCGTCGAGCGCCACCTCGACCAGCGCGTGGCCGGGCTCGTGGTGATCGCTCCCGTGGCCAGCGCCGGCCCGGCCCTGGCCCGCCTGCCCGAGGACATCCCGCTGGTCACGATCGACGGGGATCCGGAGCGGGCGAGCACACTCGTGACTGTCGACCAGGTCGCCGGTGCCCGCGCCGCGACCGAGCACCTGCTGGCCGCGGGTCATGCGACGGTCTGGCACATCTCCGGTCCGGCCGATTGGTTCGACGCGGCGGGGCGGGTGCGGGGCTGGGAAGAGGCGCTCAAGGCGGCCGGCGCCGAGCAGCCGCCGCTGCTGACCGGCGACTGGAGCGCGGAGTCCGGCTACCGCAACGGCAAGCTGCTGGCCCGGCTGCCCGAGGTGACGGCCGTCTTCACCGCGAACGATCACATCGCGCTGGGCCTGCTGCGGGCACTGAGCGAGCACGGCCGCCGGGTGCCCGAAGAGATCAGCATCGTGGGCTTCGACGACGTGCCGCAGGCGGCCTATTACTCCCCGCCGTTGACCACGGTCCGTCCCGACTTCGACGCCGTGGCCACGGCCGGGGTCGAACTGCTGCTGGAACAGATCGAGTCCGGTACGGCCGACATCAGCGCCCGCCGCACGATAGCCCCCACGCTGATCAGCCGGGACAGCGTCGCTCCCCCGCCGAGCCGGTAGCTCGCGGTTCAGTCCGACCATTTTCACCGTTTGCCTGGCGTACGGCCGCTGCATTCTGTTAGCGTTAACAGGTCTCACTACGGGTTTCCTAGGCCTGTGGCGATGACATCGGAAGAGAGGACCCGGTCGGGGCCATCAAGGGGAGGATGGCCCCGCTGGGTGCATTCTGAGCACGTTCTCACGGAGTTTCACTCCTCCGGCGTCAGCAGGCCGGCCGACTTGGCCAGCAGCCCCGCCTGAGTCCGGTTCGCACAGTCAAGCTTTTCGAACAGGTGCGACACGTAGCCCTTAACGGTCGTCTCGGACAGGTGCAGCCGCCGCGCGATCTCGGCGTTCGTCAGCCCGTCCCCAATCGCGGCCAGCACGTCACGCTCCCGATCGGTCAGCTCGGACAGCCGCGCTAGCGCCGCCTCCCGTTCCTCGTGGACGACCGCGGACGCCGTGACCAGTCCCTCCTTCGCCACCGGCGACAGAACCGTATGGCCCCGCGCCGCCACCCGGATCAGATCGAGAAGCTCCCTCGGGGGCGTCGACTTCACCAGATAGCCCGCCGCGCCGGCCCGCAGCGCCCGGATCACATACCCGTCGGCGTCGAACGTGGTCAGCACGAGCACGATCGGCGGCGACGACAGCGCCCGGATCCGTTGGGTGGCGGCCAGCCCGCCTACGCCCGGCATGCGCAGGTCCATCAGCACGAGATCGGGCCGTTCGAGCACGGTCATCTCGGCCGCCTCGGCGCCGTCCGACGCCGTGCCCACCACCTCGATATCCGGCGCCGCCGACAGGATCGCCGTCAGATGCCGGCACACCAGCGCCTCGTCATCGACCACGAGCACCCGGATCATGAAGACACCCTCGACGGCATCACCGTCTCGACCCGGAAGCCACCGCGGCCGTCCGGCCCGACCTCGAGCGTTCCGCCGATCGACTCCACCCTCTCGCGCAAACCGGCCAGCCCCGTCCCGCTCCCCGTGGCCCCGGTCGCCCGCCGCCCCGCCTCGTTGTGCACCACGATCCGCACCTGGTCCGGCGAATAGTGGGCATCCACCCGTACGGCGGCCCCGTGCGCATGTTTCCGCGCGTTGGTCAGCGCTTCCCGGACCACGCGATACGCCGTACGGCCGGTGACCCTGGACAAGCCGGACGGCTCGCCCGCCTCGGCGAAATCGACCCGCTGGCCCGCCCGCTCCGCCGCGTCGACCAGCTCGGCCAGCGGCGGCATCGGCGGCTCATCGAGGGGCGTCTCGACCGGTGTTCCGCCGCGCCGCAGCACCCCGACCAATTCCCGCAGTTCGTCGAGCGCCATCGCACCGTTGGCCCGCAACTCCTCCGCGGCCTCACGGGTGCCGGCGTCGGGCGCGTTCATCGTCAGCACGCTCGCCTGCAGCGTCATCAGCGAGACCCGGTGGGCGACCAGGTCGTGCAGCTCGGTCGCCAGCCGCGCCCGCTCCTCGGCCCGCGCCTGTTCGGCCCGCCACCACTGCTCGCGTTCGGCCCGGTCGGCCCGCTCGCGCAGCAGCTGGACCCGTCGGCGGCGCGCGGCCAGATAGAGCGCGAACAGCGGGGCCACGGCGCTGTGCAGCAGCCCGTTGACGACGAGGCTCGTCGTCGGCTCCCACGGTCGTACGCTCACCACGGTCAGCACGGCGATCAACGCCCACACCCGGATCCACCAGCGTCTCGGCACACCGCGCTCGGTGACGTTCTCGACAGCGACCGACAGGGCGAGCGGAATCCAGGCGCTCACAGCCAGCATGGTCTCGGCGACTTGCAGAGGAGCCGTGAACAGCACCAGGGTCTGCACGATCGCCGACACCACGATGGTCACGGCGACGCCGGTGGGCCGCTTGCGCCGCATGAGGATGACGATCGAGGTCGCGACCTGCGCCGCGGCGATGCCCCACGCGTACGCCGAAGCGGTCGTGGTCTTTTCGGCATAAGCGGTGACGGCGCCACCCAGCGCCGCTGCCGTGATGAGCACGGTCAGCAGCACCGAATCGACCAGCCGGTCACGCCGCTTCATGGGCCCGACGCTACAGGCGGCCGGGGCGGGGCGGACCCTACCAAAGTAGGTGCACGGCCCGTACTTTCTCCGCTCCCGCCGCCGCCCGCTCTCGGGCTGAATGAGGGCAGGAGCAACGAGAGGAGAAGGCCATGACGAAGATGACCAGGCGTGGAGTGCTCGGGCTCGCCGCGGGGGCCGCCGCAGTGGCGGCCACACCGGCGGCCGCCCTGGCTCAAGGCCCGCCACGACGTGACTGGGTGACCACGATTGTGCTGGTCACCGGGGCAAACGGGTCGGCCAGTGGCGACGCCGAGCTGACCCTCCGCGGCCACCGCACGGTCGGTGTCGAGCTGCCCGGCCACGGGCTGCGCGACGGCCAGTTCCGCCGTTCTTACCAGGCGCCGCAAAATCTGGCCGCCCTGGCCACCGAACGCTCGCCGATGGCCGGCGTCACCCTCGACGACTACGCCGAGGCCGCGGTAGGTGTGGTGCGCCGCGCGGCCGAGCTCGGCCCGGTGATCGTCTGGGGCGGCAGCATGGGCGGCGCCACGGTCAACCGCGTCGCCAACGAGGTGCCGAGGCTGATCAAACGGCTCGTCTACAGTTCGGCGTTCTGCTGCGTCGACCTGCCGACCATGGCCGACTATCTGCAGCTGCCCGAGGCCAGAGAGAGCATGATCCTCGAGCTGGGCGCGGCCGGAATCGGCGACCCGGCAGTGATCGGCGCGTCCCGCAGCAACTTCCGGACGAGTGACCTGCGGGTGCTGTCCAAACTGAAGCAGGCCCTGTGCGCCGGGGCTACCGACGCCGAGTTCCTCACCCAGCTCAACAGCATGCACCCCGACGAGTCGATCGAGGTCCCTCTGGCCGACGCGCGCGGGCACGCCGGCACGTGGGGCACGATTCCGCGCACCTACATCCGCCACACCCGCGACCGGATGATCCCGCTCGCCCTGCAGGACCGCATGATCGCTGGGGCCGACCAGGCGACGCCGCACAACCGGTTCGAGGTCCGCTCGGTGGCCACCTCCCACCTGGCCGACACCGTCGGCTGGGCCGCCACCGTCGACATCGTCGACGAACTCGCCCGGCGACGCTGAGGCGTGTTCCATGGCTGGACACGACCTGCGCCGGGGCCTGGTCATGAAATGCGCCCGGCGACCGTTCAGAAGGCGGCCAGCCGGGCCCCCAGCCCGCCCTTCTCGTCAGCCGCGGCCGGAATTTGCCACAACCCGGGACGATCGTGGCTCAGGCGACCGGCATGGCAGGACGTCGCTGGGTCGCGGCCACGGCGTTGGCCGTGACGACGACGGCGATGCCCGCCCACTGCACGAGGCCGAGGAACTGGCCCAGCAGGATCAGGCCGGCCAGGGCGGCCAGCACCGGGTGGATGCTCATGAACAGGCCGAAGAACCGGGTGGGCACGTGGCGCAGGATGAGCAGGTCGGCGGCGTACGGGATGACCGAACTGAGCAGCCCGGCGCCCACGGCGAAGGCAATCGCGACGCCGTCGAGCCGGCCGGTCGCCGCCAGCACGACGGCGACCGGCAAGTAGAGGAGGGCCGAGACGGAGGTGGCCGCGGCGGGAGCCTGCAGGCCGGGCAGACGCGCGCCGACCAGGCGGTTGAGCACGATGTAGCCGGCCCAGCCGGCCGCGGCGAGCAGACCCGCGCCGACACCGGCGAGGTCGCTCGACGGGCCGGGTTGCACCAGCGCATAGACGCCGACACCCGCGCCGGCCGCGCACACCAGGTCGACGCGGGTGCGCGAGCCGGCCAGGGCGACGGCGAGCGGGCCGAGGAACTCGAGCGTGACGGCCAGACCCAGGCCGATGCGGTCGATGGCGGTATACAGGCTGAGGTTCATGGTGGCGAAGACGAACCCGAGCAGCAGCGTGGGCCACCACTGCCGCCAGGTGAAGCGGCGCAGGTCGGGCCGGGCGACCGGCAGCAGCACCGCCGCCGCCACGAACTGGCGGACCGCGACCACCCCAGCCGGGCCGATGGCGGCGAAGGCATGGGCGCCCAGCGCGGCGCCGACCTGGTTGCTCGCCCCGCTCGCGATCATCGCCACGATTCCTCGCATGGCCACCAGTCTGTTGAGGAGCCATTGATACGGGAAATGCATGACGCGGCCCAGTTATACGCTGGGCGTATGGATCTGCAGCTGCGTCAGCTCCAGGTGCTGGCCGCGGTGGCCGACGAGGGCACCTTCACCGACGCGGCCACCGCCATGGGCATGTCGCAGGCCTCGGTGTCGCGCTCGATCGCCGCCTTGGAGACCGCTTTGGGCGTACGCGTCCTGCAACGCACCACCCGCCACGTGGCGCTGACCGCCGCGGGCGCCCGGGTGCTGCCCGCCGCCCGCCGGGTGCTCGACGAGGTGGCCCACCTGCGGCGCACGGTCTCGGAGCCGGACGGCGAGCTGCGGGTCGGGTACAACTGGGCGGCGCTGGGCAAACACACCCGTCGTCTGCAGAAGACCTGGGCCGCGGCCAACGCGTCCGTGCCGCTGGTCTTCGTGCAGTCGGACACGGTCACCGCCGGGCTGAGCGAGGGCATCGCCGACGTGGCCGTGGTCCGCCGCTCGCTCGACGACGATCAGCGCTTCACGACCGCCCTGGTCGGCGTCGAACGCCGCGTCGCCGCGATCGCCACCGACAACGCGCTCGCCCGGCGCCGCCAGGTGCGCATGGCCGATCTGGCCCGCTACCCGGTGGCGATGGATGAGCGCACCGGCACGACCACGCCCGCGCTGTGGCACCCGGGTCCGCCGCCGGGCTCGATCCGACACACGCACGGTGTCGACGAGTGGCTCACGCTGATCGCCGCGGGCCAGGCTGTGGGCGTCACCTCAGAGGCGACCGCACATCAGAACCCCCGCCCGGGAGTGGCCTACCGTGCCGTACGGGATGCTCCGCCGATCCCGGTGTGGCTGGTGTGGTGGTCGGACACGCCGCCCGCCGTCCTGTCCGAACTGCTCGCGCTGACCCGCGAGATCTACGCCCCGCCCGGGAGACTGCATGACTGACGTGACGATCCGCCCGATGCGAGCCGACGACGCCGATGCGGTGCTCGGGCTCTATCAGGCCGGGCTGGACGGCGGGAACGCCAGTTTCGAAACCGGCGCGCCCACCTGGGAGGCGTTCGACGCGGGCCGGCTGGACGAGCATCGGTTCGTCGCGGTGGACGAGCACGCAACGGTGCTGGGCTGGGTCGCGGTCACGCCCGTGTCGAGCCGTCCGGTGTACGCGGGCGTGGTCGAGCATTCGATCTACGTCTCCCCCTCCGCCCAGGGCCGGGGTGTGGGGCGTGCTCTTCTGCAAGAACTGATCGAATCGACGGAAAACGCCGGCATCTGGACGATCCAATCCGGCATCTTCCCCGAGAACGCGGCGAGCCTCGCGCTGCACCGGTCCTGCGGATTCCGTACGGTCGGTGTCCGTTCACGCCTGGGCCGGCACGGCGACCGCTGGCGCGACGTCGTGCTGCTGGAACGCCGCAGCCCCGAGCGTGGTTCGCCGATCGCCGACTTCTGGGCCGCGGCCGGCACGATGACGGCCGACGAAGTGGTCGCCACGATGGACGATCTGGCCGGCGACGACGCGGCGGGATTGTTCGAACGCGCATCGGCGCGCGACTTCGCGGGCCGGGAGGCCGAGGCCGAGCCGCTCTATCGCGAGGCCCTCGCCGCCGGTCTCGACGACTCGCTGCGGCCACAGGCCCTGATCCAGCTGGCCAGCACGCTGCGCAAACTCGGGCGGCCCGGCGAGGCGGTCACCCTGCTCACCGAGGCCGGCGAGCTCGGAGCGTACGAAGATGAGCGTTTGGCCTTTCTCGCGCTGGCGCTGATGGACGCGGGCGACGAGAAACGCGCAGCGGTTCTGGCCGTTCGCGCACTCGCCGCTCACGTTCCGCACTACGGTCGCGCGCTGAGAGCGTACGCGGATCAGAAAGCCTCGTCGTACAGCGCCTGCAGCCCCGGCGCGGACGCCTCACCGCTGTAGCCGCAGATCAGGATGCCGCCCTTGTTCGACGCCACCAGGTACTTCAGGCCCTTCTCGAACTTGCCGCTGCCCAGCATCGTCTCGGACGTGTAGCCCTCCTGCGGGACCCGCACCTCGCCGACCGGCTTGCCCAGGTAGACGTGGGTGACCTGGAGCGTGACAACGCCTCGGCTGATGCCGGTCACCGTGCCGGCGAACGCGAAGTCGGCGTTCTCCTTCAGCTTGGCCGCCGACGGTTCCACGCACTTGGCATTCATCCCCGCCGGACCGGCCAGGTCGGTGACGGCCGGCGCGGCGACCGGGTTGCCCGGGCCGGACGGCGGCTGCGCGTTCTCCGGCCGGATGAGCAGCCAGCCTCCGACCGCGGCGATCAGAACGAGCGCGGCCGCGGCCATCGCAAGCAGGCGGGTATCGAAGCGCGGCCGGACGGCGGCAGTGGTCATCGTCTTCTCCAGGAGCTGCGAGATCTGTTCGGAAGCCGCCGGGGTCATCCCGGCGGCCGGGTCGGTGCGGCGCAGGCGCGAACGCAGGTCGTCGTCGTCCGTCATGGCCGTCTCCCCTCTGTCAACTCCTCATGTCCGCCGGGGTGACCGATCTTTCGCAGTTCGCCGCGCAATTTCTGCTTGGCCCGGTGCAGCCGGATGCTCGCCGCGTTCGCGCTGATCCCCAGCACGGTGGCAATCTCCCCCGGCGACAGGTCCTCCCACGCCCACAGCCGCAGCAGCTCCGCCTCCTCCGCGCGCAGGTTGCCCATCGCCTCGGCCAGACCGTCATCCGCCTCGCCCACAGGCCTGGTCGCCACGCCGGGCGGGTCCAGCCGCAAAATCCGGGCAAACAGCCGGCTCTGCCGTCGCCGCGAGCGCTCGGCGTTGTTCAGACAGAGCCGGGCGATCCCGTACGCCCAGGGCAGCAGCTCAACCGCAGGCATCTCGTCCAAACGCCGCCAGCACACGAGCAACGTCTCCTGCAGCACGTCCTCCGCGGTGGCCGCATCAGTACGCCGCACCAGAAAACGCCGCACAGCCTCAACAAGAGCCGGCGCCCCCACTTCAAACCGCCGCCGGCGCTCCTCCGGATCCACAGGTCCCACCCTCACCTATGTCCGGCCCCCACATCCGTCTTTCACCCGCCACCAACAACGTTCGAGACCAAACCGCCGCCCGCCCCACCCACCCCGGCCTGCCGCCGGCCAGCCCGCACGCGCGGGGCACAAACGAACAACCCAATCCGAGCGGCGAGCATAAGAGGTCGCAGAGCACTCACCAGCTCCTGACCGGCAAACGCTCGACCTGAATACCGCCCGCCACCTTGGCCGGCGCGTGGCCACAGACCGGGGAGACCACGCTGGAAGCCCTGCGGTACGTCTCGCGGAAGTCGACCAGTCCGCCACTGAGCCAGATGCGATCGCGCAACCGAAGGCAGCGTCACCCGGCGAGCGTCACGCTCAGAAAGCGACACAACAGCGCCGCCCACTTGAGCGTCCAACGCGCAAAAACGCCAGACCTGAGCACCGCCTCGCCCACACCTAGCCCACGCAGACACAAACGAGCGCCGCCCAGTGATCACAGCGATCAATGAGCGGCGCGGATGAGCGATGATGAGAATCGAGCGGCGGCTGCACGCTCCAGACTGATGCCGTGCTGGACACCACGCAGGCGGTGCTCACGGACCTGAACCGCGCAGCCCGAAGAAGCGGCGACTCCAGGTCCCGGCCTCGCGCTGCCACTGGCTGCCAGACGGCCGCCGCCGCAGATTCAGGGCGGACGCTGCCGCAGGCTGCGGCAGGTGGTCAGGCGGCCAGGGCTGCGTAGCGGCCGCCTACGTCGACCAGGGTGTCGTGGGTGCCGTTCTCCAGGATGCGGCCGTGGTCGACTACGGCGATCTGGTCGGCGTCGCGGACGGTGGACAACCGGTGAGCGATGGTGACCGTTGTGCGGCCGCGGGACAGTTCGTCGAACGCGCGCTGTACGGCTCGCTCGGTTTCGTTGTCGAGTGCGCTCGTGGCTTCGTCCAGGACGAGGATGCGCGGGTCGCGCAGGAGCGTACGGGCGATGGCGATGCGCTGCTTCTCGCCGCCGGAGAAACGGTGGCCCCGTGAACCGACCGTCGTGTCGTAACCGTCGGGCAGGGCGGCGATCACGTCGTGGATCTGCGCGGCCCGGGCCGCGGCCTCGATCTCGGCGTCGGTGGCGTCGGGCTTGGCGTATCGCAGGTTCTCGCGCACGGTCGTGTGCAGCAGGTAGGTCTCCTGCGAGACCACTCCGACGATCGACGACAAGCTTTCCAGCGACAGATCGCGCAGGTCAACGCCGTCAATCGTGATGCGGCCGGCGGTCGGGTCGTAGAGGCGGGCGATCAGGGCGGCGATCGTGCTCTTGCCCGAGCCGGTCTCGCCGACCAGGGCGAGCGATGACCCTGCGGGCACGTCCAGGCTCACGCCGGCCACGGCGGCCGCGGGGCTTCCGGCGTACGAGAAAGTGACGTCCTCGAACCGCAAGTGGCCGCGTGGCTCCGGCATGCGCACCGGGCGGGCCGGCTCCTCGATGTCGATCGGCAGATCGAGGTATTCGAAAATGCGTGCGAACAGCGCGAGCGAGCTGGTGACCGTGACGCCCACGTTCAGCAAGGACATGAGCGGCCGGAACAGTCCGGATTGCAGGGCGGTGAACGCAACGAGCGTTCCGATGCTCATCGACCCGGCGGTGATCGGCAGGCCGGCGGCGAGATAGATGATCGCGGGGATCGCGGCGAACACGATGCTCATGGACGCCATGCGCCAGCGGCCGGCCAGCTCGGAGCGCAGCTCGAGGTCGATGAGCCGGCTCGACGAGGCGGTGAACCGGTCGACCTGGGCCGGGCCGGTGCCCATCGTCTTGCTCAGCTGCACGCCGCCGATGGACAGGCCCTCCTCGATGATGACGTTGAGGTCGGCCAGTTCGCGCTGGCGTTGCGCGGTGATCGCCCGGCGCATGCTCGCGACCCGGCGGGTGAGCCAGATCGACGGCGGCAGCACGAGCAGCGACACCAGGGACAACTGCCAGGACAGGGCGGCCATGGCGACCGCGGTGGCGACGACCGTGGTCAGGTTCGAGGCGATCGAGGTGGCGGTGGAGGTGACGACGGACTGCATGCCGCCGATGTCGTTCGTGATGCGCGATTGCACTTCCCCGGTGCGCGTTCGCGTGAAGAACGCGATCGATTGGCGCTGCAGGTGACGGAACACGTCCGCGCGCAGCCGGTGCATCACGCGCTGCCCGACCGTGGTCGAGATCCACGTCTGGACGACACCGAGCGCGGAGGTCACGGCGGCGACAGCGACCATGCCGATCACCAGCCAGACGAGCAGTTGCACGTTTCTGTCCGGAAGCGCGCGATCGATCACTTCGCGCAGCAGGAACGGGCTCGCCATGCCGACGATCGACGAGACCACGATGGTGAGGACCACGACAGCCAGCGGGCGGTGGTGGTCGGTGAACAGAGAGCCGATGCGGCGCAGCGAGACGTTTTTCGCCTGCGCGATCTCGGCGGCGGTGGGTTTCTTGCCGCGAGTGCGGCCTTCGACGGGGCTTTCCAAGAGCGGACCTTCTTCCGTACGGGGTGACATGCTGAGGTTACCTCAACATGAGGGAACAACAGAAGTCCCTGGTACGGTATTCCCGTGCACGAGGTCGACGACGAGGGCCTGGCCGAGGAGTTCTTCTCGGTGTCCCGCCGGCTGCGCCACCGCACGCGCGAGGCCCTGCAGCCGTGGGAGCTCTCACCGTCGCTGGGGCGCGCGATCAGCGTGCTGTCCCGGCACGGCGACATGCGCCCCGGCGCGCTCGCCGAGCATCTGCGCATCGCCCCCCGCTCGGCCACCGAGGTGGCCGACGACCTGCAGCGGCTGGGCCTGGCCGAACGCCACCCCGACCCGGCCGACCGCCGCGCGGTGCTCGTCACGCTCACCGAGGAGGGCCGGCGCGTCAGCCGAGACATCAAGACAGCCCGCCGCGACGCAGGCGAGGGTTTCTTCGCCGCCCTCTCCCCCGAAGACCGCACCGAACTAACCCGCTTGCTCCGCAAACTCCGCGACGCCAACGACTGAAGGCCGCCCCCACCGCCCTCGCCGAAACGCCAGCAGGCCGCCCGAACATGCGCGGTTGAGCACAGGTGAGCAGCGAGGCGTGCAACTTAACCAATCCCGCGCGCGAATGCGCACACCGAACAAACCATGCGCGCGCTCAATGACGGAGGCTAGCGGCGCATGTGGGTGAAGGCGGTCAGGCAGGCCACGGCTCCGGTGGCGCAGAACATGCCGACGACCAGTGCCGACGGGACGTCCACGCCGGCCACCCGGATCAGGACGGCCAGTCCGAGCAGCGCGGCCAGGCAGACTCCGAACGCGACCGCCGCGACGTGGCCCAGTGCCGACCGGGCGGGGTCGGAGGCAGAAGCGCGCCGGACGCCGCCGGCCGGGACCCGCAGTGACTCGGCGAACTCGTCGGCCACGCGGACCAGCGAGTCCGCGTCCAGGATGTGCTGCTCGGCCGCGCCCAACCGGCGCAGTTCGGTCAGTGCGCGAGCGTGTGCGGGATCGATCCGGAGGGCGCGCGAGTAGGCCTCGCGAGCGCTCAGCGGGCGGCCGGCGGCGAACAGGGCCATGCCGAAGGCGACCTGGACGTCGGCGTCGTAGTGCGCGATCTCGGCCGCCGCCTCCAGCACCAGCGCGGCCTCGGCGGTGCGACCGGCCGCGAGCAGGGCACGACCGTGCCGCTCGGCCGGGCGGGGGTTGCCGGGGTCCTCCTCCGACGCGGCGGCCGCGGCCGTGATCGCGAGGTCGTGCCGGCCGAGCGCCGTGTAGGCGGCGCTCACCCAGAACAGCTCCTCGACCCCGCGGGGCTGCAGGGTCAGGGCGGTCCGCGCAGCCGAGAGGGCCTCGGCGTGCAGGCCCAGGGCCATGCGCGCGCGGGCCATCAGCAGCCACGCGACGCCGTTCTCGGGATCGGCGCCGACGACGGGCGCCAGCACGGTCACGGCCTGGCCCGCCTGGCCGCTCGAGAGCAGGTCACCGGCACGGTCGAGGAGGTTTTCGGTCTGCACGGACAGTTGATCGGCGTGGCCGGGCGCGGAAGCCGGTTCGCCGTGGGTGCGTTCGGGTTGCCGGAAATCCTCAACCGCGCCGGTGGTGGTGCCGATCGAGAGCGGTTGCCAACGAGGAGCAACCCCCACCCCCCGGAGGCAGAGAGGAAAGACCATGAGGATCGGGTCGAGCCCCTGGACGTCGCACATCAGCCTCGTCCACCTGCACAAGGATGTGCAGCGACTGCGAACGGATTTCGTTACCGGCGCCGATCAGCAGATCATCGCGGCCGACCGCGCCGCCGTGCAGGACAGCCGCCGCGTGATCAACACCCACCGGGCCGCCCTGGTCGACGTCACCGTCTGAGCTTCAGCCGCCCGCGGTGACGACCGGCGCGGTCACGGCCTCCACGATCGGCTGTGACGGCTCACACATCAGGGCTGCTGAGGTGGAGTTCGGGTGCGGAGCTCGCGATGGTGCTCCGTGATCGCACCGAGCATCCCGTTCAGGAAACGCCGCACGGTTTCCAGCTCGTCCACGCTGAAGTCGTCCATGACCGCGTGGCTGCGCAGGCCGAGCGGGCGGAAGAAGGCCACGGCGAGTTCCATCCCCGGCGCGCCGTAACGCAGGTGCACCACTCGCCGGTCCGAGCTTTCCCTCGTACGGCGTAAATGCCCTGCCCTCTCGAGGCGGTCGATCACCGCGGTGGTCGCGCCCGAGGACAATCCGAGCGTGTCGCCCAGCCGGCCGGGCGTGATCGGATCGCCCCGCCGCTCGGCGTGCATGACCGCGATCAGGGCCTGCAGGTCGGTGAAATGCAGGCCCTCCTGACTCGCGAAGGAGTGGGCGACATGCTGCGCCTCGATGCTGTAGAGCCGAAGCAGGTCCACCACATCCGCGCGCAGATCGTCCCGTTCCTTCACAGCGTCAGTGTTGCAGACCGCAGCCGTATGGGTAAGAATCTCGATTATCGAGATACTTGACCGTGGAGGCTTCATGCGGCGCGCCTGGCTCACGCTCGTCCTTGCGCTCTTGATCGGCGGTGGCGTGCTGGCCTTCGCCGGTCCGCTCGAGACGACCAACGACCCCACCGCGTCGCTGCCCGGCAACGCCGAGTCGACGCGCGTGGCCGAACTCGAACGGCAACTGCCGTCCGGCCAGGTCAACCCGGCGCTGATCGTCTTCGCCAAGGACGACGGCAGTCCGCTCACCCCGGCCGAACTGGAGAAGATCCAGACCTTCGGCCGGCCGATCGTGGCGCCCGGCAAGGACGCGGCGATCGTCTCCAGGCCGTACCCGGCGGGCTACTCGGCCGAGCAGATCGTCGACGCGGTCACGCAGCTGCGCGAACAGGTTCGCTCGGAAATGCCGCCCGGCATCACTGCCCAGGTGACCGGCGGCGCGGGCTTCACCGCCGACCTGGCCGACAGCTTCTCGGGCGCCAACACCCGCCTGCTGATCGTGACCGTCGTCGTGGTGGCGCTGCTGCTGCTCATCACCTATCGCAGCCCGCTGCTCTGGTTGGTCCCACTGGCGGTCGTCGGCCTGGCCGACCGGCTGAGCGGCTCGGTCGTCGCCATCCTGTCGAGGCACACCGACCTGGCCATCGACGCGTCCACCAACGGCATCATCACGGTGCTCGTCTTCGGCGCCGGCACCAACTACGCCCTGCTGATCATTTCCCGCTACCGGGAAGAGCTGCACCGGTACGAGGACCGGTTCGAGGCGATGCGCAAGGCGCTCAAGGGCGCCGGACCGGCCGTCCTGGCCAGCTCGGGCACGGTTGTGCTCAGCCTGCTCACGCTTCTGCTGGCCAGCCTGGGCAAGAACGTGGCCCTCGGCGTGGCCGGCGCGGCCGGGATCGCCATCGCCGCCGTGTTCGCATTGTTCGTTCTGCCGCCCGCGCTGCTCGTTTGCGGCCGCGGACTGTTCTGGCCGTTCGTCCCGCGCGTCGGTCAGGCCGGTGTCGAAGCCGGCAAGGGCGCATGGGCGCGCATCGGACGCGCAGTCTCCCGTCGTCCGGTCGTTGTGACCGCCGCCGCCGTGGCCGTACTCGCCGTGCTGGGCAGCGGCCTGATCGGCACCAAGCTGGGCCTCTCGCAGGCCGATCAGTTCCGGGTCGAGGCCGAGGCGGTCGACGGTCTCGAGACGGTCAGCAAGTACTTCCCGGCCGGAGCGACCGATCCGGCCACGGTCATGACCACTCCCGCCCGCGCCGAGGAGGTCCTGGCCATCGTCTCCAAGACCCCGGGCGTGGCCAGCGCGCGCATCGGCGAGCAGGCCGGCGACCTGGCCAGCATCAGCGCGGTGCTCACCGCGGCCCCCGACACCCCCGAGGCCTACGACACCGTACGGGCCCTGCGCGATCGAGTGGGCGGCGAGGACGCACTGGTCGGCGGAAGCGTCGCGGCCGGCCTGGACGACCGTGACGCCGCACGCCGCGACCTCACCGTCATCGTCCCGGCCGTCCTTTTCGTCGTCCTGTTCGTTCTGATCGGCCTGTTGCGCGCCCTGGTCGCACCGGTACTGCTTCTCGTGACGGTCATCGCCAGTTTCGGCGCGGCCCTGGGCGCGGGAAGCTGGCTGTTCCGGCACGTCTTCGACTACCCGGCGCTCGACACCGGCGTACCGCTGCTGGCCTTCCTGTTCCTGGTCGCGCTCGGTGTCGACTACAACATCTTCCTGGTCACCCGGGCCCGGGAGGAAACGCCGGAACGCGGCACCCGCGATGGCATGGTGCACGCCCTGGCTGTGACCGGCGGCGTCATCACGAGCGCGGGCATCCTGCTGGCGGCCGTGTTCGCGGTGCTCGGAGTGCTCCCGGTGATCACCCTGACCCAGATCGGCGTGATCGTCGGCATCGGCGTCCTACTGGACACCCTGCTCGTCCGCACCGTGCTCGTGCCCGCCCTGGCCACGATGCGCGGCGAACGATTCTGGTGGCCGGGCCACCCCGCGGCGGCGCCCCACCCGAAGGAAGCAACGCCGACCGCCCGCGCCTAGCCCAAACGCGCAGGATGACGCGCGCCTCGCTCAAGACACCGGAGTAGGTGCGCATCTCGCTCATCGGAGTGCGCACCCGCTCATTCACGCATGTAGAAGCGCCTCATTCACGCATGTAGAAGCCCGTCGCGCTCATGACGCACAGGCAGGTGCGCACCCCGCACAAACGGAGTGCGCGCCACGCTCAATCGTGCAAGTAGAGGCACGCCCCGGGCCAAGGACACGCGCCAGGAGCACGCCGCGCTCAAAGACGCGCAAGTGGGTGCGCACCACGCTCTAATCGCGCGAGTAAGGCTCGCCCCGACCGGAACGCGCACACAGGTTCACGCCCCCGGTCAATCGCGCGACCAGGCGCACGCAACTGAACCGTCCGCGAACCGGTGCGCGCCACGCTCAAATCGCAAGCAGGAGCGCGCCACGCTCAAGAACGCGCGAGCAAGTGCTTGGCACGCTCAGAATGCGCTATCGGTCGCACGCCGCGCTCACAACGCAGGCGACCGCACGCCATGCGCACAACGCGCATAGGCAGGCGTGGGACCGAGGCGGGGACGCCGGCGGAGGTCAGCTTGGGGAGGCGGGGACGGGTTCGGGGGACGCGGTGAGGGGGACGCCGGCGAAGGGGACCGCTGATGTCGCCTGGACGCCCGTTCCCGCGGGGTGCTGCCAGACGCCGCGGCGGGCCAGTTCGGGTAGTACGCCCTCGCCGAACCAGTACGCCTCCTCGAGGTGGGGGTAGCCGGACAGGATGAACTCGTCGATGCCGAGGGCCGCGTACTCCTGGATGCGGTCGGCCACCTCCTGGTGGCTTCCGACCAGGGCCGTGCCGGCGCCGCCGCGGACCAGGCCCACGCCCGCCCACAGGTTGGGCGAGACGACGAGGCCGTCGCGGTTGCCGCCGTGCAGGTCGAGCATGCGGCGCTGGCCCTCGGACTCGCTGCGGTTCAGGCCCGCCTGCACGGCTGCGATCGCGTCCTCGGAGACGCCGCGCAGCAGCCGGTCGGCCTCGGCCCACGCCTGCTCGGCGGTGTCGCGGGTGATGACGTGCAAACGGATGCCGAAACGCATGTCCGGCTTGAGCGAACGGATCCAGTCGAGCTTCTGCGCGACCTGCGCCGGCGGCTCGCCCCACGTCAGGTAGACGTCGGCGTGGTCGGCGGCCACCACGCCGGCCGGCTTGGAGGAGCCGCCGAAGTAGATGGCCGGGGCCGGGTCGGGCACCTTGCTCAAACGCGCATCTTCGACGTGCAGATGCGCACCTTCGAACGTGACCGTCTCGCCGCGGAAGAGCGAACGCACAATGCCGAGGAACTCGCCCGTACGGGCATAACGCTCGTCCTTGCTCAGGAAGTCGCCGAACTGGCGCTGCTCGTGCGACTCCCCGCCGGTGACCACGTTGAGCAGCAGGCGGCCGCCGGAGAGCCGCTGGAACGTGGACGCCATCTGCGCGGCCAGCGTCGGGGAGAGCAGGCCGGGGCGGAAGGCGACCAGGAACTTCAGCCGCTCGGTGACCGAGGCGAGCATCGCGGTCGTCAGCCACGCGTCTTCGCACCAGGCGCCGGTCGGGGTGAGCGCGCCGACGAAACCGAGCTGTTCGGCGCTGCGCGCGATCTGGCCGAGATAGCCGACGGTCAAGGGGCGCACGCCGCCGGCCGCGCCGACCGGCACGCCGTGGCCGCCACCCACGATGTCGCGGCTGTCGCCGTTGGTGGGCAGAAACCAGTGAAAGTCCATGCTCGCACCCTACCCACATTTCCTATGAATTAGATAGGGTCTGCACCATGGATGAGCGTGCATACGACGAGCGGCGGCTCCGGCAGTGGCTGGCCGGCCGCGCCCGCGGTTTCGACCGTCGCGACCTGCTGAAACTGGCTGCCCTGGGAGCCGTTGCCCCGGCCCTGCCCGCGACGCCGAGCCTGCCCGGCACATCGGCCGGGTCCGCCACACCGGCCGGCGCGGGTGCGGGAACCGCAACCGCCCTGGCCGACTCCCCCATCGTCAAGCCCCTGCCTCCCGAGCTGTTCAAGACGTTCGGCACGAACGCGGAGACGCTCTGGTCGTCGCTCGCGGAGGTCGGCTATCACGTGCCGATCGATCGCTTCTTCGTGCGCAACCACACGAGCACCCCGATCATCGACCGCGCATCCTGGCGGCTGAACGTGTTCGGGGCGGGCCTGCGCGGCGGGCCGGTCGAGTTCTCGTTGCGCGACCTTGAGCGTTTGCCGTCGGTGAGCCGTTCGGTGACGATCGAATGCGCGGGAAACGGCCGGAGCTACTTCACCAGCCAGCAGGGCCAGACCGTCTCCGGTACGGCGTGGGGCCTGGGCGCGGTCGGCGTCGCGCGCTGGCGGGGCGTCCGGCTGTCGACCGTGCTGCGCCGGGCCGGGCTCTCCTCGCGCGCCGTCGATGTGCAGGCTTCGGGCCTCGACCCGAACTACGTGACCGGCGGCGTCGACCTCGGACCCGTGCGACGCCCCCTTCCCGTGCGCAAGGCCCTCGACGACGTCCTGCTGGCGTACGAGATGAACGGCTCGCCGCTGCCCGCCGACCACGGCCATCCCGTACGCCTGGTGGTCCCATCCTGGATCGGCATCTCGTCGATCAAGTGGGTCGGCAGCATCGAGGTCTCGGACGAGCCGCTGTTCTCGCCGTGGAACACGCAGTTCTACCGCTTCTTCGGCCCGGACTTCCCGGCCGAAGGGCAGCCGTTCGACCGCCAGTCCATCAAGAGCGCGTTCGAACTCGACCCCGGCGCGACGTTCTCGGCCGGCCGGCACACGCGTCTGACCGGCCGTTCGTGGTCGGCCGCGGGACGCATCAAACACGTCGAGGTGAGCACCGACGGCGGCGCGCGGTGGCGGCGGGCCCGCCCGGTCGGGCCCGCCCGGTCGGGCCGTCGATCGACAACGCCTGGCAGCGCTGGGAGATCGACTGGCGGCCGGCCGCGGGCGCGCACGTGTTGCAAGCTCGCGCAACCGACGTGCACGGAAACACGCAGCCCGACGTTGCGCGTTTCAACACTCTCGGCTATCTCTTCGACGCCGTCGTCAAGGTGCCTGTGACGGCCGTCTGAGCGCGTCGCGCGGGTCACGGATCCGGCGCGGGAGGCAGGCTTAGAACTCAACGTTTGAGCGGGACGGGCTGTCCTTGTTGCACCTCGAGGACGGCCCGATCGCCCAGCGGCTTGGACAAGGTGACCGTTGCGGTGCGCACATATCCGATCGCCAGGCATGCGTGCTCGGTTCCGGGTGGGACGCTGGGTGGCGGACCGTCGTAGCGTTGCTCCTGAACGAGAACGGCGACGGCGTGCCCGGATTCGACAGCCTCGGCGGTGTAGTCGGCGCCGCAGGGCTGGTCCGCCCCCGCGAAGGCGCCGGTGAAAGACACCGTGAGTCGTTTGCCGTCCGGACGAGCCGACTCGACCGCGGCGCCCTCCGGGATGGTGTCGGGGTCGCCGGCCGGCGGGTCAACCTGAGCCGGGGTGCCACCGTCGACCGCCGCCCGGAGAACGCGCACCTTCGTACGGGCAAGTATGTACTCCCAGGCCGGGACGGTGGCCTGTCCGCGCGTCGTCGTCACGTGCATCGTGCTCAAACGCGCACCCGTCACCGGATGGGGCGTGCAATTCGCGCATTCGCCGCCGGAAGCCATCCGGCGTAGCGCCTCCGCCGCCGGCAACAACGGCAGTTCGAGTCGCTCACCGTTCGGCCACACCGCTTCCCCGGTCTTGCGCGGCGCCGGGGGCAGCTTACCCGCGGCCGTGAACAATCCGGCCGAGATGACCTGCTTGAGGTGCTCGTTTCTGGTCTCGAGCGCGCCCACTACGTCGGATTCCGAGCGCCAGACGACGACGAAACCCGAATCGCCCATCGCCGCTTCGTAGTTGCCGAGCACCGCCCGGGCCCGCTCGCGCAGCCGCTGCAGGTTTTCCGCCTGATTCGGACGTTGCGGCTCGTCGTCCACCTCCTGCGCCACCGTCGAGGGGACCCCACAGCCCGAAAGCAACAGCCCCGCCGCCGCAACCGCCACCAGCAGCCGCCTCATATCCGCACTCTCCCCGTTTCGCCGGCTCCGCTTCGACGCGGCTGAAGCCTCGCACGTTCCCCGGCCGCCGAGGAGCCGCAGGGGAAGGCCCGGCAGAGGAAGGCCCGGCAGAGGAAGGCGCGGAATCAGACGCTCAGGAGCATGGCGTGGAATCAGACGCTCGGAGGTGCGGCCGTAGAACCCGCGCAGCGGACGCACGGAAGGTGCGGCACGTGGGAGCACTCGCAGCGGACGCTCAAGTCGGAACAGCGCTTCGCGGTGGACAGGTACGGCCGTAAGAGCGCCGAAACACACGCGCAGAAAGTGCGGCACGCAAGAGCGTTCGAAGCAGACGTTCACGTCGGAGACACGGCCGTAAGACAGCCCAAGCAAACGCGCAAGGTGCGACACCCAGGAACGCTCGAAACGGACGCTCACGTCGAAGGCACGGCCGTAAGACAGCCCGACCGCACCGCAAAGGTGCGGGCCGAAGAGCGCTCGAAGCGGACGCTCAAGAAGGCCCGCAGGTCTGCGGCCTGGGAAAGGCACGGGGACCGGGCGCGTGGAATCCGGCAGCGCAGGTTGGACACGCCGGCGGCCCCCTCGACCGATCAGGCTGGTCGAGGGGGCCGCCGAGCTAGTCAGGCGTTGACTCCAACCGGGACGTCGCCGCGCAGGGTGATTCGGTGCATGACTCGGCGTTCGGTTCCGTAGTCGCGGTTGGCGTAGTGGGCCGTGCTCCGGTTGTCCCACATGGCCACGTCGCCGGGGCGCCAGCGGTGGCGGACGATGTGTTCGGGCTTGGTCAAGTGGGCGTAGAGCAGGTCGAGGATGGCCCGGCTCTCGAACTCGGACACGCCGACGATGTGGGACGTGAAGCCGGGGTTGACGAAGATGCCCCGCCGGCCGGTTTCGGGGTGCACGCGGACGACCGGGTGCTCGATCGGTTCCAGCTTGGTCACGACCTCGCCGTCCCACTCGTTGCCCCGGCCGCCGCGGCGCTGCGCGAGGTAGTAGCCGAACTCGCGGTTGCCGTCGTGCACTGCGGTCAACGTCGAGACCAGGTCCCGTACGGGAGCCGAAAGCGAGTCATGAGCTAGTTCAGCATCGGTCCAGTTCGTGTCGCCACCGGTCGGCGGCAGGGTGACCGCGCGCAGGATCGAGCCCAGGGGTGGGCGGCGCATGAACGTCACGTCGGTGTGCCACACGTCGGCGAAACCGTTGTCGGTGCTGTCCAGGGCGTACACCTCGGGGTGTTCCGCGTCGACGCCGGCCACCACCGGATGCGAGGCGGTGAGCTCGCCGATCCGCCGGCCCAGCGAGATCTGCCCGTCGTCGTCGAGCGTCTGGTCGCGGAAGAACAGCACCTTGCGCTCCACCAGCGCGGCCCGGATGTCGGCCACGTCGGCGTCGGACACCTTGGTCAGGTCGATGCCGTGGACGATCGCGCCGAAGTGCGGGGACAACTCATCGAAGATCATGCGGGTACCTCCGTACGGGATCGGACCGCCGCGCCCACCTCGGCGCGCAGGGCGGCGAACTCGGGCAGGCCGCGCAGCTCGTCCGGGGCCAGCCCGGTGCGCGGCAGGTCGATCGGCAGGTCGAGGGCGATCCGGCCGGGCCGCGGGGTGAGCACGACGACCCGGCTGCCCAGGAACACCGCCTCGTCGACGCTGTGGGTGACGAACACGCACGTACGGCCGGTGTCGTGGCTGACCTTGCGCAGGTCCTCCTGCAGGCGTTCGCGGGTCAGCGCGTCCAGGGCAGCGAACGGCTCGTCCAGCAGCAGCAACGGATTGTCGACGGCCAGCGCCCGGGCGATCGACACCCGCTGCTGCTGCCCGCCGCTGATCTCCCACGTGCGCCGCCGGGCGACGTCGTGCAGGCCGACCCGTTCGAGCAGCAGGTCCACGTCGGCCGCCGAGGCGGGCTGGCCGGCGTAGCGCAGGGCCATCGCGATGTTGCCGCCCACGCTGCGCCACGGGAACAGGCGCGGCTGCTGGAAGACCAGTCCGGCGCCGCGCCCGGGCACGGGCGGCTCACCCGACGTGCGTACGGTGCCGAAGGTGGGCTCCTCGAAACCCGCGATCAGGCGCAGCAGCGTACTTTTGCCGCAGCCGGACGCCCCGACCAGGACGAGGAATTCGCCCTCGGGCACCGTCAGCTCGACCGGGCCGACCGCGGTGACGTCGCCGTAGCGGTGCTCGACGTCGTGCAACCGGATGGCGTCAGCCGAGGACACCGGGCAGCCCCTCGACGTAGATGGCCTTCTGCACGTCGGCCAGGGCGGGCACCGCGTCGATCTTCTGCTGGCCCTTGAGGAACTCGGCCGCGCTGACCAGGTTGCCGGCCAGCTGCCCGACCTTGTCCGGCGTGCCCAGCCACTCGTCGGAGGCCAGATCGGCCGGCTTGAGGAAGACGCCCTGCGACAGCTGGTCCTGCGCGTCGGCCGGGCTGAGGTTGAGCTCGGCGCCGATCGACTTCGCCGCGGCGGCCGGGTCGGCGGCGATCAGGTCGAGAGCCTGCGCCTCCACCTTGCGCCACGCGTCCACCGCCTCCGGGTGCGCCTCGACGAACGCCGTCGACACGACACCCAGGTCGAGGGTCGGCTTGCCTGCCGTCGCCAGCTCGCGGCTGGAGATCAGCACCTTCCCGCTCTTCTTGATCTCGGCCAGCGACGGCAGCCACGTGTACGCCGCGTCGAGGTCCCCGCGCGTCCAGGCGGCCTGGATGTCCTGCGGCTCCAGGTCGACGATGTTGACGTCCTTCTCGGCCAGGCCGGCCCGGTCGAGCGCGGCCAGCAGGCTGTAGTGCGCGGTCGACGCAAACGGCGTGCCCACCTTCTTACCCTTGAGCGAGGCCACATCGGTCACGCCGCTGCCGTTGCGAGCCACCAGCGCTTCGTTGTCGCCCGCCACATCAAGGACGAAGGCGACCTTGTACGGGATGTTCAGCGGCGCCGACAGGCCGCGCGCGACCGGGCTGGACCCGATGGCGGCGATGTCGATGCTCTTGGCCACGAACGCGGTGTTGATGCTGGCCCCGGAGTCGAACTTGGTCCAGGTGATCTGGTAGTCCGGCAGGGCCTTCTCGAGCAGCGCCTGGTTCTTGACGACCAGGTCGCCGCTGGGGAACGCCTGGTAGGCGATGCGGATCGTTTTCTTGTCGGCGTCCCCGCCCCCGCTTGCGGCGCCGTTGCCGCAGCCGGCGAGCAGGAGGACGGCAACGCCGGCGGCCAGAAGTCGCTTCATGTCGGAACCCTTTTTCTATGCACGGCCCCGCCACGGGATCAGCCTGTTTTCGGCCGTCCGCAGCAGGGCGTCGATGAGCAGGCCGGAAAGGCCGATGGCGAACAGCCCGAGCACGACGACGTCGGTCTGCGAATAGCGCTGCGCGTCGCGGACCATGCCGCCGATGCCGGGGACGCCGTTGATGGTTTCGGCGGCGACGACCGAGCTGTACGCCATGCCGACCGCGAGCCGCACACCGGTGAAGATCTCGGGCAGCGCGTTCGGCAGAGTCACATCCCGTACGACCGCCCAGCGGCCCGCTCCGAGTGCGCGGGCCGCCTCGACCAGGCCTGTGGGCGCGCCCTGCACGGCGGCCGCGGTGGCCACGGCGACCGGGGGCAGCGCGGCGATCGAAAGCAGCCACAGCTTGGGGGTCTCGTCGATGCCGAACCAGATGATGAACAGGCTGAAATAGGCGAGCGGCGGGAGCGCCCGTACGAACGTGACGACCGGCTCGGTGACGACCCGCAGCCACGGGACCACGCCCATCAGCACGCCGATCACCAGGCCGCCGGCGACACCGATCACCGAGCCGATGAGGATGCGCCGCAGCGAGATGCCGAGGTGCTCGATCAGCAGGTGACCGCTGTAACCTCGTACGCCGTCATGGGTGGTGGAGGTCTGGATCAGCTGATGCCAGACCGCGCCCGGGGACGGGATGAACGTGGGGTTCTGAGTCGTGCGGGCGGCCAGCTCCCACAGTCCGTAGAGGACGACGAGGGCCACCAGCCGCAGCACGAACCGGCGCCGGCGTCCGCCCTGGGGCGCCAGCGGGGAACGCCGCTCGACGGCCGGCGGGGCAGGCGGCGCGGACAACGAGATGGTCACGCGTCATTTCCTACCTGCCCTATCGGTTTAAGGCAAGCGGGCGTCCCGGCTGCTGGACTCTTCCTCAGCCGACTCGCAGCACGGTTACCGTGTCATCGCCCCCGTTCGAGACGTACGCGAACCGGCCGTCGGGGGCCACCGCCATCGTGCGCGGGCTCCGGCCGACCGGGACCGTCGCGGTGATCCGGCCCGTGCCGGGATCGACCACCGACACCGAATCGCTGCCCTCGTTGACGGCGTACGCATGGGCTGAATCGGTCGCGAACGCCGCAGCCTGCGGTTTGCGGCCGACCCGGAACGGGCCCCGGCGTTCCAGCGTCTTGGTGTCGATCAGGTCGACGGCGCCGGCCTGGAAGCAGGCGACCACCACCGTACGGCCGTCGGGTGACACGGCCAGGCTGTGCGGGGCGGCGCTGACCGGAATCGAGCGCAGGCGACGGTCGGTGCGCGTGTCGATGACCGAGACCGTGCTCGACTCGTGGTCGGGGGTGAAGGCCCGCTGCCCCTGCTGGTCGAACGAGACGGCGTGCGGGTTCTCCGGCACGAAGACACGGCCGGTGAGCTTGTCGGCCTGGTAGATCTCGACGTTGCGGCCGCCGTGAATGGGCACCCACAGCCTGCCGTCCGGGGCCACGGCCAGCGCGTACGGCTGAACTCCGGTCTTGAGGTTCTGCCGGACGGTGAGCGTTCCCGCGTCGATTACCGCCACGCCGCTGCCGCTGAGGTCGTCCTCGTACATGGAGACGAAGACGCGCTCGCCGTCCTGCGACACGGTGACGAATCGCGGGGTGTTGCGCAGCGTGACGTTCCGGACCTGGCCGGTGGGGAGGTCGGCTACGGAGAGGATGCGGGAGCTCTGGTTGGCCACGTAGAGCGTGCGACTGTCGGGCGACACCGCTACGCCCTCGGGTTCGTCGCCCACCTTGATCGTCCCAATTACGGCCGGCTTGTCGAGGCTGGGCCGTTTCGCTTCGCCGCTCCCCTTGTCCTGGCCCTGCTCGGCAGCGCCTGGCTGTTGCTGGTCGCCGGCCTGCTCCTGCTGAGCCGGCGGCGCCTGCTCGCCTTGCTGGGCGGGTGGCACCTGCTCGCCTTGCTGGGCCGGTGGTGCTTGTTCGCCCTGCTGGGCGGGTGGTGCTTGTTCGCCCTGCTGGGTTACGGCAGCGGCAAGTCCGGTGCCGGCCAGGAGGACCAGGGCGGTCGCTCCGGCGATGATCAGGCCCTTGGTGCGCCTCCGGGACTTCTCCGGAGCGCCGGGCTGTGGCGGGAAGACGGGTCCGCGACTGACGGTGACACCGGCCAGCGGCTTGAACCGGAGCGGCTGGCGACCTTGCGGGCTGCTTTCGTCGGGCTGTGGCGGTTCGCCTTCTGTCGGGTCGGTCTCGAGTGGCCAGGTCTCGAACGGCTCGGTGCGGTGCGTTTCGAACGGCCAGGCTTCGAGCGGATCGGCATCTCGAGGCCCGGTGTCCGGCTGCCCGGCACGCAGTGGCTCCTGCAGGTCGAACGGCCAGGTCTCAAGGGGGTCATCTTCTTGCGGTGCGGCGTCCGTATGTCCGGCACGGAGTGGCTCGCTTGCATCCAGCGCAGGGGTCTCTGGTTTTACAGCCTGCGGCTCGGTGCCTGCTGCCTCCGTTGTGGGCGGCTCGGGTTCCCGCGGCTCGAACTCGGGTGGCCAGGGGCCGAGCGGTCCGGTTTCGAGCGGCTCGGTTCCGATCGGCTCGGGAGTGAGCAGCGCAGCCGCGAACTGCTCGGAACCGATCGGCTCCGGCGTGACCAGCCCGGGTGTAAGTGGCTCGGAACCGATCGGCTCCGGCGTGACCAGCCCGGGTGTAAGTGGCTCGGAACCGATCGGATCGGGCCTGACCAGCCCAAGTGGCGCGGTTCCGATCGGCGCAGTTCCGACCGGCTCGGTCCCGATCGGCTCGGTTTCGATCGGCTCGGTTTCGATTGGCTCGGTCCCGATCGGCTCGGTTTCGATTGGCTCAGGGGTGAGCGGCCCAGGACTGAACTGCCCACGGCTGAGCGGCGCGGGGGTAAGTTGCTCGGATCCGATGTGGCCGGTCACCGGCAGGTCGGCCGCGCCCGCCGGGCCGTCGAGCGAGATCATGCCGGTCAGCGCGCGGTCGCCGGGCTGCCACTGCACCTGCAGCTGGCCGCCGGCGATGCGGGCGCGCAGACCCGAGCCGGTCACCTTGATCTTGGAGGCCAGGGCCATCGGCGATCCCTGGATGCCGACCACGGCCGAGAGGCGCGGCGTACCGGGCGAGACGGGTCCGAAGTCGATCCTCGGCGGGACCAGGGAGATCGAGGTCTCGGCCAGGGCCTGCCCGGCGGCCGCGGACACTTCGGGGCTGTCGTCGGTGATCATGCGTACGAGGGAAGCTCTCGCCGCCACCGCAGTGTCCCGGTCCTCGCTCTGGGCCTGGTCACGTAGCTCCTCGACCGCCGCGAGTCGTTCCGGCAGGCTTGCTGAAGTCATCTGGTCACCGCCCCGTCTGGAAGTGGACGGCCGACCTGATCAGTCGGCCGGGTGTGGCCGAAGCTGGAGAACCGGGGCAACGTGCCCCGGGGGCAGCGCGGGATAGGCCGCTTGTGCGCCGAGTTCGCGACGCAGCCGCCGGGCCGTCCGCCGCCATTGGAGATCGTCGTCGTCCGGACCTTCGATGAAGGTCTCGGTCGGCAGCGCGGCGAGCGCTGCCAGCAACCGCCCGTCATCCCACATACCGTGAGATACGGACGTCCGGTCCACCGGGTTCAACACAACCGCACATCGATGCTCATCGCCCCTGATCGGTCCGGTCCTGGCCTTGTTCAAACGGCGCCCGGCTCCGGTCGGTTCACGATTTTTGTCAGAGGGTCGGTCTAACGTCTTCCTCGCACCTGTTGAAGGAGGATCCCCATGACCACTCTTCAAGACCGCCCCGGCACGGCCTTGCTGGTTGTCGACGTGCAGAGCGGCGTGGTCGCCGCCGGCCACGACCGCGACACCGTGATCGCCAACATCGCCTCACTGGCCGCCCGCGCCCACGAGGAGGACATTCCGGTCATCTGGGTGCAGCAGACCGACGACAGGCTGGTCCGAGGCACCGAAAATTGGCAGCTCGAGCCGTCCTTACCGGTCGCGCCAGGCGACGCGGTGATCGAAAAACAGTACGGCGACTCGTTCGAAGACACGCGGCTCGAATCCGTGCTGGCCGACCGAGCAGTGGGCCGCCTGATCGTCACCGGAGCCCAGACCGACGCCTGCATCCGCTCCACCTTGCACGGCGCCTTCATCCGCGGCTACGACACCCTCCTCGTGAGCGACGCCCACACCACCGAAGACCTGACCTCCTACGGCGCTCCCCCGCCGGCCCAGGTGATCGCCCACACCAACCTCTACTGGACCTACCAGACAGCCCCCGGGCGCACAGCCGGCACGGCCACCACCAAGGAGGTCGCCTTCACCCCCTGATCCGTCCCCCCTCGCCCCCGCCCACGGCACCGTCCCGTCCGTAGCGGCTCCGTCGGCGCGCCCCGTTGCGGGCAGACGCAGCGGGCCACCGGCGGCTCGCTGGTCGGGGCAGCGCTGTCCGCCGTCCGGCGAGAGCGTGCTGCCTGCCTCGGGCCGTCATCGCCTTGGCGTACGTCGGAGCGGCAGCGCCATGGCGCACGTCGGCCGATAGCGCGGAGGCATGGTGGTCGAGAGGCGGAGCCGGCGTGTGCCCATCGATTCCACGTCGAGGCGGCCCGGCACCTTGCGAAACCCAACCCGGCGAACGTCGCCCGCGACCTCCAGTCTCTGCCCGCCCGGCCGTGATCACACGATGCGCACGTCGGACCTTCAGCCCCCTGCCCACGTCGGGCCGGCGACGCTCTGCGCACATCGGGCTTCAGCCCCGGCGGGCGTCCTGACCCCCTCCACGCGCAAGCAGAGCCGGTTGGCAACCGACCCGTCTCTCCGAAGGCCTGCTGCCCGCGGCGCGCAGCCGGCGGCACGTTGCGGCGGGCAGCCGGCGGCACTGGTCAGCGGAACGTTATTGCCTAGTTTGCCTATAGGGGACGTTGACTTGCGTCGACTGGTGTTTCAGAGTGGCGGGAGGGGTGGTCGGCGGGAGTTGGTCGCAGGGAGGGTGCTCCATGGCGCGTGGGTCGGGGCTTGTGCAGCTGGCTGGGCCTGTTGATGTGGCTACCTACGGCACTTACGACGTTGAGCCTGTGGTGGGGTTCCGCGGGCGGATCACGCGGGACGGGGAGTTCACCGCTCGGCCGTTTCGGTATCACGTGTATGGCGGGTGGTTTTGCCCGTGGTCGCATCGGGTGGCTATCACGCGGGAGCTGGCGGGGCTGCACGACATCGTGACCATGTCTTATGTCGATGGGGCGCGGGACGGGCGGGGATGGGCGTTCCGGGAGCGTTATGGGCCGGATCCCGTCAACGGGTTCACGCTGCTGCGGCAGGCCTATGAGGCTACGGTCGAGGGCTTTCGGGGGCATGTGGCCGTCCCTACGTTGTGGGATCGGTTCGGCTCGCGGGTGGTCAGCAACGATGCGACCGGGATCGGGATTGATTTGGCGACCGGGTTTCGGCATCTGGCCGATGAGGGGGCGGTGGACACTTATCCGGTGCACCTGCGGCAGCAGATCGACGAACTGGATCGGTGGCTGCGGCCGGCGGTCAACGAGGCGGCGGTTGTGGGGCCGGGCGCCGCGCGTACGGGGCTGCTCGATGCTTTTGAACTGCTCGACGGGCGGCTGTCACGCCGGGACTATCTGGTCGGCGACGTGCTCACCGAGGCGGACGTTCGGTTGTGGGTGACGCTCGTGCGCTATGACGTGGGGCCCAACGCGTTGCGCACGATCAATCCTGGGCTGCACGTGTATCCGCATCTGTGGCGTTACGCCCGCGCGCTTTATCGGTTGCCCGCGTTCCGCAAGACGACCGATTTCGCGGCCTTTGCCAGGCCGGGCGCCATCCTGCCCCAGTGGGACTGACGCCGCTGCAGGCCGGACGCTCGGGCCGGACGGACGCTGGGGCAGCAGTGATGCGACGGCAGGGCTGACACTGGGGGGATGACTGCCATTTCGTTGATGCTTGCCGTGCCCGACGCGGCCGAGGCGTCCTCCTGGTATCAGCGCGCGCTCGGGGCCTCCGAACTGTGGAATCTGGGTTCGGTCATCGGGCTCGAACTCGACGGCGCGCCCTTCTTTGTGGCCGAGCCGGCCAACAACCGGTGGGACACGCCGCATCGGACCGGCACGACGACCGTGCGGGTGGAGATTTTCACCGGGGACCCGGACGCTCTCGTGGCGCGGGCCACGGCTGCGGGTGCGGAGAATCACGATCCGGTGCGGGATCACGAGATGCCTTGGAGTCCGCATCGGCAGGGTGGCTTCTTCGACCCGTACGGGCATCTGTGGCTTGTCGGTGACCACTCGCCGCTGCGGAAACGGGCTGAAGCGCCGGGGCGGGCGGAGGCATGACCAGGATGGGGAATTTGCCGCCGGTGGTGTCGCGCGAGGATTGGATGACGGCCCGGCGCGAGCTGCTGGCCCAGGAGAAGGAGCTGACGCGGGCCCGCACCCGGCTCAACGCTCAGCGCCGCCGGCTGCCGATGGTCAAGGTCGATAAGGCGTACGCGTTCGAAGGGCCGGACGGGCGGGTCGGGCTGGCCGAGCTGTTTGACGGGCGGGACCAGCTGGTGATGCACCATTTCATGTTCGCGCCGGGCTGGGAGGAGGCCTGTTCCAGTTGTTCGTCGGCGGCGGATCAGATCGGGCGGCTGCGGCAGTTGCACGTGCGCAACACCTCGCTCGTGGCGGTCTCGCGGGCCCCGTACGGGAAGATTGCCGCTTATCAACGGCGCCTGGGGTGGACGTTTCCGTGGCTGTCGTCGTACGGGAGCGATTTCAACTACGACTTCCACGCGACGCTGGACAACACCGTCGCGCCCGTGATGCTGCATTTCCGCACGGAGGACGAGCTGGCCGGGGCGGGCACGCCGTGGACCGGCGGGCCGTGGCTGGAGAGCATGAACGGCGAGGAGGTGCCGGGGATCAGCGCGTTCCTGCGGGTGGGCGGCGACGTCTTTCACACGTATTCGACGTTCGGGCGGGGCATCGAGGACTTTCACAACGGCTACCCGTGGCTCGACCTGACCGTGCTGGGGCGGCAAGAGGAGTGGGAGGAGCCGCAAGGTCGCGCGGAGCCGCTCGGGTTGCAGGTCGGCGGTCCGAACTTGCGCGTACCGGATAGGTATTAGCCGGTCGCGGACAGCGTCGTGTGAAGTCGATGACACTGGCTCAGTTCGTCGCCACCGCAGCCCGATGACCGGTCGTGAGGCACGGACGGTTGTGGATCTGGTGGCTCGTGGCCGGAGTGGCCGCGATCACCGGTCATTACGTGCTGCCCTTCGGCGGCACCTCCGCGAACCTCGTCTATGACGCCATCGGCGCCACGACGGTGGTGGCGATCCTGCTCGGTCTGCGCCTGCACCGGCCCGAGCGGCCGGCGATGTGGCGGTGGTTCGCGGCCGGGCAGGCGTCGTTCGTGCTCGGCGACCTGACCTGGGCGATCTACGAGAACGTCCTGGACCTGTCGCCCTACCCGTCCTTGGCCGACGCGTTCTATCTGGCCTCGTACCCGATGTTTGTGGTGGGTCTGCTGCTGCTGGTGCGACAGCGCCGCAGCACCATGGGCGACCTGATCGACGCGGCCATCGTCGCGACCGGCCTGGCCCTGGTCTTCTGGATCTTCGTGTTGTATCCGGTGGCCGCCGATGCCGGTCAGACGCTGGTCGAACACGTCGTAACGATCGCCTACCCGGTCGCCGACGTGCTGTTGCTGACCCTGCTCGCGCGCTTGTTCACCAGTGGCGGCTCGCGCAGTTTGAGTGTTCATCTGCTCGTGCTCGGCACGACGCTGATGCTCGTCGCGGACACCGCCTTCTCGCTGATCCCCCTCTACTCCGACGCAAGTACGCATCCGACCGATCCGATCTTCCTGCTCGGGTACGTGATGTGGGGTGTCGCCGCGTTGCACCCGTCGATGGCGGCGCCCCCCGCGACCGGCCGCGTGTCGGCCCGGGTCGGCCGGGGCCGGCTGCTGCTGTTCGGCGTCTGTTCGCTGCTCGCGCCCGCGCTGCTGCTCGTTCCGCACATCGGCGCCGACCCGGTCGGCCGTTTCTCGGTGGCGGTCGGCGCGGCCGCGCTGATCGTGCTGGTCATCGCCCGGATGTCCGGTTTTGTGTTCGAGGTGCGCCGCCAGTCGGCCGAGCTGACGCGGGCCGCGATGTTTGACGCGCTCACCGGGCTGGCCAGCCGCCGCCGGTTCGAGCTGGCGCTGAGCGATGCGCTCGGCGCCGGACGTCCGCAGATGCTGCTGCTCGGCCTGAACGGCTTCAAGAACGTCAACGACGAGCTCGGCCGGCCGATCGGCGACCGGGTGCTGTCGTCGATGGCCGGGCGGGTACGCGCGGTCGCTCCGGAGTCGTCGGTGGTCGCGCGGATCGGCGGCGACGAGTTCGCCGTGCTGCTCACCTCCGCCAGCGCGGACGAGGCCCGGACGCTCGCCTCGTTGCTGACGTCGTCGCTGAGCGCCCCGGTGGTCGTCACCGGTCACGAGTTGTACGTGGGGGTGGCGATCGGCCTGGCCGGCGGCGCCGGACTCACCCCGATCGAGATGATGCGGCAGGCCGAGTCGGCCATGTACGCGGCCAAGCAGACCGGTGAGCCCGTACGCCGGTGGACGCCCGCGCTGGACGAACGCGCGGGTGAGGTCGTGAGCCTGGGCGCGGAGATCCGGACCGCGCTCGACAATCACCAGTTCCGGGTGGTCTACCAGCCGATCGTCGAACTGCCGTCGGGCCGGGTCGCCGCCGTCGAGTCGCTGGTGCGCTGGGAGCACCCGGTGCGCGGCATGGTCAGCCCGGCGGCGTTCATCCCGGTCGCCGAACGCAACGGCCTGATCGTCGAGCTGGGCGAGTGGATTCTACGGACCGCCTGTCACCGGCTGGCCGAGTGGCGCGCGACGCTCGGCGACGCCGCACCCGGCCGGGTGAGCGTGAACGTGTCGGCGCGTCAGCTGGCCCGCCCGCACTTCGCCGCGACGGTGGCCGCGGCGCTGGCCGACAGCGGGCTGCCCGCGTCGTGCCTGGCCGTCGAGGTGACCGAGACGGCGGTGTTCGAGGGCGGTCAGGCCGTCATCGCGCTGCACGAGTTGCGCGCGCTCGGCGTGCGGATCGCGCTCGACGACTTCGGGACTGGGCATTCGTCGCTCGGTCTGCTGCAGACCGTACCGGTGGACATCCTCAAGGTGGACAAGTCGTTTGTCGACAACGTGACCGAGGCGGGCCGCCACACCGTGATCGCCGAGGCGCTGCTGCAGGTCAGCTCGGGTCTGGGCCTGTCGGCGGTGGCCGAGGGGGTGGAGACGGCGGCGCAGGCCGAGGCGTTGCACCGGCTCGGGTACCGCTACCTTCAGGGCTACCATTACGGCCGGCCGGTCGCGGATCCCGACTTCGCGCTGTCCGCCGCGATCGCCGCGGAAGGTGAAACCGTCGTCGCCTGATCAAGCGACGGGGTGAATCACCGCGGTTGACACGTTTGATCGCCGTTGACCAGGGTAATGCGGCGGTCCCCTTTTCGGAGCAGAGCGACGGAGTGAGCATGTCGTTGGAGTACCGGCTCGAACGCCACGGCGACCGGATGACAGTGGCGCCCGAGGGCGACATCAGCCTCGAGACCGTCGACGTGCTGCGCGACGTGCTGCGGAGCATTGTGGACGGGGCCGAGGTGGCCCACATCGACGTCGACATGCGGTCGGTGGCCTTCCTCGACTCGAGCGGCATCGGTGTGCTCGTCGCCGCGCGCAAGGCGGCCGCGGCCCGGGGCGCCACGCTGACCCTGCACGAGCCGACCCCGATGGTGCGCATGGTGCTGCAGGTCGCGCATCTCGACGGCATCCTGCTGGCGGACAGCTCGATGAGCTCGGACAGCTCGGCGGGTTAGAGCCTCAGCAGCATCGTGTCGGAATTGCCGTTGCGGCCGGCCACCTCGAAGCCGGCGCGCTCGTAGAGGTGGCGGGCGGCGTTGCCGTCCTCCACGCTCAGGCTCAGACCCGGCAGGCCGCGCTTGCGGGCCAGCGCGATCAGCGACGACAGCAGCGCCGTGGCGATCCCCTGGCCGCGCGCGCCGGGCAGCACCCCGGCGGTGAGCTCGGGGATGCCGGGCGCCACGAAGCCGTAGCCGGCCCGGTCGGCCGGCAGCGCCCGGCCCCAGACCGCGCCCACGTCGCACCCGTCGACGGCCGCCACCACGCCCAGGTCGCCGGGCGCCGGGAAACCGGCCACATAGCGCTGGGCCATCTGGTCGGAGCGCACCCACTCGAGGGTGAAGCGCGGCTCCGACCAGTTGTACGCCTCCAGCACGATCCGCTCCAGAAAGGACCGGTCCCCCGCGTTCGCTTCCCTGATCAGCACCCCGCCGAGGATAGCCAGTCAGGACGTGGCCCAGTCCCCCAGCGACCAGTCGCGCACCTCGGGCATGTCCTCCAGGTGTTCCACCACGTACTGCTCGTGGCGGGCCAGCTGCGACTGGCACCACTCCTTGAGCTCGGCGGCGCCCTGCGGCAGCCGGCGGGCGTTGTTGATCGCGTCCATCACCAAGTGGTAGCGCGAGGCCTTGTTGCGGACCGTCATGTCGAACGGCGTGGTCGTGGTGCCCTGCTCGATGAAGCCGCGCACCCGGAACCGGTCGGCGTCGGGCCGCCCGTGCACCAGCTGGTGGATCGCCCCCGGATAGCCGTGGAAGGCGAACACCACGTCGACCGTGTCGGTGAACAGCTCGGTGAACAGGGTTTCGCCCATGCCGTGCGGGTGGTCCTTGGGCCGCACCAGCGTCATCAGGTCGACCACGTTGACCACCCGCACCCGCATGCCGGGCAGCTTGTCCCGCAGGATCTGGGCGGCCGCGACCGTCTCCATCGTGACGACGTCACCGGCGCAGGCCAGGATGATGTCGGGGTCGGAGGCGCCGTCGTCGGTGCCCGCCCAGTTCCAGATGCCGGCGCCGCGGGCGCAGTGTTCGAGCGCCTCGTCCATCGTCAGCCACTGCAGCTGCGGCTGCTTGTCGATGACGATCAGGTTGATGTAGGACTTCGAGCGGAAGCAGTGGTCGGCCACCGAGAGCAGGCAGTTCGCGTCCGGCGGCAGATAGACCCGGCTCACCGTGCCGCGCTGGGTGAGCACGTTCTGGATCAGGCCCGGGCCCTGGTGGCTGAAGCCGTTGTGGTCGTTGCGCCACGCCGTCGAGGTCAGCAGCACGTTGAGGCTGGGCACCTTGGCCCGCCAGGGCAGGTGGTCGGCCTCCTCCAGCCACTTGCCGTGCTGGATGGTCTGCGAGGCGCTGACCATGGCGAACGCCTCGTAGGTGGCGAACAGGCCGTGCCGGCCGGTCAGCGTGTAGCCCTCGAGCCAGCCGTGGCAGTTGTGCTCCGACAGCACCTCCATGACGCGGCCGCCGGGGCCGATGGCCACGTCGCCGGGGTAGACCTTTTCCATGAACGCGCGCTCGGACACCTCGAACACCGCCCCGAGCCGGTTGCTGTTGGTCTCGTCCGGTGAGAACAGCCGGAACCGGTCGGCGTTGTCGCGGTAGATGTCGCGCATGAACTCGCCGAGCTTGCGGGTCGACTCGGCCCGCAGCGTGGCCGGCTTGGGCACGTCGATCGCGTAGTCGCGGAAGTCGGGCAGGTCGAGCTCGCGGGTCAGCACCCCGCCGTTGGCGTGCGGGCTGGCGCTCATCCGCAGGTCGCCCGTCGGGTCCTGCTCGCGCAGCAGGGCGACCGGCGCGCCTTGGTCGTCGAAGAGCTCTTCCGGCCGGTACGACTTCAGCCACTTCTCCAGCAGCGCCAGGTGCTCGGGGTTGTCGCGGACCCCGGCCAGCGGCACCTGGTGGGACCGGAAGGTGCCGGTCACCTTGATGCCGTCGACCTCGTCGGGGCCCGTCCAGCCTTTGGGGGTGCGCAGCACGATCAGCGGCCACCTCGGGCGGGCGCCGTCCCACTCCCCCTCGCGGGCCGACGTCTGGATCGTGCGGATGCGGCCCCACGCCTCGGCCAGCGCGGCCGCGAACCGGTGGTGCATGCCGGGCAGGTCGTCACCCTCGACCTCGATCACCTCGTAGCCGTGGCCGCTGAGCAGCTCGCGCACCTCGGCCGGGTCCTTGCGGCCCAGCACCGTGGGCCCGGAGATCTTCGCGCCGTTGAGGTGCAGGATCGGCAGCACCGCGCCGTCGTGGGCCGGGTTGAGGAAGGAGACGCCCTTCCACGAGCCTTCGAGCGGGCCCGTCTCGGCCTCGCCGTCGCCGACCACGGCGATCGCCAGCAGATCGGGGTTGTCCATGACCGCGCCGAACGCGTGGACCAGGACGTATCCCAGCTCGCCGCCCTCGTGGATCGAGCCCGGGGTGGTCACCGACACGTGGCTGGGGATGCCGCCGGGGCTGGAGAACTGGCGGAACAGCTTGCGCAGGCCCGGCTCGTCGCGGGTCACGTCCGGGTAGATCTCGGAATACGTCCCCTCGAGATAGCCGGCGGCGACCAGCGCCGGACCGCCGTGGCCGGGGCCGGTCAGATAGATCGCGTCCTGACCGGTGTGCCGGATGAGCCGCGACACGTGGGCGTAGACGAAGGACAGGCCGGGACTCGTGCCCCAGTGACCCAGCAGCCGCGGCTTGATGTGCTCCGCTTTCAGCGGCTCACGCAGCAACGGGTTCGCCTGCAGATAGATCTGGCCGATGGTCAGATAGTTGGCGGCCCGCCACCACGCGTCGAGCCGGTTCAGATCGGCCTCGTCGAGCGTGGGCAGCAGATCGGAGACAGCCGTAGTCACTCGCTGGTCCTTCCAGTCATCCGGTCGTTGGCGTCGACGCTATGCCTACCCCTCGCGGGCCAATAGAGTCTTTGGTACCGGGTCGAAGTGACTTTCGCGTGTCACTGAACCGACGAGCCCGGTCCATCCGTTCCCCATGGCGTGCCAGAGAACGTGGACGGCCCGCCAGCCGTCGAGAACCGCCGCGCCCGCCTCGCCCGCTTCTTCCGGCGGCCCCGGATCCAGCTCACGCTGACGATCACCGCCGCGGTCCTGCTCTTCGCGGCGCTCATCTTTCCCAACGTGGTGTCCCGCCTGACCCCGGTCGGCTTCGCCCGCATCCCGGTCGAGGGCGCGGTCATCCTGGGCCTGCTCGTCGTGCTGCCGTCGCGGGCGCGCAAGGTGTTCGCGGTCGTCGCGGGGACGATCGTCGGGCTCCTGGTCATCGAGAAGTGCCTCGACATGGGGTTCTTCGAGGAGCTCAACCGCCCGTTCGACCCGGTGCTCGACTGGGTCCTGTTCGACGACGCGTTCAGCTTCGCCGTCGACTCGTACGGCCGCCCGGCCTCGATCGCCGCTGTCGCCGCGATCCTCCTGCTGGTCGTGACCATCCTGGCCGTGACCAGCTGGTCCGTCCTGCGTGTGGGCGAGCTGGTGGCCCGGCGCCGCAAGCGGTCGGCGATCACCGCGGGCGGCATGGCCGTAGCCTGGGGGCTCACCTTCGCGCTCGGCCTCTCGATCACCGGCACCGTCCCGGTCGCCGCGCGCAGCACCGCCACGTACACGTGGGACCGCGCCCACCAGGCCCGCGCCGGCCTGCGCGACGGCGCCAACTTCCGCAAGGAGGTCCAGCAGGACGCGTTCAAGACCGTCCCGCCGGCCCAGATGCTGACCGCGCTCAAGGGCAAGGACGTCATCTTCACGTTCGTCGAGAGCTACGGCCGCAGCGCCGTCGAGGGGATCGCGCTCTCGCCGGTCACCCGCCCGGTGCTCGACAGCGGCGCCGCCGAGCTGAGCCGGGCCGGGTTCGCCGCCCGCAGCGGCTGGCTGACCTCACCCACCTTCGGCGGCGGCAGCTGGCTCGCCCACGCCACCTTCGAATCCGGGCTGTGGATCAACAACGAGCAGCGTTACCGCAACCTCGTCTCCAGCGACCGGCTCACCCTGACCAGGGCCTTCAAGCAGAACGAGTACCGCACCGTCAGCGTCATGCCGGGGGCCACGCGGGCCTGGCCGGAGGGCAACTTCTACGGGTACGACACCGTGTGGGACTCGCGCAACCTCGGCTACCAGGGTCCCAAGTTCAGCTGGTCGCCGATGCCCGACCAGTACACGCTGAAGCAGCTCAACACCATCGAGTACCAGAAGCCGGGCCGGGGCCCGCTGATGATCGAGATGCCGCTCGTCTCCAGCCACACCCCGTGGGCGCCGATCCCCGACTACCTGCCCGACTGGGACCAGGTCGGCGACGGCTCGATCTACACGACCATGGCGGCCGCGGGTCAGAAGCCCAAGGCGCTGTGGGCCGAGCCCAAGAAGGTCCGCGCCGAGTACGGCAAGTCGATCGTCTACTCGCTGACGTCGCTGATCAACTGGATCAAGTTGTACGGCGACGACAACCTGGTGATGGTGTTCCTGGGCGACCACCAGCCGTCCCCCATCGCGGCCGGCGCGGGCGCGAGCCACGACGTGCCGATCACCGTCGTGGCCAAGGACCCGCGGGTGCTCGACCGGATCGCGGGCTGGGGCTGGACCGAGGGGCTGCGCCCACGGCCGGAGACGCCGGTCTGGCCGATGAGCGACTTCCGCGACAAGTTCTTCACGGCGTTCGGTCAACAGACCTCAGCCCCCTGAGTTCCTGCGGAATCAGTCGCGGGGTCTCCCGTACGGGCAGGAATTGTTGGTAGCGTCGCGCCATGTCAACGGATTCCGGAGTTGATCGCGCTCGACTCGCCGCCCTGGCCGCCCGCGAACGTGCCGCTTTCGCCGAGCGGCGCCCCCGGTCGGCCGCCGCCTATCAGCGCGCCGACAACCTGTTCGGCCGCGTGCCGATGACCTGGATGAACAAGACCGCCGCGGGCTTCCCGATCTACTTCGAGACGGCCCGCGGCAACCGCATCACCGACGTCGACGGCCACGAATACCTGGACTTCTGCCTGGGTGACACGGGCGCGATGGCCGGCCACTCCCCGGCGCCGGTGGTCGAGGCGGTCACCCGGCGGCTCGGCGGCCTGGGCGGCGCCACCACCATGCTGCCGACCGAGGACGCGGCGGCGGTCGGCGCGGAGCTGGCCCGGCGCTTCGGGATCCCGTACTGGAGCTTCGCCCTGACCGCCACGGACGCCAACCGGTGGGCCATCCGGCTGCTGCGCGCGGTGACCGGACGGCCGAAGATCCTGGTCAACAGCTACTGCTACCACGGCTCGGTCGACGAGTCGCTGATCGTCGTGGGGCCCGACGGGCGGGGGCAGAGCCGCGAGGGCAACGTCGGCGCGCCGACCGACGTCACGGTGACCAGCCGGGTGGCCGAGTTCAACGACCTCGAGGGCCTGGAGCGGGAGCTGGCGAACGGCGACGTGGCCGCGGTGCTGATGGAGCCGGCCCTGACCAACATCGGCATCGTGCTGCCCGAGCCCGGCTATCTGGCCGGGGTACGCGAGCTGACCAGGAAGTACGGCACCTACCTGATCAACGACGAGACGCACACGTTCTCGGCCGGGCCGGGCGGCGCCACCGCGGCGTGGGGTCTCGAGCCCGACGTGCTGACCATCGGCAAGGCGATCGCCGGCGGCATCCCGATCGGCGCGTACGGGCTGAGCGCCGCCCTGGCCGAGACGCTGCTGAGCCGCACGGATCTGGATCTGGTCGACATGGGCGGGGTCGGCGGCACGCTGGCCGGCAACCCGGTGTCGATGGCGGCCGCGCGGGCCTGCCTGGAACAGGTGCTCACCGATCAGGCCTTCGAGGGCATGATCGCCACGGCCACCGCGTTTGCCACCGGTCTCGTCAAGATCATTGAGGGGTACGGGCTCCCGTGGTCGGTCAGCCGGCTGGGCGCCCGCGTCGAATACCGGTTCACCGATCCGGCCCCGCGCAACGGCACCGAGTCGGCCGCCGCCGCCGATGCCGAGCTCGAGGACTTCCTGCACACGTATCTGGCCAACCGCGGTGTGCTGCTCACTCCGTTCCACAACATGGTGCTGATGGCGCCCCAGACGACCACGGCCGACGTCGAGCGCCACCACGAGATCTTCACGGCGGCGCTGGGCGAGCTCACCGCCTAGGACGCCGCACCGTATCGGCGGAAACCGATACGGTGCGGCCCGCGGCCGGGGTTTCGCGTTACCGTCATAAAGTGGTCAATACACTCGTAGCCTGACATCATGGGTCTGTTCGGAAGGCGGGTAGAACTCGAACCCGCGCCTCAGCGCACGCCACCCCGCGACGTCGAGGCCCTCGAAGAGCTGGTGATCAACCTCGAGGGCGTGACCGACGAGGCCAGCAGCTGGCGTATCTATGCGTCCACCAACCAGGAGTTCTACGGCTGGGAGTATGTCGCCGTCTGGGTCGTCGACAACGGCACGCCGCGGCTCGAGTACGAGGTCGGCGGGATGACCGGTGCACTCACCGGCACCCCGTCCGGCCTCGTGCAGCAGGCGATCCGCAGCCGTCACCCCGTCTATTCGAACGCGACCGCCACCGGTGGTGACCCCCGCCTGGCCGCCGCCGTGCGCGCGGGCGCGAAGGCCGGCGTGGCCATTCCGATCAGCACGGCCCACCGGGTGACCGCCGTGATGGAGTACTACACGTCCTCCGAAACCTCGCCGGACGCTGCCCTGATCAGCAAGTGGGGCGCCATCGCCCGCGTCGCCGAGCAGGCCCGGGTGGCCGCCCTCACCCGGCACTACACCCAGCAGGTGGCCGACGACCGGCTCGCCGTCACCAACGTCGTCGCCGCCCTCGGCCACACCACCGACTCCCAGGTCGCGCTCCGGGCCGCGCTCGACGCCGTCCGCACCGCCTTCCACTGGGCGTACGGGTCGTACTGGCAGATCGACGAGAACGAGAACGTGCTCAAGTTCGCCGTCGAGAGCGGCACCGCGGGCGACGAGTTCAAGAAGGTGACCCTGGCCGCGACGTTCGCCGAGGGTGTCGGACTGTCCGGACGCGCCTGGCGGGCCCGTGACCTGGTCTTCATCCGCGACATCGGCCAGCTCACCGACTGCGTCCGCGCGCCCGCGGCCCAGCGGGCGGGCGTACGCTCCGGCGTCTGCTTCCCGATCCTCAGCAGCGACCGCATCATCGGCACGATGGACTTCTTCACCACCGAATACGTCGACCTGTCGGAATCCCGGATGGACGCCCTGCGCAACGTGCAGCAGCTGGTCTCGCAGCGCCTCGACGTGGTGCGTGGCGCCGAGACCGCGGCCGGCAACGCCCGGGCGCTGCTCGACACCGTCGACCGGTTGCGCACGGCCACCGCCGACGCCAGCCGGGTCGCCGACGAGGCGGTCGGGCGGGCCTCGGACATGACCGGCGACGTGGCCTCGCTCAACGACGCGTCCGCGGCGATCGGCGACGTCATCCAGATCATCTCGTCGATCGCCGACCAGACCAACCTGCTGGCCCTCAACGCCACCATCGAGGCCGCCCGGGCCGGGGAGATCGGCAAGGGCTTCGCCGTGGTCGCGGGTGAGGTCAAGGAACTGGCCCGGGAGACCGCGGACGCCACCAAGAAGGTCTCCGAGCAGATCGCCGCCCTGCAGTCGAGCGCCGAGTCGGTGGCCGGCGGGATTCGCAGCACCAGCGACACCATCGCCCAGCTGGACGCCGTCCAGGCCCGGATCGGCGAAGTGCTCGAGGAGCAGGCCGAGATGGCCCACGCCTTCGAGCACTGAACCCCGTACGGCAGAACAAGAAGGCGGCCCCCGAACCGGGGGCCGCCTTCGTTCTTGTCTCGATCAGTAGCGGAAGCGGGACACCAGGGCCTGCAGCTGGGTCGCCGTCGTGGCCAGGTCGTCGGCGGCGTGCCGGGTCTCGCCGACCGAGGCCGTCGTCCGCTGAGTGGCCTGCGAGACGCTGCCGATCGTGGCCGCGATGTCACCCGCGCCCGCCGCCGCCTCGGACAACGTGCGGTTCATCTCCTGCGTGGTCGCGGTCTGCTCCTCCACCGCCGAAGCGATGGTCATCTGGATGCCGTTGATCCGCTCGATGATCGCCGAGATCTCGCCGATCGCCGTCACCGCGTTGCCGGTGTCGCCCTGGATCGTCTGCACCCGTCGCGAGATGTCCTCGGTGGCCTTCGCCGTCTCCTGAGCCAGATCCTTGACCTCGCCCGCGACCACCGCGAAGCCCTTGCCGGACTCACCGGCCCGCGCGGCCTCGATCGTCGCGTTGAGCGCGAGCAGGTTGGTCTGCTCGGCGATCGCGGTGATCGTCTTGACCACCGACGCGATCTCGCTGGACGACTCGCCGAGCCGGGCCACGATCGCGTTCGTGGCCGAGGCGACCTCGACGGCCTGCACGGCGACCTCGGTCGCCTCGGTGGTCGAGACGCTGATGTCCCGGATCGCCGAACCCATCTCCTGCGAGCCCGACGAGACGACCTGCAGGTTGTTCGACACCGCGTCGGCGGCCGCGGCGACCGTGCCGGCCTGCGACGACGCCTCCGAGGCGGCCGCGTCGACGGCCCCCGAGACCGCGCTGAGCTGCCCGGAGGCCGAGTGCAGCGTGCTGGCGTTGCCGGCCAGCGTCACGACGTCCTGGCGCAGCCGGGCCACGGCCTGGTCGAGCGAGGCGGCCATCCGGCCCACCTCGTCGTCCGACACCACGCCGGATGTCCGGGTCAGGTCGCCCTCGGCCAGCCCCTCGGCCACCCGGGACACCTCGCGGACGCTGTTGCGGACCCGGCCGGCCACCCGGAAGCCGAGCAGCAGGCTGGCCAGCACCCCCGCGGCCAGCAGACCCGTCACCAGCCAGGTCGCGGCGGAGGTCTCCCGCTCGGACTGCGCGATCGATTCCTCCCCCAGGGCACGAGCCCGCTCGAGCAGCGCGTTCTGGTCGGCGTTGAGGGCGCCGTAGAGCTTCTCGTACGTCTCGACCGCGGCCGCCAGCTGCGCGGGTGTCGCCTTGCTGAGGTCGGTGCCGATGAAGGCGAGGTAGGCCTCCCAGTCCGTGCGGGCCTTGGCCGAGGCCGAACTGCCCGTGGAGTCGCCGTCGAAGGCCGCGTCCAGCTCGTCGAGCGCCTTGGTGATGGCGGCCTTGTTGGCATCCATGTTCTTGCGGATGCCCTCGGCCAAAGTCGGATAGAGACGCAGGCTGGAATTGTTGCCGCTGAACGCCTCGATGTTCTTGGCGAACTGACCGGCCGCCGACTCCAGCACGATCGTCTTGCGCTGCGCGGCGGCCGTGTCGCTGTTCTGGCCCCGCAAGGTCGCGATGGAGACGCCACCCACCACGAGACCGCTGACGGTGCCCACCAGGACAGCCGTTCCGATCTTGGTGCGCAGCGAACGGTTGTCGAAAGCCCCTACCAGTCCCATGCCTGTGCCTCTCTGTCCTGACGTGCGAAGACGCAGATCGGCACCGGCGGCCCCCAGGTGAGAAGTCGCGACACAGTTCCGGCCAAGATCCGCCCTTACGCTAAGCGGATAGAGCCCCGGCCGGGCCGCGTTCACTACATCAGCGACTCGTGGGACGGGTGAGCACTTGCGCGGCTAGCGTCCTAGGAGGCTAGGGCTGATGGTCACCTGCTGAAACTCGGCCAGCGAGCCGTGCAAGTGGTCGGCATGAACGGTCAGCAGCGGCTTGCTGCCCATGCCGAGGGCCCTCATCCGGGCGGCCATCGGGTGCCGGCCCAGACCCACGCGGAAGGCGCCGCGGCCCAGGCGTACGCCGGAGAGATGCATCGGCACGACGCCGCGCAGCAGCTTGCCGGCCTGGGCGCCGTGTTCCATATAGGACCACGCGGGCAGCGACGAGCGGAGGTCGAACGGCAGGCGGAACCGGCCGTGGCGGAACGACGCGCGCATCACCTCGTCGGCGCGGTCACGCACCACGACGTCGGTCTCCATCTTGGAGAAACGCAGGTCGGCGTCCATCAGCCACTTCGGCAGGGCCCAGAAATCCTGGCCCGCCTCGCGGGTGAAGGCGCCGGTCACGGGCAGGTCGGCGAAGTGCAGGCCGGGCGGGCCGGACGGGCCGCGCACGAGCAGGCCGACGCCGACCTCGTCGTACGACTTCAGCGCCCACTCGTCGTAGTGGACGCACATGAGCACGCCGAACGCGCGGCCCAGCAGCGAGAACGGGCGCAGCGGGGTGCCCTCGAGGACGGCGCGGGCCGAGGCGACCGGCGTGGTGAAGACCGCGGACGTCAAGCGGGCCGACGTGATCTCCACCGGGAGGGTGACCGTCTCGCCCTGCAAAGTCCACACACCGTCGCCCACGCGCTCCGCCATGGGACGACCCTACCGGGCGCAGGGTGGTCGGGCCGAGCGCGAAGTGATAGGGCTTCGATATGTCGATGACGACAGTGGGCGTACTGCATGAGACCGCCGGCCGTGAACGCCGCGTGGCACTGACCCCGGACGGGGTGACCCGGCTTCGCCGTACGGGCGTGCGGGTCCTGGTCGAGACGGGTGCGGGACGCCACGCCTGGTTCGGCGACCCGGACTATGCCGCGGCCGGCGCCGACATCGGGGACCGCCGGCAGGTGTACGACGAGAGCGACGCGCTGCTGGTGGTGCGGCCACCCGACGACGTGGCCGCGCTGCCGCCGGGCCGGGTGCTGATCGGCATGCTCGACCCGCTGGGCGACCCAGCGCTGGCCGGGACGCTCGCCGCGCAGGGCGTGACGGCGATCAGCCTCGACCTGCTCCCCCGCACGCTGAGCCGGGCGCAGCCGATGGACGCGCTGACCTCCCAGGCCAATGTGGCCGGTTACAAGGCCGCGCTGCTGGCCGCCGAGGCGTACGGGGGCTTCTTCCCGATGCTGGTCACGGCGGCCGGCACGACCCGGCCCGCGCAGGTGCTCGTGCTGGGGGCGGGGGTGGCCGGGTTGCAGGCGATCGCGACGGCGCGGCGGCTCGGGGCGCTCGTGTCCGGCTACGACGTGCGCGCGGCGGCCCAGGCCGACATCGCTTCGACCGGCGCCGCCGTCCTCACGCTCGATGTCACCCAGAACGGCGCCGACGGCTACGCCCAGGCGCTGGCCGGGGACGAGGCCGCGACCCAGCTGCGGGCCCTCACCCAGGCCGTCCCCCGGTTCGACGTGGTGATCACGACGGCCAAGGTGCCGGGCGGCCGTTCCCCGTTGCTCGTCTCGGAGGAGGCGCTGCGGGCCATGCGGCCGGGATCGGTGGTGCTCGACCTGGGCGGCGGCAACGTGGCCGGCTCGGCTCCCGACACGCGCGCGGTGACCGACCACGGGGTCACGGTGATCGGCGCGCCGCAGCTGGCCGCCACGGTGCCGGTCGCGGCGTCCACGGCGTACGCGAGAAACATCGTCGCCCTCGTAAGCAATCTGATGCCCGAAGGGCGTCTTCGTATCGACAGCGCCGACGAAGTCCACGCGGCCGTGCTGATCTGCCGGGACGGCGCCGTGGTGCATCCCCGGCTGACCGCACTGCGGCAAGACCATGAGGAGATCCGATGAGCCCGCTGCTCCTGGCCGATCTGACCGTCTTCACGCTCGGCCTGCTCGTCGGGTTCGAGGTGATCAGCAAGGTGCCGGCCACTCTGCACACGCCGCTGATGTCCGGGGCCAACGCGATCCACGGCGTGGTGCTGGTCGGCGTCATGCTGCTGGCCGCCACGATCTCCACTCCGGCCGGCTACGCGCTGCTGGTCGTGGCCGCGTTCTTCGCCGCGATGAACGTCGCCGGGGGTTACGTGGTGACCGACCGGATGCTGGCGATGTTCCGGAGCCGGTCGTGAGCGCCTTCGACACGATCGTCCACCTGATCTATCTGGCCTGCGCGACGGCCTTCGTGATCGGTCTGCACCTGATGAACGCGCCTGCCACCGCCCGCCGCGGCAACCAGGTGTCGGCGGCCGGCATGGGGGTGGCCATCCTGGTCACGGTGGCCGTCCTGGCCGAGGACGGGCAGATCAACGCGTACGCCGCCTGGGCGCTCGCCCTGGGCACGGCCGGCGGCGCCGCGGCCGGCCTGGTCGCCGCGCGGGTGGTCCGCATGACGGCCATGCCGCAGCTGGTGAGCCTGTTCAACGCGGTCGGCGGTGGCGCGGCGGCCCTGATCGCGCTGGGCGACCGGCCGGTGTCCACGCAGGCCGAGGTCACCGGCGTGCTCGACGTGCTGATCGGCGCGCTCACGTTCAGCGGCTCCCTGATCGCCTCGGGCAAGCTCGCCGGCCGGGTGCCGGGCCGGCCGATCGTCGTGCCCTACGGCCGATGGATCTCGATCGGGCTGGCCGCGGCCGCGGCCGTCCTGGCGGTGCTGGTGGTCGGGTTCGACGGCGGCACGGCCGCGCTGGCCGGGGCGGCGGTCGCCGCCCTGGCCGCCGGGGTGCTGCTGACCCTGCCGATCGGCGGGGCCGACATGCCGGTGGTGATCTCGCTGCTCAACGCGTGCACCGGCACGGCGGTGGCGATGGCCGGGTTCGTGCTCGGGAGCACGCCGCTGATCATCGCGGGCGCGCTGGTCGGCGCGGCCGGGGCGATCCTGACCAAGCTGATGGCCGACGCCATGAACCGGCCGATCGGCGCGATCATCGCGGGTGGTTACGGCACCGGCGACGCCGTCGCGGTCGAGGCCGGGTCCGGTTCGGCCTCCGTACGCGAGATCACCGCCGACGACGCGGCGATCCAGCTGGCGTACGCGGGAAAGGTCGTCATCGTGCCCGGCTACGGGCTGGCCGCGGCCCAGGCCCAGCACGAGGCGGTGGCGCTGGCCCAGGCACTGACCTCGCACGGGGTGGAGGTGTCCTACGCGATCCATCCGGTCGCCGGCCGCATGCCGGGGCACATGAACGTGCTGCTGGCCGAGGCCAACGCGCCGTACGAGCAGCTGCAGGATCTGGAGGAGAGCAACCCGGCCTTCCCGCGTACGGACGTGGCGCTGGTCATCGGGGCCAACGACGTGACCAACCCGGCGGCGCGGCGGGCCGGCAACCCGGTGTCGGGCATGCCGATCCTCGACGTCGACCTGGCCCGGAGCGTTATCGTGATCAAGCGGTCGCTCGGGCACGGGTATGCCGGGATCGACAACGAGCTCTACTCCGACCCGCGGACGGCGATGCTGTTCGCGGACGCCAAAGCCGGGCTGAACGCGCTCCTCGCGGGCGTGTCGGCGTACGCGAAATAGGCTCTCGTCTTGACTAAGCAAGATCCACTTGGGACTCTCGGTTGCGGATCGCTCACCCTCCGCCGCCACAGGAGTGTCGCTGTGCAGAGTCCGCAGATCGCCCGGCTGCTCGAAGACCCGGCCGCCCTCCCCGAGTGGTGGGAACGCGTCACCGCGGCCGGCACCCCGCTGATCGAGCCGTGGCGCGACGGCTCGCAGCTCGTCACGTTCCTGTGGCGCGGATCGGCCCGCAGCACCCGCGTGTGGTGGGGCCTCGACGTCCCGCTCGAGCGGATGCCCGGCAACGACCTCTGGTACGCGACCCGGGTGATGCCCTCCGACCTGCACACCGTCTACTGCCTGGTGCACGACGGAGCCGAGGAGGCGCCGCGTGACGGCTCCGGGCGGGGCCTGTCCCACATCGACCCGTACAACCACTCCCCGCATCGCTTCCCGGCCGACCCGTCCGACCCGGGCGATCACGAGGTGTGGGTTTCGATGCTGTCGCTGCCGGACGCCCCGTCCGAGCCCTGGCTCGCCCCCCGGCCGGGCGTGACCCCCGGCCCGCTGATCGAGGCGCCCTTCGACCGTGACGTCGTCGCCTACCACCCCGCCGGGGTGCCGACAGCCGGGCTTCCGGTGCTCGTCGTCTTCGACGGCTGGGTCGCCCGCGAGGTGCAGCGGGTTCCGGCCATCCTCGACAACCTGATCGCGGCCGGTGAGATCCCGCCGCTCGTGGCGCTGTTCGTCACCAGCCTCACCGCCGACCGCGACCGGGAACTGTCGCCGGCCCCGGAAATGCGCGAGTTCGTGACCGGCGAGCTGCTGCCGTGGGCCCGGACGACGTTCGGGGCCGGGACCGACCCGCGGGCCAACATGATCACCGGCGCCTCCCGGGGTGGCCTCGCCGCGGCGTACATCGGGCTGACCGCCCCGGACAGCTTCGGCGCCGTCATCTCGCAGTCGGGCAGCTTCGGCTGGCCGGACGACGCGCCCGGGCAACTGATCCGCGACGTATCCCGGTGGCCGCTCGCCGACGTGCGGTTCTCGCTCGACGTGGGCATCTTCGAGACGTTCCCGGGGGCGAACGGCGGACCGTCCCTGATCGACATGAACCGGGCCATGCGCGACGCGCTCCGTAAACGGGGCTACTCGGTGGCCTACGCCGAATACTCGGGCGGGCACGACTACGTGAACTGGCGGCGCACCTTCGCCGACGGGCTCATCGCCGTGGCCGGGGTGAAGGCGTGAGCGCGGCCGGCACGCTCGGGGAGCTGTGGGCGGTCTGGGCCTCGTACGGGTCGAAGCTGACCGGCGAGCAGTGGGAGGCGCCGACCCGGTTGGAGCCGTGGACCGTACGGGCGCTGTTCGCCCACACCGCACAGTGGCCGCACTGGCTCGGGCACCTCACGACGCAGGTCCGCGACACGCCGCCCACCCACGAATCCGCGGCCGACCTGCTGCGGGCCTTCAACGCGCCGGACGGGGTCGCCACCCTCAACCGGTCCCGGGTCGCCGCCCAGGCCGTCGACGACTCGGCCCGATACTCGCCGGAGCAGCTGATCTCCGCCTTCGCCGAGACCGGGCCGCAGTCCCTCGACGCCGCCGGCAAGCTGGGCGACTCCGTCGTCGACTACTTCGGCCTGGGGCAGATGCGCATCGGCGAGGTGCTCGGCATCGGGATCGTCGAGGCCACCGTCCACCTGCTCGACCTGCAGCGCGCCCTGGGCGAGACACCGTCCGTGCCCGGGGCGGGGCTCGCGCACACGGCATCGATCCTGACCCGGATGACCGACCCGGTGGGCCTCATCGAGGTGCTCACCGGCCGGAACGCCGGCCTCACCCCGGTGCTCACCTAGCGACGGCGAGCACGGCCACGCCGGCGAATACCAGCGTGGCGCCCATCGCGGTGCGCATCGTCGGCCGGGCGTCCTCGCTTCTCGCGGCGAGCCACGACAGGAGGATGACGAACAGGATGCCGGTCTCGCGGAGGGCGGCGATCGCGGGCACCTGGGCCGTGCCGACGAGGGCGAGCGCGGCCAGGGTGAGCACGTGGGCGGCCACCGAACCGAGCCCGATGGCCAAGGTGATCGGCCTGACCTGGGCGTACAGGGAAACCGGTCTGGTCAGCAGCCGGATGGTGACCGAACCCAGAACGACCGGCGTCAGGGAGATCCAGAGGTACGTGCTGGGGTCCACATGGCCGAGGCCGCGCGAGGCGACGTACGTGTAGCAGGTCAGCGAGACGGCGACGGGCGCGGCGGCCAGCACCGAGCGGCGGTTCGCCCCGGACGCGGTGACCAGGATGCCGGCGCTGATGATCAGCACGCCGAGGCCGGCCCAGGCGGGAACGGAATCCCCGGCGATCACGGTCACGAGCAGCACGAGCACCGGGGCCAGACCGCGCGCGACCGGATAGGCGGCGTGCACCGGGACGCGCGCGTAGGCGACGTTGAGCAGCAGGAAATACGTCGCCGACAGGCAGGCCGACACGGCCAGATAGCCCCACGCGGCCTCGTCCACACGCCAGCGGGCCAGGGCGAACGGGGTCAGGACGAGCCAGCCGAGGGCGTTGCTGACGATCCCCGCGTCGAAACCCTGGGGCACGGCCCGGCCCAGCAACACGTTCCACAACGCGTGCAGCAGCGCCGACGACAGGATCAGGATCAGCGCCAGGGCGGGAAGACCCATGCCGCCAGTCTGTCCCACTATGGTGTGGGGCGTGGAGATCCTTTCCGGCGGGGGCATCAACGAGGTAGTGAAGATCGGCGATTCCGTACGCCGCCCGACCGGCCCGTGGTCCCCCCACGTGCACGCGTTGCTGCGGCATCTGTCGGCAACCGGTTTCCCGGGCGTGCCCGAGGTGCGGTCGGTCTCAGGCGGCTACGAATTCCTGTCCTACCTGCCGGGCGACGTCTCCAACTACCCGCTCACGCCCGCGGCCGAGTCGGCCACGGCCCTCACGTCGGCGGCCACGTTGCTGCGCGCCTACCACGACGCCACCGTCGCGTTCGCCCGGTCCGCCCCGCGCGACGGCTGGCAGGTTCCGGCCCTGGACCCGGTCGAGGTCATCTGCCACGGCGACTACGCGCCGCACAACTGCGTCCTCAACGACTCCGCGGTCACCGGCATGTTCGACTTCGACTTCGCCCACCCCGGGCCGCGCCTGTGGGACGTCGCGTACGCCGTCTATCGCTGGATCCCGCTGACCGACCAGCCCGGCCTCGAGACCCAGGCCCGGCGACTGCGGACGTTCTGCGACACCTACGGCCTGGACGCGGCCGGACGGGCCGCCCTGATCGACACCGTGGCCGACCGTCTGCACGCCATGGTCACCCTGATGCGCACCCGGGCCGCCGCCGGTGACACCGCCTTCGCCGGTCACCTCGCCGACGGCCACCACATCCTGTACCTCAACGACGCCGACTACGTCCGGGCCGAGCGGGCCACTCTGGAGCGCCACCTGCTGGCGGACTGACACCGAACGGGTTAGGCGGATCGGCGAGCCGGGGTGGCCGTCCTGCGGGCAGAGGCGATGGGACGGCTGATTCCCCCGGTTGCGCGACCTTCGTAGCGTGAGGTGGCGTCGTAGTTACGCGGCGTTCCGGGACGAGGGGGCGCGCTGTGACGAAGCCGGGGCTCATGCGCTCACTCTCCGTGGCCCTGACCGTCTTCGTCGGCTGGGCGATGACGGGCCAGGCATCGGCGCTGGTGGCCCCGCGGACCGCGACCGGTGGCTCCCCCGTGCTGCCGGTCGCCCGCGTCGAGGCCGACCACGGGCTGCTCGACCGGGGGCTGAGCTGCACCGGCACGTTGATCGCGCCGGCCTGGGTGGTGACCGCGCAACACTGCACCAACATCGGGCGGCGGCCGGGGAACCCGTACGGGCCGCAAGATTTTGAAGTGCACTTCGACATGCCCGTACGGGTCGTGGCCGTCTATCAGATGCCCGGCTACGACGCGGCGACGCTGGTCAACGATGTGGCGCTGCTCCGGCTGGCCACCCCCGTGACCTCGGTGACGCCGGCCCGGATCGCCCCGGAACCGCTGCCCTCGCCGGTCGCGGCCCAGGTCTACGGCTTCGGCGCGCCCTCCTCGGCGCTGCACACGGCCGACGTCCGGGTCACCTCGCGGGCCGCGGTCAACGACGGCCCGTGCCTGTTCCCGGCCGGCCCGCTGACCTTCGTGCAGTCCGTCCACGGTGGCTCGGCGCCGGGTGACAGCGGCGGCCCGATGCTGCTCTGGCGGGACGACGTGCCGCTGTTGCAGACGGTGACCGCGGGCGCCGCCGACCGGACGACCTGTGGGCCGCCCAGCCTCCAGGCGCACCCCGAGTCGTGGGTGGGCATCTACAACCGGGTCGACCGGACCAGCTCGGCATGGTCGTTCCTGTCCATGCACGTCCCCGGCCTCTGACGTTCCCACGGGAGGGTTAGGCCCATCGGCCTCCCCAACGCGAGGGGGTCGAGTGGTGGATCGGCCGATTTCCCGTGACAAGGTTCGTTCATAGCGTGGACTCGGCACTCCGAACTTCGCCGGAGAGCCGGCTCGCGGCCCGGGGAACCGGTGGCGACCGGCCTCGGTGGCCGCCGCCGGGGGGAACGCTTCGTCCAAGCGCGGAGGCGGTCACGTGCCGGGGTGGGCGGGCAGCGGGGCGGCGGCCCGCCCACCCGACGGCCGACTGCCCACCTGACGGCCGACCGACCGGGTGACGGCCGACCGGGCAGCAATGGCGGCGGCGGGCGGCGATGATGCAGGGGCACGGCATCGTCGATCCGGAGGCACAACCGCATGGACCACCTGACCGCGCTCGGCTCGCTGTTCGAGACCGAGGGACGCCAAGACCCGTATCCGGCCTACGACGTGATCCGGGCCCGGGCGCCCATCTTCCAGGCCCCCGACAACGGCTGGTACGTGACCACGCACGCGCTGACCAACCGGTTGCTCCGCGACACCACGATGCGAGTCGCCGACGCCGGCGACTACGACCAGTTCTGGCCGGACTGGCGGCAGAACCGCGGCGTCGCCTCCGTCGTCCTGTCCATGTTGCAGACCAACCCTCCGGACCACACCCGCGTACGCCGGGCCGCCGCGGCCACCTTCACGCCGAAGCGCATCGCCGCGATGCGCGACGTGATCGCCGGGCAGGCCCGCGACCTGATCGCGGCGATGCCCGGGGAAACCGACTTCGTGACCGCGTTCGCCTATCCCCTGCCCGTCGGGGTGATCTGCGCCCTCCTCGGCGTGCCCGCGGCCGACCACCCCTGGTTCCGCCGGCGGGCCCACGACCTCACCGTCGTCCTCGAGCCGATCAGCACCCCCGACGAGATGCAAATGGCCGACGCGGCCGGGCGTGAACTCGAGAACTACTTCGTCGGCCTGATCGCCGACCGTCAGAAGAACCCGCAGGAGGACCTGACCAGCGCTCTCGTCGAAGCCGGGGCGGGCGGCACCCTGACCGGCGAGGAACTGCTCGCCAACCTGCTGCTGCTACTCGTGGCCGGCTTCGAGACCACGGCCAACCTGCTCGGCACCGGCCTGCACCTGCTGCTTGAGCGCCCCGAGCAGGCCGACCGGCTGCGGGCCGAGCCCGGGCTGGCGCCCGCCTTCGTCGAGGAGATCCTCCGCTACGACAGCCCGGTCCAGCTGACGAGCCGCTTCACGACCATGCCGGTCGACGTGGGCGACGGCATCACCCTGCCACCCGGCGCCGCCCTGACCATGCTGCTCGGCGCGGCCAACCGCGACCCGGCCCGCTACGACGACCCGCACCGCTTCGACCCCGACCGCCCCAACATCCAGCCGGTCTCGTTCGGCGGTGGCGCCCACTACTGCCTCGGGTCTCCGCTCGCCCGCATGGAGGCCCAGGTCGCATTGCCGTTGCTGCTTTCCATGCTGCCCAAGCTGGCCCTCAACGGCGATGCCGTACGCCGTGACCGCCTCGTCCTGCGCGGCTTCTCCGAGGTGCCGATCACGACAGGCTGAGCCGCGGTCGTGCGGCGTCAGGGACGGCGATGGAGGAACCAGCTGTCGGTTGCGGGCAGGACGGTGGCGATCTCCCAACGGGTCAGATCCAGCGAGGAGGCCAGCTCCTTGAAGTCACCGGCCAGTTCCCAGGCCTCGTCACCCGGCGCCGGTGGCCGGTGGACCACGAACTGCAGCATGGTTCCCCACGAGGCGAACAGCCGAGCGTCCCAGCGCTGCTGCCACTGCCAGAGCACCGCGGCCAATTCCTCACTGCCCACCTCGAAGAGGCGGGCCCACGCTGCGGCCAACCAGGGTGTGGCCGTGGGCAACAACAGCAGGGCGGCTCCCTCCGGCGGCACATACCAGGAACTCATCGTGGGCTGCGCCGCGGCACGGACCCGGGCCTCCCGAGCCGGATCGGCGCGGATCCGCTCATAGACGAGACGTCCCAGATCGCCGTCGGTGATCGGGGACCGGACCTCCCGCAACTCGTCCTCGCTCAGCCCGAGGTCGAAGAACCCGGCGGCGAGGAACTCCGCCTCGTCCCAATCCCCGTCCAGCGGATCCTGCGGAAACAAGTCGAGCAGTTGTTCGCCCTCGTCGGACAGCCGCCAGGAGGCCCACGGGTCCCGCGTGCGCGCAGCCTCGTCCAAGGCGGCCAGCTCGGCCGGGGCCGCCTCCGCCTGTGCCCGCGTCCACGGGCCGTCCAGTTCGCTGACCGTGACCGGCCACCGCCCGGTCACGGGCACAAGGGCACACGCCGTCTGCCAGACCGCGAGCATGTCGGCCGGTGGGATCCCGCTGACCACCAGGGAGCCGCGGTCCCCGTGTGACAGCGGCAAACCATCAAGCCGCGTCCCCTGAACGGCGACGACAACCTCGTTGAGCTCGGCAGCAGGGTTTTCGTTCACGGCTCCATGATCCGGGCCGGCGCTCGCGCGGTCAGCCCCTCGCTGATTCGCTCCCCGCTCAACCACCCTCCGCGTCGCGGTGGATGAGTTCGTCGCATGACGTTGCGTTGGAAATTTGGTGCAGGACCCACAGAGACTGGTTCGCCTTGTTGAAGTTCGGCCAGTCAACATTCGGCCAACCCGATGTGCGCTGGAGCTGCAAGTTCCGTTTCCGGAGGACGCTCACCTGTTCAAGCGGCACGCGACTGACGTCACCGTCGGCCTCCAGGACGGATGATGCGAGGCGGATGACATCGGTGTCTGCGTGCCAGATTCGATGCGGCTTGCTCAACAGGAAGCTCAGTGCGAAGGTCGCGGCCCGTCGCGAATCGCCGTACCAGCGGGGCAGCAGAGTGGGGCTGGAGTCCGGCGATCGAGGGGTGCGCGACCCGAGCCGTTTGGCCTCTTTCCGACGGGCGGCATACGCGTCGATGTCCGCCAGCCACAGCCGGCGACTCGCCGTCAGCGTGTCCAGCGCGCGGAGTAACGCGGTCTCGTCACGGCGAAAGGCTCCGGCGACATGAGCGAGGTAACCGAACGTCGCCCGATATCCCAGAGGCTGGTAGAGCCGGACGCATCCGGCCAGGGCATTGACCCGCCGCCCGTAGGGCAACGAGCCATCTGTCACCTTGCGGGCGTAGGTCCCGAAACTCACGAGGCAAGGTTATGTGCCGCGGCCATCGACTAACGAGAAAGTCCACACTGTTTTCATGGGTGAGGGCCGGGCCTCTTCGGGCCCAACCTTCTGTCACCGTCGCGACGCAGCGACTCCAGGGCTGGGGCCGGCACCGCGGCCGTTCGCCGGCCAAGCGGCTGGCCAACGCGGTTCGTCGTTCGCACGGCTTCTACAGCGCATGTGGCGTTGTTGGGCACCATCGGTCGACGTGAAGCGCACACTAGCGTTTTATTCGGGCACGAATCGCTAGCGCGGCCAGGCCGAGCAGCAGAGGTCCGCTGAGTTTGAGAATTATCTTGAAGACCTCGCCTGCGAAAGTGAGCTTGGCATCTGGTCCGTTTATGAAAGCCGTTGCCGTCGCCAGGGTATACAAAAAACTTGCCGAAGGCGAGTGTGCAGCCTGGCCAGTAAAGCCGTATGCCAAAAACAGCAGCCAGAAGATCCCCAACGAGACACCGAGTGCCGCGTAAGCACGCCACGCTCGCAGGCCATATCCGGAGACCAGCCAATAGGCGGTAAGAAGAAAACGCTCAACTCCTCGAGTGGAACGCTTTCGCATCTCCATCTCACCATAATAGAAATCGGCGGCACCGGGCTCATCCTTGTTGTCCTCTCGGCCTTTGCGTAAGGCCCGATAGACACCGGCGAGCCCCACGGCCACAGTCTCGAGGTCATCTCCTTGCGAGAGCTGCTTTATCTCCTTGTACCAACCGCGATGATCTGGTCCTCGCCATCGCGAATTCTTGGTAAATCGCCATTGGCACTCTTGCGCAATTATTCGCCGACGCGTCTGGCCGCGGCCGCCAACGGTCAAGAACGTTGTACCAGCGTCCAGCCGGAGCCGATCCAGGTTCGTAGTCTCCTCGAAGTAGCAAAAAGACAGATCAACCTCAGCTACCGAAACATTGTTATTGAGATTACAACCCCTTAAGTAGCGCAACCGCGCAGGCGACGCGGGTTCGACACGCTCGGACCCCGCGTTGTACAGCTCCGCCCACATGGCGAGGGTAGCTGCCCTGCGGATTGTCGAGGGTGCTGTGAAGTCGACGGACCAGAGGCTGATATCGGCGTTGTACACCTCAATGGCAGCCGAACCCTGAAACACAACCGTGGAAATCTCGACGGCCGCCGGGGCGCCTAGCCGTCCGTGAATACTAAGCCGGGCCCGCTGCGTGAATACAACATTACGCAGCCGGATTCCGACACAGAACATAGGACCGATATCAACCGAAGCAAAGGTGCATCGACTGAAGTCAGGCGTGCTCCATGCGACCGCATCGGCGAAGCTGGTCGAAGCTCCAATGAACTTCGCCCCTTCGAAGCGGACGGCATGCAGCATCTGTTCCGCTTTCGTTCGCGGGCTGGATGATGTAGACACGCGTCGCGCCGGCTCGTCTGGATCGCTTGTCACCGGCTGCAGGATTGACTGCACGATTGCAGTCTGTCCGTAGAAAGCGCATTGGTTGAAGATTGCGGCGCCGCGGAAAGTTGTCATCCCGAAGTCAACAGGCCCGTTAAAGGTAACGCCACTAAAATCAGCGTCGGCTTCAAATATTGCGCCTTCGAAGTCGCACAGGTCTTCGAAAACGATCGCTTGCTGGTCGCTTCGAGGGTACGACCTCCCAAACCGGACGCTGGAGCTGAAAGTTGCGTTTCGAAAGTCAGCTCCAACCAGTCGAGGTTGACCCTCGTCCGTGTGCGGAACGTGCTCTGTCAACTCATCCAGTAGATCTTGATCGAATGTCATGCCTCGACCGAAGTCGAGCGGCTTACCCTCTCGTAGCCTTTGCAGCACAAGGTCGCGATCAGAATCTGTCGCATGACGATAGCATCGAGGTTCGGCCGACAGGCTCGAGATTGATATTCCAGAGCAACTTTCACAGGTCGCCGCGGCGGCCACATCGCACCCCTTCTCTTTAAGCGCTACGCGGCGTCTGCAAGACCCCATACCAAGGACTGAATGAGTTCGGCGTCCAGTTACCATGGGGCGGAGCCGGAAGATGTGTAGGTGGAGGGGGCGGAGGCGAAGCCATCATCCGCAGGTCATACCGCCAGTACAGATCTCGCTGGATGTCGCTCCCCTTTCTACTGTCCAGCTTGTTCTCGTAGAAAAGCGCGAGCAGGTCCCGGTAATACCTGGACAGGTCAAGGGTGACAACCATGAATCCTTCCGCCAGATCAGTCCGCGTTCTGCCGGCAAAGCTCCAATGATGTTCATTACGTGGCAGCATGCTTCCCCGGAGTGCCGTCCAGGCGAGGGCGCTGGCCAGGTCACCCATGACTGCTGGACCACGCTCCGTGATCCGTCTCGCAGCGTCGCGAACCTGCGTAAAATTGTCGACTCCTGCGGCCTCCCCATTGTGCAATGAGGCTCGAATCTTTTGAATCCGACTTTCCACGCCAGCTATGAGAATCTGATAGTCGTCGTACTCGCCAGCCATCGTCACCCTCTGTTCGATCGATGGAATTTCACATTAGACGAACTTGTTGCAGGAAGTCAATCATCCTGGTGTTGAAGCGATGAACCGATAAGCGCTCTCTCTCGACCACATTCCAGATTCGACAGGATGACCCATATTCGACGCCGACAAAATGTTTCTTCCGCTTACTCATGATTCGTACTTTTCCAAGGGAGTTGCTTACGCGGTGAAGGCCTGAAGGCGCTCTCGACGAGAGAGCTGGGCGCATCGCGACTTGCGCGGACGACGAAGCTTGGGGCAGAGGGCGACGCCTGAACGGGTCCGGTGCTGGGATGGTCGAGCGCGGGACCTGAGCGGTCAGCTTGTGGACAGCTGGATGGAACGGTAGGCGCGCAGCACGAAGGTCGGCCGGTTGACCGGCTCGGCCGTCAACGTCAGAGGCAACGGCAGCAGGGCCTCGAGGGCGGCCCTCAGTTCGATGCGGGCGAGGGGCGCGCCCAGGCAGAAGTGCAGCCCGGCGCCGAAACCGAGGTGCGGGTTGGGGTTCCGGGCGACGTCGAAGGCGTCCGGGTCGGCGAACACCGCCGGGTCGCGGTTGGCCGCTCCGAGCAGCGCGGCGATCGCGGCGCCGGCCGGGATGCGTACGCCCGCTATGTCGACGTCGGCGGCGGCCGTTCGGACGAACATGTGCAGTGGGGGGTCGTACCGGATCATCTCCTCGGCCGCCGTGGGGAGCAGGGACGGGTCGGCTCGCAGGCGCGCGAGCTGGTCGGGGTGGCGTAGCAGGGCGACCATGCCGCCGCCCAGGGCGTTGACCGAGGCCTCGTGGCCGGCGTTGAGGAGCAGGATGGCTGACGCCACGAGTTCGTCGGGGGTCAGCTCGCGGACGGCGACCAGGTGGCTGATCAGATCGTCGCGCGGGTCGGCGGCGCGTCGGGCGGCCAAGGAGCGCAGGTAAGCGGCGAACTCGCGGCAGGCGTCGAGGGCGGCCGCCTCGGTTTCGGGCGTGCGGGAGACCTCGTACATGCGCACGATCGCGGCCGACCAGGGACGCAGCTTGGCCCGGTCGGCCGCCGGCACGCCGAGCAGCTCGGCGATGACCGTGACGGCCAGCGGCTCGGCCACGTCGGCCAGCAGATCGAAACGCGGGCCGGCCGCGGTCACCAGCCGGGTCGCCTCGGCGGCGATCGGGTCGCGGAGGCGCTGGACGTGACCGCGGGCGAACGCCTTGGCGACCAGGGACCGCAGCCGGGTGTGTACGGGCGGCTCGTTCTCCATCATCTGGTTGCGGTGCAGCAGGTTGAACGGCTCGTAGACGTCGGCGGGCTCGCGGTCATGCCAGAACCGGCCGAGCCGGCGGTCCCGCAGGACCGCGTCGGCGGCGGCGTGGCTTGCGGCGAGGAACTGGCCGGTCGGCTCGTGCCAGGTGACCGCACCCCGGCGCCTCAGGGCGGCCAGGCCGGGGTACGGGTCCTGAAGGAACGCGGGGTCCGTGAAGTCGAGCGCCACGCTTGGCACGGTAGCGGCCGGGGTCAGCCCTTGCCGGCCAGGAGGGAGTCGAAGACGGCGCCGCGGTCGAAGGTCATGGCCTTTTCCAGGGCGCGGGCGGCCATCTTCTGCTTGTCGGCCTCGGTCATGTCGAGGACGGCGTGGTCCAGGGCCTCGGCCAGGCCGTTGATGTCGCCGGGCTCGACGATGACGGCGGTGTCGCCCACGGCCTCGCCGGTGCCGCCGGTGATCGTGGTGATGACGGGGCCGCCGCCGGCCAGCATCTTCTCGGCCAGGGCGATCCCGAAGGTTTCCACGAAGTCGGGTTCGGGCTTGGTGGGCAGGGCGTAGGCGGCGCAGCCGCGCATCAGCAACGGCTTCTCCTCGTCGTCGACGTCGGTCAGGAAGACGATGCGGTCGTCCTCCTTGGCCATCGCCTGGACGTGTTCCAGCGCCGGACCGGTGCCCGCGACGACCAGCTTCACCTTCTCGCGGGCGCGCATCTGGCCGTACGCGATGATCAGGTCGTAGATGCCCTTGGCCCGGGCCACCCGGGACAGGAACAGCACGTAGCCGCCGGGAGACAGACCCCGCCGGGCCAGGGCGGCCTCGACGGCCGAGGGGTCCAGGTCCAGGTAGGCCGAGGCGTCGATCGGCGGGTAGCTGACCGTCACCCTTTCCCGGCACTGCTCGGCGAACGACGTGCCGCAGGCCGCGTCGACCTCGACGGCCGAGGCGATGATCTCGTCCTTGGTGTATTCGGAGACCGCCACGACCTCGTCGTTGGCCAGGAACGTGGTGAACAGGACGGTCGCGGCGCCGAAGCGGCCCTCGCGCAGGCACTGGCGGATGACGTTGGTGACGTCCGAGCCAACCGCCTTGGCGATGGTGTGCACGTCGGGTTGGAGGCCGGCCGCCCGGGCCGAGTTCACCGCGTCGACCACGACCGTGGTGTGCGGCACCGTGTACATCGACAGGCAGACCGTGGGGATCGGCTCGGCCAGCAACTCGACCAGGCGCCCGGTGAGGCCGGCCAGATGCCGGCCGTCGGGCACGCGGTAGTCGCCGACCGCCTCGGGCCGTTCGATGGTGATGCCCTCGCTGTACGGCAGCAGCCGGTCGAGCGGCTTGAGCGGCAGACCGGCCGCCTGCAGCACCGGGATGGGCCAGGTGAGCAGGCGTACATCCGTGAAGCCCCGGGTGAGCGCGACCTCGGCGAGGTTGCGGGCCTCGCCGGAATGGCCGCAGATCACCGGGTCGGCGCGGACCACGATGACGAGACGACGGTCGGGCTGTTTCACCGTGCACCCTCCGGGACGGACGGATCGGAGAGGGAAGGCGGGCGGATCCCGTTCCCCCAGCTCGACGGCTCCGGACCCAGCCGCAGGTGCAACCGGCCGCCGCGATGCACCTCGGCGGCGCTCAGGTGGGTGGCGTGCAGGGGTTTGCCGTTCAGGGTGGCGCTCTGGACGAACAGGGCCGGCGGCTCGCGGTCGAGGCCGTCGACGCCGATCGGGGTCTCGCGGTGACCGCTGGTCTCGATCACGAACTCGCCCTCGGGCACCTGGATCGCCGCGCGTTCGAAGGCGGGCGCGTTGACCAGGAACAGCTGCTGGCCGGCCACCGGGAACAGGCCGAGCGACGCCCACACGTACCAGGAGGACAGCCCGCCCGAGTCGTCGTTGCCGGGCAGCCCGCCCGGGCCGGTGCCGAACTGCCAGGTCAGGGCGGAATGCACAACCTGGGCCGTACGGTCGGGGCGGCCCGCGTAGTGGTAGGCCCAGGGCGCTTCCATGTCGGGCTCGTTGTTGAGTCCTTCGAACCGCTTGAGGGCGTAGCCGGCCTGCATCTCGGCCGTGGGCGGGCGCTGCCCGGGTTGTTTGACCGGCTCGGCGCCGTAGCCGAAGAACCGGTCGAGTTTGCCGAGGAACGCGTTGTCGCCGCCGGCCAGCTCGATGCGGGCGCGCATGTCGTGCAGCAGCCGGAACGAGTAGTTCCACTTGCCGCCCTCGTAGAACTCGGAGTCGCGCAGCAGCCCGGTGACCGGGTCGAACGCGTTGACCCAGCCGCGGCTGCGGTCCTCCAGGTCGGCCGCGAGACGGTGGTCGCCGAGCGCGCGGGCCACCCGGGCGGTGCAGTGATACCCGTACGCGAGGTCGAGGGTGTGGGTGATCGGGTGCACCACGCCGTGCTCGTAGAAGTCCTCGCCGTACATGCGGCGCAGGTCGTCGACCATGTGCACGAGCGCCCACGACCAGTCGATGGGGGCGCGCCCGAGCGCGTGGGCGTCGGCCAGGGCGGTGTGGGCCAGGGCGCTGGCCTGGCGGAAGAACCGGTCGGCGCCGCGGGCCATGCGATAGCCGATCGGGAAGTTGCCCTCCTCCTCGCACACCCGGATCAGCGATTCGAGCAGGTCGGCGGCCCGGTCGGGGGCGATCGCGGCCAGCAGCGGGACCTGCGTCTTGTAGATGTCCCACATCGTGCAGACGTCGAAGGCGTACGGGCCGGAGTTGGGCCAGAACGGGCTCTCGTCGTCGGCGAAGCACGGCTTGATCAGCGCGTGGTAGAGAGCAGTGCCGAGCACCGTACGCCGGGCTTGAGTGCCCCCGTCGACCTGGACCTTGTCGAAGTGCTCGCCCCATTTGGCCCGCGTTTTCGCCCGTACGGCGGTAAAAGCCGGACCCTCCCCGCCGCACTCGCGCCGCAGGTTCTCCCGGGCCTGGTCGCATCCGCGCAGCGAGAAGCCCATCCGCACCTCGACCGTCTGACCGGCGCGGGCCGAACCGCGGAACAGCATGCCGAACGGGCGCAGGTTGGTGTGCCGGATGCTGTCGAAGTCGAGCCGGGTGCCGCCGTCGATGAGCCGCCGGTCGTACCAGAGCATCTGCCGCCAGCCGGGGCTGTCCACCTCGACGTAGACCGACAGCGGCACGCCCTCCATGACCACCGTGCCCTGGGCCCGGCCGTGGCCCATGCTCTCGATCTGCGCGCGCAGCGGCACCGTGCGGCCGAGCTCGGTGGCCAGGCCGCCGCAGGACAGGTCGAGCACCACGCGGGCGCTGCTCGCGGCCGGGAACGTGTAGCGGTGCACGGCCACCTTGTCGCCGACCGTGATCTCGCTGCGGATGCCGGTGGCCAGCGTGGCCGCGTAGTAGCCGGCCTCGGCCGTCTCGTCGTGCAGGGCCCAGGACTGGCCGAGGTCGTCCAGCGGCTGCACCATCGGGGTGACGCGCACGTAGTTGTAGTACTTGCGGATCGCGCCGGTGCCGGACTGCTGGAAGTGGGTGAAGCCGGACGCCTGGATCCGCTCGAACATCCTCTCGGGGACGCCCTCGGTGTTCTTCGTGTAGAGCCCGTAGCCGGTCGGGTACGCGCCCGAATAGGCGCACGCGGAGACCATGCCGAAGGGCGCCGTGGCGCCCGGGTGGGTGTTGCCCACCTGCGGTTTCGGGAACCACCACGTGGCGGCGAGACCGCGGGCGGGTGGCAGGTCGGTGGCCGCGGTGCCGATGAAGGGGTCAACGTTGTCGAGGATGGCGGGAATCTATCCAGAGGAGTGCGGCCGGAGGTTTCGCCGAAGTGAACTCCCCGGGTCGGAACCGGACACGCGGAGATCCACACTGTCGGACATCCGGCCCTTTCCGCACCGCGGATACCCGATCGGGCAGCGTCGCGATGTCGCACCCGGATGCGAAAATCCACGGCGTGGAGCGGACCTACGGCCTCGGCATCGACCTCGGCACGACCCAGACGGCGGCGGCCGTGCGCGACGACGCGCCGGCCGGGGTGGTCCGCCTCGGCGGGCGCCGGGCCGAGATCCCGTCGCTGGTCTTCGTCAAACAGGACGGCGGGCTGCTGTTCGGCGAGGCGGCCGAACGGCGGGGCCTGGCCGAACCGTCCCGCCTGGCCCGCGAGTTCAAGCGCCGCCTCGGCGACCCGGTGCCGATCCTGGTCGGCGGCGCCCCGTTCTCGGCCCACGCGCTCACCGGCAAACTCCTGCGCCACGTGCTCGACGAGGTAATCCGCCTGCGCGGCGCCGCCCCGTCGGCGATCACGCTGACCCATCCGGCGAACTGGGGACCCTACAAGCGTGAGCAGTTCGCCCAGGCCGTGCGGCTGGCCGGCGCGGAGGACGTTGCCTTCCGCACCGAGCCCGAGGCGGCCGCGCTGCAGCACGCGACCGCGCGGCGGATCGCGCCGGGCGAGACCGTGATGGTGTACGACCTGGGCGGCGGCACGTTCGACGTGGCGCTGCTGCGGCGCGACGGCGACGGGTTCACGCTGCTGGGCGAGCCCGAGGGCATCGAGCAGCTGGGCGGGGCCGACTTCGACGAGGCCGTGTTCTCTCACGTCGTGGCCGCGCTGGGCGACGCGGCGCTGGAGCTCGACGCGGACGACCCCGAGGTGGTGGCCGCGCTGTCCCGGCTGCGGCGCGACTGCGTGGAGGCCAAGGAGGCGCTCTCCTTCGACACCGAGGCGATGATCCCGGTGGCGCTGCCGGGGCTGCACAGCCGGGTGCGGCTCAACCGGTCCGAACTGGAGTCGATGATCTCGCCGGCGCTGGCCGACACGCTCGACGCCACCCGGCGGGCCATGCGGTCGGCCGGGCTCGACGCGACGGAGGTCAGCGCGATCCTGCTGGCGGGCGGGTCGTCGCGGATCCCGGTGGTGGCGCAGTTGCTGGGCGAGGAGTTCGGGCGGCCGGTCGTCGCCGACCCGCATCCGGAGCACAGCGTCGCGCTGGGCGCGGCGATCGCCACCGGCGAAACCGTCCCGGCGTCCACCCCCACCCAGCCGATGCCGGCGCAGCGGTTCGCACCGCCGCAGCAACGATCGGGGGCCGGGGTCCCGGTGGCGTTCCAGCGGGGCGCGGCCCCGGTTCCGGATCCGGCGGCCGCCCGGGAGCCGCTCACACCTACGGCGCAGTTCCCGTCCGAGCCGCCCACGCCCACGTCGGCATTCCCGTCCGAGCCGCTCACGCCGACGACGCCCTTCGCGAGAGACACCGCGCCGACAGCCGCGCCGAGGCCCGCGCCGACCACCCAGTTCGCCGCCGACCCGGCGCCGCCGTTCACCGGCACGACGCCCTTCGCGGCGGAGCGGCCGACGCCGCCCGTGTTCGACGGCCGCCAGGCGTACGGGAAGGAAAAGACCCGGCGCCTCGCGCTCGCGGCCGGGCTCTCGGTCGTGCTGGTCGTCGGCGCGGTCGTGGCCGTGGTGGCCTACAACAATCGTGGCCAGGGTGAGACGGCCGCCCAGCCCAGCACCCCGGTCACATCGGCGACCCCGCCGCCGCCCTATCCGACCGACGCCTCGATTCTCGTCCGGGTCGACACGGGCGCCGGCGACAGCGCGGGCCGGGTGTCGAAGGTGGTCTCGTTCAAGCCGGGCATCGGCACGGAGCGCACCGAGTTCGCCGGGACCGTTCCGGGTGACGTGCTGCCGCGCTGGTCGCACGACCGGGAACTGATCGCGCTGACCCACACCAACGCCGACAACACCAACGACATCGTGATCATGAACAAGACCGGCACCAGCCGGCACACGCTGGTCGAGGACGTCGCCAACAGCCGCGCCACCTGGTCGGGGGACGACTCGAAAGTCGCGTACATGAAGAAGGTCGACGGTTTCAACCAGATCTTCCGGATCGGGATCGACGACGGCGAGCCCGAGCAGCTGACGTTCTCGAAGGAAGCCAAGGACGACCCGTTCTACACGGTCGACAGCAAGGCGATCGTCTACTGGGTGTTCCGCGCCGGCGAGAAGCTGATCTACGTGCTCAACGCGAAGACGCTCGAGGAGCCGGGCCGCCGCATCACCAACCCCGCGGACGGTCCGGCGGTCGACCCGGCGCTGGCCCCCGACGACAGCTACATCCTGTTCACCAAGGAGAGCGCCGACGGCAACTCGGACATCTGGATCGTCGACAAGCTGACCAAGAAGCCGCCGCGCCGGCTGACCAGCGATCCGGCCCGCGAGATGGATCCGACATGGTCACCCGACGGCAAGTGGTTCGCCTTCACCCGCGGCGACTACGAGCGGCCGCAGATCGTGATCATGAAGCCGGACGGGACGGGCGAGACCGTGCTGACCGCGGCGGGCGACCGCGAGGGTCATCCCTGCTGGTTCTGACCGGCGACAATGCCTTCGCACGTACGGGTCACCGCGCGGGCCGCCGTGCGCAGGTCGCGATTGGACAGCGGGTGTTCGGCCAGGCGTTGCCAGCGGGCCTGAGCGGCCCGGGCGGCCTCGCCGACATCGCCGTCGCCGGGCAGGCCGAGCCGGGCCCGCGCGCCGCCGCCGGACCCGCCGAGGAGCCGATCCATCTCGGCCCGGCGGTCGTCGGCCAGCGCGAGCCGGCCCGAACGCAGCTGATGCAGCAGGCGCAGCTCGACGAACTCGTGCGCGCCGGCCCGGATCTCCTCGGCGCCGGCGGCCAGCGGTGAGCCCGGCGGCAGCCATGCGTCGGCCGCCGCCAGGGCGCTGCGGGCCTTGAGCACGTCGGCCCGGCCTTCGAGGTGGACGGCTAGCACCTCGCGCAGCCGGGTGATGCCGCTGTGCTCAGTCAGGGCCGCGGCCAGACCGGCGGCGTCGGTGACCGCGCTCTCGCGCAGCAGGCGGGTGCTCAGGCGTACGCCGAACAGCCCGACGCGGGTGAGCACCCGCCGGCGGTCCTCGCCGCTCGCGGCGAACCGGTCGGCGGTCAGCAGCAGCTCGACGATGTCGTCCATGGGCAGCGCGGCCACCTGGGCCAGCACCCGGAACTCGTCCTCGCGCAGGGTCGCCCCGGCCGCACCGAGCAGCCCGGCGACCGGGACGACAACCGGGCAGAGCCGCCGCAGCCGCTCGTCGGTGGCGTACCGGCCGGCCACCCGCCCGGCGGCGGTCATCGCGTCGAGGCGGCACCCGCCGATCTCGTCGGCCCGGCTGAGCACGCCGACCGCGTTGACCGGGGTGCCGCCCTCGCCGCCGTGGAAGGCCTCCAGGAAGCGGACGTCGCCGCCGTGCAGGTGCCGGAGCAGGTAGATCACCGCGTCGGCCTGGCCCTCGTCGTTGACGAAGGTGTGGGTGCGGGCGGACACGCCGGACGACAGCGACTCGATGCCGGGGGTGTCGATCAGGGTGTGGCGGCGCAGGCGTGCGCTCGGGACCCGCACCTCCAGCCGTTCCACCTGCTCGGCCGGGCGGCCCAGGTCGATGCGGACCGCCCTGTCGCGACGCGCGAACGGTCTCGGCTCGGCGGTGCCGTCGCGCAGGTGCGACGTGACCGCGTAGGCCGGGCCGTCGGCGTACCAGGTGACGATGCGGGTGCACTCCCCCGCGTCGGTCGGGGCCAGTTCCTCGCCGATCAGCGCGTTGAGCAGGGTGGACTTGCCGGCCTTGAGCTTGCCGGCGATCGCCACCCGCAGCGGCTCGTCGAGGCGCCGCCGGGCCCGGGCCAGCCGGGGGTCGCCGGTGGCCGTCACCGCCTGGTCGAGCAGGGCCCGGGTGCGCGCGATCAGGGTCACGAGGCCAGCCTGTCGAGGCGGCGGCGCTCGTCGTGCAGGGCGGCGGCGCGTGTGCGGCGCTGGTCGTCGCCGAGGGCGGCCACCTCGCGGACGGCGGCCTCGGCGGCCTGGGCCGAGCGGTGCAGCTCGCGGGCGCGGGTTGCGAACTCGTCGCGCAGCAGGCGCTGGGTGCGGCGTACCGCCTCGCGGCTGTCCCGGCCTACGTGGAAGCCGACCTCGTCGACGTAGCGGCGCAGTTCCTGCCCGGCCTGCGCGCGCCGCTGCTGCACCTGACGTTCCTTTTCGGCCTTGACCAGGCGGCGCCCCAGCGTGACCCCGGCCAGCAGGCCGAGCGGGGCGGCCCAGGCCACGCTGAACAGCGCGCCGACCGCGCCGAGCAGATAGAAGCCGCCGTACGCGACCCGGGCCGCGGTGAAGGCGCCGAGGAAGTGCGCCATGCCGGACTTCTGGAAGCTCAGCTCGATCTGCCGGGCCTTGTCCGCGCTCGTCGGCAGCGCGGGCAGGGTGGCGCTGAGCTCGTGCGCCTCCAGGCCGAAGCGCCCGGCGACCTCGGTGGCCAGCTGCTCGGCCCGGGTGACCAGCAGCATCAGGTTGTCGGCGGCGGCCCGGGAGGCCTCGCGCGCGGCCCACGCCTGGAAGTCGGGCCAGGTGTCGCGCGGGTCGGAGCCGGTCAGCTGCTCCTCGCCCAGCCGGATCATCAGGCGCAGGCGTTCGCGCAGGTCGTGGTCGACGTCGGCCGCCAGGTCCTGGATGCCGTCCTGCAGCACGACCTGCCAGCTGCCGTTCTGCAGGGCGGCGCTGCGGCGCGAGCGCTCGGCGTAGCCGTCGGTCACCCGCGGGTCGAGGGCGGCCGCGGCTCCGGCGTCGAGCCGCTGACGGAGCTGGGCGGCGACGAAGGCGAGCTCGGCCCGGGCGGCCTCGATGCGGTCGTCGAGGGCCGTGCCGATGACTTCCGTCCGCAGGAGGCCGACCAGCCGCGGGAAACCCGACTCGGCGTTGAGGGCGGTGTCGTCGCGGGCCTGGGCGCGCATCCGCAGGAACGACGAGACCGGCACGACCGGCACCTCGAGCCCGGAGCGGCGCAGGTGGGCCTCGTTGAGCTCGGCGATGCGCCGCCACTCGACGTGCAGGTCGGTCTTGGTCAGCACCAGGTACGTCCGGGGGCAGCGCTCGACCGTACGGCGGAGGAAGTCGACCTCGGGCGCGGTGAGCTCCTGGGCGGCGTCGGTGACGAACAGGGCCGCACCCGCCGTCGTCAGCGTGGCCAGCGTGAGGTTGCCCTGCGCCGAGTCGAGACCGCCGACGCCCGGGGTGTCGACGACCGCCAGGCCCGCGCCGAGCAGCCGCCGGTCGATCCTGATCTCGACCGCCCGGGCGCCGGGGCCGCCGCCGGTGATGTGCCCGGGAACGTCGGCGAAGTCGATCGGGGTCTCGCCGTTGTCGTCGAGCAGGGCCGCCGAGGGCGGGCGCCCGAAGCGCAGGATCGTCGGCAGCGCGGTGACGACGTCGGCGTCGACCGGGCACAGGTCGGTGCGCAGCAGGGCGTTGACCAGCGTGCTCTTGCCCTGCTTGAACTCGCCGGCCACGGCCACGGCGATGTCGCCGCCGGACCCGAGCCCCCCGGCCGCCCGCGCGAGCCGCTCGGCCAGGTCGTCCCGGCCCGCGGCGGCGGCGATCCGGCCGGCCTCGGCCAGCCGGGCGAGCATCTCGGCTGCCGTCGTGCTCAACCGTTCCCCCTCCGCGCTCGCAACGCCCGACCATAGCGCCCCACGCCCGCCGACCGGCCGACGGATTTCCGACACTCCCGTCCCCGTCTCAGGTGTGCGATGTTGTGCGCGCTTCGCACGCGCCGCTCCGGGACGGCACCTCCCTCCACCGGCGCGTGCGAAGCCTTCCGGGCCTAGTTACTGAGCGGTAGGCTGCGGTGGTGACGCACGAGGTCTTCAACCAGGCGCCCCCGCTGGCCGGTCACGACGTCGCCGGCGATGCTGCCCTGCTCGCGGCGGTGACCCGCGAGGGCGCGCCGTGGGCCGTCGACGACCTGCACCGGCTGGGCAAGCTCGCGGGCACGGCCGAGCCGCAGCGCTGGGCCGACGAGGCCAACCGGCACGAGCCGCGACTGATCACCCACGACCGCTACGGGCACCGCGTCGACGAGGTCGACTTCCACCCCTCGTGGCACCGCCTGATGGAGGTCGCGGTGGGCGAGGGCCTGGCCGGGAGCCCGTGGGCGGACAGCCGGCCCGGCGCGCACGTGGCCCGGGCGGCCGGGCTGTACGTGTGGTCGCAGGTCGAGGCCGGCCACTCCTGCCCGATCTCGATGACCTACGCCGTGATCCCGGCGCTGCGCCACGCGCCGGAGCTGTCGGCGCTCTACGAGCCGCTGCTGGCCTCCCGCTCGTACGACCCGGGCCTGCGCACCCCGTCGGCCAAGACCGGCCTGCTCGCCGGCATGGGCATGACCGAGAAGCAGGGCGGCTCCGACGTGCGCGCCAACACGACCGCGGCCACCCCGGCGGGCGACGGCACGTACCGGCTGCGCGGCCACAAGTGGTTCACCAGCGCGCCCATGTGCGACCTGTTCCTGGTGCTCGCGCAGGCCCCGGCCGGCCTGTCCTGCTTCCTGGTGCCGCGTGTGCTGCCCGATGGCACCCGTAACACCTTCCGCATTCAGCGCCTCAAGGACAAGCTGGGCAACCGCAGCAACGCCAGCAGCGAGCCCGAGTTCGACGACACGGTGGCCTGGCTGGTCGGCGGCGAGGGCCGGGGCGTGCCGACGATCATCGAGATGGTCGCGATGACCCGGCTCGACTGCGTGACCGGCTCGGCCTCGGGCATGCACGCGGCGCTGACCCAGGCGATCCACCACACCCGGCACCGGCACGCGTTCGGTGGCCCGCTGATCGACAAGCCGGTCATGCGCAATGTGCTGGCCGACCTGGCCCTGGAATCGGAGGCCGCGACCGCGCTGGCCATGCGGCTGGCGGGGGCGGTCGACCGCGACGAGCAGGCCTTCAAGCGGCTGGCCATCGCGGCCGGCAAGTTCTGGGTGTGCAAGCGGCAGCCGGCCGTGGTCGGCGAGGCGCTGGAGTGCCTGGGCGGCAACGGGTACGTCGAGGAGTCCGGGCTGCCGCGGCTCTATCGGGACGCGCCGCTCAACTCGATCTGGGAAGGGTCGGGCAACGTCCAGGCCCTCGACGTGCTGCGGACGATGCAGCGCTCGCCCGAGAGCGTCGACGCGTTCCGGGCCGAAGTGTCCGCGGCGGCGGGCGCGGACCGGCGGCTCGACGCGGCGGTCACCGCCTTCGAGCGCGACCGGCCGGGCGAAGCCGGCGCCCGACGGCTCGTCGAACGCATGGGCCTGCTGCTCCAGGCGTCCCTGCTGGTCCGGTTCGCCCCGCCCGCGGTCGCCGACGCCTTCTGCGCCAGCCGGCTCGGCGGCGACTGGGGACACACCTTCGGCACGCTGGGCCCGCAGGCCGACACCGCGGCGATCGTGGACCGGGCCGCACCGGCGTAGCAACCAGCGAATCGTCAAGCCGCTGCCGATCCGGCCGATCCGGAAGTCGATGAGGTTCTGGTGGAGCTGGATGGTGGCGGGCACTCTGGTGTCCTCCGGCTACCTGCTGCTGCCCGACGGCGACGTCGCCTCCGTGGCGACCTACAACGGCCTCGGCCTGGTCTCGATTGTGATGATCATGGTGGGCATCCGGCGGCACCGCCCGGCGGCCCGGCGCGGCTGGTGGCTCTTCGCGGCCGGCACGATCAGCACCGTCGTCGCCGACATCGTCTACGAGGTGACCGGGCTCGTCCTGGGCCGGCATCCGTTCCCGTACTGGGACGACCTGATCTACTTCGCCGCGTATCCGATGCTCTTCGCCGGTCTGCTGCTGATCTCGCGGGGCGAGGGCCCGCGGGAACGCTCCGGGATCATCGACGCGGCGGTCATCGCGGCCGGCGTCGGGCTCGTCTACTGGGTCCTCGTCATCGAGCCGGCGCTCGCCGACGCGGGCACCCCGCCGCTGGAGCGCCTGGTCACGGTCGGCTACCCGACGTTCGACGTGCTCATGTGCGCGGTCGTGACCCGGCTGCTGAGCCGCCCGGGCGCGCGGGCCCCGAGCCTGTGGCTGCTGGCCGCCGGCTGTGCGGTCAACTTCACCTGCGACGTGGTCTGGAGCCTCACCGAGGCGTTCTCCAGCTATTCGGGCGGGCTGATCAACGCGGGCTTCATGGTCATGTACGTGCTCTGGGCGGGCGCCGCGCTGCACCCGTCGATGCGCGACATCGGGCGGCGGACCGGCCGGACCCGCTTCGGCCGCGGCCGGCTCGTGCTGCTGGGCGGCGTCACGATGACGGTGCCGGCCGTGCTCTTCCTGCAGGGCGCCCGGGGCCAGACCATCAACTGGGCCGCGATCGGCGCCGGCGCGGTCGTGCTGTTCCTGCTGGTGATCGCCCGCCTCGGCGGGTTCGTCGGCCGGACCCAGCGGCAGGCGGCCCGGCTCGAGGAACTCGCCATGCGCGACGACCTGACCGGGCTGGCCAACCGCCGCCGGTTCGAGCTGCGGCTGCGCACCGCCGCGGCCACCGGCTCGCCCCAGGTGTGCCTGCTCGACCTCAACGGCTTCAAGCAGGTCAACGACCGGCTCGGGCACGCCGTCGGCGACCACCTGCTGATCGCCGTGGCCGCCCGCCTCGGCGCCGAACTGCACGGCGAGGGCCTGCTGGCCCGCATGGGCGGCGACGAGTTCGCCGTGCTGCTCTCCGACGCCAACGCCGAGCAGGGCGATGCCGTCGCCCAGCGGCTGAGCGGCGCACTGCGCCGGTCGTTCGAGGTCGACGGGCACGAGTTGCTGATCGGCGCCGCGATCGGCATCGCCGGGGACGGCGACCCGGCCGGCCTCCTGCGCCGCGCCGACGTGGCCATGTACGCGGCCAAGACCACCGAGACCCGCTTCCGCCGGTACGCCGTCGAACTCGACGACCGGGCCGGCGAGGAGGCCCGGCTCGGCGCCGAGATGCGGGCCGCCCTCGACAGCGGCCAGTTCCACCTCGTCTACCAGCCCATTGTGTCGCTGCCCGGCGGCGAACCGCGCTACGTCGAGTCGCTGATCCGCTGGACCCATCCGGCCCGCGGCTTCGTCAGCCCGGCCGAGTTCATCCCGGTCGCGGAGCGCAACGGGCTCATCGTCGAGCTCGGCGAGTGGATCCTGCGGACGGCCTGCGAGCAGTTCATGGCCTGGCGCGCCGCCGTCGGCGCCCCCGAGCGGATCAGCGTGAACGTGTCGGCCCGGCAGCTCGCCGAACCTGGCTTCGCCGAGGTCGTCGCCGAGGTGCTGGCCTCCTGCGGGATGGCTGCCGGGCGCCTGATCGTCGAGGTCACCGAGACCGCGGTGTCCGGCGGGGGCGTCGCGGTGCGCGCGGTCGAGGACCTGCACCGGCTGGGCGTGCGGATCGCGCTGGACGACTTCGGCACCGGGCATTCCTCGCTGACCCTGCTGCAGACCGTCCCGGTCGACGTGCTCAAGGTCGACAAGTCGTTCGTCGACAACATCACCGAGGCCGGCCGGCACGCGGTCATCGCCACGGCGCTGATCCAGGTCAGCGACGGTCTCGGGCTGACCGCCGTGGCCGAGGGCGTGGAGACGGCCGAGCAGGCGGCGGCGCTGTTCGAGCTCGGCTACCGGTACGCGCAGGGCTACCACTTCGGGCGACCCGTCGAACAGCCCGCCTCCCACGGCGCCGAGGTCGCCGCCCAGTAGGGTGCCCGGGTGGCGCTCAGCTCCGATTTCCGCCGGCTCTGGTCGGCGTACGCGGTCAGTGAACTCGGCACGGGAATCGGGTTCGGCGCGTTGCCGCTGGTGGCCGTGCTCGTGCTGGACGTGCCCGAGTTTCAGGTGTCGCTGCTGGCCGCGCTGGGCGGGCTCGCCGCGGCCGTGCTCGCGCTGCCGCTGGGACCGTGGATCGAGCATCGCCGCAAACGGCCCGTGATGATCGGGGCCGACCTCGTCCGCTTCCTGATCATGGTGAGCGTGCCGGTGGCGATGCTGGCCGGGGTGCTTTCGTACGCGCAGCTCTGCGTGGTCGCGGTCGTCCAGTCGGCCGGCACGATCGCGTTCGCCGCGGCCAGTGGGTCGCACCTCAAGGCGCTCGTCGGGCCGGACGACCGGGACACGGCCAACGGGCGCTTCGAGGCGACGTTCTGGACCGCGTACAGCGCCGGCCCGGCCCTCGGCGGCGCGCTGACCTCGTGGTTCGGGGTCGCGTGGACCATCACGGCCGACGCGGTGAGCTTCCTGCTCTCGGCCCTCGGTGTGCGTTCTCTCCGGACTCCCGAGCCGGCACCGCCCGTACGGGCGAAAGCTCCTCGGCTCGTCGAGATCACTGCCGGGTGGCGCTACATCGCCGGTCACCGCGGGCTGCGAACTCTGTTCATCAACTCTCAGCTGTTCGGCGGCTCCATGATGGCCGGCTCCCCGCTGCTCACCGTCCTGATGCTGCGCGACCTGGGCTTCGAGCCGTGGCAGTACGGCCTCGCCTGGGGCATTCCCTGCCTGGGCGGCATCGCCGGCGCGCTGCTGGTGCGCCCGCTGACCACCCGTTACGGCCGCCGCAAGGTGCTGCTCGTCTCGGGCGTGGGCCGCGCGCTGTGGCTGTGGACGCTCGCGTTCATGCCCCCGGGCCTGCCCGGCCTGATCCTGATCACCACGGTCGAATTCCTGGCGCTGTTCGGCTCCGGCGTCTTCAACCCGGCCTTCGCCACCTACCGCATGACCGAGACCGCCGACGGCTTCCTGTCCCGCGTGATCGCCTGCTGGCAGATCACCTCGCGCACGGTCCAGCCGGTCTGCATCGCGCTGGGTGGCCTGCTGGCCGCGGTGACCAGCCTCCGGACCGCCCTGCTGGTGTGCGGCCTCGGCGTCCTGGCCAGCTCGGCCCTGCTCCCCTGGCGCACCCGGCAGACCGCGGTAGTGCCCGGATAGCGACCGTGGGTGGTTCCGGCCCGGCCGCCCGGTTCCTAGCGTCGAAGCCATGATTGAAGTTCACGACCTTGTCAAACGCTACGGCTCGACCACCGCGGTCAACGGCCTGTCGTTCACGGTCGAACCCGGCCGCGTGACCGGCTTCCTCGGCCCCAACGGCGCCGGCAAATCCACCACCATGCGAATGATCATCGGACTCGACCGGCCGACCGCCGGGGCGGCGCTGATCAACGGCAAGCGCTACCGCGAGCACCGGGCGCCCCTGTGCGTGGCCGGCGCGCTGCTCGAGGCCCGCTCGATCCACCGGGGACGCACCGCCCGGACGCACCTGCTCGGCCTGGCCCGCACCCACGGCATCCCGGACGGGCGGGTCGGCGAGGTGCTCGAACAGGCCGGGATCGCCCCGGTGGCGCGGCGGCGGGCCGGGACGTTCTCGCTCGGCATGGGCCAGCGGCTCGGCATCGCGGCCGCCCTGCTCGGCGACCCCGAGGTGGTGATCCTCGACGAGCCGGTCAACGGCCTCGACCCGGACGGGGTGCTGTGGGTGCGCACGCTCATCCGTGAGCTCGCGGCCGACGGGCGTACGGTGCTGGTCTCCAGTCACCTGATGAGCGAGATGGCGGTGACCGCCGACCACCTCGTGATCATCGGCGACGGCCGCCTGCTCGCCGACACCACGGTGGACGGTCTGATCGGCCGGGTCGCTCCGGCCTCGGTCACCGTACGCACCCCCGACGCCGTACGGCTGAGGTCGGCGCTGCGGTCCCGGGGCGCCACTGTGTCCTCCCCGGACGCCGACCGGCTGTCGGTCTCCGGCCTCGGGGCGCCCGACATCGGCGCGCTGGCCGCCGCCGAGGGTGTCGTGCTGCACGAGCTGACCCCGCGGCGGGCCACGCTGGAGCAGGCGTACATGGAGCTGACCCGATGATCCGCGGAGTCACCTTCGCCCGGGTCGTCCGCTCCGAGTGGACGAAATTCGTGGCCCTGCGCTCCACGTGGACACTGCTCGCGCTGATCGCCGCGACCACTGTCGGCCTGTCGGCCACCATCGCGGCCAACGACACCGCGCCGTCGTCCTCGGCGCCCTTCCTCGGCGTCGACGTGGTGTCCCTGCTTCTCGGCGTGGTCGGCATCGTCATGATCACCGGCGAGTACGGCTCGGGGCTCGTGCGGGCGACGTTCGCCGCCGTGCCGGCCCGGCTGGCCGTGCTGGCGGCCAAGGCCGTCGTGCTGACCGTGGCAGCGCTGCCCTTCATGGCCGCGGTCGTGTTGCTCTCCGCGGCCGTGTTCCGGCGGGTGGCCGGGCCGCTGCCGGGGATGGGCGACCACCTCGTGGGCGCGTTCGTGGCACCGGTGCTGCTGGCGCTGCTCGGGCTCGGGCTGGGCGCGCTGATCCGGCACACGGCCGCCGCGATCACGACGTTCGTGCTGGCCATCATGGTGTTCCCGGCGTTGCTGGGTGCGGCGCTGCCCGACGATCTGGGTGACCGGCTGGTCAAGTACACGCCGGTGGCTGCCGCGCAGGCGCTCTACACGGACACGGCCCGTGACCCGGCGGGCATGCTGTCGCCGGGTCCGGCGGCTGCGGCGCTGGCGGTGTGGGTGGTGGTCGCGCTGGCCGTGGGAGCGGCCGTCGTGGCGCGCCGCGATCCGTGATCCCCTCATTGCGGGCCTGACCCCGGCCCGGGAGAGTACACCGCGACAGCACCGAGAAGGGCGGCCAACCATGCGAATCCGTCTGCACCCGGCCGACATCCTCGCAACGGCCCTGACCCTGGCCGCCTGCCTGGTGATCCAGACCGGTCGCACGGGCGCCACCTCCCCCGGCACGTCGTGGCTCGACTGGACGGCCGTGGTCGTGCCCTGCCTCCCGCTGCTGTGGCGAACCAGGTGGCCGGTCGCGGTCTTCTGGCTGGCCATCGTTCTCATCGGCCTGGGCGGCGCGCTCGGGGCCCGCACGCCGGCGATCTTCCTGGTCCCGCTGGTCGCGCTCTATGCGGTGGCCCGTCATCGACCGGCCCGGCCCACCTGGGCGGCGGTCGCCTTCACGCTGCTGGCCGGGCTGCTCGCCCAGCCCGGCGACGCGGCCGGCTGGGCGGGCTTCGGCGCCGTGGCGGTCATGACGGTCGCGATCGCCGCGATCGGCATCAGCCAGCACACCCGCCAGGCGTATCTGACCGCTCTCGAGGACCACGCCCGTCGCCTCGAGGTCGAGCGGGACCAGCGGGCCCGCCTGGCCGTGGCCGACGAGCGGGCCCGCATCGCCCGCGAGATGCACGACGTCGTGGCCCATCACCTGACCGTCATGGTGGCGCTCTCCGAGGGCGCTGCGGCGGCCCCGCAGCAGGCCCCGCCCGTGATGACGCAGGTCGCCGCCACGGGACGGCAGGCTCTCACCGAGATGCGGCGCCTGGTCGGCCTGCTGCGCGAGGGCGACCAGCCGGGGCGGGAGCCTCAGCCCCGGCTCGACGAGCTCGGCGAGCTGATCGAGCAGGTGCGCCGGGCCGGGCTCGAGGTGACGCTGACCCGTGAGGGCACCCGGCGGGACTGGGGGCCGGGCGCCGAGCTCGCGATCTTCCGCATCGTGCAGGAGGCCCTGACCAACACGCTCAAACACGCCGGGCCGGGCGCCGGTGTGCGGGTGCGGCTCGCGTACGGGCCGGACGGGGCGACCATCGACGTGGTGGACGACGGCGGTGGCCGGGCGGCGCGCGAACCTGGACCGGCCGCCCGGCACGGGCTGATCGGGATGGCCGAGCGGGCGGTCGCGTACGGGGGCCGGGTCGAGGCCGGGCCGCGCGAGGGCACCGGGTGGCGGGTGCACGCGCGGCTGGCGTTGCGGGAAGCGCCGGTGGACGCATGACGATCTCGGTGCTTCTGGCCGACGACCAGCCGTTGCTGTCGCTCGGGTTCCGGCTGGTGCTCGAGGCCCAGCCCGGCATCACGGTCGTCGGTGAGGCCCCGGACGGCGCAAAGGCGGTGGCGATGACCCGGGCGCTGAAACCGGACGTGGTGCTGATGGACATCCGGATGCCGGTGATGGACGGCATCGAGGCCACTCGCGCGATCGTGGCGTCCGGCTGCGCGTCCCGGAGCCTGGTGCTGACCACGTTCGACCTGGACGAGTACGTGTACGCCGCCCTGCGCGCCGGGGCCAGCGGCTTCCTGCTCAAGGACGTGCCGCCGGCCGACCTGCTGTCCGCGATCCGCGCAGTGGCCGGCGGTCACGCCGTGGTGGCGCCGGCCGTGACGCGACGCCTGCTGGAGAGGTTCGCGCCGATGCTGCCCACAGCCGGCGGGCCGGCGCCGCTCGAGCAGCTGACCACCCGGGAGCGGGAGGTGCTCGGCCTGGTCGCCCGCGGGCTCACCAACACCGAGATCGCGGCCGAACTGGTGCTGAGCGAGGCCACGGTCAAGGCCCACGTCGGGCGGCTGCTGGCCAAGCTCCAGCTGCGCGACCGGGTGCAGATCGTCATCTTCGCCTACGAGAACGGTTTCCGGAGCCCGTGAACCTCCTCACCGGGGGCCGAGCAGCTCCCGGACGCTGGCCAGCAGCTCGTCGGTGGTGATCGGCGCGACGTTCCCGCCCGTACGGGCGTCCTGCATCGCCTTGGACAGCTGCACCCGGCGCAGGATCTCCTTGATGTCGGCTCCGGTCAGGCCGTGGCTGGCCGTGGCCAGCGCCGCGATGTCGAGGTCGTCGGCGAACATCTGGAAACCGGGCGCCTCGTGCGCGGCGATCAGGCCGCGGATCATCTTGCGGAAGATCTCGGCCCGCGACGCGTCGTCCGGCTTGGGCACGCTGATCTTGACGTCGAAGCGGCCGGACCGGATCAGCGAGTCGTCGACCCGGTGCGGGAAGTTCGTCGTGGCCACCACGATCACGTTCGGGTTGGCCTCGATCAGGTCATTCATCTCCTGCTTGAAGATGCCGGCCACCGCGTTGATGGCCTGGCTGGCCGCGTCCCCGCCGGACCCGGCGTAGCTGATGATCGAGTCGAACTCGTCGAACAGCATGAGGGTCGGCACGCGGTAGCGCCGGGCGTCCCGGAAGATCTGCTTGATGTTGCGCTCGGAGCCGCCGAGCCACTTGTCGAGGATCTCCGGCGTCCGGATCTCGCGGAAGTCGGCGCCGATCTCGTTGGCCAGCGCGCGCGACAGCATCGTCTTGCCGGTGCCGGGCGGGCCGTACATGAGCAGGCCCTGCGGACGGCGGGCGCCCCAGCGGGCCATCGCCTCGGGGTGGCGGAACGACACGGCGATCTGCCGCAGCTCGGACACCACGTCGGCCAGCCCGCCGACCATGTCCAGCGTGACCTCCTGGGTGGTCACGGGCACCGCCGACAGCGTCTCGCGGCTCACCACGTACCGCCGCCCGGTCAGCGAATCGGGGCCGGTCAGCTCGATCACCGCCTGCAGCGTGAGCCCGACGAAAGCCTGCAGGTGGGCCGGCGTCACGTCGTCGCGCGGCACCTCGGCGTGCAGCCGCACGACCGTGCCGGTCTCGTCGTAGGAGATCTGCGCCTGCAGCCCCACCACCGCGTCGGCCAGCGTCCCCGGTTCCCGTTCGGCCACCGGCGGGGCCGGGCGATCAAGACCGAGTTTCTTGTACGCCGCCGCGGCCGCCGCGCCCACCCCGTCGACGATCCGGGTGGCGATCGGGTCGCCCGCCTCGATGCGCTTGGCCAGCAGCAGCCCGACCGGGTCGTTGCCGAGCACCAGCTTGCGGATGCGTTCCTTGCTCAGCGGCTCCTCGGCCGTGCTGATCGCCGCCGCGAACGTGTGCACCGGGCCGCCCGGGCGGTCGGCGCTGCTCACGGTCAGGTCGACGCGTTGCACGGGGGCGGGCCAGACGGACCGGCGAAGCAGCTCGACCGGGTTGACCCGGGCCGCGGCGAGCATGGTCGCCGCGTCGACGAGCTCGACGGTCGCGCCCGCGTATTCGAAGGTCTCGCCTCGTGGACGCGTGTCGGACATTGCTACCTCCCGGAGGGTGTCGGCCTACCAAGAGTGACACGGGTCCACAGCAGTTGCCGTTCGGTGCGACCCTGACTCCCCCCGGGGAACCAGCCGATCGGTACGGCATGTCAGCTGAGCCGATCGAAGACATGTGCCTGGCCACGCGCTCCGGGCGCGACGAATGGTGGCGTGACGCGGTGATCTACCAGGTCTACCTGCGCTCGTTCGCCGACGGGAACGGCGACGGCGTGGGCGACTTCGCCGGTCTCCGGTCGCGGCTGCCCTACCTGGCCGAGCTGGGTGTGGACGCGGTCTGGGTGACCCCGCACTACGTGTCGGGCGGCGCCGACGGCGGCTACGACGTGATCGACTACACGGCGGTCGACCCGGCCTACGGCACCGTCGAGGACGTCCGCTCGATGGTCGCGGACGCCCACGACCTGGGCCTTCGGGTGCTGCTCGACATCGTTCCCAACCACACCAGCGACCAGCACGAGTGGTTCCGGCGCGCGCTGGAGGACCCGTCCTCGCCCGAGGCCGCGCGCTACCACTTCCGTCCCGCTTCGGATTCGCCGCCCAACAACTGGCAGTCGATGTTCGGCGGTCCCGCCTGGTCGCGGACGCCGGACGGCCGCTGGTACCTGCACCTGTTCACGCCCCAGCAACCCGACCTGAACTGGGACAACCCCGCGGTGGCGGACGACTTCGACCGGACGTTGCGGTTCTGGTTCGACCTGGGTGTCGACGGGTTCCGGGTCGACGTGGCGTACGGGCTGTTCAAGGACCCGGCGTATCGCGACAACCCGGGCATCTACTCGCCCACGCTGTTCGGGCACGGCCCCGAGCAGGCCATGACCACCAACCAGGCCCGGGTGCACGGGATCTGGCGGCGGTGGCGGGGCGTCTGCGACGAGTACGCCGGCGAGAAGATGCTGGTCGGCGAGGTGTCGCTGGCCGATCTGGAGCAGGTCGGCCTGTACGCCCGCCCGGACGAGATGCACCACGCCTTCCAGTTCCGCCTGCTCAAGAGCGACTGGGACGCCCGGGCCTTCGCCGAGACGATCTCCGAGGCGCTCGCCGCGTTCGACGCGGTCGGCGCGCCCGCGCCGTGGGTGCTCGGCAACCACGACAAGGCCCGGCAGGTCACCCGGTACGGCAGCGAGCGCCGGGCCCGCGCGGCCGCGTTGCTGATGCTGGCCCTGCCCGGGTCGGCCTACCTGTACGCCGGGGAGGAGCTCGGCCTGCCCGAGGCGTCCGTGCCCGACGAGGCCCGCCGCGACCCGATCTTCTTGCGGTCGGGCGGCAAGCGCGCCGGCCGGGACGGCTGCCGCATCCCCATGCCGTGGGACTCGTCCGCCCCCGCCGCGGGCTTCACCTCCGGCGCCGACCCGTGGCTGCCGCTGCCCGCCGGCTGGTCCGGCTACGCGGTCGACCGGCAGGAGGGCGACCCCGCGTCGACGCTGACCATGTACCAGCAGGCGATCCTGCTGCGCGACCTCTACGAGCCGCTCGGCTCGGGCCTGGCCTCGGTCACCCGCACCGGCGAGCTGATCCGGATCGACCTGGTCGCCCGGCACGGCGACCCCGACCCGATCACGGTCTGGATCAACATGGGCGCCGAGCCGGCCTCGGTGCCCGCCCACCGCCTGCTGCTGGCCTCCGCCCCCGACGTCGGCGGCCCGGTCGCCGGCAAGCTGACGCTGGCCCCGGACACCGCCGTCTGGACCCGCGTCTGACCCCCCGGGTGCCCGGTCCGCCTCCCCCTGGCGGACCGGGCACACACCGGGGTCGGCTCAGGGATCTCACCGATGTCTTCTCGGTGCGCCGGTTGTCCAGGATGGACGCCATGAGTCGCCGCAGTGTCGTCGCGTCCCTTGTCGCCCTGGTCACCGGTCTGGCGCTGGCGGCCGGCCCGCCCAGCCACGCCGGGCCGAAACAGCAACAGCCGCCGATCACCTGGACGGTCTGCGGCAAGGACAGCGCCGTGCGGTGCGGCACGCTGCGATTACCGGTCGACTGGTCGCGGCCGGACGGCGCCACGTTCGAGCTGGCGGTCGCGCGGCGCACGGCCCGCCATCCGTCCGGGAAGGTTCTGGTCTTCGGGCCGGGCGGGCCGGGTGACTCCGGCGTCGACCGGATCCTGGCCGGCGACCGGTTCAGCGCCGAGATCCTCGACCGCTTCGACACGGTCAGCTTCGACCCGCGCGGGGTCGCCCGCAGCGGCGGGCCGAAGTGCGACCTCTCGCTCGATCGGCCGGGACTGCTCACCAGCCAGGCCGACTTCGACTCTGTCATTGCCTCCAACCAGGCGAAATGGGCGGTCTGCCGGGACACGAGCGCGGTCTGGGACCACGCCGGCACGGCGAACGCGGTCCGCGACCTCGACGCCCTGCGGCAGGCCCTCGGGCTTCGGCAGCTGACCTTCCACGGCAGCTCGTACGGCACCCTGCTCGGCCAGCAGTACGCCGAGCGCTACCCGGGCCGGGTCCGGGCGATCGTGCTGGAGAGCGTGTTCGACCACAGCCTCGGTGTGCGCGAGTTCGTCCGGACGCAGGCCCTCGCGGCGCAGGACGCGTTCGACGAGTTCGTGGCGTGGTGCGGGCGGAGCGACGACTGCGTGCTCCGCGGCCACGATGTCCGCGCCATCTGGAACGACGTGCTGCGCCGGACCGACCGGGGCGAATACCCGCCGTACACGGCGTTCGAGATCGCGATGCTGCCGATCGCCCGGCTGGCCGCACCCAACCGGGCCGGCCTGGCCGACGACATCGCCGGCCTGCGCGACGGCACCGCGCCGACGATCAAGCTGCCGCCGCTCGTGTCGTCGGTCTTCTGCGCCGACTGGCCCGCCGCGGTGCGTGATTTCGCAGCATACGAGCGATTGGTGGGCGACGCCCGCCGGGCCGCGCCCGATGTCCGGTACGGCGGGGGGCTGCTCGCCATCCGGGCCTGCCTGGGCTGGCCGCAGCCGGTCGCCAACCCGCCGCACCGGCTCGACGTGCACACCCGGACGCCGTTGCTGCTGCTCAACTCGCGGCACGACGTGCGCACCGGCTACGTCTGGGCCGCCCATGTGGCGGCCCAGCTCGGCCGGCACGGGCGGCTCGTCACCTACGAGGGGTCGGGGCACGGGGCGTACGGGAACACGCCCTGCACCACCGCCGCCGTGGACAGATATCTGATCGACCTGGTCCTGCCGCCGCCCGGGGCGACCTGCCCGGGTTGAGTATCGTCGAACCATGTCGATGGGTCGGGCGGCCGTCGCCCTCGAGGGGGCCCTGGTCGCCGTGGTGGCAGTCGCCGCCCTGGTGCCGGCGTTGCGCGGGCCCGACCTGGGGCCCTACTCGGTCAGCATGGCCGACGCCGATCCGGTCGCGGCCGCTCCCCCGGCCATGCCGGGCGCCTCGACCGGGTCGTACGCGTGGAACTGCGGCCGCAACGAGGGCGGCCACCGCAACACAGCCAACATCGTGGTCACGCCGGGCCGGCCGGGGCCACAACATCACATGCACGACTACGTGGGCAATCTGGGCGTGCGGGACGACTCGACCGTCGACAACCTGCTGGGAAAGCCCACGACCTGCACCAACGGTGACGCGTCGACGTATTTCTGGCCGGTGCTGCGCTACGTTGAGGGTGGCCGGGACGAGCACGGCGGGCCCATCCAGGTGCCGGTGTCGCTGACGATGACCTACCGCGGCAACCCGCGCGGGCCGGTGCTGGCGATGCCGCGGCTGCTGCGGGTGGGGGTCGGGGACGCGTACGCGCACACCAACGGCGGGCGGCTGGCCAAGGCCTGGTGGACTTGCTCCGACACACTGGACCGGCAGACGATGAGCTACCCCGCGTGTGAGGACGGAGCCCAGGTGGTACGGATCTTCGACTTCCCCAGCTGCTGGGACGGCCGTCAGCTGGACAGCCCCGGCCACCGTCAGCAGGTCGTCTTCCCGGCCGAGGGCGGCGGCTGCCCGGCCGGCACGTTCGCGGTCCCGCAGCTCAGGATCACGATGACGTACGCGGTCCCGCCGGGCACGCGCTACCAGATCGACGCTTTCGACGGACAGGACAACCACCCCGCCACCGATCACGGGTTCCTGGTCAACCTCATGCCCGACGCCGCCATGAAACGGGTCGTGACCTGCCTCAACAACGGTCTCACGTGCGACGAGACGGCCACCCGGCGGGCGGCGTCGTGACCACCCCCGAGACCGGCGACCACGTCGACCTCGCCGGCTATCTGGTCGGCGAGCTCACGCCCGGGCAGCGCGACGAGGCCGACCGGCATCTGGCCGGCTGCGCCGAGTGCCGGACCGAGGTCGAGTCGCTGCGCGAATGGACGTCGCGGCTGCAAGCCGTGCCGGAGGAGATGCTGCTCGAGGGCCCGCCCGACGGCGGCGACCTGCTGCTGCAGCGCACCCTGCGCGAGGTGCGCAGCCAGTCGTCGGGGGCCAGGCGCCGGCGGATGTTCCTGATGTCGGCCGCGGCCGCGGTCGCCGTCCTCGCCGCGGTCGGAGGCGGCGTCTTCGCGGGCCGGTCCACCGCTCCCCCGGCGCCGGTCGCGCAGGCCCCGCCGACCGCCACGACGCCCACGTCGGTGGCCGGCACGCGTACGGGCACCGCGGTCGACGCCACCACCGGCGCCCGGATCACGGTGGCGGTCGCCCCGGCTACGGGCTGGGTGCGGGTCACGGCGGCGGTCGCCGGCATCCCCGCGGGCGAGAAGTGCGTGCTCGAGGTGGTGGCCCGCGACGGGTTCACCGTGCAGGCCGGCAGCTGGATCGTCTCGCCCGCCGGCGAGGCGGGCGGCACCACGCTCAACGGCAGCGCGCTGATCGACCCGGCCGATGTCGCCTCGGTCCGGGTGGTCAACACCGCGGGCCGGCAGTTCGCCAGCGTCAACGTCTGACATTCAGCAACCTGACGGCAACCCGGGCGTTTGCACGGCTCACATCGAGGACTCGGCGTTCGCTGCGCAGTAAGTTGCTGGAAACGTCTATGGGGCAGGGTGCGGAACATGGACCTTCGCAACGGGCTGCGGCCGCTCGGAAGCACACCGGCCGAGTTCGAACAGGATCTGCTGAGCAACCTGTACTACCGCCGGGGCACGACGGTCGAATCGGCGAGCGCGCAGGACGCGTACGAGATGCTCGCCCTGACCGTGCGGGACCGGCTCGCCGCCCGCCGCGCCCGCACGGCCGCGGCGCACTACGAGAGCAACCCGCGCTGGGTCTACTACCTGTCCGCGGAATACCTGCTCGGTCCGCAGCTCGAGCAGAACCTGCTCTACAGCGGCACCGCCGACCTGGCGCCGGCCGCGCTCGAGGCGCTGGGCTTCTCGCCCGCGGAGGTGGCCGCGCTCGACGTCGAGCCGGGTCTGGGCAACGGCGGCCTGGGCCGGCTCGCGGCCTGCCTGCTCGACTCGATGGCCACCATGGACATCCCCGCGGTCGGCTACGGCATCCGCTACGACCTGGGCATCTTCAAGCAGGAGTTCGTCCACGGCGAGCAGGTCGAGCGGCCCGACGACTGGGCGTTCCAGGGCGACCCGTGGGAGTTCCCGGCCGCCGACGACTGGCAGACGGTCGGCTTCTACGGCTTCCTCGGCCCCGAGGGCTGGGTGCCGGGCGAGGTCGTGCACGGTGAGCCCAGCCATCTGCTGGTCCCGGGTTACGGCACCGAGACCGTCAACATCGTCCGGCTGTGGCGGGCCCGTGCGGCGCAGGCGTCGTTCGACCTGCGGCGGTTCGCGGCCGGGCAGTACGCCGAGGCCGTGCAGGACGCCGTGCGCGCCGAGAACATCAGCAAGGTGCTCTATCCCGACGACAGCACCGACATGGGCCGCGAGCTGCGCCTCAAGCAGCAGTACTTCCTGGTGTCGTGCTCGCTGCGCGACATCGTGCGGCGCTTCCGGTTCCGCAATTCCGACTGGGCCGACTTCCCGGCCAAGACGGTCATCCAGCTCAACGACACGCACCCGACGCTCGCCATTCCCGAGCTGATGCGGCTGCTGGTCGACGAGGAGCGGCTGGAGTGGGACCAGGCCTGGTCGATCGTGCGGCAGACGTTCGCGTACACCTGCCACACGCTGCTGCCCGAGGCGCTCGAGACGTGGCCGGTGGAGATGCTGGGCCGGCTGCTGCCCCGCCACCTCGAGATCATCTACACGATCAACGAGGCGTTGCTCGGCGAGGTCCGTTCCCGTTTTCCCGGCGACCTCGACCGCGTACGCCGGATGTCGCTGATCCAGGAGGAGCCGCAGCGCCGCGTCCGGATGGCCAATCTGGCCGTCACCGGCACCTTCGCGGTCAACGGCGTGGCCGAACTGCACTCGCAGCTGCTCACCTCGACCACGTTCACCGACTTCGCCGCCCTGTGGCCGGACCGGTTCACCAACGTCACCAACGGCGTCTCCCCGCGGCGTTTCGTCCGGCTGGCCAACCCCGGCCTGGCCGAGCTGATCACCTCGGGGCTCGGCAGCGACGCCTGGCTGCGTGACCTGTCCCTGCTGTCCGGCCTGGCCCCGCTGGCCGACGACGCGTCGTTCCGGTCGCGCTGGCGTGCCGAGAAGCGGCACGCCAAGGCGGCTCTCGGGCTCGGCGACCCGGGCGCGATGCTCGACGTGATGATCAAACGTTTCCACGAGTACAAGCGGCAGCAGCTCAAGCTCCTGCACGTGATCACGCTGTACCACCGGCTGCGCACCGACCCGGGCCGCTTCGGCGTTCCCCGCACGGTGCTGTTCGGCGGCAAGGCGGCCCCGGCCTACTACGCGGCCAAGTCGATCATCCGGCTGATCAACGCGGTGGCGGCGACGATCGCGGCCGACCCGAAAGCGTCGGGCCTGCTGCGAGTGGTGTTTCCGCCCAACTACAACGTGACGCTGGCCGAGCGGATCATTCCCGCGGCCGACCTGAGCGAGCAGATCTCGATGGCCGGCAAGGAGGCTTCCGGTACGGGCAACATGAAGCTCGCCCTCAACGGCGCGCTGACGATCGGCACGCTGGACGGCGCCAACGTCGAGATCCGCGACCGGGTCGGCGCCGGCAACTTCTTCCTGTTCGGCCTGGACGCCCCGGCCGCCGCCGCGCTGCGCGCCTCGGACTACCGCCCCCGTTCCGTCAGCGACTCCGACGAGGAGTTGCGCGCGGCCCTCGACGCCATCCGGTCCGGCGCGTTCGGCGGGGTGGGCCAGGAGGTGGCGCAGTCGCTGCTCGACCGCGACGAATACCTGACGCTGGCCGACTACCGCTCCTACGTCGACAAGCAGGACGAGGTCGCCGCGGCCTGGCAGGACCAGGAGAAGTGGACCCGCATGTCGATCCTGAACACCGCGAACAGCGGGTTCTTCTCGGCCGACCGGACGGTGGCCGACTATCTGTCGCGGATCTGGCACGTCGAGCCGGTGCGCGTGTCTCCCTGACCGGGGGCTTGGCAAGCGCAGCCCGTGCGCGTTGGATGTCGGTGGGATGCACAGACACCGGCCGAGCCTCGGGATCCTGCTCCACCACATCCATGTGAGCGGGCCACTCTCGCGTGCCGCGCTGGCCGAGCGGATGGCCGTCAACCGGAGCACGATCCTGGCGCTGACGGCCGAGCTGGTCGCGGCCGGGCTCGTCACCGAGGAGCATCCGGCCGGCACCCAGGGGGCGGGGCGGCCGTCGCTGGTGGTGCGCCCGTCCCCGCACGTCTTCGTGCTGGCGTTCGACGTGGCGGTCGACCATCTCACGGCCGCCCGGGTCGGGCTGGGCGGCCGGGTGCTCGACCGGCGGTCGGCCCCGCGCACCCGTACGGGCGTGGACCTCGACACCGTCGTCCGCAAGCTGGCCGGTCTGGGCCACGACCTGCTCGCCACCGCCCCGCCCGGCTCGACCTGCGCCGGGGTCGGCGCCTCGTACTGCGGCATGATCCGGCCCAATGACGGCATGGTCCGCTACGGCCCCGAGATGGGCTGGGTCGACCAGGCGTTCGGCACCGAACTGGCCAAGGCCCTCGACATCGGCCGTCCCGTGGCCGTCGGCAACGAGGCCCACCTGGGCGCGCTGGCCGAGTTCGAACGCGGCGCCGGCGCCGGGATCCCCGACCTGATCTATCTGCACGGCGACGTCGGCGTGGGCGGCGGCATCCTGGTCGGCGGTCAGCTCCTGGGCGGCGACGGCGGCTACGGCTGCGAGGTCGGCCACATGCTGGTCAACCCGAACGACGGCCGCCCGTGCCTGTGCGGCTCGCACGGCTGCCTGGAAGCCGAGACCGGCGAGTACGCCCTGCTGGCCGCGGCCGGCCGCACCCCGGGCCCGATCGGCGCCGAGGCCATCCGCGCGGTGGTTCGTGACGCCCGGTCGGGCGACCCGGCGGCGGCCGCGGCCGTGGCCGAGATCGGCGACTGGCTCGGCATCGGCGTGGCCAACCTGATCAACCTGTTCAACCCCGGCGTGGTCATCTTCGGCGGCATGCTCCGCGACGTCTACACGGCCGCCGCGCCCCAGGTGGCGGCCCGCATAGCCCGGCACGCGATGCCGGTCTCGCGAGAGCGGGCCCGGCTGACGGTCTCGGCGCTGGCCGCCGACGCCACCCTGCTGGGCGCGGCCGACCTCGGCTTCGCCGCCCTGCTCAACGACCCGATCGGCTAGCGTCCGCCGGTCCGGTGCCGATCAACGATCCGATCGGCCGGGGGCCGCACGGTCCACGGGCCCCCGCCGCGCCGCCGGTTCGGTCCGGGCCTGACTCCTTCTCGACGGTGTGCCGCTGCGACGACACTTTTCGAAGTGCTTAGTAGTTTCCAAGTTGGAAAGTAAGTCGTAGCCTGAGGACATGACGGGGGACGACGAGATGAGCCCGGCCCGGGCGGCCGTGGCGCTGGCGGGAATAGACCAGTCCGGGGCGGCGGTCCGGGATCACTCGTCGTGGGTGCGGCGCGCCCTGGCCGCGTACGGGATGGCCACTCTGGTGTTCTTCCCGGCCGGGGGCCTGACGCACGGGGCCTGGGCGGTGGTCACCGGTGTGGTGTGGGGCGGGTTTCTGCTGAGCGTCCTGAGTTATGCCCGGCCGCGGCGGGTGGTCGGGCACGGGTTCCGGCGGCTCTATCTGCGCGCGACCGCGGCCTGGACGGCGCTGTGGCTGGCCGGGACGATGATCGGGCATCTGCTGTTCGCCGATCGGGTGGCGTTCTGGGTTCCGGCCGGCGCGGTGGTGGCTCTGCCGATGGTCGCGGCCGCGGCGAGGGCCCGATGACCGGGCATCCCCGGCACGGGCTCGACCCGGTCATCCACTCGCCGATCCGGCTCTCCATCGTGGCCTGTCTCGCCGCCGCCGACAAAGCCGAGTTCGCGTTCGTCCGCGACACCGTGGAGGTGAGCGACTCCGTGCTCTCGCGGCAGGTGACGTTACTGAGCGAGGCCGGCTACGTGAAGGCGCGTAAGGGGTACGTCGGGAAGCGGCCGCGGACGTGGCTCTCGCTCACGGCGGCCGGGCGCAGCGCGTACGGGAAGCATCTGGCCGCTCTGACCGCGATCGCCACCATGCCGGTCCGGGACGAAGCCGATGTCTGAGCGCCCGCCCGGCAGTTACGGATTCGACGCGCCGCGCCTGATCGCGGTCCCGGCCCTGCTGATGGCCGCCGGTCTCGTCCAGGCCGTCGTCAGCCGCACCTTCTGGCCGCTGATCGGCGTCGTGCTGATCGGCGCGTGCTGCGGCCTGGGGTTCTACGCCTCGCGCTACGGCAAGTTCGTCGTCTGGGCGCGGCTGCTCGACGACCTGCGCGGCGACGAGGAGGTGCTCGACCTGGGCTGCGGGCGCGGCGCCGTGCTGATCACGGCGGCGATGCGGGTGCCGGCGGGCCGGGCGGTCGGAGTGGACCTGTGGCGGACGGGCGACCAGTCCGGCAACGGCCCGGAGGCCACGCTGCGCAACGCAGCCGCGGCGGGGGTGGCCGGCGTGGTGACGGTCGAGACGGCGGACATCACCGCGCTGCCCTTCCCCTCGGAGTCGTTCGACCTGGTCGTCTCGAACATCGTCCTGCACAACCTCAAGGCGTTCGGCGACCGCGACCGGGCCGTGGCCGAGGCCGTACGCGTGCTGCGCCCCGGCGGCCGTCTGCTGCTGGCCGACCTGAACCACACCCGCCAGTACGAGCTGCGTCTGCGCGGCCTGGGCCTGCAGTCGGTCTCCCGGCGCGACCTGGGCCGGCGGCAGTGGTGGTCGGGCCCGTGGTTGCCGACCCACCTCGTGAGCGCCCGCAAGCCCTAGAAGAGCGCGTTCACGCCTCCCGGACGACGTCGGCCGGCCAGCCCGCCTTGCCGAGGATCTCGCGGACGGACTGCTCGACGGTGACCGGGTGCGTGCTGACCTGGAAGTGCCGGATGCGCTCGTGGTCGGAGCGGGAGTGGTAGAGGTCGATGTAGTCGCGCAGCCGCTCCCGCCACTCGTCGGTGGGCTCCCGCTCGGTGACCCGCTGTTTGAGCACGGCGACGGGGGCGGTCGTCTCGCAGATGAGCAGACGCGCGCCGGGCACGGCCGCCCGCAGCAGCTCGACCTCCTCCTCGTCGGCGAACACGGTCGGGATGATCAGCTTGAGGCCCGGCGCGGCGGCCCGGTAGTTGGGCCAGAGGGCGCGCAGGTTGTCGCGCGGGAACTGCCGGCCGGGGTGCGGGTACACGATGCTCAAGTCGTCGAGGTCGATGACGCCGTGCGCCACCCGCTGGACGGCGAGCGTCTCGGACAGGGCCCGCGCCAGGGTGCTCTTGCCCGACCCGGGCGAACCATGCAACACCAGCACATCGGTCACGCCGCGATTCAACACGGCCCCTCGTCCGGCCGAAACCGATTTTCCGCGGCGCCGCGGCCGGCCGGGGAAGACCGGTGCCGCGGCCGGCCGGGGAAGACCGGTGCCGCGGCCGGCCGGAGGCGGGGCGGTCAGGCCTCGCAGGCCGAATCGGAGGTTCTCTGCTGCAGGCGGGCGGCGTGGGCGGGCCAGCCCTCGGCGGCGGCGAAGGTCGCGGCGGCGGTCAGGGCGGCCGGGGCCTCGGGGGCGGTCAGCAGGTGGTCGAGCAGGCGGGTCAGGGCGGCCCGGCGGTCGGCCCGCCTGTCCTCGTCGGCCGAGCGGCCCGCCGCGTACACCTGGACGAGGTCGTGGATCGCCCAGCGGCCGGGCGCGGCCGGGGTCACGAGGTGGTGCTGGGCCAGCTCGCGCAGCTCGTCCCGCGCGCAGACGCCGGCGAGGGCCTCGGCGGCGTCCGCGTCGAAGGTCGGGCCGGGGTGGTGGGCGAGCAGCCGCAGCAGGTCGCGGGCCCGCGGCGACAGGTTCCGGTAGGAGATGTCGAGCGCGGCCTGCACGCCCGGGTCGAGCCGGCCGGTGCGGCGGCGTTCGGCGAGCCAGTCGGCGTGGTCGGTGAGCGTCCAGCCGGGCCGGTTGCGCATGTGCCCGGCCACCAGCGACAGCGCCAGGGGCAGGTAGCCGCACGTGGCGGCGATGCGGTCGACCGCGGCCGGGTCGGGGCCGGCCGGGATCTCGGGCACCGCGGCCCGCAGATAGGCGCGAGCCTGGGCCGGGGTGAAGACGCCGACCGGCACGTGCAGCGCGTCGATGAGCCGGTCGAGGCGGCGGCGGCTGGTGATGAGGGTGACGCTGCCGGGGGCCTCGGGCAGCAGCGGGCGGACCTGATCCTCGTCGGCCGCGTCGTCGAGCAGGATCAGCGTGCGCGCGCCGGCCAGCCGCGACCGGAACGCCGTGGTCCGCGCGGCCAGGTCGTGCGGCACCTGCTGGCCGGCCATGCCGAGCAGCCGCAGGAACCCGTCGAGGACCGCGCCCGGCTCGACCGGCGGCTGGTCGGGGTGGCAGCCGCGCAGGTTGACCACGAGCACCCGGTCGAACGGGCCGGTCGCCGCCAGCTCGTGGGCCAGGTGCACGGCCAGCCGGGTCTTGCCCGCGCCGGCCATGCCGGACAGCACCGTGACCGCGGCCGGCACGACCGGGGCCCGGCCGATGTGGCCCGGCGGGTCGGGCGGCAGCGAGTTGAGCACCCGCACCTGAGCGTCGGGACGGGTCTCGCCGCTGACCACCCGCAGCGCCTGCCGCCACTGGGTGGTGTAGCCGACGTCGTCGTGCAACGCCTCGACGACCGCGACGACCAGGTCGGGGTCGAGCCGGCGGCGGCCCGCGCGGAAACAGTCGACGACCGTGGTCTTGCCGACCTGCTCGCCGGCCGGGCGCTTGGCGTTGACCCGGGCGGCGATGGTCTCGTACGACGGGTTGCCGGCCCAGGTCTTGAGCAGGCGCAGGCAACCGGCGACCTCGTCCAGGGTCTGGGCCTGGCCGGGGTCGGGCAGCACGGCGAACTGCGACACGGCGGCTCCCGCGGGGTTCGGGACGTCGGGACGATCGACGGTAGTCGGTTCCGGCCCGAGCTTATGTCGGCGGATCGACAGCGACCGCACCTTGGGACACCCGGCCGATGCGAACCGTGACATGCAGCGGCACCGACACCGTGACCTCGTGATCCGAAGAGGAGACCGAGGAGGAGACGGAGGAGGAGACCGCGGACGAGACCGAGGAGGAAGCCGAAGCCCGCGACGAGGGGGCCGAAGCCTCCGGGGAGGAAGGCACGACCACCGCGGCCGGCGGGCTCAGCACGTCGTGCAGGAGTCGCTGCGGGCCGTCCGGCACGGTCGCCGACGAGGCCTCCAGCCAGGCGATGATGCTGCTGATGCGGGCGCCCTCGTTGGCGATCCAGTCGATGCGCGTCTCCCCCATGCCCTCGGTCCACACCGCGCCGTCGGTGGTGAGGATGCGACCCTCGCCGTCGCGCCGCGGCACGCCCGAGTGGTGCAGCCCGACGACCTCCCACTGGTTGTTGTAGAGCGGCGAACCGGACGAGCCGGGCGCGGTGTCGGTGCGGTAGTGCAGGAAGTCGTCGAGGCGGTCGATCAGCTCGTTCTGCTGCAGGGCCAACTGCTTGGGCCCGCCGTCGGGGTGCTGGACGATGTTGATGCACTCGCCCAGCAGGATCTTGCCCTGGTCGCGGCTGATCCGGTTGAATCCGAGCCGGGCCAGCGGCTCGGGCGCCGGGCCGGCCGACTGCTCCTGCACCGCGACGACGCTGAAGTCCAGCTCGCGGTTGGTCAGGAACAACGCCTCGGGCATCAGGCCGAACGTCTGCGTGGTCCGCAGCCGCCCGTCCAGGCCGTTCTCGAAGTGGAACTCGACCCGCGAGGTGGCGGCCACGTCGGCCGAGGGCAGCACGTGGTTGTTGGTCAGCAGCACGCGGGGCGAGATCAGGAACCCGGTGCCGAAGCCGCGGCCCTGCACCCGGTCGCGGATGTGCACCCGTCCGACGGTGCGCGCCACCACGCTTCCCAGCTCCAGGAAGGCCACGCCGAGCAGGTTGTCGCCGCCGAGGACCCGTTCCAGCACGATGTCGTGCTCGACGCTGCCCAGCGATTCGAGCGGCCGCCCGAGAACCCCGGCCAGAGATTCCCGTACGAGGGGCTGCTGCATCACCCGCTGGGAGCGCAGCGCCACCCGGCTGGGGTCGTCGACCTCGGTGATCTTCAGGTCGCCGGCCCGGACCCGGGTGATCCGCTCGCGCGTCTCTTCCCGCTCGGCGGTCCGGGCGGCGTAGCGCAGCTCGGTGGCCGGCGTGCTCGTGAGCTGATCCACGGCGTTCTCCGATCCGGTGACGGGTTCCGGGGCCGGGACGGGTTCGGAGAGCGGGAACGCGACGACCAGGCGGGTCGGGTCGCCCTCGCCGGGCGGCGGTGTCCGCACCGGGTCGGCGCCGGGGGCGCACGGCGTCGACCCGGTGAAGCGCAGCAGCATCTTGCGGAAGTCGGTGACCGCCGCGAAGCGCTGCAGCAGGGCCAGGACCGCGCGGATCCGTTCCGACCGCGTGCCCGCTTCGGCGCTGTTCAGATAGAGCGTGAGGCGGTCGATGGCGACGCTCAGGCCTTCGTTGTAGAGCGGCAGCCCGCGGTCGACCATGCGCAGGAACGCGTCGATGGCCTCGTCGTGGCGGCACTGCCGGGCCAGGTACTCGCCGCGCAGGGCGGCGCCGTCGGGCAGCCAGCCGAAGTCGTCCTGCAGGGTGAGGGTGTACTGGTCGAGGTCGGTCACCCGGTTGAGCCGCAGCAGCGCGTACGCCTTGACCGCCGCGGCCACCGGGTCGGCCGGCACGCTCGCCGCGTCCTGGGCGGACAGGCTGGTCGCGGCCTCGGAGGTCAGGCCGAGAGCCCGGTAGCGCAGCAGCGCGTCGGCCTCCATGTCGGCCATGTGCACGTCCAGCGAGACGCCGTTGCGGGACCCGCCGGCCTCGTCGCCCTCGCCGACCACGGACAGCACCACCTCGCACCCGTGGCCCGCCGAGATCGGCAGAGCCACGTTGAGGGCGGGGTGCCCGGCCTGCAGCGCCTGCAGGAAGCTGGGCCGGTCGGAGCCGGGCACGCTGATCCGCAGCGAGCCCGGATGGCGGGCCGAGACGACCAGCGGGCCGACCGGCTGGGGCTCGGCGGCCGAGGTCAGCGCGTTGCCGCGGAACAGCCGGACGTGCACCAGCGCGCGGGCGTCCGGCGCGGGCCCGGGTTCGGGCCGGGGCGCCAGCGGCGGCCGCAGGACCGTGACGTCGGACCCGGGCATGCCGAACCCGAAGTATTCGCCGAGCAGGTCGTCGACGGCGACATCGGAGTCGGCGGGCGCCGCGGGGGCGCCGAGCGACTCGAGGACGACGGGCCCCGCGGTGTCGACGACCGAGGCGGCCGGCCCGTGCCAGGGTGTGGCCGGCGGCGGCGGTCCCGGCAGCAGGGTGCGGCCGGGGTTGCCGATGTAGAGCGAGATCTCGTCGCCGGCGTCGGACGGCGAGGCGGCCCGGGGTGGTGCGAGCACCGCGACCTCCGGCTGGTCGCTCGTCTCGGGGATGCGGACCTCGCTGGTGAGCAGGTGGCCGCCGGGCATCTGCGCGCTGACCACGTACGTCGCCCCGCGCGGGAGCCCGCCGACGGTCTGACCGCTCACGGTCTGCGCGACCAGCGACAGGTCGGCCCCGCGCACCTCGACCGGCACCGCCAGCCGGTTCAGTTCGTCGCTGTGGAACCGGGTCTCGATCCGCAGCTCCCCCGTCGTCTCCGGCCTGGTCATGGCGTCATCCTCGCTGTCCACATCCGTGGCCGGAGCGGCTCGACGAGGAACGGCTCGGCCGGGCTGTCCTGCAGGCCCGCGGTGGGCGGGTCGACCACCGCGGAGAAGTGGTAGTAGCCCGCGCGCAGCGACGGCGCCGGCACGCTGAACCGGGCCCCGGCCGCCGGGATCTCGCGGCCGGCGCCGGAGTCGCGGATGTCGCGCACCCGGATCCGGGTCGAGGCCGCGGCGTGGCCGGGCTCGACGAGCAGTTCGAACGGCACCTGCGGGCACTCCGCGAGATAGCACAGCACCGCGTTCTCGGTGAAGCCGTCGAAGATGACCGCCTGCTTTCCCCCGTACGCCCGGTTCACCTCGTCCATGCGCAGGGCCATCCCCTTGCTGAGCGAGAACGACGTGACGTGCCAGTCGGTCGCCCGGCGGCCGGCCGCACCACGGTCGGGGGGCTCGGCGGCGTCGCCGGACAGGCAGCGCAGCAGCGCGATGCTGAACAGCGTCTGCTGGCCGGGCACGGCCTGGGCCTCGCCGGACGGGATGGAGGCGTAGAAGACCGGCGCGCGGCGGTCGTCGAGCAGGTCGCTGCGTTCGCCGTCGAAGGCCGGCATGGCCCGCAGATCCTCGAACGAGAGCATGCGCGAGGGCGTGTTGCGGCACGCGTCGACGAAGTAGAACTGCGTACGGGCGATCTCCGGCCGGGCCGACGCGGATCGGCCGCCGCCGGCCTGATCGGCGTACGGGGCCATGCCGTTGCGCAGCGAGGCCAGGTCGACCGCGTTGAGCGCGAGCACCCCGCCGTCGCCGAAGCTGTCCATCAGCATCAGCTGGTCGCCGCGGGTGCGCTGGATGCCGTGGCCGGCGAAATAGAACATGGTCGCGCCGTCGCGGTGGTGTTTGGCGCTGTCCCGCCAGCCGGCGGCCGCCCGCACGAAGTTCGTCACGGTGCAGCACGGCGCCTGCAGCTCGTCGATCGGCGGGGCCGCGAACGACCGGCCGGGCTGCTCGGTGGCGGCGGCCTCGGCGCCCTGCGGCGAGAGCAGCAGGCGGACCGAGCCCAGCGGCAGGGCGAGACGGTTCTCGGCGGCGGCCCGCAGGAGCCAGTCGAGCATCAGATAGGCCGAGAGCCCGGTCGAGGAGAGCTGCCGCATGCCCAGTCCGGCCTCGGTCGCCGGTTGGTCGCGGGCGGGCAGGTTCGGGTAGGCGCTCACGCCCGCGATCAGCACGTGCATGGCCGGACGGCCGGCGACCGCCGGGTCCTCGTAGATCAACCAGGGCTGGCTGGACGGGCGGTTTCCCGGAGTCAGCAGAGGCATCGCTGTCACCTCCCGCGCGGGTCACCCGGACCCGCGGAAAGGCCAGTCTGCGCGCCGGGTGGCGGCCGCCGGAGGCTTGTGTCGGGATCTCGACCTACCCCCGTCACCCGGCCGGGCGGGCGACAAACTGCGGTTCTACTTGAAGGAGAGTGATCCCGTTGACCCCGACCCCGACACCGCTCCCGGCCCGAGTGTCCGGCACGACCCTGGTGGTCGCGATCGCCGTTCTGATGGCGTTCGCGTTGTTCGTCGTGTTCCTGATCGTCGAGCGCGATGCCTCCGAGCAGACCTGGACGCGGATGGCGTGGTTGTTCGCGTCGATCGAGGCGATCGCGTTCGGGGCGGCGGGCGCCATTTTCGGCTCGAGCATTCAACGGGAGCGGGCCGAGAAGGCCGAGGCCTCGGCCAAGGAGAACGCCGGTGCGGCCGAGAAGGGCAAGGCGCTCGCGGCTGTCGTCAAGGCCGACGACCCGGGGGCCGGAACGCCGGGGCTGGAGTCTCTCGGTGCCGGTGCGGATTCCGTCGCGGCCCGGCACGCGGCCGTGGCGCGGCACCTTTTCCCCTGAACGGACCGGACCTTTTCCGCTGAAAGTATGGGGTGCGAATCAGACATCCGGATTCGTTCGGATTCCGCATACGGGGGCCGGATGTGCCGCAAAGTAGTTGGTGCCGGACGGATCCGATAACGGGGGGTCGTTCCCGCACGGGGGCGTGAGCGACACGGTTCCGGACGGCGAGTACCGGGCGTGGCTGCCTTCGAGGCCCACGCCCGGTTCTCTTTTTGCCCCGTAACGGGCCTTAAGCGGCCGCGCCGCGCAGCACGCCGTCGACCAGCTTCTCGACGAAGCCCTCGTCGGGCACCCGGGGCTCCCACTGGAACAACCCGTGCATCATCGACGGGCCGGTCAGCATCAGCAGGGTGAGCTCGATGTCGAGATCGTCGCGCAGTTCCCCGGTCCCGATGCCGCGCCGCAGCACCGAGCGCATCAGTTCGCGCCGGGGCTCGACGACAGCCCGGTACATCTCCAGGATCGAGTCGTCGCGCACCAGCTCGGGCAGCAGACAGGCGGTGACCTTGCCGAAGCCGCGCTGGTGGCCACTGCGGTTGGCCCTGATCAGCGTGATCAGGTCGTCGCGGACGGACTCGCCGGCCAGCGCCGGCAGCGGGCCCTTCATCGCCGCGACGGCGTCGATGACCAGAGCCTCCTTGTTGGGCCAGCGGCGATAGATCGTCGCCTTGCCGACCCCGGCCCGCGCGGCGACCGCCTCGATCGAGATGGCGGCCACCGTCTGGCCCTCACTGAGCAGTTCGAGCACGGCGCGCAGAATCGCCTCGTCGGCCTGGGCGTTGCGTGGCCGGCCAGGAGCCTTACGCTCCTGGCCGGTCAACGAGGCACTGGTCATGGGGTTCATTGTTACCGACGCGTCACGCCTCGACCAGCTCCACGCCCTGCTCCTCGGCCAGGCCCTCGGCAGAGGTCGGCGCGGGAGCGGAGGCGGGGCGCTTGCCGGGCAGCCAGAGCAGCGCGACCACGGCGCCGAGCACGGCGAAGACGGCCGAGCCGATCGACGCGTAGTGCATGGCGTCGAGGAAGGCGCTGTTGGCCTGCGAGATCAGAGCGGGGGCGGCCGCACCGGCCTGCTCCGCGATCCCGTACGCCCCGGAGATCGACTCCCGGGCCGCGTCGGCCGCCCCGGCGGGCAGGCCGTCGGTCGCGTCACCGAGGTTGTTGCGGTAGACCGACGAGAGCACGGCGCCCAGCACCGCGACGCCGAGCGCGCCGCCGAGCTGACGGATCGTGTTGCTGACGGCCGAGCCGACACCCGCCTTCTCGCGGGGCAGCGCTGCCATGATCGACTCGGTGGCGGGCGGCATCACGTTGGCCATGCCGACGCCCATCACGAAGAACGCGGCGCCGACCACCCAGATCGGGGTGTCCTGACCGATGAAGATCCAGATCGACAGGCCGGCCGCGACCAGGAGCAGGCCGACCGTGCTGACCGCCTTGGGGCCGAACCGCTTGACCATCGCGGCGCTGCGCGGGGCGAACACCATCTGGGCGACCGCGAACGGGACGAACAGCGCGCCGGACGCGAGCGGGCCGTAGTCGCGGACCAGCTGCAGGTAGAACGCGCCGAAGAACATCGCGCCCATCGCGGCGAAGAAAACCAGGCCGATCACGCCGGTCGAGGCCGAGAACGTGCGGTTGCGGAACAGGCGCACGTCCAGCGACGGGAACTTGGTGCGCAGCTCCCAGATCACGAACACGGTCAGGACGACCACGGCGCCGGCCAGCGTGCCCCACGACCTGGGGTCGCCGAACCCGGCCTCGCCGCCTTCGATCACGCCGTACGTGAGAAGGGTGAGACCGACGATCGAGAGCAGGACGCCCGGGATGTCGATCCGGTTGGGCCGCGGATCGCGGGACTCGGGCACGAGGAAGCTCACGAGGAACACCCCGGCGACGGCGATCGGCACGTTGATCAGGAAGACCGAGCCCCACCAGAAGTGCTCGAGCAGCAGGCCGCCGACGATCGGGCCGATGGCCACGCCGAGACCGACGGCGCCGGCCCAGATGCCGATGGCGCGCGGGCGCTCCTGCGGGGTGAAGACGTTGGCGATGATCGACAGGGTGGCCGGCATGACGGCGGCGGCGCCCAGACCCATCAGCGCGCGGGCCGCGATCAGCTGGTTGGCCGTGTCGGCGTAGCTGGAGATCAGCGAGGCCAACGCGAAGATCGCGAGGCCGGTCACCAGCGTGATCCGGCGGCCGAGCCGGTCGGCCAGGATGCCGGCGGTGAACAGCAGACCGGCGAAGACCAGGGTGTACGAGTTGATCGCCCATTCGAGTTCGCTCTGCGTGGCCCCGAGACCGTGCTCCGGGTCGGCGATCGTGCGCAGAGCGACGTTCAGGATCGTGTTGTCGAGCACGACCACCAGCAGGCTGATGACCAGCACGCCAAGGATGGCCCACCGCCGGGGGTGACCGGCGGGAGCGGTCGTTGTGCTTGCGTCCATCTGGCGTTCCCCCATATTTCGAAACGGAACTGTTCCGTATCCGAAGAGCACGTTAGACCCTCCGGAAATGAAACGGAACGTCTCCGTATCGGAATGTGCCGCCGGTCACTCGCGGAACGCAACCCGCCTGCTCCCGGCCGTTCCCGCGACCGGCGGCCCCGGCGGCCGACATTGAGCGCATGGTGACTGGGACGCACGGGCTGTCACGCTGGCTGCCGACCGGAGGCGGATTGCGGGACGAGGACTGGTCCGGGCGGCATCTTCTGCTCACCCGGCTGCTGGCCGCCGCCCTGGCGGCGCTGATCGTCTTCGGCCGCTTCCGGGACGCGCTGAACGGCGGCGTGGCCACCTGGATGCTCCTGGTGATCATCGCGTGCATCTTCGCGGCGGCCCGGCTCCCCGGCCGGCGGCTTCCGTCGATCTTCGTGTCCTTCGGCTTCGTCTCGGCCTGCACCGCGTTCGTCGCGATGTGCCAGGGCACGACCGAGGCCCACTTCACCTTCTTCATCGTCGTCGGCGCGCTCGCCCTCTATCGGGACTGGGCGCCGTTCGGTGTCTTCCTCATGGCCACCACGGCCCACCACGCGATCTTCGGGCTGGTCGACCCCGACCTGACCTACGGGCACGAGGCCGGGCACACCCACCCGCTGTTCTGGGCGCTGGTGCACGGCGTCGCGGTGCTGTTCGCGGCCGCCTTCCAGCTGATCGCGTGGCGGCTCAGCGAGGCCGAGGAGCTGCGTGCGCAGGAGAACCTGGACGAGAGCCAGGCCCAGCTCAGCGTGGCCTTCGACGAGACGCCCGTGCCGATGGCCATGCTGTCGCCGGACGGCCGGATCCTGCGGACGAACTCGGCCTACCGGACCTGGCTGCGCCTGCCCGACGAGCTGCCGGCCGGCTATCACGTGTCCGACCTGCCGATCGAGCCGGTCGACGAGGACGCGGCCCGGATGATGGACCAGCTGGTCGCGGAGAAAGGCTCCGCGACACACCTGCGCAACTACCGCCGCAAGACCGACGGCGAGAACCTGTGGATCGAGATTCACGGCACCAGCGTGTACGACAAGACGGGCGCGCTGCGCCTGATCTTCGTGCACTGTCTCGACGTCACCGAGAGCCGCCGTCACCAGGAGGAGCTGCAGAACCAGGTGCGCCACGACGCGCTCACCGGCCTGCTCTCCCGCTCGGCCTTCGAGCACGACCTGGCCGAGCTGCTGGCCACCGGCGAGCCGGTCAACGTCCTCTACCTCGACGTCGACCGCTTCAAGTCGATCAACGACGGGCAGGGGCACGCGGCCGGCGACGAGCTGCTGCGCGCGCTGGCCGCCCGCCTGCGCGACTCGGTGCCGGCCGCTTCGCTCGTGGCCCGGCTCGGCGGCGACGAGTTCGTGGTCGCGCTGGCCGCCGCGCCCGAGATCGGCGCCCAGACCGGCTACGGCATGCTGGCCGCGTTCTCCGAGCCGCTGCTGCTGGGCGACGGTCACCTGCAGGTCGCGCTGAGCGTCGGGCTGGCCACCGGGCGCGGCGCCGGGCAGGCCGACGAGACCGTGCTGGCCGCGGACACCGCGATGTACGCGGCCAAGCGGGCCGGCGGCAACCGGCTGCACATCTTCAGCGACGACCTGCGGGTCAAGGTGCGCGAGCGCCTGACCGCCGAGGCCCGCCTGCGCGAGGCCCTGGCCGGCGACCTGGAGGAGACGCTGCCCATCTGGTTCCAGCCGATCGTCTCGGCCGCCACCGGCGAGATCACCGGCGCCGAGGCGCTGGTGCGGATGCGCGTGTCCTCGGGACAGATCCTCGCCCCCGGTCACTTCATCCCGGTCGCCGAGGAGACCGGGCTGATCGTGCCGCTCGGCGAGCACGTGCTGCGCCTGGCCGTCCGCCAGCTGCTCGCGTGGGGCGACCAGCTCGGCTACGTGTCGGTGAACGTCAGCCCGCGGCAGCTGGCCGAGGCCGACTTCGTGCCGATGCTGGCCAACCTGCTGGCGGCCCACCCGCAGCTGGACCCGTCACGGCTGGTCATCGAGATCACCGAGACCGCCCTGCTCGGTTTCTCGGTCGACGTCCGCGAGCGCCTCGAGATGATCAAGGCGCTGGGGGCCCGGATCGCCCTGGACGACTTCGGCACCGGGTACAGCTCGCTGACCTGGCTGCAGTCGGTGCCGGCGGACGTGGTCAAGCTCGACCGCTCGTTCGTGGCCGGGCTGTCGGCCGACCCCCGCAAGGCCTCGATCATCGAGGCCGTGCTCTGGCTGGCCCGCTCGCTCAACATGTCGGTGGTGGCCGAGGGCGTCGAGGACCCGGCCGACTGGGACGCCCTGCGCGGTCTGGACTGCCCGTCCTGCCAGGGCTACCTGTTCGGCAAGCCGATGCCGGCGGCCGAGTTCGGCGCGACATTGCGGCCGGCCCTGGAGGCGCAGGACGCGTGAGGCGCGGCTCAGCGCTCGAGGATCGCGACGACGCCCTGGCCGCCGGCGGCGCAGATGGAGATCAGGCCCCGGCCCGAGCCCTTGTTCGCGAGCAGCTTGGCCAGGGTGGCGACGATCCGGCCGCCGGTCGCCGCGAACGGGTGGCCGGCGGCGAGCGACGAGCCGTGGACGTTGAGCTTGGCCCGGTCGATCGGGCCCAGCGGGCCCTCCAGGCCGAGCTTCTCCTTGCAGAACTCCGGCGACTCCCACGCGGCCAGGGTGCTGAGCACCTGCGACGCGAACGCCTCGTGGATCTCGTAGAAGTCGAAGTCCTGCAGGGTGAGGCCGTTGCGGGCCAGCAGGCGCGGGACGGCGTACGCGGGAGCCATCAGCAGGCCCTCGTCGCCGTGCACGTAGTCGACGGCGGCGGTCTCGCTGTCGGTCAGGAACGCCTGCGGGGCCAGCCCGTTCTCCGACGCCCACTCCTCCGAGGACAGCAGCACGGCCGATGCTCCGTCGGTCAGCGGTGACGAGTTGCCGGCGGTCATCGTCGCGTCGGTGCTGCCGAACACCGGCTTGAGCCGGGACAGCTTCTCGAGGCTGGTGTCGGCGCGCAGGTTCTCATCGCGGGTCAGCCCCAGGTACGGCGTCATCAGGTCGTCGAAGAAGCCCCGGTCGTACGCGGCGGCCAGGCGCTGATGCGAGGCCAGCGCCAGCTCGTCCTGAGCGTCGCGCCCGATGTTCCAGCGCAGCGCGGTGAGCGCGGCGTGCTCCCCCATCGACAGCCCGGTACGCGGCTCGGCGTTGCGCGGGACGTCCGGCTTGAAGGCCAGCAGCGGGTTGAGCCGGGCCGCGGCCCTGAGCCGCTCGGGCAGCGTACGGGCGCGGTTGAGGGCCAGCAGCGAGCGGCGCATGTCGTCGTTGAGCTGCAGCGGAGCGTCCGAGGTGGTGTCGGCGCCGCCGGCCACGCCCACGTCGATCTGGCCCAGGGCGATCTTGTTGCCGACCAGGATCGCGGTCTCGAGCCCGGTGCCGCAGGCCTGCTGCACGTCGTACGCCGGGGTGCGCGGGTCGAGGCGGGACCCCAGCACGGTCTCGCGGGTGAGGTTGAAGTCGCGCGAGTGCTTGAGAACCGCGCCCGCCACCACCTCGCCCAGGCGCCGGCCGGCCAGCCCGTACCGCGCGATCAGGCCGTCGAGCGCGGCGGTCAGCATGTCCTGGTTCGAGGCCTGGGCGTACCGGCCGTTCGAACGGGCGAACGGAATCCGGTTTCCACCCAGCACAGCGACGCGGCGCACGGCAGCCTCCCACAGGGTCGGGCACTCATTACCGTTGAGTAGCTTAGCAACGCGGAGGCCGAGTAGGCTGCGGCGCATGGGCGACAGGTACGCGAGCTTCGCGAATTCCGGTCCCGGGCGCGGCCTGGTCAAGCGGCTGGGCCTGCCGGACCCGCCACGACTGCGGCGCTACCGGCCGGGTGACCCGCTGACCGAGGGGCCGGTGCTGATCGGCGCGGCCCCGGGCGGGCGCCTCGGCGACCAGGTGCGCAAGGTCCTGTCGGCCGCGGGGACCGAGACGCTCGACGAGCCGCTGACCGACGGCCGGCACGGCGCGCTGATCTTCGACGCGACCGGCATCACCGATACCGCGAGGCTCACCGCGCTGTACGAGTTCTTCCACCCGAACGCGCGGTCGGTGCACCGGTCCGGCCGGGTGATCGTGCTCGGCACCGCCCCGGAGCACACGGACGGCGCGCACGAGGCCACCGCGCAACGCGCCCTCGAGGGGCTGACCCGCAGCATCGGCAAGGAGTTCGGGCGGGGCATCACGGCCCAGCTGGTCTATGTGGAGCCGGGCGGCGAGGGCGCCCTCGAGTCCACGTTGCGCTTCCTGCTCAGCGGCCGGTCCGCGTACGTGTCGGGTCAGGTCGTCCGGATCGGCGCCGGGAACCCGCCCGCGCCCGCCGACTGGCAGCAGCCCCTGGCCGGCAAGACCGCGCTGGTCACCGGGGCGGCGCGCGGCATCGGCGCGGCCATCGCCCGGGTGCTCGCCCGCGACGGCGCCGACGTGCTCGCGCTCGACGTGCCGCAGGCCGGGGACGCCCTGGCCTCGGTGGCCAACGACGTGCGCGGCCGGGCGTTCCAGCTCGACCTGACCGCGCCCGGGGCGGGCGAGCGCCTGGCGTCCTATCTGAGCGGCCCGCTGGACATCGTCGTGCACAACGCCGGCATCACCCGCGACCGCACGATCGCCAAGATGGACGCGGCCGGCTGGCAGTCGGTGCTCGCGGTCAACCTGATCGCCCCCGAGCGCGTCAACGAGGCGCTGCTGGCCCGCGACCTGATCGGCGAGGGCGGGCGGATCGTCGGGGTGGCCTCGATCGCGGGCATCGCCGGCAACCGCGGGCAGACCAACTACGCGACCAGCAAGGCGGGCGTGATCGGGCTGGTGCAGTCGAGCGCGCCGGGCCTGCGCGAACGCGGCATCACGATCAACGCGGTGGCGCCGGGGTTCATCGAGACGGCGATGACGGCCAAGATGCCGGTCACGCTCCGCGAGGCGGGCCGCCGGATGAACAGCATGGCCCAGGGCGGCCTGCCGGTCGACGTGGCCGAGACGATCGCCTGGTTCGCGTCGCCGGGGTCGGGCACGATCACCGGCAACGTCGTCCGGGTGTGCGGCCAGAGCCTGCTGGGGGCCTGACGCCATGCCGGTCGTCGTGGTCAGCCGGCGCGACCTCGGGGGCACCACGCTGCGGGCGGCCCTGGGGCTGATCCCCCGCTCCCGGCCCGACCGGCTGCCCGAGATCGGCCTGGAGCAGCCGGGCGTCACCGTCGACCGGGACCATCTGGCCGCGTACGACCGGGTCTGCGGTTTCCGGTTGAGCGACCGGCTCCCGGCGACGTATCCGCACGTGCTGGCCTTCCCGCTGGTGATGCACCTGCTCACCCGGCCCGGCTTCCCGTTCCCCGCGGTCGGCCTGGTTCACATCGCCCAGTCGATCACCGTACGCAAGCCGATCGGGTCGGACGCCCGCCTCGATCTGGCGGTGAGCGCACGCGACCTGCGTCCGCACGACCGGGGCCGGCAGTTCGACGTCGCGGTGACCGCGCTCGTGGACGGCGAACAGGTGTGGACCGGCGTCTCGACCTATCTGTCCCGGTCGGGCCTGTCCACCCCGGGCGCCCGCACGGAATTCGAGCCGCCGGCCTCGACGGCGGCGTGGCGGGTCCCGGCCCGTACGGGCACCGACTATGCCGCCGTCTCGGGCGACCGCAATCCGATTCACACGTCCCGGCTCGGCGCGCGCCTCTTCGGCTTCCCCCGCCCGATCGCGCACGGCATGTGGAGCATGGCCCGCTGCCTGGCCGCGCTCGAGGGACGACTGCCCGACGCGTACACGGTGGACGTCCGGTTCCAGCAGCCGATCCTGCTGCCCGCGACCGTCCACTTCGCCTACGCCGGCGGCAAGTTCGAGCTCTTCGGCAAGCGCCCGCATCTTGCCGGGCAAGTTACGCCTGCGTAACGTTACCGGCCAGTAATTGCCGCCGGAGAGACAAGGCTGACGCATGGAGTTCTGGCTGGACCTCAACGAGGAGCAGACCGAGCTGCGCGACTGGGTACACGGATTCGCCGAGGGGGTGATCCGGCCCGCCGCCGCCGAGTGGGACGAGCGCGAGGAGACTCCGTGGCCGATCCTCCAGGAGGCCGCCAAGATCGGCCTGTACGGGTTCGAGTTCCTCATCAACACGTGGTCCGACCCGACCGGCCTGTCGCTGCCGATCGCCAACGAGGAGCTGTTCTGGGGCGACGGCGGCATCGGCATGGCCCTGTCCGGCACGTCGCTGGCGGTGGCCGCGATCTATGGCTCCGGCTCGCCCGACCAGCTCGTCGAGTGGGTGCCGCAGTGCTTCGGCGACGAGGCCGATCCCCAGGTCGGGGCGTTCTGCTCGACCGAGCCCGAGGCCGGCTCGGACGTCGGCGCGATGCGCACACGGGCCGTCTACGACGAGGCCCGCGACGAGTGGGTCCTCAACGGCCAGAAGGCGTACGCCACCAACGGCGGCATCGCCAACGTGCACGTCGTCACCGCGTCGGTCGAACCGGCGCTGGGCTCGCGCGGGCAGGCCGCCTTCGTCGTGCCGCCGGGCACGGCCGGGTTGCAGGCCACGAAGAAGCTGCGCAAGCTCGGCCTGCGCGCCTCGCACACCGCGGATGTCTTTCTCGACGACGTGCGGGTGCCCGGCAGCTGCCTGCTCGGCGGCAAGGACAAACTCGACGAGCGGCTGGCCCGTGCTCGCGAGGGCAAACGCGCGTCCGGTCAGGCGTCGATGCGCACCTTCGAACTGTCCCGGCCGGCCGTCGGCGCGCAGGCGCTCGGCATCGCCCGCGCGGCCTACGAGTACGCGCTCGGATACGCGCAGACGCGGGTCCAGTTCGGCCGGCCGATCGTCGACAATCAGGCCATCGCGTTCGCCCTGGCCGACATGCGCACGGAGATCGACGCCGCGCGGCTGCTGGTGTGGCGGGCGGCGTGGATGGGCCGCAACGACCGGCCGTTCAGCGCGGGCGAGGGTTCGATGTCCAAGCTGAAGGCGGGCGAGGTCGCGGTGGCCGTCACCGAGAAGGCGGTGCAGATCCTGGGCGGGGCCGGCTACCTGCGGGACCACCCGGTCGAGCGGATGTTCCGGGACGCCAAGATCTACACGATCTTCGAGGGGACGTCGGAGATCCAGCGCCTGGTCATCTCGCGCGCCATCACGGGACGGCAGATTCGCTGATCGGGCCGGGCCTCAGCTGACGAGGAGACCGGACGCCGCGCCGGATTCGCGCAAGCGGCTCAGGGCGTACGTCATCGTCATCGCCGGTGGCTGGGGGCGCTCGCCCGCGTCGGCCAGCACCCGCGTGGCGTGCCGGGTGGCGAGCGGCAGGGTCGGATAGCGGCTGGCCGCAACCCGGTCGACGGGCTCGCGCTCGCGGCCGAACGCGACGAGCGAGCGCCACTGCCCGAGCGACGCCACCCGGTCGCCCTCGTAACCGGGCGGGCCGGGCAGCACGGTGACGCTGTCGAACGACGGGCTGCCCCCCAGCCACCACTCGGCCGCCTCGACCGCGGTGCTCGAAGCCGACTCGCACCAGTACGGGATCAGGCCGGCCGCGCGCGCCTTCCACGGGTCGAGCAGCCGGCCGCATTCGACGACGCAGCGGTCGGCGGCCTGGTGGCGCCACTTGCGCAGCAGATCGGCGACGCTCGCGCTGAGCACCTCGGGCCGGGCGTAGAGCACCCGGTGCGAGGCGCGCCCGATGCGGTTGAGGTCGACGCCGAGGGCGGGTTCGCCGGACCGTTCGGCGTAGCGGGACGGGGAGGCCGGGTCGGGCGGGGCCCAGCTCAGCGCCCCGTTCTCCTCGAGCAGGTGCCGGAACTCCCAGTTGTCGGCGCGGTACGCCTCGGGCCGGACGCCGGACACGGGACTGCCGATCTGGAAGGCGAACCGGCGGGAGACCGGGACCACCGGCCAGGCGCGCAGGTCACGCAGCAGCAGGGTGCAGCCGCCGGCCACGATGCGGGTACGCAGGAATTTCTCGTACGCGGTGGGCAGCGCGTGCCAGCGCAGATAGAGCCGCACGGTGGAGCCGCAGATCGGGCCGCCGGCCATCGGGTCGTGCACCTGCCGGACGGTGACCGACGGGTTCCGGTCGTTGATCGCCGCGGCCAGCCCGGCGCCCCAGGCCAGCGCGCCGGGCCAGTTGCCGGTCGAGCCGCCGGGCCAGGTCACCGTGACCGGAATGCTGGTCGGCAGCCAGGCCGCGCCGAGCGCGACGGCCAGATGGGCGGCGGCGCCGTGCGGCGAGCCGAGCAGCACCGACGGATACGCGGAAGCCCGGTAGTGCCCGACGATCCACTCGGCGATCGCCTCGGTGTCGAGCACGGCGGCCGCCTCGTGCGGCACCGCCTCGGCGTACGCCTCGCGCGCCAGCTCACCCAGGCGGCGCTCGACGGGCAGCCGGCCGTGCCGGCCGAGGAGAGGAACGCGGTGGGCCCAGTCGCCGGGGGCGCCCGAGACTCCGGCGAGCAGCGTCCGGCTGAGGCTCTCGGCGCAGAACGCGCTGTCGGACGGCAGGCCGCCGCGTGCCCCGGTCACGGTCTCGAACGTGGTCACCAGCAAGGCCCTCTCTCATAGGCCGCGCCCGCCTACCCACAAGAGGAAGCCCTAAACATTTCGTTTGATCACCTCGGCGGCGGCGTCTCCCGTCCCGCTTCGGCGTGGAAGCGGACAACCTTGTGGGTGCCGTCACAGAACGGCTTGGTGGCCGACCGGCCGCACCGGCAGAGCGCGATGGTGCCGCGTCCGGGGTCGATCGGCTCGCCGTCGGGGGTCTGCAGCTCGAAGTCGCCGCGCACGATGAGGGGGCCGTCGGGGTAGGGAACGATCGTCGAGGACATGGCGCCGCGGATGCCCACTGAGCTGCGGGCGAAACAGATCGTTTACCGGCCGCCGGGTGGGGAAGCTTGCTGCCATGCACCTTCCTGCGGCCCGCGGCCGTGTCTCCGCCGCACTCATCGACGTGCTGAGCGGCCGGACCACCAAGCTTCCGGCCTTCGCCCGATTCGACGGCGACGAGGACCTGCACCTGACGTTGTTCGTCTGCTACGAGCTCGCCTATCGCGGGTGGGACGGCGTCGACGACGGCTGGGAGTGGGACCCCGGCATGCTGCGGCTGCGCGCGGTGGCCGAGCAGCGTTTTCTCGAGAACCTGTACGAGCGGGTGGGACCGCCGGAGCAAGGTGTGGACCCGGCCTCGGTGCCGGCCCGGCTGGCCGCGATCGTCGAGGCCGACGACGGGCCGGCGCTGTCGAAGTATCTGCGCGGCCGCGCCACCCACGAGCAGTTCCAGGAGTTCGTGACGCACCGGTCGATCTACCACCTGCGCGAGGCCGACCCGCACACGTTCGCGATCCCCCGGCTGGGCGGGCGGGCCAAGGCGGCCCTCGTCGAGATCCAGGCCGACGAGTACGGCGGCGGGTCCGAGCCGCGGATGCACCAGGAGCTGTTCAAGCGGACCATGCGGTGGTTCGGGCTCGACCTCACGTACGGGGCGTACGTCGACTCGGTCGGGGCGCGGACGCTGGCCGTGAACAACGTGATGTCGCTGTTCGGGCTGCACCGGGCCCGGCGCGGCGCGATCCTCGGGCACCTGGCGGCGTACGAGATGACGTCGTCGCTGCCCAACCGGGCGTACGCCAACGGGTTGCGGCGTCTCGGTGGCGACGCCGACGCGACCGCGTTCTACGACGAGCACGTCGAGGCGGACGCGGTGCACGAGCAGATCGCCGCGCACGACATGTGCGGCTCGTTCGCCGCGGCCGAGCCCGCCCGCGCCGGCGATGTGCTGTTCGGGGCCCGCTGCGCGCTGGCCGTCGACGCCTGGTGGGCGACCGGGGTGCTGGACGCGTGGAACCGGGGCGCCTCTTCGCTTCGGGATTCGGCGGTTGCGACGGAGCTGGCGGGGTAGACACGCGCGATGCAAGCCAGTGTCACGTTCGTCGGCAACGCCACCACCCTGCTCCGGCTGGGCCAGTTCACCCTCCTGACCGATCCCGCGTTCGGGGCGGCCGGCAGCCGTGTCTATCTCGGGTACGGCGCCTGGACCAAACGCGTACGGGATCCCGCCCTGAACGTCCTGACCGGAGTGAAGGTCGACGCCGTCGTGCTGTCGCACCTGCACGGCGACCACTTCGACCGTGAGGCCCGGCAGTGGGTCGAGCCCACGCTGCCGATCCTGACCACCCCGGAGGCCTCCCGCAAGCTGCGGCGCAAACGGTTCCTGTCGGTCAACGGGCTGCCGACGTGGGAGTGTCACGAGTGGACCCGCGACCGTCAGCGGCTGCGCGTGACCGCGGTGCCCGGCCGGCACGGTCCCGGCGTCGTGAACCGGCTGCTGCCCCAGGTGATGGGCTCTATCATCGAACTCGAGGTGGACGGCCGCCTGGCCACCCGCCTCTACATCACCGGCGACACCCTGATGGACGCCGTGCTCGAGGAGGTGCCGCGCCGGTTCGGGGAGATCGACGCGATGCTGATCCACCTCGGCGGCACCCGCCTGGCCGGCCTGCTGCTGACCATGGACGGCAAGCAGGGCACCGACCTGACCCAGCTGATCCGGCCCGGCCTGACGATCCCGATCCACTTCGACGACTACCAGGTGATGAAGTCGACCCTCGACGACTTCGTCACCCGCGCCGACCGGCAGGGCCTCACCGGCATCACACCGATCCCCCGCGGCGGCACGCTCGACCTTCCGCTGCGCCCGAGCGTCGCCGGTTCGAGCCGCCCGCACAACCCCGCCGGCTGACCGGGCAGGGCGGCGCCGGTCGCGCCGCCCCGCCCGTCGGGCTCAGGCTTCCGGGCCGGCCGGCGCCGGCTCGCGGGACGTGTCCGGCAGGTCGAGGCTCGACCGCAGCGTCGCCCGCGGCAGGAAGATCGCCGCGACCAGGCCGAGGACGGCGACGGCCGTGCTGATCAGGAAGATGTGGCCGGTGGCGTCGCCGTAGGCGGCCCGGACGATGTGCTGGACGGCCTCGGGCAGCGCGGCGATGTTGAGGCTGCCGCCGGCGTCGCCGCCGGATGCCGGAACACCGGCCGCGGCCAGGTCGTGGGTGATCCGGTCGGTGACGCGGTGGGCCAGCACGGCGCCGAGCACCGACACGCCGATCGCGCCGCCCATCGAGCGGAAGAACGCCACCGTGGCCGAGGCCGCGCCGATGTTGCGCAGCGGCACCGTGTTCTGCACGGCCAGCACCAGGTTCTGCATGCTCGCGCCGACGCCCAGCCCCACCAGCAGCATGCCGAGGCCGACGAAGACCAGCGACGTCTCGTGGTCGATCGTGCTGAGCATGAGGAAGCCGGCGAACAGGACGATCAGACCGGCGATGATGTACGGCTTGATCGTGCCGGTGCGGGTGATGATCCGGCCCACGATGATCGAGGAGAGCAGCACCCCGACCATGAGCGGGATGGTCAGCAGGCCCGCCTCGGTCGGGCTGTACCCACGGCCGATCTGGAAGTACTGACCGAGGAAGACCGCGCCGCCGAACATGGCCATGCCGACGGCCAGGCTGGCCACGATGGACAGGGCCGTGGTGCGTTCGCGCACGATCTCGAGCGGGACGACCGGTTCGGCCGCGCGCGACTCCACCAGGACGGCCAGGGCCAGCAACACCAGGGCGCCGCCGACCATCGTGTACGTCTGCCACGACAGCCAGGCGAAGGTCCCGTCGACGAACGACACCCAGATGAGCAGGACGCTCACGCCCGCGGCAATGAGCGCGGCGCCCAGGTAGTCGATCTTCACGTTGTCCCGCCGGGCGGTCTGCACGTGCAGGGTGAGCTGCAGCAGGAGCAGCGCCACGATCGCGAACGGCACGCCGACGAAGAAGCACCACCGCCAGCCCAGCCACGAGGTGTCGACGATCAGGCCGCCCAGCAGCGGGCCGCCCACCGTGGCCAGGGCCATCACGCCGCCGAGGTAGCCGTTGTAGCGGCCACGCTCGCGGGGCGGGATCATCGCGGCGATCACGACCTGGACGAGCGCCTGCAGGCCGCCGACGCCGATGCCCTGGAACGCGCGCGCGGCGATCAGCTGCCCGGCGGTCTGGCTGAAGCCGGCGATCACCGAGCCCAGCACGAACACCACGATGGCGATCTGGACGAGCAGCTTCTTGCTGAACAGGTCGGCCAGCTTGCCCCAGATCGGGGTGGTCGCGGTCGCGCTGAGCAGGGTCGCGGTGACCACCCAGGTGTACTGGGTCTGGCTGCCCTCGAGCGCCCCGATGATCTTAGGTAGCGCGGTCGAGACGACGGTGCTGCTGAGCAGCGCGACGAAGAGCACCAGCAGCAGGCCGCTGAGGGCCTCGAGGATCTGCCGGTGGCTCATGTCCCCGGCGGCCGGGGGCGCCGGGGCGGTGGTGCGTGCGCTCATCGCGCGGTCTCCTTTTCCAGTGCTACGGACAGGGCCGGCAGGAAGGTGCCGAGCCCGAGGCTGAGCCGCTGTACCTCGATCGGCTCCCAATCGGCCAGGGCGCGCTCGAGCAGGTTGCCGAACCACACGCGCGCCGCGCCGAGCAGCTCGTGCCCGGCCGGGGTGAGCGCCAGCTCCGACGCACGCCGGTCGGCACTATCGGTGCGGCGCTCGACCAGGCCCTGCCCGACGGCCGCGGCGACCGCCCGGCTGACCGTGGAGGGGTCGAGCCCGGCGCGCCCGGCGAGGTCCTTGGCGTGGCAGCAACGGTCGTCGCCGGCGCCGATCTCGTCGATCAGCTTGAGAATGCTGACGGTGCCGATCGGCACGTCGGGGCGCTCCCGCAGCCACTGCTGCCGTGCCTTACGGACGAGCTGCGACAACTCGAGGATCTGGGTTACCAGAACGTCCATCTCCGCCTGCCTCGTGCCGACGCCGGCCTCGCGCCGGCGTTTGCTTGAAGCAAGCATCCATCAATTCTTCCCAGTGAGCAAGTTTGCCCGACGGGCACTTAAAGGAGGAGTGCGATCATGCCACCATGACCACCACGGCCGACTGGTATCTCGACTTCGCCGAGCGGCAGGCCCGGGGCAGCTCCCCCGCCTACGAGCGCCTGACCCGGGCGGTGGCCGGCGACGACGAGCTGCTGGCCCTGCTCGACACCCTTCCGCAGCCGAAACGCCAGCCCAACCTGCTGCTCGGCGTCGTCCGCCTGCTCGGCGGCCCCACCGGCGACTTCCCGGCGTTCCGCTCGTACGTCGTCACGCACTGGGCGGCCATCGGAACCGAACTCCGCCGGCGCGCCACCCAGACCAACGAGATCGGCCGCTCCGCCCTGCTGCTGCCCGTCCTGGCCGCCCTCCCCCAGCCGCTGGCCCTGCTCGAGGTGGGCGCGTCGGCCGGTCTCAACCTCTACCCCGACCGCTACTCGTACGACTACGACGGCACCCGCGTCGGCCGGTCGGGCCCGGTCCTCTCCTGCCACCTGACCGGCCGTACGCCTCCGGACGCGCTGCCCGAGATCGTCTGGCGGGCCGGCCTCGACCTCAACCCGCTCGACATCACCGCCCCCGGCGACCGCGCCTGGCTCGACGCCCTGATCTGGCCGGAACACGACGACCGTCGCGCCCGCCTGCGGGCCGCCGCCGAGATCGCCGCCGCCGACCCACCCCGCCTGATCCGGGGCGACCTCGTCGACGACCTGCCCGCCCTGGCCGCCCGGGCGCCCCGCGACGCGACCCTGGTCGTCTTTCACACCTCTGTGCTCTACCAGGTGCCGGCCGGGCGCCGGGCCGCCTTCACCGCCCTGGTCGGCACGCTGCCCGGGCACTGGCTCGCGGTCGAGGACCCGGAGATCACCGGGCGCCCCGCACCGCCCGGCGACGGCCCGCACAAGAACGTGCTGAGCCTGGACGGCGAGCCGCTGGCCTGGGCCGAGGGACACGGCCGCAGCCTCGCGTGGTTCGCCGGCTGATCACCGTCCGCCGTTATCGTTCGCACAGGTTGGTGCCGGTCCGTGCCCGATCTGGTTGAATCGGCCTTCGTGCCGGCAGCTAGCCGAGCCGGGAAGAAGGTTCACGGTGAGCGCGCTCGACGCCGTACGGCAACTGCTGCGCCAGGGCTATCGGGCCCGCCCCGAGGAGCTGGCCGACATGACCATGGAGGCCGCCTCCCGGCTGGGTGTGACCGCCTTGATCATCTACGTGGTCGATCACCAGCAACGCGTGCTGCTGCCGCTGCGGGGCGCCTCGTCGCCGGCCGCCGAAGACGTGCGGATCGACGGCACGCTCGCGGGGCGGGCCTTCAGCACGATCTCGCCGGTGGCCGGCCCGGACGAGCAGGTCGTGTGGGTTCCGCTGCTCGACGGCAGCGAACGCATGGGTGTCCTGCAGGTCACGGCCGACCGGCCGTTGAGCGAGCAGGCCCTGGCCGACTGCGCCACCGTCGCCGCGGTTGTCGGTGAGCTGGTCGTGACCTGCGATCTCTACAGCGACACGATCGAACGGCTCCGGCGCCGCGAACCCATGATGCTGGCGGCCGAGATGCTCCGCGCCCAGCTGCCGCCGCTCACGTTCGCGACCAGCCGCACCGTCATCGCCGGCATCCTTGAACCCTGCTACGACGTGGGCGGCGACGCCTTCGACTACGCCGTCAACGGCGACACCGCCCACCTGGCCCTGTTCGACGCCGTGGGCCACGGCTCGACCGGCGGCATGCGCGCCGTCGTGCTGGTCTCGATCGCGATCGCCGCGTACCGCAACGCCCGCCGTACCGGCCTGGGCCTGACCGCCACCTATCACAAACTGGACGACGCGATCCGCGACCACGACCGCACCGGCATGATCACCGCCGTGCTGGCCGAGCTCGACCAGGACACCGGCATCCTGCAGGTCATCTCGGCCGGGCACCCCAGCGGCATCGTGCTGCGCGGCGGCCGCGTCGTCACCGTGCTGCCCAGCCCGACCGCCCTGCCGGTCACGCTCGGCCATCACCGGCCCCCGGTGATCATCCAGGAGGCCCTGGAGCCCGGCGACCAGGTGCTGCTCTACACCGACGGCATCACCGAGGCGCGCGACCGCGACGGCAAGCCGTTCGGCGTCGACCGGCTCATCGACTTCGCTCAGCGAGCCCTGGCCGACCACCTGCCCGCCGCCGAGACGACCCGCCGCCTCGTGCACGCCATCCTCGAGCACCAGGACGACTGCCTGCAGGACGACGCCACCGTGCTCCTGCTGCACTGGCTCGGGCCGCCCGCCGACGCGGCCCAGCTCCCGCACCCGGCCGGATCAGACGCGGCGCAGTGACAGGACGGCGACGTCGTCGCTCGGCGGCCGGCCGGCCATGACCGACATCGCGGTGCGGCAGGCCGACTCCGGGTCGTCGGCCCGGACCAGCCCGGCCAGCGCCTCGATGCCGGCGTCGATGACCTGGTCGCGTCGTTCGACGAGCCCGTCGGTGTAGCAGAGCATCAGCGAGCGCGGCGGAAAGCCGACCACGGTGCTGCGCCGCCGGGTGCGGGCGCGGACGATGCCCAGCGGCGGGTCGACCGGGATGTCCAGCGGGGCCGCGTCCTGCCCGGGCACGGCCAGCAGCGGGCGCAGATGGCCCGCGCACGAGACGAGCAGGGATTCCCGGTCGGCGCTGATCATGGCGTACAGGCAGGTGGTGAGGCTGCCCGCCTCGAAGTGCTGGATCTTGCGGTCGAGCAGGGTCAGCACCTCGGCCGGGTCCTCGGAGATCAGGGCGTAGGAGCGCAGCGCGCTGCGGACCCGGCCCATGACCACCGCCGAGGCCAGGCCGTGGCCGGAGACGTCGCCGATGACGACGCCGAGCCAGCCGGAGGGCAGGGTGAACAGGTCGTACCAGTCGCCGCCCACGCCGGAGCCGTGACCGGGCTCGTACCGCGCGGCCGCGGTCAGGCCGGGCAGCGCCGGCAGTTTCGGGGGAAGCAGGCTCCGCTGCAGGGCCAGCGCGGCGGTCTGCTCGATCTTGTGCCTGCGGATCCGCCCGGCCGCGCCGGCCCGGTCGGCGGCCAGCTGCAGCAGCTGCACGTCCTCCTCGCTGAACTGGCGAGGTCCGAGCGTGCCCACGTGCAGCACGCCGATCACCTCGCCGGCCACGAAGATCGGCACGCCGAGCAGCGACCGGACGCCCTTGCGGACCAGCAGCGGGCTGAGCACGTCACCCTCGCCGACCTCGCTCAGCACGACCGGCCGGCGGTCCTGCGCGATGCGCCCGGCGAAACCGCGCCCGAGCGGGATCCGGAGCCCCTGGCGCACCTCGTCCTCGAGGCCCTTGGCCGCGGTCGGCACCAGGCGGCGGGTGTCCGGGTCGAGCAGCAGGATCGCCGCGGTGTCAGCGCCGAGCAGGTCACGGACCCGGTCGAGAAGCTCGTCGAGCAGATCGGAGACGTCCAGGCGGGACAGGGCGGCGTCGGCCATCGACTCCAGACGCCGCAGCCGCTCCTCGGGGCTGCCCGCCATCGGAGTGTCCACGTTCGTCAGCCTAGACCCGCCGGTCGCCGCCCTCCGGATTCAGGTCACGTTCGTGTCGGCGTGATCGGGGCCCGGCCGGGGTGAGGGCGAACGTGGCCCAGACGCCCTTGCCGGCGCCGGTCCGATACCAGCCGACGTCCTGGGCGAGCCGTTCGGCCAGCACGAGCCCGAGCCCTCCCTCACCCGGCGGGCGCCGGTCGTCGACCGCCGGCCCCCGTTCGGGGTCGCTGTCGCGCACGTCGACGATGAGGCCCTCGCCGGCCCAGTGCAGGGTCACCACCGCCGGTGGCCGGCCGTGGCGCAGCGCATTGCCGGCCAGCTCGGTCGCGACGATCGTGAGCCGCTCGGTCAGATCGTCCCGGTCAGCGGCCGCCGACGTGTCCCGGATGGCGTCCTGCAGCCCCGCCCGCAACATCTCGAGCTGCGGGGCCGCGCCTAGCGTCCACCGGACGAGTTCTTCCTCCATGCCCGGCGGACGTCGCTGTTCCCACCCTGCCATAACCCTGCATTGTGCCCACTTTCCCGGATTTCATGGCTCCGGGGATGTCCACCGGCCGGTGGTGTGCGCCTCGATGAAAGCGGCGTCGGGGTCGCGGCCCAGGCCGGTGACGGCAGGCACCTCGACCAGGCCGTCCGTGCTGACGATGGGCGCCGTGGTGACGTCGCGGGCGTAGTACTTGTCGGAGCCCGACACGTCCGAGGGCAGCGTGAAGCCCGGCAGCGCGCTCAGGGCGACGTTGGCCGCCCGGCCGATGCCGAACTCGTGCATGCCGCCGCACCACACCGGCAGCCCGTGAGCGGCCGCGAGGTCGTGGGCCCGGACGGCCGCGGTCAGTCCGCCCATCCGCGAGACCTTGATGTTGAGGATCCGCCCCGACCCCAGCCGCAGGGCGGTGACCAGATCGTCGACCTCCTCGACCGACTCGTCCAGGCAGATCGGCGTGTCCAGCTGGGCCTGGAGGTCGGCGAGGCCGGCGAACGCCCGGGGAGCGTACGGCTGCTCGATCATCAGAAGCCCGAGCCCGTCCAGCTGCTTCATGATCGGCAGGTGGCCGGGGGTGTAGGCGCCGTTCGCGTCCACGTGCAGCGGCACCCCGGGAAAAGCCGACCGCACGGCCCGTACGGGCTCCACGTCCCAGCCCGGGGCGATCTTGAGCTTGATCCGGCGGTAGCCCTCCTCGACCCGGGGCGCGACCTGGGCCAGCAGCTGGTCGATGGTCGGCTCGATGCCCAGCGACACACCGGCCTCGACCGTGGGCCGGGTGCCGCCGAGGGCCGCCGCCAGCGGGACACCCCGCGCGGACGACCACACCGACCAGGCCGCCATGTCGAACCCGGCCCGGGCGAAGTGGTTGCCGCGCACCTTGGCCAGTGCGGCGGCGAGCGTGGCCGGATGGTCCCAGCCGGCGCCCAGCACGAGTGGCGCGAGGTGGTCGCGGGCCACGGCCCAGCAACTGTCGACGGTCTCGGCCGAATAGAACGGGCCGCTCGGCGACGCGATCTCGCCCCAGCCCACCGTGCCGTCGCCTGCGGTCAGCGCGACCAGGATGTGCTCGAGGGAGCGCTTGGCGTGCGAGCTGGTGGTGAACTCGTGGACGAGCGGCAGGCGAACCCGGCGCATCTCCACGCGATGAATCTGAATCATGCCGGGTCCGTGTAGAGGTCGAGTTCGGCGGCCAGGGCGTCGCGTTCGTGCAGGCGGCGACCGGCGCCCTTGGAGCTGGCGATGGTGAGCGTGGCCAGCAGGTGCAGCGCCAGCACGACCGAGGTGGGCGAGCTGGCGTAGGAGGCGGTGTCGGTCCCGATGACGATGCGGGTCGAGGCGCGGCCGGTCAGCGGCGCGTCCTCGGAGTCGGTGATCAGCACCAGCTCACCGCCGTGCCGGGCGTAGGCCTCAGCCACCCGTACGGTGTCCCGCCGGTACCGGGCCATCAGGATCGCCACGAGCAGGTCGCCCTGCCGGATGTCGCCGAGCACGTCGAGGGGCCGCAGGTTCGCCCCGTCGACCAGGTGCACGCCGGACAGGCCCGCGCTGAGGTCGGCGTTGAGCATCGAGGCGTAGCTCAGCGACTTGCCGTGGCCGAGCAGGTAGCGCCGGCGGGCCGACACGATGCGGGCCGCGGCCTGCTCGATGGCGTCGTGCTCGGCCGCCCAGGCCAGGGCCTTGCCGAACGCGTCCCGCTGCTGGTCGAGCACGCGCTGCTTGAGCACCTGGGCCGAGCGGCGCTGGACGTTGCGGTCGAAGCGCTCGGCCGGGCTGGAGGCGGTCACCGCGGGACCTGCTCAAAGGTGTAGACGGCCTGGTCGCCCTGCTTCTCCACGTCGATCAGCGCTTCCCCCGCGGCGAACCGCCCGGCCAGCGCCTCCCGCAGCCGGGCGCGTCCGGCCGGGTCGGGCGCGGCGTAGTGCCCGTCGGTCGCGGCACACAGCCGGTTCCCCCGGACCGCTCTGCCCGGCCCGGCATCCTCGCCGGCCAGCTTCCACGACACGAGCAGGCGGTCGGACGAGCCGTCGTCGTAGTAGTCGGGCAGGAACCGGATCGCCGAGGCGCCCAGCACCGCGAGATTGAAGTGCGCGTTCCGCAGGGCGTACGGGTCGAAGGTCCACCGCATCGTGCGGGCCCCGGTCGCCCGGGCCGCGGCCGCCTGGGCGAACTTGAGCCGGCGCCCGACCCCCTGACCCTGGGCCCGCGGGGCGACGGCGGCGGCCTGCGAATAGTGGTAGATCTCCCCGCCCTCGACCGCCGTGAACCCGTAACAGAACCCGACCAGCTCGGCCCGGTCGAAGGCGCCGATCACCGACCCCGAGTTCTCGCGCAGGGCGGCCAGCAACCGCGGGCTGATCCCGAACTCGGGTTCGCGGTATCCGAAGACGGCACGGTAGAGCGCCGACGCCGCCGCCCACTCGCCGAGGCCGGCCAGGTCCCGCACCTCGATCCCCACAGCCACCTCCAAGATACGAAACGTATGTCGCCCTCATCGTGCCCCTGTACGTGCACGTTGACAACGCCTGAGCGCGAACTTAGCGTTCGTATATGTCGCTCGACAAGCTGCACCACTACACCGGGCTCGAGTCGCCGACCGGCGATGCCCGCGCGCTCGCCGCGCTGGCCGAGGTGCTCGAGGCCGACGCCGCCGGGGCCGGGTTCGCGACCACCCGCGAGCACGGCCATCTGCTCTGGACGCTGCCCGCCCGCGGCGTCACCGGCGGGGAGCTGCTGCTGCTCAGCCACTACGACACGGTCTGGCCGGTGGGCACGCTGGCGTCGATGCCGTGGTCGGTCGACGGCGACACCGTGCGCGGCCCCGGCGTCTACGACACCAAGGCGGGCCTGGTCGCGCTGCTGGCCGCGGTCACCCGCCTCCGCACCGCCGGGCACGAGCATCCCGAGGTGCGGGTCATCGTGGTCGCCGACGAGGAGATCGGCTCGCCCACCGCCGGTGACCTGGTGCGCGCCGAGGCGGCCCGGGCCACCGCGGTGCTGGGCATGGAACCCCCGCACCCGGGCGGCGACCTCAAGACGGGCCGCCGCGGCAGCACCCGGGCCCGCATCGAGGTCACCGGCATCGAGGCGCACGCCGCCCTGGACCCTGAGGCCGGCGTCAACGCGATCGACGAGCTGGTCGATCAGCTGGTCCGGGTGCGGGCGCTGGTCGAGGGACGGCCGGTGCTGCTCAACGCGGGCACGATCGCCGGGGGTGGCCGCACCAACGTGGTCGCCGGGCACGCCCACGCCGACCTGGGGCTGCGCTTTCTCTCGCCCGGCGACGAGAAGGCGGTCCTGGACGGGCTGAACGGGCTGACCCCCGTACGGGAAAGGGCGGCTCTGAAAACGACGCTGCTGGCCCGCCGCCCGACATGGCGCGAGTCCGGACCCACCACCAGCCTGCTCGCTCGGATCGCCGGCCTCGCCGCCGCCGTGGGGCAGACCCTCGGCGGGCGCCCGGCCGACGGGGCCGCCGATACCAACACCACCGGCGCCATGGGCCGCCCCACGGTCGACGGCCTGGCTCCGCCCGGCGGCGGCGCCCACGCCCGACACGAGTGGGTCTCGGCCCGGGGCATCACCGACCGCACCGAGCTGCTCGAGGCTCTGCTCACCGGCCTGCACCGGACGACCGGAGAAACCGGCAAAGCTGACGGAACAGGCTGAGCCGGCCGCACCCGGCACCCGTGTGAGGGAACTCGCGGGACAGTTTGCCGACAGGGAGGTGGTGCGGGCCCGGGCGGAGGCGAAAAGTGTCCCGCATGAATCCGACGGTGTTTGACCGGGAGCTCGCGCGCGGGAGCGCCGAGCTGTTGCGCACCAAGCGAATCGAGCTGTCGGCGCTCGAGATCCCGGCCGGCCGCGGCTGGCAACCGCTGCACGAGAAGGTGACCGAGGTGCTGGCCGAGCATCCGGGCAGCATCGGCGCGGTCGTCACCAAGCTGGTCACGTTGCAGGCCATTCTGGACGAGCTTCCGCCCAGCCCGGCCGCCAACCGGGTCTCCGCGTTCAACGAGCTCTACCTCAAGATCACCCGGCGGGTGGAGCAGGCCATCCGCACCGGCGTCAACGAACCCGGCTTCCTCGAGCTGCTCGACGTCGAGTTCGCCAAGCGGTATTTCGACGCGCTCACCCTGTGGAACGACGACAACGAGGACACTCCCGACGTCTGGGAGGTGCTGTTCAAGCGGGCCTCCGACACGCGGATGAGCCGGCTGACCGCGGCCATGCTCGGCGTCAACGCGCACATCAACCACGACCTGGCGCTGGCCCTGATCGGCACGTGGAACGAGACCGGCGCCCCGCTGCCCGGCGACGACACCATCCACCCCGACTACCTGCTGGTCAACGAGATCTTCTTCCAGGAGATCCCGCCCCTGCGCCGCGGCTTCTCGACGAAGTGGCAACTGGAGCTGGACGAGTTCGTCGGCCCGCTCGACGACTGGAGCCAGCGCGTGCTGGTCACCGTGACCCGGGCCCGCGCCTGGGACCAGGCCCGCGACCTGTGGCTGCTGCGCCAGGACGCCGACGATTTCGAGCAGGCCCGCCGCACGATGGACCGGGCCGCCTCGCTGCTGGCCGAGTGGGTCATCATCGGCGACCGGATCGTCAACCGGGCGGGCGGCGGCCTGCGCCGGTTCCGCCGGCGCTACGTGGCCTGACCGGCGCGGTCAGTCCTCGATCAGCCCCGCCGAGCCGGGCGTCCAGCCCGACACGTCGGCCAGCCGGCCGCGCCACAGCGTGCCCACGTCGCTGAGGTGCATGCCCGGGCTGTGGATGCGCGCGTTCCGCAGGTGGATGTAGCGGGTCGGGGCCATCAGCGCCGTGTGCTGCCGGTGCGTGATCTCGCCACCGACGTCACGGATCTTGACGGCGTCGTGAGCAAGGTCGGACTGCTCCTTCACCTGCTCGGCCGTGCCGACATAGAAGGCGTCCTCGTGGTCGTTGAGCTCGCTGACCTCGGCGAACCACTGCCACTGCGGAATCAGCTCGCCGCTGACCAGCAGCCCGTGCACGCTCAGGCTGAGCGCCACGCCGGGGTCGACGCGCTCGATGAGGCGGTCCATCTGGGCGACGTAGGTGGCGAGCACACTGTCCGGCTCGCTCCAGCTGACCTGCGCCGCGCCGCCGTTGAGCATCGGATCCAGCATGTCCACGACTCTAGGAGCCGGGCCCGCCCTCCGTGGGCGTTATCGCCGGTTCCGAGCCGTAAGGTTGCCGGGACGGTCCCTCAGCCGGCGCGGGTCGCCCGCCAGGCCGCGGCCGCTCGTTTCGGGGCGCGGGCCAGCCAGGCGTCCTGCACGATCTCGGCCAGCTCGTCCCGGCTGAGCCGGCCGATGTCGCGGGCCAGCAGCAGCACGGCCCGATAGCCGTTCCAGTGCGGCGTGGTGAAGAACGGCGTGCTCTCGTCCCGCACCAGGGCCTGCTTGTCGTCCTCCGACTCGACGTGGAAGGCGATCACATCGGTGTACCGCTCGCCGGTCTCCGGGTCGAACGCGTCCTTGCGGGGCTCGCGAAAGAAGACGAACGTCTTGCCGCCGACCGAGAAGCCGGGAAGGTCACCCTCGCTGACCACCACATCGGGCATGGCCGTGGCCAGCTCGCGCACGTCCTCGACGCGGGCCGGGCGATTTTCGGCGGCAGACACAATCAACAGCCTATTCCCGTACGGGCGAAGGGTCGTCACCATGCTCGACAGGGTCAGATTCGGCGCGCTCTTCCGACGGCGTCAGATCCGGCGCGCGAAATGGCCGGTTACGTCGGCGATGACCTCGACGGTTGCGGGCAGGGCCCGGGCGATCCGATCGAAGGCCCGCTCGCGTACGTCGGCCGGCAGCTCGAGATAGGCCGACAGCGTCGACAGGTGCCCGACGTAGTCGGCGGCGCTCACCGGCAGGCGGCGCTCGATCACGAAGGGCCGGACATCGGCGAACCACTCCGACGCCCGGAGCTCCTGAGCCGGCCACTGCGGGTCGTCCCCTCCCGACGGGGCGTCGTCGTCGGCCAGGAAAGGGCTCCGCGCCGCGCGTACGGCTTCCTCGACGCCGGGGTCGGCCAGGTTGAACGGGGCTCCGAACGCGGCGAAGACGCCCCCGGGCTCCAGCAGCCCGGCCGTCCGGGACCAGCGTCCGAGCGGTTCGGTCCAGTGCATCGCCGCCGCCGCGTAGACGAGGTCGAAGCTGCGGCCCGGGCCGAAGTCCTCGAACGTGCCGGGGACGGTCTCCACGTTGGCCGGCACATGCTTCCGCAGCTCGGCCCGCATGGCCTCGTCGGGCTCGACCGCCGTGACCGCGACCCCGCGCCCGGCGAAGAGGCGGGTCGCCTTGCCGGTCCCGGCTCCGATCTCCAGGGCGGTCCGGACCGGCCGGCCGGCATAGCTCGTCACCGCGTCGAACAGCTCGGCCGGATAGCCGGGCCGGAACCGCTCGTACGCCCCGGCCACCGCCCCGAACGACAAAGCCCGATGTGTCATGGCGGCATCCTGACACGCACGGCCCCATGGCGTCCGGGGGTTTTCGGGCCGCGCCGGCTCTGGGCTAGATTCCGGCGGTGGCGGTTTACGAGACGCATCTGACGGTCGCGGCCGACGCCGACCACGCCCGGCTCGGCGCGTGGGCCGACCGGCACGGGTTCAAGCACGTGCGGATCCTGCTCGATCGCGGGGTCCAGCCCGACCAGCCCATGCTCAGCCGGCACGGCCCGGGCACGCTCGAGGACACCGTCCGGGCCGCCCGGGCCGCGACCAGGGAGCTGGCCGGTGCGGGGTTCCGCGTCGTGCGGCTCAAGGTGGAGGGTTCGCCCCGGGCCTTCGACGAGCACGGGCCCGCCCTGGGCCGCTACTTCGAGCATCACGTCAAGCTGGTGCTCAGCCCCGGCGCCGGGCTCGACGGTATTCGGGCGCTCGGCCGTCCGCACGGGGCCCGGCTGTCGCGCAACGCCCGCCGCGAGCGCCCCGACGGCCGGCGCGAGCACTTCCTCACGCAGCGCTGCCACGACGCCGACCGCGGGCGGGCCGAGACCGCGCTGGGCGCGCTGCTGGCGGCGCTCGACGGGCACGAGGTGGCGGAGGTCGAGCAGGAGTACGTGCTGCTCGACGACAACGTGGCCTGGGACGCCGGTTGGTGACCAACCATCACCGGGCGGTGCTCGACCACCTGCTCGGCCTGGTCTCCGAGTCGCCGTGCGCCGACGTCCTGGTGCTGCGGGGCAGCTTGACCATGCCGGCCTGGGTGGGCGCCCACGCCCGGACGCCGGGTGACATGGACTGGGTCGTCCGGCCGCGGGCCGTCGTCGTCCGCGACGCGCTCGACCCGTACCCGTACGTCGACAATCTCGACCCGGTGCAGCACTGGCCGGAGGCGGTGCACGGCGCCACCCGTTACGTGATGTGGGACTACGAGAACTTCGAGACCGGTGGCCGGCATCCGCGGGTGGCGCCGGAGGGCCTGCGCTGGGTCACCGAGTCCGACGAGTACGACGCGCCGCACGCCGACCTCATCGAACTGGCCGGCGAACGGCCGGTCACCGACACCGGCGCCGAACTGGGCGAGCCCGACCTGGACGACAGCTGGGGTTACGGCAGCTACGGGGGCACCGGGGGCGTCCGGGTGCACCTGCCCTGGACGGCGCCCGACGGGCAGAAAGGAAGCGTACAGATCGATTTCGCGTACGACGAGACCCTGCCCGAGCCCGCGGTGCTGACCGCCGTTCCCCGCCACGACGGCCGCGCGCCGCTGGGCCTGTGGACCGCGAGCCGGGAGCTCTCGCTGGCCTGGAAGCTGCAGTGGCTGAGCACCGACCAGGCCGAGCAGGGCGCGTCCGCGGCCAAGGACCTGTACGACGCCGTCCTGCTGGCCGAGCTGGACGGCCTCCGCCTCTCCCCCGCCCTGCGCCGGCTGTTCGAGGGACTCGACCCGCGGGCCGTTCCCGGCTGGACCATCGAGGGCCGGATGCCCGGCGACCGGCCCGCGGAGCCGTGGTTGCACCGCCTGCGCGCGGCGCTGGAACTGTCCACCCGGTAGCCGCGTGCCGGGCCTGAGTATGGTTCCGGGTTCGACCGAGATCAATGGGGGATCACCATGGGGACCTTGGCCAGCCTGCCCGGACCGGAACGGGCGACGTCCCTCGACGACCTCGTGGAGCGGCTCCGGCTTCTCAAGGTGTGGGCGGGTGACCCGTCGTACGAGACGATCAAGACCCGGATCAACACGGCGTGGACGGCGGCCGGGCGCCCGCGCAGCGAGCTGGCCCGGCGGTCCACGGTGGCCAACTGCTTCGTGCCCGGGCGGCGGCGCTTCAACACCGAGCTCGTGCTGGCCGTCGTCGAGGCGCTGCACCCCGATCCGGGTTACGTGGACCAGTGGCGGCAAGCGCTGCGGGTGATCGGCGGCGAGACCGAGGCCGTGGCCCAGGTGCGGGTGCGGGACGCGCTGCCGGCCGAGCTGGACACGTTCACCGGCCGGGCCGCCGAGCTCGACCGGCTCCGCGACGCCGTGCTCCGCAGCGACGGCCGGGCCGTGGTCATCTCGGCCATCGAGGGCATGGCCGGCGTGGGCAAGACCCTGCTGGCCGTCCACGCCGGACACCGGCTGACCCGGGAGAAGGCCGTCGACCGGGTGCTGTTCGTCAACCTGCGGGGCTTCCACCCGGACGACTCCCAGCCGCCGGCCGACCCGTCGGCCGTGCTCGACGGGTTCCTGCGCCTGCTCGGCGTGCCCGGCCACCAGATCCCGTACGGGCTCCGGGCCAGAACCGACGCCTATCGGGACCGGATCGCCGGCACTCGTGCCCTGGTCGTGCTGGACAATGCGGCCTCGGCCGAGCAGGTCCGCCCGCTGCTGCCGGAGGCCGCGGGCTGCCTGACCCTGATCACCAGCCGGCGCAGCCTGGCCGATCTGCACCCGGCCACCCGCCTGACCGTCGACGCGTTCACCCCGGGCGAGGCGCTGGCCTTCCTGGCCGATGCGCTGCCCGGCGTCGAGACCGGCCCGGACCCGCAGGCGGCCGCGCGGATCGCCGGGCGCTGCGGCCACCTGCCGCTGGCGCTGAGCCTGATCGCCGGGCACATCCGGGGCACCAGCGGCTGGACGCTGACCGACCACGCCGACCGCCTCGACGAGCGGCAGCGCGACCGGCGCCTGGACACCGGCGTCGAGCACGCCCTCGACCTGTCCTACCGCGCGCTGCCCGACGGCCGTCAGCGCCTGCTGCGCCTGGCCGCCCTGCATCCGGGTCAGGACTTCGACGCGTACGCGGCCGCCGCCGTCGCCGGTGTCCCTCTGGACGAGGCCGCCGACGGGCTGCGCGAGCTGGCCGCCGACCACCTGCTGCAGGAGACCGGTCCGGGGCGTTACACGTTCCACGACCTCGTGCGCGCGTACGCCACCGGCCGCGCCCACGATCAGGACCCTCCGGCCGCCCGCCGCGCCGCCCGGACCCGCCTCTACGACTTCTATCTGGCCACCGCCGCGGCCGCGATGAACACGCTGCACCCGACCGAGGCCGGGGCCCGCCCGCAGATCGCGCCGGCCGGGTCGCCCACGCCCGGCCTGACCGACCCGGCCGACGCGTTCGCCTGGCTCGACACCGAGCGGCCGGCCCTGGTCGCCGTGGCCGCGCAGACCGCCGCCGACGGCCGGCCCGGCCACACCACCCGGCTGGCCCGCACCCTCTACCGGCATCTGCAGGGCGGTTACAACGCCGAGGCGCTGACCGTCCACGGCCATGCCCTCGAGGCCACCAGGGGCAGCGGCGACCGGGAGGGGCAGGCGCACGCGCTGGCCGGCATCGGCGTCGCGCACCTGCAGATGGGCGACAGCGCGACCGGCATCGAGTGCTTCCGGCAGGCGCTCGAGCTGTTCCGGCAGATCGGTGACCCGGTCGGGCAGGCGTTCTCGCTGCGCAACCTGGGCGGGGCGGCCGACCGGTCGGGCCGGTTCGACGAGGCGGTCGACTGCTGGCGGCAGTCCCTCGAGCTGTGCCGGCAGGCCGGCGACCGGTCGGGCGAGGCCAACACGCTGGCCCTGCTGGGCGACGCGCTGGAACGGATGGGGCGCTTCGACGAGGCCATCGAGCACTGCGGGCAGGCCCTCGCGCTGGCCCGGGCGACCGGCAACAAGCACGGGGAGGCGTTCGCGCTCAACAGCCTGGCCATGGCCGAGACCGGGTCGGGCCGGTACGAGCCGGCCCGGGAGCACCTCGGGCAGTCCCTCGAGCTCTTCCGCGAGATCGGCATCCGGCACGGCGAGGCGATGGTGCTCGACACGCTCGGCCTGCTGCACACCCGCCTGGGTGAGCCCGGGCAGGCGGTCGACTACCACGACCGGGCGCTGACGATCATCCGCGAGATCGGGGGCCAGGACGGCGAGACCCACGTGCTCAACGGGCTCGGCGCGGCCCTGCTGGCGGCCGGGCGGCCCGCCGACGCGCTCGACCGGCACGCGGCGGCGTACGAGATCGCCACGGCCATCGGCGTCGGCAGCCAGCGGGCGAGCGCGCAGGCCGGGCTCGGCCATGCGCGACTCGCCCTGGGCCGGCCGGTCGAGGCCCGCGAGCACTACGAGCGGGCCCTGGCCCTCTATACCGAACTCGGTCAGCCCGAGGCCGCCCAGATCCGGGAACGGCTCACTGAGCTCGGGGTTTCAGCAGGGTGACCCGGGAGGCGCCGAGCTCGGTGACGTACAGGTTGCCGGTGGCGACGTCCTGGGTCACGTCGAGCGGCTGGCTGAACCCGGTGAAGCCGGTGATCCCGGTCGTGCGGCCGGACAGCGCGCCCGAGGCGGCCACGTTGAACGTCTCGATGTCCTGCCCGGACGAGTAGCGGACCACCAGCAGTTTGCCGTCGAGCGGGGCGCCGCGGTATTCGACCGCGCCGTTGGCCGAGGCGTGCAGGCCGGCGTCGTACGTTCCGGCCAGGTCGAAGTTCGGGTCGGGCTGGGTCCCGGCCGGGTAGGCGCCGACCTGGAACGGGTCGGTGCCCGCGGTCGGGTTGCCGCCGGCCAGCACCCATTCGCAGCGCAGCGGGTTCGGGTGGCCGTAGTAGCGGCCGGCGCGGACGTCGAAGACGTAGTCGGTCTCGGCGGTGGGCACGTTGGTCAGCGCGGGCACGGCCGGGCCGGTGTAGCCGCGGCGGGCGCACGCGGCGGGCAGGGTGGCCGGGGTGGCGGGGGTGTTGCCGCCGGCCGCCGAGCCGTTGGTCGGCGCGTACAGGCGGCCGTTGCGATGCCAGACCAGATCGAAGGCGTTCCGTACGCCGGTGGCGTACAGGGTCATGGGGGCGCCGGTCGCGTACGGGTCGTAGGTTCCGCCGTCCCCGGTCTTCACGTCGAGCGGCAGGGTGACCGGCAGCCGGGCCCGGTCGAGCCGCAGCACCGCCGCGCTGAGCAGCCGTTCGGGCCGGTTGCCCCAGGTCGAGTCGGCCGCGCCCATCGCGTTGTTGGCGCCCTGGGACACGTAGAGCGCGCCGTCCGGCCCGAAGGCGAGGGAGTTGGTCTCGTGGTCCTTGACCGAGCGGGGCAGGTTGACCACGACCGGGGTGTACGTGCCTAGGTCGGGTCCGCTGAGCCGGCCGATCCGCCCGGACCAGTCGGGCACGTCGAGCGGGCCGGTGTACTCGTAGTTGTCGGTCACCCACAGGATCGGGGCGGTGGCGGTCGAGGCGGGGTCGAACGCCATGCCGATGACGGTGCGGGCCGGGGCGCCGGGCAGGCCGAGCGCCGCGGCGTTGGTGCGTACGGTGGAAATGATCGTGGGGGTGCCGAGGGTGCCGCCGGAGTTGATCGGGAAGCGGAAGATCCGGCCGTCGAGGGTGCCCGCGTAGAGCCGGCCGTCCGGGCCCTTGACCACCGTCGTGAACGGCGCTCCGGTGGCCACGCCGACCGTCTTGTCGAAGGCCGCGGTGCCGCCGGTCGGGTTGCCGCTCGCGGTGGTGAAGACCATCGAGTAGGGCGCGAACGGCTTGCCGGTGACGTCGGTGACGCCGCTGGTGACGGTGAACCGGTACGCGGTCATCGGCGCGAGCGGCGCGGTCGGCGAGAGGTTGATGACGTCGCCGCCGCCGCTGGTGATCACGGTGGCGGCCACCGGAGCGCCGTCGCCGAGCCGGGTCAGCGTGACCGTCGAGCTGCTCAGCGAGGCCGCCCGCACCCCGCCGTTGGGCAGCACCAGATCCTCGACGATGCTGCTGGTGAGCGGGACTCCGGTCGCGCCGTTGGCCGGGGTGCTGGTGCGCACGGCCGGGATGGAATCGCCCCCGGCGACGGCGGTGATGTCGGCGTAGGCGATTTTGGTGTTGACGCCCCCGGCCGGGCTGATCGTGACGCGGCCGTCGGTGACCCGCACCGTACGGGTGGCGGTGGCGAACTTGGTGGTCGCGGTGGGGGTGAACGCGGCGATGGCGTTCTGGTCCTCGATCGACAGCCAGTTGGTGCTGTTGACCGCGGTGCCGGCGTCCCCGGCCGCGACGGTCACGGTGTAGAGGCCGGACGGCACCGCCGCCTCCCACGCGCCCGGGGTGGTCACGCCGGCCGAGCCCGCGGGCAGCTGGGCGTGCATGAAGGTGGCCAGCCGCTGGTCGGTCTGCCCGGCGGCCGGATTGCGGTTGCGGCCGTTGCCGGTCAGGTCGAGCGGGGTGCGTTCGCCCAGGTCGACCCAGCCGTAGCCGCGCGCGGCGGTGAAGGCGCCGCCCGAGTCGCGGACGTATCCGGCGGCGGGCGCGGTGGCCGCGTCCGAGAAGTCGGCCTTGAGCGGCGCGGGGTCGGCGGTCACCCGGCTGATCTCGACGTAGTTGAGCTTCGTGTTGGCGCCGCCCAGCGCGTCGACGGTCAGTCGGCCGTCGGCGACCGCGACGGTCACGGTGCCCGACCGGAACTCGGCGGTGGCGGACGGGACGAAACCGTCGACGGCGGTGACCCCCTCGGCCCGTACGGTGTTGCGGCTGTCGTACGCGGGCTGGTCGCCGGCCGAGACGGTCACCTGGTAGGTGCCGTTGGCCAGCGCGTACTCCCAGGCGCCCTCGGCCGCCACCCCCGCCGTGCCGCCCGTATCGCCGTACTGGAGGTGGATCAGCGTGTTGAGCCGGCTGTCCACGCCGGACCGGGCCCGGTCGCGGGTGTTGCGGGTCAGGTCGAGCGGCTCGCTGGTCCCCCGGCCGACCCAGCCGTATCCGCGCCCGGCGTCGAAGGCGGCCCCGGTGTCGGCGGAATACCCGGCCGGCCCGGTCGAAGTGGCGGGCTGAAAGTTGATTTTCACGAGCGGAGTGACCGCGGCATCAGCCGGAGTGGCCGGTGCGACGGCGGCGGCCAGTATGAGTGCGGCAACGGCTGTCCAGAGACGGGGGCGCATGGCCGACAACGTCGCACGTCGATGACCTGCTGGAAGAGTCGGAAATCGGCAGCCGGGCCGATTTGCGGGCCGGCGCGAACAGCGACCACTGCCGTCAAAGCGGAGTCGGCCGTACAAGCGATCGAATTCGCCCCGGAGGTGGTATCCCACCAGGAGCGGGGCGTACCGTCCGGGTAGCCCGCGGAAGAGGAAGGAAACGTTGACCGCCATCTTTGGGACGACACCGGGATCAATCGCCGATCTCGAAATCGTCGCGCAGCTCGGCCGCGGGGCCGAGACGGTGGTCTACCGTGTCCGGCGCCGCGGCGCCGACTACGCGTTGAAGGTCCTGGCCGGGGCCGACTCCGCGCGGGCGCTGACCGCGATCCGCCGCGAGGCCGCGCTGCTCGGCTGCGTCGGGCACCCCGGACTCCCGCAGATCTTCGAGGTCGGCCAGTCCGACGCCGGGGCCTATCTGGTCCTGGAGTACATCGACGGCGCCCCGCTGGCCCAGGTGCTGCGGCGCGGCCCGCTCGACGAGGACGACGTGGTGCGCCTGGCCGTCGATCTGGTCGGCCCGCTCGCCGCCGCGCACCGGGCCGGGCTGGTGCATCGCGACGTGAAGCCGGACAACGTGATCGTGGACCGGGCGGGCGGCGGCCGCCTGATCGACTTCGGACTGGCCGGGCGGGGCGGGGCGGCCGACGACGGTGTCGCGGGCACGTTGTCGTACAGCGCTCCCGAGCAGACCGGCATGCTCAACCGGCCCGTCGACGGTCGCTCCGACCTCTATTCGCTGGGCATCCTGCTCTACGAGTGCGTCACCGGCCAGGTGCCGTACTGGTCGGAGGATGTCGGCGAGCTGATCCGGCTGCACGCCACCGCGCCCGTTCCGGACGTGCGGGCGCTGCGCCCCGGGGTGTCGCCGACCCTGGCCGCCGTCATCGCCACCCTGATGGCCAAGGACCCCGACGACCGCTATCAGAGCGGCGAGGGCCTGCTGACCGATCTGCGGCGGCTGGCCGAGCGGCCGGGCGAGCGGTTCCCGGCCGGGACGGACCGTCGTGGCGTCCGGCCGATCGGCCCGACCCTGCTGGTCGGCCGCGATCAAGAGGTGATCGCGCTGGCCAACCGCTGGCTGCGGGCCCGCGACGGCGCGGGCGGCGCGGCCGTGGTCGAGGGTCCGGCCGGTGCGGGCAAGACCCGGCTGGTGCGCGAGCTGACCAAGGCCGTCGCCTCGGACGGCGACCTGGTGCTCTACGGCAAGTGCGTGCCCGACGACCCGGTGCCGCTGGCGCCGCTGCGCGGGGCGGTCGAGCGTTACCTGCGCAAGGTCGAACAGCTTCCGGACGGCCAGCGCGAGCAGGCCGTCGGCCGGTTGCGCCGGGCCGCGGGCCGGGGCGGTCCGCTGCTGCGCACACTGTCGCCGCTGCTGGCCGACCTCATGCAGGCGCCCCGGATCGGCGAACTCAACCGGCAGGAACAGTTCGTCAACGCGGTCGCGGCGTTCCTGGTCGGGCTGGCCGACGAGTTCCAGGGCGCGGTGCTGCACATCGACGACGTGCAATGGCTCGACGGCCCGACGCGGCGGGTGCTGCAGCAGGTGACCAACCGGCTGACCGGCACCCCGCTGCTGGTCATCGCGACCAGCCGGGACGACCCGGACAGCGCGGCCGCCCTCGACCGGTTCGGCGCCGACATGGACGCCACGCTCGACACCCGGCTCCCGCTGCGCCCGCTCGACACCGGCGCCGTGGTCCAGCTCGTCGAGGAGCATCTCGGGGGCGTCCGGCTGCCCGCCGAGCAGATCACCGAGCTGGCCGAGCGGGCTGGAGGCAACCCGTTCATCGTCGGCGAGTACGTGCGCGCGGTCTTCGACGCCGGGCTGGTCACCCCGGCGTGGGGCGGCTGGCGGCTCGACCTGGCCGGGCTCGACCGCCTCGAGCTCTCCGGCGACGCCGTCGACCTGGTGCTGCAGCGCATCGACGGCCTGGGCGAGGAGAGCCGCCGGCTGCTGATGGCCGGGGCCACGGCCGGCCGGTGGTTCCCGACCGAGCTGGTCGCCGCCGTCTGCGGCATCGACCCGCGGCACGCGGGCGGCCTGCTGGCCGAGGCCGAGTCGCGGCGGCTGGTGATCGCGGCCGGGACGGGCGGGTACCGCTTCCTGCACGACCGGATCCGCGAGGCGCTGCTGATCGGGCTGGACGAGCCGGCGACCCGCCGCCTGCACCAGCGCATCGCCGAGATACTGGACGCGGCCACCTTCGACGACCCCCGCTACGTCTATCTGACCGCCCGGCACTACGCGCTGGGCGAGCCGCACCGCCGTCCCGACCGGGCGCATCTGAGCGGGCTCGCCGCCGGTCGCCTGGCCCTGGCCGAGCACGCCCCGGCCGAGGCGCGCACATTCCTCGAGGCCGCCGGGCGCGCGGCCGAGGGCGCCGGGCTGACCCCGCAACCGGGCTTCTATGTCGCGCTCGGCACCAGCTGCGCCCGCACCGGACGCTTCGCCGAGGCTCTGCGCCACCTCGACCACGCGTTGCGCGACGAGCCCGACAAGCTGCGCCGGGCCGAGATCCGGGCCCAGGTGGCCCAGGTGCACAACAGCTCGTGGAACCCCGACCGGGCCTACGACGCCGTCCGCCGCGGCCTGGCCGAGCTGGGCCGGCCGCTCCCCCGCGGCCGGGTCGCGCTCATCGTCACCACATGCGTGTCGCTGCTGGTGGGCCTGGTCGTCGGGCGCACCAAGATCGGTTTCGGCACCGCCCGCGACCGGCGCCGCGAGCGCTACCGGCTCCAGGCCGTCCTGTACGACCTGGGCACGTTCGCGCTGTCCATGCGGATGCGCCGCCTGATGCGGGCGCTGATGGGCCTGCGCGCGGTGTACCCGATCAACCGGCTCGGTCCGGGCCGCGAGTACGCGCAGCACATGGCCGGGCTCGGCGTGATCGCCGACGTGGCCGGCCGGCCCGCGCTCGCCCACCGGCTCTTCGCCCGCGCCGCCGCGGTGGCCGCCGAGATGGGCGACCCCGAGCTGGTCGGCTACGTCGAGTGGAAGCGCGGCGCGGGCAGCCACCTGGGCGGCCGCGACGACGACTCGCAGGTCTGGGGCCGGGCGCTGATCGAGCACGAACGCTGGCTCGAGCTGGGCGACTACCTGACCGCGGTGGGCGGCGTGTGCCTGCAGTACTTCCAGCGCGGCCGCACCGCCGACGCCGAGGCCTGGCTCAAGCGGGCCAAGGCGCGCATCGGCCCGGGCGCCGAGGCCGAGGGGGCGGGCATCTGGGCGGTCGAGGCGGCCGTGGCCGCCCAGCGGGGCCGGCACGACGAGGCGACCCGGCACATCGAGGCGCTGCGCCGGTTCCTGCGGGCCAACCCCGACAACCCGGTGCAGCAGATCAACCTGTACGGGGCCGGGGTGATCGCGCTGGTCGAACGCGACCAGCTGGGCGAGCCGTTCGACCGGCTCACGGCCGAGTTCGCCGCGCTCGGGGTCAAGCCGGGCTCGCTCGTCCCCCAGCAGCGGGTGATCTACATCTTCGAGGCCCTGGGCCGGCTGACCCGGTGCCGCCGGGCCCCGGGCGCGGAGCTGCGGGCGGCCGCGGCCGAGGCCATCGACCGGCTCGGCGAGAAGGCGACGAGCAAGCCGCTGCGCGCGTTCCACCGGGTGACCCGGGCCGATCTCGAGGTGCTCGAAGGCCGGCCCGAGGACGCCGTACGCACGCTGTCCGGTGTCGAGTCCGACCTGCTGCCGATGGACGCGCCGCTGATCGCGTACGAGGCGGCCCGGGTCCGCGCCCGCGCGCTGCAGGCGCTCGACCAGCCGGTGCCGGCCGCGCTGTCGGCCACCCTGGCCCGGACGATCGCCACCGACCAGCAGTGGCCGCAGCGGGTGCGGTGGGTCGACGACGAGTTCCCGGAGAGCCGCCCCGAACCGCCGAGCCCGGCGCCGCTGGTGACCACCGGGGGCCGGCACGCGGCCGAAGGCGGGGCGGCCGCCCTTTACCGGCGGCGTCTGGAGGCCCTGCAGCAGGTCAGCCTGGCCTCGGCGACCGTGCTCGACCCGCGCGAGCTGGCCCGGGTGGCGCTCGACGAGACCCTGCGCTTCCTGGGCGCCGAACGGGCCTTCCTGTTCCTGCTCGACCGCGACCTCAACCAGCTCGTGCCGCACGTCGGCCGGGACGGCGCCAGCCACGACATCCGCCAGCTCACCGGTTACAGCGCGACGCTGGTCGAACGGGTCCGTGAGACCGGCGAACCGCTGGTGGTGACCGGCACCGAGGAGGGCGTCGCGCTCGGCTCGCACAGCATGCAGGCGCACGGCCTGCGCAGCATCCTGATCGCGCCGCTCAAGTTCGACGGGCACCTGCGCGGCGTGGTCTATCTGGACAGCCGGGTCGCCAAGGGCGTGTTCACCAACGACGACGTGGCGATCCTCAAGGCGATCACCAACCACATCGCGGTGTCGCTCGAGACGGCCCGGGCCGCCCAGCTCGAGGTGGCCGTGCAGACGGCCAGCCGGCAGCGCGACGTCGCCGAGACGCTGCGCGCGGCGATGGCCGACCAGAGTTCGTCGCTCGACCCCGACGAGGTGATGCGGCGCCTGCTGAGCAGCCTGACCCGGACGGTCGGGGGCAACTCGGCCGTGCTGCTGACCCGGTCGGAGGGTGACGGGCTGACCGTGGCGGCCTCGCACGGTGACGGCGCCGCGGTCGGCCAGCGGTTCTCGGTGCCGTCCGATCTGCTCGGCCTGACCGGTCCGCGCACCCGTACGGCGGTGCACGGCACCGAGTCGGTCGACGCGCTGCTCGGATCGCCGCACAGCTGGTGGGCGATCCCGGTGGCCGTGCGGGGCGAGTCGTTCGGCATCCTGCTCGTCGGCTCGGCCCGCGACGAGCCCATCGCCGAGGCGCAGGCCCAGATCGCGGCGGCCATCGCCGGGCAGGGCATGACCGCGTACGAGAACGCCCGGCTGTTCAGTCAGGTGCGCCGGCTGGCCACCATCGACGGGCTGACCGGCCTCTACAACCGGCACCACTTCTTCAGCGAGGCCGACCGCGAGATTCGCCTGGCCCGCGCGCACCGCACGCCGATCGCCGCCGTCATGGTCGACATCGACCACTTCAAGAGCATCAACGACACGTACGGGCATCCGGTCGGCGACGAGGTGATCCGCGTGGTCGCCGCCCGGCTGCGCCAGGCCCTCGGCGACGGGGACGTGCTGGGCCGCTACGGCGGCGAGGAGTTCGCCGTGGTCACGCCGCAGGACGTGGACACCGCGACCAAGGTGGCGGAGCGGTTGCACCGGGTCGTCTCGGACGAGGTCATCCCGACCGTCGCCGGCCCCCTGCCGGTCACCATCAGCGTCGGCCTGGCCTGCGGCAGCGGCGACGACCCCGACCTGCGGCAGCTGCTGACCCGGGCCGACCGGGCCCTCTACGAGGCCAAACAGACCGGCCGCAACCGCGTCTGCATCGCCTAGGGTCTGTTTCGTGGCGAAACAGACCCTAGCGCTCGTCGTAGGCGGACAGCAGCTGCCGGGCGGCCTGGGCCGGGGTGAGGGAACCGTCGAGGACCTGTTCCCGTACGAGGCCGGCGGTGGAACGCACGGCGGGGTCGGTGGTGAAGCGGGTCAGAACGGAGTCGCGGGCCATCGACCACATCCAGTCGAGCTGCTGGTGGCGGCGGCGCCCGGCCACGTCGGTCTTCGCGTGGTGGGCGGTGACCTGGGCCCACACCTCGTCGATGCCCGTGCCCTCCAGGGCGCTGCAGGTCAGCACCGGGGTGGTCCAGTCGGTGGTGCGCAGCAGGCGCAGCGCGCCGGAAAGCTCGCGGGCGGCGCGCCGGGCGTCCGGCTCGTGCGGCCCGTCGGCCTTGTTGATGGCGATGACGTCGGCCAGCTCGAGGATGCCCTTCTTGATGCCCTGCAGCTGGTCGCCGGTGCGGGCCAGGGCCAGCATCAGGAACGTGTCGACCATGTCGGACACCGCGGTCTCGGACTGCCCGACCCCGACGGTCTCGACGATGACGATGTCGTAGCCGGCCGCCTCGACGACGACGATGGCCTCGCGGGTGGCCTTGGCCACGCCGCCGAGCGTGCCCGCGGTCGGTGAGGGCCGCACGTACGCGTCGGGGTCGGCGGCCAGGCGGGCCATCCGGGTCTTGTCGCCGAGGATGCTGCCGCGGCTGCGGGACGACGACGGGTCGACGGCGAGCACGGCCACCCGGCGCCCGGCCGCGGTGAGCGTGCTGCCCAGGGCGTCGATGAACGTCGACTTCCCCGCCCCCGGGACGCCGCTGATCCCGATGCGGTGCGAGTTTCCCGCGTACGGGGAAAGGGTCGCCAGAAGCTCCTGGGCCATCTCCTGATGGTCGCGGCGGGTTGACTCGACCAGCGTGATGGCGCGCGCCACCCACGCCGGGGTCCGGGCGCGCACCCCCTCGGCCATCGCGGCGAGATCGGTCACAGCGCACGCCCCTCGCCGGTCGCTCCGGCCGCGGTGTGGTCAGTCACCGCGGCGCCGGGACAGCTCGGCCAGCAGCTCGATGGCGGCCTCGGTCAGCACCGTGCCCGGCGCGAAGATCGCCGCCGCCCCGGCCGCGCGCAGCGCGTCGTAGTCCTGCGGCGGGATCACCCCACCCGCGATGATCATGATGTCGGGGCGGCCCTGGGCGGCCAGCTCGTCGCGCAGCGCCGGCACCAGCGTCAGGTGCCCGGCCGCGAGCGAGTTGACGCCGACGATGTGCACGTCGGCCTCGACCGCCTGCCGGGCCACCTCGGCCGGGGTGGCGAACAGCGGGCCCACATCGACGTCGAAGCCGAGGTCGGCGAACGCGGTGGCGACCACCTTCTGCCCGCGGTCGTGACCGTCCTGACCCATCTTGGCGACCAGGATGCGCGGCTGGCGGCCCTCCTGCTCGGCGAACGCGGCGGCCGCGGCCCGAGCCCGCTCGAGGTCGGCCATCTGGCCCGCTTCCTGCCGGTACACACCGGAGATCGTACGGATCCGGGCCGTGTGCCGCCCGAACACCTTCTCCAGCGCCATCGAGATCTCACCCACGGTCGCCTTGGCCCGGGCGGCGTCGACGGCCAGGGCCAGCAGGTTGCCGTGGCCGGGCTCGCCCGCCGCCCGGGTCAGCGCGTCCAGGGCCCCGGTGCAGGCCGCCTCGTCACGCTCGGCGCGCAGCCGGCGCAGCTTCCCGACCTGATTGGCCCGTACGGCGGCGTTGTCGACCTTGAGGACGTCGATCGGCTCGTCGGCCTGCGGGCGGTACTTGTTCACGCCGATCACCGGCTGGCGGCCCGAGTCGATGCGGGCCTGGGTGCGGGCGGCGGCCTCCTCCACGCGCATCTTGGGGATGCCCTCGTCGATCGCCCGGGCCATGCCGCCGGCCGCCTCGACCTCGGCGATCCGCTCCCACGCGCGGGCGGCCAGGTCGTGGGTGAGCCGCTCGACGTAGGCGCTGCCGCCCCACGGGTCGATCGCCCGGGTGGTGCCCGACTCCTGCTGGATCAGCAGCTGGGTGTTGCGGGCGATCCGGGCCGAGAAGTCGGTGGGCAGCGCGAGCGCCTCGTCGAGCGCGTTGGTGTGCAGCGACTGCGTGTGCCCCTGGGTGGCCGCCATCGCCTCCACACACGTACGCATCACGTTGTTGTAGACGTCCTGCGCGGTCAGCGACCAGCCCGAGGTCTGGCAGTGCGCGCGCAGGCTGAGCGACCGCGGGTCCTTCGGCTCGAACTCGCGCACCAGCTTGGCCCAGAGCAGCCGCCCGGCCCGCAGCTTGGCCACCTCCATGAAGAAGTTCATGCCGACGGCCCAGAAGAACGACAGCCGCGGCGCGAACGCGTCGATGTCGAGCCCGGCCGCCCGCCCGGCCCGCAGGTATTCCACGCCGTCGGCCAGCGTGTAGGCCAGCTCCAGGTCGGCCGTGGCCCCGGCCTCCTGGATGTGGTAGCCGGAGATGCTGATCGAGTTGAAGCGGGGCATGCGCTGCGACGTGAACGCGAAGATGTCGGAGATGATCCGCATCGACGGCGCCGGCGGATAGATGTAGGTGTTGCGGACCATGAACTCCTTGAGGATGTCGTTCTGGATCGTGCCGGACAGCTTCTCCGGAGCGACCCCCTGCTCCTCGGCCGCGATGATGTAGAGCGCGAGCACCGGCAGCACGGCGCCGTTCATGGTCATCGACACGCTCATCCGGTCCAGCGGGATGCCCTCGAAGAGCCGCCGCATGTCGTAGATGGAGTCGATGGCCACCCCGGCCATGCCGACGTCGCCGGTGACGCGCGGGTGGTCGGAGTCATAGCCGCGGTGCGTGGGCAGGTCGAACGCCACCGACAGGCCCTTCTGCCCGGCGGCCAGGTTGCGGCGGTAGAAGGCGTTCGATTCCTCGGCCGTCGAGAACCCCGCGTACTGGCGGATGGTCCACGGCTGGTTGACGTACATGGTCGGGTACGGCCCGCGCAGGTACGGCGCGATCCCGGGATAGGTTTCGAGGAAGTCGAGCCCGTCCAGGTCCGACCGGGTGAACAGCGGCGGCACGGCGATACCCTCGGGCGTCTGCCAGATCAGCTCCCCGGCCGGGCGTCCGGTTTCCTCCCGTACGGCGGCCCGCCAGGCCTCCTCCGCCCCGGGTGCGAGCTCCGGCGTCGTCAGCCGCGCCGTGGAGAAGTCGGGAATCACTGCGCTACCCCCAGGTCGTCGAGCGTGCTCGTCAGCGCGGCCACGGCGTCGCATCCCACGTGGACGTACGCGTCGACGCCCGGGTAGTCGCCCCGGCCGGCCACCAGGACCCGGGTCGCGCCCGCCTCCCGCAGCCGCGCCGCCTCGGCCGCCGCGTGCTCCGCGTACTCCTTGTCGGGCCCGCACAGGCACACCACCGGCGAGGAGCCCTCGGTCGTGACCTCGATGCCCCCGGCGGCGAACAGGTTGGTGGTGAAGGTGAGCCGGGCGCCGTGCGCGGCCGCCGAGCCGGACATGACCAGCCGTACGGCGGGCCGCTGGCCGGTCGCGGCCAGGTGCGCGTCGCTGCGGTCGCGCAGCCGCTCGTACGCCTCCGCGTAGCGCCGCCGCGGCAGTCCCCCGCCGGGTGGCCCGGCCGCGGGACGCCGTTCGGGCCGCCGCTCGGCCAGGTCGGGGAACTCGCTGACCCCGGTGATCGGGTCGCGGCGGTGGGCCAGGTTGCTCTCGCGGGCGGCCCAGACCTCGGCCAGCCGGTCGGCGATCAGTCCGCTGCCGAGCGCGGCGGCCAGCCCACCCTCCCTCTCGATGCGGGTGAACCATTCCCAGGCTGCCCCGGCCAACTGCTCGGTGTACTGCTCGACGTACCAGGAGCCGCCGGCCGGGTCGACCACCCGGGCCACGTGCGACTCCTCGACCAGCAGGGTCTGCGTGTTGCGGGCCAGCCGGCGGGAGAAGGCGTCGGGCCGGCCGAGCTGGTGGTCGAACGGCAGCACGGTCACCGCGGCCGCCCCGCCCACCCCGGCCGCGAAGGCGGCGATCGTCGTGCGCAGCAGATTGACCCACGGGTCGCGGGCGGTCATCATCGCGGCCGAGGTCACGGCGTGCTGATGCTGGCCGCCGTCCCGCGCCGCCCCGGAGAGTTCGGCGATCCGGGCCCAGATGCGGCGGGCCGCCCGCAGCTTGGCGATGGTGGCGAACTGGTCGGCCGTGGCCGCATACCGGAACTCGAGCTGGCTCAGGGCGGCCGGCACGGACAGCCCGGCGCCGGTCAGCGCGCGCAGATACGCCACCCCCGCCGCCGCGGCCGCGCCCAGCTCCTCCACTTCGGAGCCGCCGCCGTCGTGGAAGACGGTGGCGTCGACGGTCACCGCCCGCAGCCCCGGCGCCTCGGCCACGCAGCGGGTGGCCAGCGCGGCCGCCTCGCCCAGGTCGCCCGGCGAACCGGTGCGGGCCAGCCATCCGAGCGGATCGGCGCCCAGGTTGCCGGAGACCTTGCCGAGGTCGATGCCCCGCGCGGCCAGCAACTCGAACCAGGCCCGGGCGGCCCGTCCGGTGGCGTCGCCGGCGTCCAGCACCACCGGGGCCAGGTCGGGGTAAACGCCGTCGAGGGCCTCGGGCAGCGAGTCGAGGGGCAGCGCGCCGTCGCCGAGCACCAGCCAGAGCGAGGTCGTGCCGTTCTCGAGATCGGTCAGGATGGCCTCGCGGGCCTCCTTGGGCTCCGGGTCGGCGTAGCGCTGCCGCACATCCCACCCGCCGGCCACAGAGCCGGCGGCCCGGGCGCCCCGGACGAACGGCGGCAGACCCGGAACACCGGCGTCCGGTCCCGTGGTGTGCAGCGCCGCGATCGACGGGCCACCGTAGGTCACCGAGGCGAGCAGTTCCTCGACCTGGTCCGGTGTGGTTTCCTCGGTTGCGGCCCCGGATTTGCGCAGGGCGGCCAAGGCCAGACGACGCCACTGCTCAGCGCTCGCGACGGGAAAGTCCGCCCCCAGCGACAGGTTCTCGGCCATGCCCCGCCCTTCGTCGTCCCGAGTCACATTTAGCGGGCCGGGACGCTCCGCTGCCAACCCCTACTCGACGTTACGGCACCCCTCGAACGAGCCCGGACGCTGGTCAGCCCCTGACCGGCCCGGCTCAGTCGCCGAAGGCCGGCCGGGGGTCGAGGAGCCGGCCGTGCGCGTGCTCGCGGGCGAACTCAGCCGGGCCCAGGGCGTTCAGCGCGGAGGCGCGTATGGCGTCCAGGTCCTTGGCGTCGTCCGGGTCGGGCACCTGCCCGAGCGCGGCGAACGCGGCATCGGTGACCCCGGTGAGCCGGGCCGCCCGCACATAGTCCTCCTCGGCCACCGCGAGCGCGGCGCCCGCCAGGCCCACGTACGGCACGAAGTCGTCCCAGCCGTTGCCGAACACCCGCTCCCGCACCTGCGCGAACAGCCGGCGGGCGACGTCGACGTGGCCCAGGCCCAGCTCGCAGAACGCCAGGTTGTGGTACTCCGAGTTGACCGTCTCGGGCCGGCCGAGCGCCTCGTTGACCGCGATGCTCTCCCGATAGAGGTCCCGCGCCCGCTCCAGATCGCCCGACATCCGCGCCACCGCGGCCAGCACGTGCCGCGGCCGCTCCTCGAGGCTGCGGTCCCCCGCCCGCACGGCGACCTCGAGCGCCTCCCGCGCCCGCGCCTCCCCGCCGACGAGATCCCCCTGCCGAATGGCCACTCGGGCCAGGCTGTACCGCGCCTCAACCTCGCCCGCCGGATCCCCCGCGGCCCGGGCCCGCCCGATCTCGGCCTCACTCATCCGGACCACGGCCTCGTTGTCCCCGCGCCGGAACGCCGACCGAACCTGCTCGCTGAAAGGCACGCCGCCAAGCTACCGGCCCGGCGCAAGCACCCGCCGTCAGCCGTCGTCGGAGAGGCGGCCGCGTCCAACTGCCGTCAGGGAAGCAGCCGCCGCCAACTACCGCCCGGGAAAGCAGCCGCCTCCAACTACCGCCGGGGAAGGCGGCCGCCTTCAGCTGTCGTCGGGGAAGCGGCGGGCCGGGCCGGCCAGGGCGTACGTGAGCAGGCCGATGACGGCGAAGGCGGCGGCCAGCACGGCGGCGGGCCGGCTGCCGGCCGGCTGGGTCTGCCAGGTTGTCACGGCGCCCCACGGACCCGGCTGGGGGAAGAGCGCGGCGACGACCGTCCACCCCAGCGGGACGAACCAGGAGCGGGACGCCCCGGCCGTGGCCGCGCCCAGGGCGGTCAGTCCGAGCAGGCCGGCCGCGTCCCGGAGCACCACGCCCGCGGGCCCGAGGCGGGCGCCGGTGTAGCGAGTGGACAGCAGCAGCACCAGGATGACCGCGAGCGCCGCCAGCAGGTGCAGCGACCGCCGCCACGGCCAGCGGAACGACGCCGTGCGTTCGAGGCTCTCGTCGGGGGCCGACAGCGTGGTCGACAGCACCGCCACCATCAGCACGACCGTCAGGATGACCACGAGCGGGCTGGCGTCCCGTTCGGCCGAGAGGGTCAGCCAGAGCACCCAGACCAGGCCCGCACCGCCGGCGGCGACGGCCAGGGCCAGCGGAACCCGCCGCGAGCGCAGGTAGAGCACGGCCCAGGTCATCGGGCGCTCCTCGTCAGCAGCGCGGAGCTGTCCCGGCAGTCGATGATCGCCTGGCGCACCGCGGCCACCCGGGCCAGCGCCTCGTCCTCGGGCAGTTTCCGCAGGCCGCGCCACTGTTCGACGGCCTCCTCGTTGAGGCCGGGGCCTTCGCCGGTCACGCCGGGCACCACGCCGACGTCCGAGACCGGTTCGCGGCCGAGCAGATAGTAGGCGGCGGCCCGTTCGACCGAGCTGCGCCGCTCGTCGCAATACCCGTCGATGGTCACGCCGAGCGAGTCGACCATCAGCGGCACGACGGAGGCCGGGTGGGCCAGGCGGCCGTGCCGGTCGGCGGTGATGCTGAGCAGGACGACGCGGGTCTCGGGGGGCGCCGCCGGCCGCTTCCAGGAGTTCGCCTGCCGGATGTCCTCGTGGACCTCGGCCGGCGCGCCGGGCAGCCGGGCCAGCACGGCCAGGCCCTCGCGGGCGAGCGGGGTCAGCTCGTCCAGCATCACGGCGTTGACCCGGCTGACGCACACCTTGGGGGCGTCGGCCGTGCAGACCAGCGCGGCCGCGGCCGGGTCGATCGGCGAGTCGAGCACGCTGTCGGCGCGGGGGACGACGGCGAACGCAACGCCCACCCCGACCACGGCCGGGAGCACGGCGGCGGCCCGGCGCCATCGACCGTCGGCAGCGAACAGCCACGCCCCGGTGAGGGCGAGGGCGGCCATCCAGATCGAGAACGCGGCGCTGACCCGGCCGTCGATGGTCTGGTACGGATACGACTGCAGCGTTCCGTGCATCGGGGACAGCACCGCACCCAGCCACATCGGCGGGACGACCGCGGTGAAGCCGACGAACACGACCCCGGCGATGGCGAGCACCGGGGGCGTGACGGGGAGGGGCATCAGGCGGCCGAGGCCCAGGCCCAGCCAGGCCGCGGCGATCAGCGACAGCGCCCCGGCCGCCCCGACGACGACGAAGCCGGGCGGGAGAAAACGCGCGGGCGACAGGAGCCGGACGGCCCCCGCGGCCAGGACCAGCCCGTACGCGAGGGTGACGGCGCCCGCCATGGCCAGGAGCAGCGGCACCGATCGCCGGGCGCGCGGCCGCGGCGTGGTCGCGAACAGCTCGATCACTCGCGCCTGATGGTCGCGGCGGCCCTGCCGGGCGCCCGCGGCCAGGACCAGCGGCCACAGGAACACCGTGTATTCGCGGGTGCTCAGGGCCAGCGGCATCCACCCGCCGGCCCACCGGCCGGGCGCGACGTAGAGCGCGGTGACCCCGACGGTCAGGGCGAACAGGGCCGCGCCGAAAGCGGAGGAACGCTTCAGCTCGACGCCGAGGACGGTCACTTGGCCCGCCGGGCGAGCAGGCCGGTGGTGTCCCGGCAGTCGCGGGCGGCATCCCGGACGGCGGTCACGCGGGCCAGAGCCTCGGCCCGCGGCAGCTTCCGCAGGCCCTGCCACAGCCGGACGGCCCGGTCGTTGGATTCCGGGTCCTCGAAGGTCACCTCGGGCACCACCCCGAAGTCGGATTCGGGTTCCCGTCCGAGCAGCCAGTACGCCGCGGCCCGCTCGGCCATGGCGTCGCCCGGGCACCGCTGTCTCCGCTCGACACCGAGCCCGACCACGACCTCGAAGGCCACGACCGACGGGTGCGCGAGCCCGCCGTTCTTGTCGACGCGCACGGGGATCGTCACGACCCCCGGGCCGGGCGCGGGCAGGCCCCGCCCGTTCTCCTGCACCGTGGTCGGCGCCCCCGGCATCTGGGCCAGCACGGCCAGTCCCTCGCGGGCCCGCGGCGCCAGGTCGCCGAGCACGGCGGCGTTGACCCGGGTGACACAGACCTTCGGGGTGTCACCGGTGCAGACGAGTTCGCGGGCGACGGGGTCGATCGGCCAGGTGAGCCGGTCGTGGTCGCGCGGGACGACCGTCGTCGCGAGTCCGAGTCCGATCAGGGCGGGCAGGACGGCCGCCGCGCGGGCCCGCCGGTCGGTGGCCACTAGCAGCACCACGCCGGTGGCGGCGAGCGCGGTCATCCAGATCGCCAGCGCGCCGCTGACCCCGCCGTCGATGGTCTGGTACGGGTCGAACTGGCCGGTGCCGTACATCGGGGACAGCACCGCGGCCAGCCAGTCCGGGTTGGTGACCGCGCTGAAGAAGACGAGCAGCACGCCGGCCACCCCGAGCGCGGGCGCGGTGGCCAGGGCGGGCAGCAGACGCCCGAGGCCCAGGCCGAGCCAGGCCGCGGCGACCAGCGACAGCACCCCGACGGCCGAGATGACCAGGAAATCGGGTGACACGTAGTGCGATCCCGCGGCCAGCTTGGCTCCTCCGGCCGCGACCACCAGCACGTAGGCCAGACCGATCGTGATGGCCGTGGCGCCGAGCACCGGGATCATCCGCTGCCGGCGGGGCCGCGGCGTGGTGGCGAACAACTCCCCCACCCGGGCCCGATGCTCGCGGCGGCCCTGCCAGGCGCCGGCGGCCAGGGCCAGCGGCCACAGCAGGACGGTGTATTCGCGGGTGGTCATGGCCAGCGACAGCCAGCCGTGCGACCAGCGGGCCGGTGCGACGTACAGCGCGGCCACCCCGACCACCAGCGCGATCAGGGCCGCGCCGAGGGCGGCCGAGCGGCGAAGTTCGACTCCGAGCACGTTCATCGGGCGGCCCCGGCCCGATGGCGGCGCAGGATCGCCGAATAGCCGCGCTCGGCGGCGCTGTCTCCAGCGAAACCCGCGTCGCCCTGGGCGTTCAGCGACGCCGGCGTGCCGTGCCAGAGCAGCTTGCCCTCGTTGATCAGCACGACCTCGGTGCAGGCCGCGGCGACGTCCTCGACCAGGTGGGTCGAGACCAGCACGCAGGCGTCCAGGCCCAGGTCGCGCAGCAGCTCGCGGAAGTCGAGGCGCTGTTCCGGGTCGAGGCCGACGGTCGGCTCGTCGAGCAGCAGCATCTGCGGGTCGTTGACGATGGCCTGGGCAATGCCGGCCCGGCGCAGCATGCCGCCGGACAGCGTGCGCAGCTTGGCGTCGGCCTTGGCCGCCAGTCCGACCCGGTCGATCGCGCGCTGCGCCGCCGAGGCGATGCCCGCCTTGGGCATCTCCTTGAGCCAGGCCATGTACGCCACGAACTCGCGCACCGTGAATCGCGGGTAGTAGCCGAACTGCTGGGGCAGGTAGCCCAGCGCGCGCCGCACCGGCCGCAGGTCGGCCCGCCCGTCGGCCGGCCGGCCGAGCAGGGTCAGGGTGCCGCCGGCCGGTTTCACGACGGTGGCCAGGGCGCGCATCAGGGTGGTCTTGCCGGCGCCGTTCGGGCCGAGCAGCCCGTGCACGCCGGTGCCGAGCCGCAGGTCGAGCCCGTCGACGGCCAGGTGCCGCCCGGCCCGGACCTTCAGGGCCTCGGCGTGGATGGCCCAGGGGTGGGTGGTGGCGGCCGTCTCGGCCGTGGTCACCGCACGCATCGTGATGAGCTCCTTAGAAGGATGTCCGGCGCCGGAAGCTGGGGGCGCGCAGGACGGTGAGGACGGTGAGGACGACCGTGAGCACGGCCCACGCGCCGGTGCTGGACGGCTCGAGCAGCACGGGCAGGTCGGCGGTGGCCAGGCTGGGGGCGACCACGGCGACGGTCCACGCGACCATCAGGCCGATCGCGGCGCGGTGCACGCCGACCACCGAGCCCAGCAGCAGCGCCGCCGCCGTGAAGGCGAGGCCGGGCAGCAGCATCAGCGCGAGCCCCTGGGAGCGGCCGGTGACGGCCAGCACCGGAATGACCAGGATCAGGACCGCGGCCGTACGCCGGAGAAGCATCGTCAGGCCCGTGGCCGGGGTGCTCGAGACCAGCTCCCAGGCCGGATCGCCGTGGCGGCTCCACGCGACCGCGACGCCGGGCAGGGGCGCGAGCGGGGCGAGCAGCAACACGACCGACGGCAGCTGGGGCAGGAACCGGGTCAGCAGCGCGGCCGCGGCCAGCACACTGGCCGTCATCGCAACCCAGGGCAGCAGCGCCGTCACGAACCAGCGCCGGGGCGTCCGCAACGGCCGGCCCGCGGGCGCCGGGCCGGTGGTGATCCGGTGCTCCAGCTCGGCGCCGACTTGGACGATCAGGTCGCGGGACTGGCCGGTGGTGCTGCCGGCGAGCCGGGCCCGGCAGTCGGCGCAGGTCTCCAGGTGCACCTCGATCGACCAGACCGTCGCCTCGTCCTGGCTCGCGTCGGAGGTCGCGTACCGGGAGATCTCGATCAAAGTGGGGTGGGTGCTCATGACAGGGCCTCCCGCAGGGCGATCCGGGCGCGGCGGACCCGGGACTTCACCGTGTTTTCGGGGACGCCCAGCAGCAGGGACGTCTCCCGGATCGAGAATCCGTCGAGAACCGTGGCCCGCAGCACCTCGCGGGCCTCGGGCGGCAGCAACGACAGGGCCTGTTCCAGTTCCTGCCCGACCCGGCCGGCCATCACTTCTTCCTCGGCAGCGGGCGCGATCGTCTCGGCGGTCGTCACCCGCGGCACCTGCTCGTGCCGGGCGCGGCGGCGGAAGGCGTCGACGAGCCGGTGCGCGGCGATGGTCCAGAGCCAGCCGACCGCGCTGCCCTTGGCCTCGTCGCCGGTGAAGCTCGCGGCCGCCCGCCAGACCGACAGGTAGGTCTCCTGCAGCACGTCCGCGATCACATCGGGGTCGGCGCAGCGGCGGCGCAGTCTCACTTCGAGCCACGGCGCCGTACGCCGATAAAGCTCCTCGAATGCCCGCCGGTCGGCACGGGCGACGCGACGGACGAGTTCTCCCTCGTCAACCGCGTCCAGGCTTCGTTTCACACCAGGTAAGACGCAGCGGCCCGCGGAATCGGGTTCAGCCCTGATGTGATCGCCGTCACGGCACCTCGAGGAGCCGGCCGAAGCCCGCCGACAGCAGGGCGCCGGAGTGGCCGACCGCCTCGAACGAGCGTTCCCCGCCCTCGGCCAGCTGCAGCGAGACGGTCACCTTGGAGGCCTCGGCCCGGCTCCGCGCATCGACCACCGACGACGCCGGAATGGTCTCGGTGGCCTGCCCCTGCTCGCGGCGGGCGACAACCAGCCACCGGGTCGCGCCGGTCAGGGCGGCCAGCAGCGCCAGACCGACGGCGATCCACAGCCCGAGATCGAGGCCGGGGATCCCCCGATCACCCGCGTTGACGGCGACCGCGGCCAGCCCGGCGCCGAGGATCAGCCCGCCCGCGCAGGCCCGGACGGCGCGCTGCCGGGCCTGCGACACCTCGCGCACCTCGACCCGGCCGTCGGAGAACTGCAGCGTCACCGGTTGCCCGGTGCCGGTGGTGACGTGGGAGATCTTCACCCGGCCAGGGTAGGTCACCGCACGGGGACGACCGTGGTGACGGTGGCCTGGTCGATGTCGGACACTCGCAGCGTCATGGACAGATGCCAGTCACCGGCGATCGGGAAGGTGACGGCGCCGAGCCCCTGGTTGTCGACGACCGTGGCGACCGGGGCGTTGATCGCCTCGATGCCCTGCGACGGCAGCGAGACCGACACCTTCCACTCGGCCACCTCGAGCGGCTTGCCCTCGGGGGTGTAGGCGAAGGCGTGCAGCGTGTTGTATTCGCCCACCGTGGCCGGGAAGATCTCGAACTGCACCGCGAACAACTTGCTGTTGAGGGTTTCGACGAAGCCGCGCGAGCGCTCCGCCGCGACCGCCTCCACGTCGACCGTACGGCCGGTGGTGGTCTGCACCAGCACGGCGCTGGCCGCGAGCACGAGCACGGCGAGGCCGACCTCGAGGCCGGCCGCGCGCCGCAGCCGTCCCGGGGTGGCCTCGGCGATCCCCCGCAGCACCAGGCGCCGCGACACGAAGGCGACCGCCAGCACCAGCGCCAGCAGCCCGGTCTTGGCCAGCACGAGCCGTCCGTAGGTGGAGGAGACCAGGGCGTCGAGCGTGCCGATCTGGATCAGCGCCTGGATCACCCCGGCCGCCACCAGCCAGTAGACGGCGAACGCGGCCCACCGCGACCAGGCCGGCAGCACGAGCCGCAGCTCCCGCGCCTGCATGCGCCGCAGGACGAATACGACCAGCGCAACGAGCCCGCCCAGCCAGACGGCCATGGCGGCCAGGTGGGCCAGGTCGGCCACGACCAGCAGCCAGGCCTGCGGTCCGGCCGCCGGGTGGCCGGTGAGCGGCCACGTCACCAGGATCCCCAGGGCGAGCGCGGTCAGCAGGGCGGCCGGTTTCCACCCGGCTCCGCGCCGCAGCCGGCCGACCAGCCCGGCCGCGACGGCCAGCAGGGCCAGCCGGAGGGCCAGGGTGACCCCGAAGTCGCTGCTCAAGACCTGTCCGAGCTCCCCCGCCGAGACGTCCAGCACGCCGGCGCCGGAGGACGCGGGCGCCTGCAACCAGAGGGCGGCCAGCGTTCCGGCGGCGATCAGCCCGAGGCCGGCCCGGGCCATCCGCACCGGCCCGTTCCGGGAGAGCCGCCGCGGCCACCACAGCGCGAGCAGCAGCACCGGGCCGGCCACCAGCACGAGACCGGCGTACCCGAACCACTTGGTGACGGCCGTGGCCGCCTGCACCGCCGGGTCGACCTCCTCCTTCGGCGCGGTCGGGGCATTCGCCGAGGGCGCGCCGACCGAATACGTGTACGCGCCTGAGACGGGGTGGCTGTCGGCCGAGATGATGCGATAACTGACGAGGTAGGTCCCGAGCGGCCGGTCAGCCGGGCGCACCTGGAAGACCAGTCCCTCGGGTGTGATCTCGGGGTCGCCGTCGTTGATCCGCTTGCCGTCCGGGCCGATCACCTGCGACCGGCCGGGCACGATCTGCACGGCCTCGCTGAAGGTCAGCACGATCCGCTCGGGCGCCACGCCGACCACCGAGCCCTGCTGCGGGACGGCCACTCTGAGCACGGCATGCGCGTACGCGGGCTGGGCCGGCCAGCAGAACAGGGCCATGAGACAGACCGCCAGCAGAGCGGACTTCCGCACTGAGACCTCCCAACGTCCGGCGCAATATACCGAGGCCCTCGCGAGCCTCTTAGGGCATACGGACGGGCACCCGGGCGGGGATCAATGATCACCTCCCCGATCCGCCGGTTGAGTGGTTGATCTCCCCTTGATACGTTGTTGCACATCTTTGGCAACAACGAAGGGATGGCGGTGACGATCGAGCTCGACGTGCTGGGCGTCGGCGCGCAGCGGCGCCGGACCGTGATCTGGCTCGGGGCGCTCACGGCCGGCCTGCTCGTCACCGGGGTCGCCGCGGTCGGCACGGGGGCGATCGCGATCGACCCGGCCACCGTGGCCCGGATCATCGGCCACCAGCTGACCGGCCTGGGCCGGGTGGCCTGGACGCCGCCGCAGGAGGCGATCGTCTGGCAGGTGCGGCTGCCCCGGGTGCTGCTGGCCATGCTGGTCGGGGCCGGACTGGCGGTCTGCGGCGTCGCGCTGCAGGCGATGGTGCGCAACGTGCTCGCCGACCCATATCTGCTGGGCATCAACTCGGGCGCGTCCAGCGGCGCCGCCGCGGCCATCCTGTTCGGCGCGGGCGCCGGCTTCGGCCAGTACGCGTTGCCGGCCAGCGCCTTCGCCGGAGCGCTGGCCGCCTCGCTGCTGGTCTTCCTGATCGCGCGCACCGGCGGCCGGGTCACCTCGATCCGCCTGCTGCTGGCCGGAGTCGCCGTCGGATACGCCCTCTACGCCGCGACGAGCTTCCTCATCTTCGCCTCGGGGTCGGCCGAGGGCTCCCGGTCGGTCATGTTCTGGCTGCTCGGCTCGCTCGGCCTGGCCCGCTGGGACGCGCTGCTGACAGTGGCCGCCCTGGTCATCGGCGGCACCGTCCTCTACCTGACCGTCTCGGGCCGCCGCCTCGACGCGCTCGCCGTCGGCGACGAGACCGCGCACACGCTCGGGGTCTCGCCCGACCGGTTCCGCCTGCGCCTGCTCGTGATCGTGTCCCTCTGCGTCGGCGTGCTGGTCTCCGCGTCCGGCAGCATCGGCTTCGCCGGCCTGGTCGTGCCGCACCTGGCCCGCCGCCTGGTCGGCGCCGCGCACGTCCGGGTCGTGCCCGTGGCCGCCCTGCTCGGCGCGATCCTGCTGGTCTGGGCCGACGTCATCGCCCGGGTCCTGCTCGCCCCGCAGGAGATCCCGATCGGCATCGTCACGTCGCTGCTCGGCGCCCCCTTCCTGCTGGTCCTCATCCGCCGACTGCACGCCGGAGGCAACGCATGAGAAAGCTCGCCGCCCTGTCCGCCCTGCTGCTGCTCACCGCCGGGTGCGGCGGGACCCGGGCCGAGGCCGGCTCGCCGGTCACCATCACCAACTGCGGCGTCGACGTCACCTTCGACAAGGCGCCCGAACGCGTCGTGATGCTCAAGAGCGCCGCCGTGCCCTACCTGCACGCCCTCGGGGTGCTCGACCGGGTGACCGCCCGCGCCGGGCAGTATCCGCGGGAGTACTACGACGCGGCGACGCTGGCCGAGATCGACAAGATTCCGCTGCTGACCGACAAGACCGACACCAGCGGCCACCTCCAGATCTCCCCGGAGGTGGTGATCAGCCAGCAGCCCGATCTGGTGCTCGGCCAGGTCGAGAATCTGTCCCGCGACAGCCTGTCGGCGGCGGGCATCCCGCTGCTCGAGGAACCGGCGATGTGCCCGGGCAGCACCGCGGCGCCGAGCTTCGACGACATCTATGCGCAACTGGTGGCGTACGGGAAAGTCTTCGATCGTCCGGAGCAGGCGGCCGCGGCGGTCACGGCGCTCAAGGCCCGGAAAGACACGATCAAGGCCGGCAAGGACGGGCGTACGGCCGCGGTGCTCTACCCGACGGTCGGCGGCGGGGTCACGTACGCGTACGGCTCGGCCAGCATGGCCCATCCGCAGCTGGAGGCGGCCGGCTTCACCAACGTGTTCGGCGAGAACAAGGAACGCGTCTTCGAGGTCACGCTGGAGGAGCTGCTCGGCCGCGATCCGGACGTGCTGATCCTGCTCCACGGCGACGGCGAGCCCCGGGCGGTCGAGCAGGCGCTGACCTCGCTGCCCGGGGCCGCGAAGCTCAAGGCCGTACGCGACAAGAACGTCATGACCCAGCTGTTCAACTTCACCGAGCCGCCGTCCCCGCTGTCGGTCGACGGCCTCGAGAGGATCGCCGAACGGTTCCCCGCATGATCACTGCCACCGGCGTCTCCTGGCGGTACGGCTCCCGGCCGGTGATCGACGGCGTCAGTGTCACCGCGCGGCCGGGCCGGGTGCTCGGGCTGATCGGCCCCAACGGCAGCGGCAAGACGACGTTGCTGCGGCTGCTCTACGGCGCGCTGCGCAGCCCGGCCGGTTCGGTGGCGGTCGACGGCAGCGCCTTGCCGTCGCTCGGCCCTCGCGAGGCCGCCCGCCGCCTGGCCGTGGTCGTGCAGGAGACCGGTGGCGAGACGGCGCTGACCGTGGCCGAGATGGTGCTGCTGGGGCGCGGCCCGCACCTGTCGGCGTTCCAGCGCACCGGCCGCGCCGATCACGAGATCGCCGCCCGTTCGCTGGCCCGCGTCGGCGCCACCCATCTGGGCCCGCGCCCGTTCTCGGCCCTCTCCGGCGGCGAGCGGCAGCGGGTGCTCATCGCCCGGGCGCTCGCCCAGCAGGCCACCCATCTGCTGCTGGACGAGCCGACCAACCACCTCGACATCCGCTTCCAGCATGAGATCCTTCGCCTCGTACGCGGCCTGGACACCTGCTCGGTCGTGGTGCTGCACGACCTCAACCTGGCCGCCCGCTACTGCGACGACCTGGTGCTGCTGGGCGACGGCGGCGTCGCCGCGGCCGGGACGACCGGCGAGGTGCTCGATCCGGCGGTCCTCGAGTCGGTCTACGGCATCGGCATCAAGCGGATCGAGCTCGACGGCCACATCCACCTGCTGTTCCACCCGTTCGCCGAGGAGGCCGCATGACCACCGCCGCCGCGAGCCGTTCAGCACTGACCGAGCGCGAAAAGGTCTGACTTCATTCGGACGGGTGGGGCCGGGAACCCGGGGCCGGGGAGCAGCGACCAACCGGTGCGCCCATCCCCTGCAGTCGCATGTGGACCCCGAGCAAGGAGCCCCATGACCGCCACCCCCGACACCGTCCGGCCCGCGCCCCCATCCCCAGCACCGGGGCGCCCGCGAGCCGGCCGCAGCGTCTTCGGACCGCTGCTCCTACGCCTGCACTTCTACGCGGGTGTCTTCGTCGCACCGTTCATTCTGCTCGCCGCGCTCACCGGCCTGGCCTACGTCTTCACGCCGCAACTGGACCGGGCCGTCTATGCGCAGGAGCTGACCGTCACCCCCGGCGGCGAGGCCCGGCCGCTGTCAGCGCAACTCGACGCGGCCCGCGCCACCCACCCCGAGGGCACCATCGCCGCGGTCCGGCCCGGCTTCGGCGAGACGACCACGCAGGTCGACTTCACGTCGCCCGGGCTCGATGCAGAGCACATGCACACCGTCTACGTGAATCCGTACACGGCCGAGGTCACCGGCCAGCTCACCACCTGGTGGGCCGCCACCCCGGCCCGGACCTGGTTCGACGACCTGCACACCCACCTGCACCTGGGCGATGCCGGTTACTACTACTCGGAGTTCGCCGCCAGCTGGCTGTGGGTCATCGCCCTGGGCGGCGTCGCGCTGTGGTGGCGCCGGCAGCGCGGCCGGCGCATGCTGCGGCCGGACCTGAGCGCCCGCAAGGGCGTGCGCCGCACCCGCGGCTGGCACGCCTCCACCGGCCTGTGGCTGTCGGTCGGGCTGATCTTCCTCTCGGTCACCGGCCTGACCTGGTCGAACCAGGCGGGCGAGAACTTCGGCAAGGCCGTCGACGCGCTTCGTGGCAGCCGGCCCGCCGTGTCGGCCGACCTGGGCGGCGCGGCCGCCGCACCGTCCTCCGGCGGTCACCACGGCGGAGGCGAGACGTCCGCGGGCAACGCCCCGGCCGACCCCGCGGCCATCGACGGCGTGATGCGGGTGGCCGACGCGAACGGGATCGGCGGAAAGCTCACGGTCACCCCGCCCGCCGAGGCCGGTACGGCTTGGACGGTCACCGAGGAGGACGCGTTGTGGCCGGTCGGCCGGGACAGCATCGCCGTCGACGCCGCGACCGGCACGGTGACCGACCGGATCGACTTCGCCGACTGGCCGGTGATGGCCAAGCTCACCCAGTGGGGCATCTACGCGCACATGGGCGACCTGTTCGGCCCGGCCAACCAGATCGTGCTGGCGCTGCTCGCGCTCGGCCTGATCTGCGTGATCGTGTGGGGCTACCGCATGTGGTGGCAGCGCCGCCCGACCCGCACGGACCGCCGCGCGCCGGTCGGAGCACCGCTCGGTGAGCGCGGCGCCTGGCAGAAGCTGCCGCCCTGGGCCATCGCCGCCGGCGTCCCGATCGTCTTCGGCCTGGCCTGGGCCCTGCCCCTGTTCGGCATCCCGCTGGCCGCGTTCCTGCTGGCCGATCTGGCGATCGGAAGGCTGCGCGACCGCTCGCGTCAGTGATGCTTGCGGCGGTGGGCGCGCAGGACGTCGAGGCCGAAGTCGTTCTCGGGGTCGCGCCAGACGGAGTGGGCGTGGTTGGCGTCGCGCTGGGTGTTGTCCCACTCGATCAGCAGGCCCGGCCCCTGCACCCGGTAGTAGTGCGGCTCGCCCGGCTCCGTCGCGCCCGCCCACGCGAAGTGCACGGCGTCCAGCGCGGAACCCTCGTACGAGGGCATCGGGGAAACCGCCTCGGGAACCCGGCCGAAATACGTTCCGAGCAGCGCGCGCAGCAGGTCACGCTGCTCGGCCGGCAGCTGGGAACCAGCCACCCCTTTCCCCCGTACGGTGTATTCGAGTGTCCGGTGCTCAGCGTCCCCGTAGCCGGCCGCTTCGTCGATCTTGTCGCTGAGCTCCTGCAGCTTGTCCTGTTCGGCCGGGTCGGAGAACCGCTCGTCGCGCCAGATCCCCGACAGCGGAACCACCCGGTCGCCCTCGCCGATCGTCGTCCGGTTGCCGGTCACCAGGTCGGACGGCGCCCGGCCGGACAGGATCGCGCGGCGCCGCAGCTCGTCCGGCAGCGATCGGACCAGCTCGCGGGCCAGATCTTCGACCCGGGCCAGGGGCCGGTTCACCGCCCCGCCGAGCAGTTCGGACGAGGCCGGATCGGCCCCCAGGAAACAGGGCGTGGTCGCGACCAGTTCGCCGTCGACGACCAGGTTGTTCAGCGACACGTGATGCCCGCCAAACCGCCACCCCCAGGTGCCGCGCCGCGGATCCCCGAAGACCCGCAGGTAGTACAGCCCGGGGTCGCGGCCGCGTTCGCGGTCGAACCTGGTCACGAACCCCTCGGTGTGGTCGAGGACGTTCTCGAGCCCGATCGTGGTGGCCACGGTGACGTAGCCGGCGCGGGACAGGCCGGTCGAGACGAGCCGCATGGCCGCCTGCTGCTGCGCCGGCCGCTGCTGGTGAAAGGTCAAACCGCCGTGGTCGGTCGGCGTGTAGAACCAGCGCCGCCGTTCGCCGTCGCTCGCGTCGTCCGACGGCATGGGCCCCACGGCCGTCTGCCGCTGCTCCGGCGTCAGCCGCTCCAGCCATGCCCCGGCGGCCTCGGCCATCACCGTGGCCAGGTCGCGGCGGTCCGACTCTGCAGCCATGACCCAATCTAACCCGCGTCAACGCCTCGGATCATGGCGGGCGCCCCGGGAAAGCGGCGTTTCCCCGGCCCCGCAACCGGCGGCCCCTAGTGTCGTTCCGGTGAGCGGCGAGGAGCGCGTGATCGTACGGGATCTGCTGATCGGGGCCGGTTATCCCGAGGAGTGGGTGACCGCCAAGGCCGCCCACGTCAGCCGGATCTACTACCACCATCGCCGGCCCGGCCCGAAGGCGCCGAAGGACAGCGCCGGGATCGCCGTTTACGGGCCGGAGGACCGGGCGGGCCTGCTCGACGCCGCCCGCGAGCTGAAGGACGGCCCGGGCAGCCGGTCCGAGACTGCCGCCGCCGGCACCTGCGACAACCCCGAGTGCATGATGTGGCGTCAGCAGCACGGCGGCCCCTGCGAGGTCTGAGACCGCGCCCGTAGAGTGGGGCCCGTGCCGGCCGAGAGTGATGCCGGGGCAGCGCTCGCAGCGGCGGCCCGGCTTGGACCCTATTTCGTGTGGCAGCCGCACGACGCCGGGGACCATTGGCGTCCCCTGTCCGATCTGCTCGATCCGGCGGTCGTCGCCGACCGGGTCACGGCCGGGCAGCAAGTGCTCATGCGCATGTCCGGGCTGGGCGCGGACGACATCGGTGAACGCGTGGTCGCCTCCACGATCTTCCTTGGGCTCGCGTCCCGGCTCGTTTCCCCGCTGCTGGCCGCGGCCGCGCTGACCGGCACCCTGCCCGTGGCCGATCCTGCCCGGCTCCGGTGGCGCGCCGTCCCAAGCGGTCCCATGCCCATCTCGTACGGGAACCTGGACGCCCTCGAAGCAACCGCGCACACGCTGAACCAGGTCGCGATCCGCGATCTCGTCGCGCCGGTGCTCGCGGTGTTCGAGCGCCGGTTCGTGCTGTCACCGCAGGTGCTGTGGGGCAACGTGGCGTCGGCGCTGGGCGGGGCCGCCGGCATGATCGCCGACGACCCGGCCGCTCCCGCCGCGGCCGCCGGGCGCAGCGCCACCCTGCTCGGCGAGCTGCTGGAATCGCCGCCGCTGAAGGGCATGGCCACCCTGCACCAGCCCGACCCGGGCCGGGCGCGCTGGTTCCTGGAACGCCACAACTGCTGCCTGTACTACCGCATCCCCGGCGGCGGCACCTGCGGCGACTGCGTCCTCACCCCGGCCGCGGATCGCCGCCGCCACTGGCTTGCGGTGCTCAGCCGCTGACCAGAAGCGCCGTCCGCCGGTGACTGCCAGCTCGCCCACCAGGACAGGCTGCCGGCGTCGACGAGGGTGACGCCCGCGCGGGCCGCCGCGTGCAGCAGTGGCTCGGAGGCCGCGCCCCCCAGGACGATCATCGTGCGGTCACCGCGGCGCCATTCGCGGGCGGTGCGGGCGAAGCGGTGCACGTCGGCCGGGGTGAGGCGGGCCGGGTCGGGGTGGCAGCGCAGCAGCCACCGCAGCCCGTCGGCGGCCGTGCCGACCACGTCGGTGCCGAGCTGCCCCATCGGGGCGGTCACCGTCACCTCACGCCAGCCGCCGGCGCGCATCAGGGCCGCGACGCGGCCGGAGAGATCGCCGGCGCCGGGAGTGTCCCGGCGCCGGCCCTGCTCGTGCCGGTTCACAACCTCAGAAGTCGTCGTCGAAGCTGACGGTTCCGGACACGCCGACCTGGTACGCGGAGACGCGGCGCTCGAAGAAGTTCGAGAGTTCCTGCACGTCCTGCAGTTCCATGAAGGCGAACGGGTTCTTGCTGCCGTAGAGCGGCTCGATGCCCAGCACCTGCAGCCGGCGATCGGCCACATGTTGCAGGTATTCGCGCATGTCGGCCAGGGACATGCCGGACACGCCCTGGGTGAGCAGGTCCTCGGCGAACTGCACCTCGCATTCGACGGCCTCGGCCAGCATGTCCCGGACCTGCTGCCGCATCTCGTCGTCGAACAGGTCGGGTTCCTCCTGCCGTACGGTGTCGACCACGTCGAACGCGAACGCCATGTGCATGCTCTCGTCGCGGAACACCCAGTTGGTGCCGGAGGCCAGACCGTGCAGCAGCCCGCGTGAGCGCAGGTAGTAGACGTACGCGAAAGCGCCGTAGAAGAACAGGCCCTCGATGCACGCGGCGAAACAGATCAGGTTGAGCAGAAACGCGCGCCGGTCGGCCTTGGTGGACAGCGAGCGCATCTCGTAGATCGAGTCGATCCACTTGAAGCAGAACTCGGCCTTGCGCGCGATCGACGGGATGTTCTCGACCGCGGCGAACGCCTCGAACCGCTCGTTCTCGTCCGGAACGTACGTGTCGAGCAGGTTCAGATAGAACTGGACGTGCACGGCCTCCTCGAACAGCTGCCGCGACAGATAGAGGCGGCCCTCGGGCGAGTTGACGTGCTGATAGAGGTTGAGCACCAGGTTGTTGGCGACGATCGTGTCACCGGTGGCGAAGAAGGCGACCAGCCGCGACACCAGGTGCTGCTCGGCCGGTGACAGCCGGCCGAGGTCGGTCAGGTCGGAGTGCAGGTCGACCTCCTCGACGGTCCAGGTGTTCTTGATGGCGTCCTTGAACCGGTCGAAGAAGTGCGGGTAGCGCATCGGCCGCAGCGTCAGGTCCATGCCGGGGTCGAGCAGCATCCGGCGGTCGGTGGGCGTGCCGGCTTCGGAGATCGTGGTCACTGACAGGCCTCACAAGACTCGGGGTTCTCCAGGGAGCAGGCCAGCGCCTCGTCGTCGGAGACGACGGCGATCGGGGCCGCGGCGGGTGCGACCGCCACGGTGGCCTGCTGGATGCGCGTCGCCGGGCGCGAGCGCAGGTAGTACGTCGTCTTCAGCCCGGACTTCCAGGCGTGCAGATACATCGAGGACAGCTTGCCGATGGTCGGCGCGCTCAGGAACAGGTTGAGCGACTGAGACTGATCGATGTACGGGGCGCGCGCGGCGGCCAGGTCGATCAGTGCGCGTTGCGGCAACTCCCAGGCCGTACGGAACAGTTCGCGCACCTCGGCGGGCAGTTCGCCGATCTCCTGCACCGACCCCTCGGCCCGCTTGATCCGCTCCCGGATCGCGGCCGTCCACAGCCCGCGAGCCTTCAGTTCCCGTACGAGATAGGCGTTGATCTGCAGGAACTCGCCCGACATGGTCTCGCGTTTGAACAGGTTGGACACCTGCGGCTCGATGCACTCGTAGCAGCCGGCGATCGACGCGATGGTGGCCGTGGGAGCGATCGCCACGAGCAGGGAGTTGCGCAGACCGCTCGTTTCGATGCGCGTTTTGAGCGCCGCCCATCGTTCGTTCTGCGCGGGTCGTTCGTTCTGCGCGGGTCGGTCGTTCTGCGCGGGTCGGTCGTTCTGCACGGGCGTGACGCCCCACAGCTCCGGATGCAGCTTTCCGTTCGAAGCGCGCGTTTCCCCGTACGCGGGATGCGGCCCGAAACGCTCGGCCAGCCCGGCCGAAGTCTCGAGCGCGGTCAGGAAGATCTCCTCCTGCACCCGGGTCGACAGTTCGCGCGCCCGATCCGAGTCGAACGGCAGTCGCAGCGTGAAGAACGCGTCCTGCAGGCCCATCAGCCCCAGCCCGACCGGCCGCCACCGCGGATTCGACTTCGCCGCCTGCACCGACGGGTAGTAGTTGATGTCGATGACCCGGTCGAGGAACACGACGGCCGTACGAACAGTTTCGCGCAACTTCGGCCAGTCGACGCCGTCCGCCGTGGTGTGCGCGCCCAGGTTGATCGACCCGAGGTTGCACACGGCCGTCTCGTCGTCGCTGTTCACTTCGAGAATCTCGGTGCACAGATTGGACAGGTGGATCGTGTTGCCGGGCGCGCCGGTCTGGTTGGACAGCGCGTTCGAACGATCCTTGAACGTCATCCATCCGTTGCCCGTTTGCGCAAGAGTGCGCATCATCCGCCCGTACAGGTCGCGCGCTTTGACGGTCTTGACGGCCTTCTTCTCGGCGGACCGGTAGGCCAGGTCGAACTCCTCGCCGAACAGATCCGGCAGCGAAGGGGCGTCGGACGGGTCGATCAGCGACCAGTCGCCGTCGGCCTCGACCCGGCGCATGAACTCGTCCGGGATCCAGTTGGCCAGGTTCAGGTTGTGCGTGCGGCGGGATTCCTCGCCGGTGTTGTCGCGCAGCTCCAGAAACTCCTCGATGTCCGGGTGCCACGGTTCCAGATAGACGCAGGCCGCACCCTTGCGCCGGCCGCCCTGGTTGACCGCGGCCACACCGGCGTCGAGCGTCTTGAGGAACGGCACGATCCCGTTCGACTTGCCGTTGGTGCCCCGGATCAGGGCGCCCCGGCCCCGCACCCGCGACCACGCGATGCCGATGCCGCCGGAGAACTTGGACAGCTTCGCGACCTGGTGATAGCGCTCGTAGATGGAGTCGAGCTCGTCGCGCGGCGAGTCGACCAGGAAGCACGACGACATCTGCGTGTGCCGGGTGCCCGAGTTGAACAGGGTCGGCGAGCTGGGCAGATAGGCCAGCGACGACATCAGCCGGTAGAAGCCGATCGCCTCGGCCGGGGTCTGCGACAGCCCGCACGCCACCCGCAGCAGCCAGTACTGCGGCGTCTCCACGACCTCCCGCGAGACCGGGTGGCGCAGCAGGTAGCGGTCGGCCACCGTACGGAGCCCGAAGTATTCGAACCGGAGATCGCCTCGCGGGTCGACGGCGTCGTCCAGTTTGCGCGCGTTCGCGGCCACGAACTGCGCGGTCTCGTCGCCGATCAGGCCCTGCTGATGCGCGTATCTGATCGATTGGCTGAAGCTCGCCACCGACTGCAGGCGAACTTCCTTGTCCACGTACGCGGCCAGCAGGCGCGCGGCCAGCTTGGAGTACTGCGGTTCCTCGCCGATCAGCTCGGCCGCCGTCTGGATCGACAGCTTGTCGAGCTCCGCGGTCGTCGCGCCGTCGTAGAGCCCGCTGATCGTCTTGGTGGCCACCCGCAGCGGGTCCACCTCGCCCAGGCCGTCCGCCCAGCGCTCGACTGCCTTGACGATCTTGTTGACGTCGACCGTCTCGAGATCGCCGTTGCGTTTACGGACCTGCATCCCGTGCCGGCGTTGCTCCGGCACCCTGGTGTCGGTCATGTCCCCCTCTTCCCAGCCCTCGTTGGGGTCGGAAGGACACGCAGGGGGACGCCACCGGGCACAGAGAGGCCCGGCTGTCACGGCGTCGGCCGTCCCGCGCGGCCTTCGACCACCGCACACCGAGGCCGGCGTGCGGTGCGCTGGCAGGTCTTCGGACTCGTGGGCGCGATCTCTCGACGAGATCTCCTACTGGCCGTCGCTTCCCAAGCTCGTGACGAGCCCAGTGCTGTGTGACGGCGGTCGTTCCCACTCACCGCTGCGGGGCAGTCCCGGTTTCACACCGGATTCCCTCTTGCCTCGGCCACCACGTCACGCGGCGGCCGAACCAGCTGCGAGAGACACCATATATGGACGCCGCCGCCGACGCGCAACACCACATCCTGTGCCCGGCGTGTCGTGTTCGCCGCGTCACTCCAAGATCGTCCGATACAGTTCCGGCCATGACATGGCCGACCGCGCTCGGCGGGTTCGGCGCGGGCCTGCTGATCGCGCTGGTGACCACGCCGGTCGGGGTGTCCGGGGCGGTCTTCCTGCTGCCGGTCCAGCTCAGCGTCCTGCACGTGCCCAACCCGGCCGTCACCCCGACCAACCTGCTGTTCAACGTGGTCTCCGGCCCGGGCGCGTTGCTGCGCTACGGCCGCAACGGCCAGTTCGCCGGCCCGCTCGCCCGCCTGCTGCTCACCGGCACCCTGCCCGGCGTGGTGCTCGGCGCCTGCCTCCGCGTGTTCCTGGTGCCCGGCCCCGGCGCGTTCCGCATCGTGGCCGGCGCGGTCCTGCTGCCCCTGGGCCTGTGGCTGTGCGTACGGGCGCTGCGTCCCGGCCGGCCCGACCGGCCACCGTTGTCGCCCCGGACAATCGTCGGCCTCGGCGTGGCCGCCGGAACAGCCGGCGGCATCTACGGCATCGGTGGCGGTTCCCTGCTCGGCCCGATCCTGGCCGGCCGGGGCACGCCGATGACCCAGATCGCCCCGGCCGCCCTGGCCGCGACCTTCGTGACGTCGGTCGCCGGCGCCGCCACGTACGGCCTGCTGGCCCTGGCCACATCCGGCGACATAGCCCCACACTGGACGCTCGGCCTGCTCTGCGGCGCCGGCGGCCTGATCGGCGGCTTCCTCGGCGCCCGCCTGCAGCCCCACCTCCCCGAAACCGCCCTGCGGCTCCTGCTCGGCACCCTCGCCACCGCGATAGCCGTGTTCTACCTGGCGTCGTGACGCCCGGACCGCTCCGGCCTCCCGACGCCGACTCCATCGGCGCTTTGACGGCCGGCGGTCAGCCCAGGCTCTGGCCGTAGACGTGGTCGACCTTCAAAACCAGCAGGACCCGGCGGTCGGAGACCATCACCTGGCGGTACTCGTCCCAGTCGGGGTGCTCACCGGCGGCGCGGCGGTAATAGTCGACCAGGGCCTCCACCTCGGGGCCCTGCGGGTCGCGGCCCGGGCCGATCAGCTCGACCGTGCCCTCGGCGGTGGCCCACGACCGGCCGTCGGCGCTGGTCACCTCGAGGGCGGCGCGCGGGTCACGGCGTACGTTGGCCGTCTTGGCCCGGCCGTCGGTGACCGACACATAGATGCGTTCGGCGTCGCGGTCGTAGAAGGGGGTCACGGGAGAGAGCTGAGGGAGGCCGCCGGCCTTGATCGTGGCCAGCACGCCGAGGCGGCTTTCGGCGAGCAGCGCCCGCGGATCGAATTCAGTCACCCGGCCATTGTGCCCCCGGCTGACATTTGTCATGGCCGATCCCGGTCGTTCGGCCCGCCCGCCCGGGTCGCTCAGGTTGTCCAGTAGAGACATGACACGTCGGATCGCTCCCGCACTGGCACTGTTCTTCCTGGCGCCGCTCGTGGCCGAATTCCTGCTGGGAAACCTGCCCATCACGTTCCTGCCCGCGGTGGTCGCGCTGGCGCCGATGTACGGCGGGGGCGCGCTGCTCATTCGCGAACTGGTGCGCCGCCGCGGGCTGGGCTGGCCCAACATCGTCGTGCTCGGGGTGGCGTACGGCGTACTGGAAGAGGGGTTGACCACGCAGTCGCTGTTCAACCCCAACTATGCCGATCAGCACCTGCTGGTCGACGGTTTCGTGCCCGCGCTGGGCATCGCCGTCCCGTGGACGCTGTTCGTGATCGGCCTGCACGTGTTCTGGAGCGTCTCCACGCCGATCCTGATGATGGAGGTCGTCGCCCGCGACCGGCGGACCACACCGTGGCTCGGCCGCACCGGTCTGATCGTGACCGGGGTGCTGTTCGCGGCGGGCATCGCCATCACGACGGCGATCAACATGTCGATGTGGCCCTACACGGCCACCGCCGGGCAGTTCACTGCGACCGGGGTCATTCTCGTGCTGCTGATTGCGGCCGGACTGCTGCTGCGTCTCCCGCTCAGAGCCACACCGGCAAGAGCACCCCGCGCCCGTACGGTACTGGTCGCGACCCTGATCGCGGGTGGTGTCTTCATGGGCCTGACGCTGGTGGACGTGCCGGCGTGGGCCGGCGTGGCCCTGTGGACCGCCGACGTGGCCGTGTTCCTGACGCTGATCGCCCGCTGGTCCTCCCGGGACGGCTGGGCCGACCGGCACCGGCTCGCCATCGGCGCGGGCGCACTGCTCACGTACGCCTGGCACGCGTTCGCCGAAACGCCGGTGGGCGCGGCCGCCGCCGCGGTCGACCTGATCGGCAACGTCGTCTTCGCCGCCGGCGCATTGTGGCTGATCTGGTTCGCCGCGCGCCGCCTGCGCGCGCAGAATCGCGCACGAACGAACAGAGATCTGCGCCATGCCGGACCGTCGATCAATAGCCGATGAGTCACGCGGCGCAGTACCGTGACGGCGTGGCTTTCAAAACCGAGCTGACCAGCGAAGACCTTAGTGAGATCCGGCAGTCCGCCCTCGGCGCGGCCGACCCCCTCGGCATGGCGGCCGATCTGGCCGACGCCGCCGAGGCCGGGCGCCTCGCGGACAAGGACGACGCGGGGTATGCCCTCGCGCTCGCCGCCGAGATCGCGGAGAGCCGCGCGAAGCTCGACGCCGCACTCCGCTACGTGGAGCGCGCCGTCGAGGCGTACGGGGAAAGGGACGACAGCCAGGCGGGCGGCGCGCGGGCCCTGCGCGCGCGCATCCTGTTCCGGATAGGCCGCGCCGACGAGGCGATGGCCGCCCTGGAACCGCTGCGCCCGCTGCTCACCCGCTATCCGGACGCGCCGGCCTTCATCACCGCCGCTCTCGGCGCCGGCCAGGAGCACAGGCTGGCCGAGAAGTGGCTGACCGAGGCCGTACAGGAAGCCCTGGCCTCCTCCGGCGGCACGGCCGAGCCGTCGTCGGCCGAGGACGCCGGCGTGTCGTTCTTCCTGCTGCAGCAGCGGCACCGCCTGCGGCACGCGCTCGGCCTGCAGCACGACACGCACGACAACCTGGCCGAACGGCTCGAGACCCGGCTGGCCAACGCCGGCGCCACCACGAACGCCGGTGTCGACCTGCTGTTCTGGCGGCAGGCCGAGTTCGACCGGCTGCTCACCCAGTTCCCGGCGCTGGCCTCGGTGTTCGGCGCCGACTGGGACGAGCACCGGGCGACCCTCGAGCGCGAGCTGGTCCGGCTGACCGGCGCCGGCCGTACGGGACTGACCCTGCTGCCCGCCACGGTCGTCGGCCTGACCGGTTTCGCCGGCGCCGACGGGGACGTGACCGACGCCGGGATCCGCTCCGGCTACGCGCAGCAGCTGGCCGGCCGCGAGGGCCAGATCCCCTGGCCGCCGGAGCGCAACGGCGCCTGCTGGTGCGGCTCGGGCAACAAATACAAGAAGTGCTGCCTGCCGCGTTCGCGGTGACGTCTAAACTCCTGGGGTGACCGATCCTGATGAGGATCCGCTGGTTCCTTATCAGGACTCGGATGCCGAACCTGGAACCCGGCGCGGCGACTGGCGATGGCTGATCATCACAGTCGTCGTGCTGCTGTTCCTGTGCGGCGGCATGGCCCTGGCCATCAACGCGTGGCTGGGCGACAACGCCGGGAAGGTCCGCGACTCGGTCGCCACACGTCTGCACCGTTAGGCCGCCGTTCCGCCGGAATATGTCGTACCCCCGGTGTTGCATGACAGCCATGACGATCGCCGTGACCACACCCACCGGAAATGTCGGCTCCCGTGTCGTCCGTCTGCTCGTTCAGGCCGGCGAACGACCGCGCGTGCTCGTCCGCGACCCCGGCCGGCTCCCGGCCGACCTGCGCCCGCACGTCGAGGTGGCGCGGGGCGACCTGCTCGACGAGTCGTTCGTGGCCGGCGCCGTGAAGGGCGCCGACGCGCTGTTCTGGGCCAGCCCCGAGCCGTTCACCTCCCCCGACCCGCTGGCCGACATGGTGACCATGGGCGCCCATGCCGCAGCCGCCGTCCGCGCCGCCGGCATCCCCCGCGTGCTGCAGGTCAGCAGCGTGGGCGCCGAACGCCGCCACGGCGCCGGCCTGATCGACGGCCTGTCCCGCAACGAGGAACAGCTCCGCGGCACCGGCGCCGACGTGCTGACCCTGCGCTGCGGCTATTTCTTCACCAACCTGCTCGGCATGCTCGACGCCCTCCGGGCCGGCGTGCTGACCACCACGATGCCGCTCGACCGCCCACAGTCCTTCCTCGACCCGCGCGACATCGGCGAGGTGGCCGCCGCCCGCTTGCTGGCGGGCTGGTCAGGCAGCTCGATCGGCGCGGTGCACGGCCCGGCCGACCTCTCATGGACCGACGTGGCGGCAATTCTGTCCGCCGCCACCGGCCGCCCGATCGAGCCCCAGCAGATCACCGACGACCAACTTCGCGAGGCCCTGCTCGCCGCCGGCATGACCGAACCAGCCGCGGCCGGCGTAGTCGGCATGACAGCCGGCACCCGAGACGGCTTCGAGCCCGAACAAAAACGCGACTACGTCAGCACAACTCCGACGACGCTGGAGGCGTGGGCCTACTCGACGTTGCGGCCGTTGCTCTGAGCCGGAGCCAACCGCCTCGTATGCCAGTCCCGCGTCAGTGCAGAACCGCCGCCTCCCAACGTTGGGACCATTGCACTGAGCCGGGAGCCAACCGCCTCGTACGCCGGGTCGTCCCGCGTCCGTGCAGATCCGCGCCTTCGACCGTTGCGGCCGTTGCGCTGAGCCGAGAGCCAGCCGCCCAGTGCAGGTCGTGCCCGTTCCGGCGCGCCCGTGCTGCCGGGCGTGGCCGTCCTGCTGCTGATCGCGACAGTGCCCAACCGCCGCCTCCGACGCTTGCCACCGCTGTGCGCTCATGGCCGTAGCGAGCAGCCGGATCTGACGGCACTCAGTCATCCGCAATCCCGTCGCCCGCCGGCATCTTCAGCTGGCCTTGAGCAGGACCGCTCACAGGGCCTTAAGCATCCTAGGAGGCTAGGAATTGGAGTGGGACACGAATGGCGGTTACAGCGAGCTCAAGCAAAGCGCCGAGGTGTGTGGGCCCAGCGAGAAGCTAAGGCCGGCGAAGGGGTCGCCGCCTGGAAGACACCGGCCAGCTCGATGGCCTCAGCGGGCGAGGTCGACCGGTTTCGGCTGGCTCCCGACGCGTCCGGTTCCAGGCGCGCGGCCCAGTCGCGGTCCAGCGGGTCGAACCGCTCGGACGCCCAGTCACGGTCCAAAGCACGCGTCCAAGCGCGGCTGAACGGATCGCGGGTCCAGTCGGGGGTCCAACGCGCGGGCCCAAGCGCGGTGAGACGGCTACCAGGCCCATCGAGCGGTATGCAGCCGCAAGAGAAACGAGTAAGCTTCGCGCTTACACGTGTAAGCGACAACTAAACCCGACCGGAACGGCAGACGCGCAATCGTTGCCCGGACGATGCTGGTCGGAGCGCATCGCCCGATGTTGTGGCTTGAGGAAAGTGGCACGCGGGCCGGTGCGAAGAGGCAGGAGAGGACGCCCATGGCGAACGTCGAGGAACTGCTGGCCGGCATGTCGGCCGAGGACAAGGCCGCTCAGCTGACGCAGTACTTCTATTTCAAGCTTCCGGCCGGCGCCCAGCCCGACCCGGCGCTCGGGCTCGACACCGATGCCCAGCCCCGCGCGGTCGAGGAGGCGCTGGCGCGCGGTGGGGCCGGGTCGCTGCTGTTCGTGACCGATCCGGCCGAGATCAACCGGCTGCAGCGTCAGGCCCTCGACGGCAACCCGCACGGCGTTCCGCTGCTGTTCGGCTTTGACGTCATCCACGGGCTGCGCACGATCTTCCCCGTGCCGATCGCCATGGCCGCCTCCTGGGATCTCGACACCATCACGCGTGGTCAGGCCGTCGCGGGGCGGGAGGCGCGCGCGGTCGGCATTCACTGGACGTTCGCCCCGATGGTCGACATCGCCCGGGACCCGCGGTGGGGACGCATCGTCGAGGGTGCCGGGGAGGACCCGTTCCTGGGCGCCGCCGTGGCCGCGGCTCAGGTGCGCGGGTTCCAGCAGCACATCATCGCCGGCCCCAAGCATTTCGCGGGCTACGGCGCGGCGGTCGGCGGGCGGGACTACGACGAAGCCAACCTTTCCGAGTACGAGTTGTGGAACGTCTACTTCCCGCCGTTCCAGGCCGCGATCGACGCCGGGGCCGGGAACGTCATGACGGCGTACATGGATCTCAACGGCATCCCCGCCTCGGCCAGCCACTGGCTGTTCACCGAGGTGCTGCGGGAAACGTGGGGTTTCGACGGCTTCGTGGTGAGCGACGCCAACGCCGTACGCAATCTGGTCACTCACGGCTACGCGCGCGATCTGGCCGAGGCGGGGGCCCGCGCGGTGACGGCCGGTGTCGACATGGAGATGGCGATCAGCGAGCCCGCGTACGACACCATCGCCAACCAGGTCGACGACAAGGTGCTGGACGAGCGGGCGCGCAAGGTTCTGGAGGCCAAGGACAAGCTCGGCCTGTTCGAGGACCCGTACGTGGATGAGGACCGCGCCCGCGAGATCCTGGCCGACCCGGCCCACCGCGACGCCGCCCGCGAGGCTGCCCAGCGTTCGGCCGTGCTGCTGCGCAACGAGGGCGGCCTGCTCCCCCTGGACGCCGCCGCGCTGAGCTCGATCGCCGTGATCGGCCCGCTGGCCGCCTCCCGCCGCGACATCCTCGGCCCGTGGGTGTTCGACTTCGACCTGGACGAGACCGTCACCGTGCTCGACGGCCTCCGCCACGCGGCCGGCGACGACGTGCGCGTCGACTATGCGCAGGGCATTCCGGTCGCGCAGCGCACGTTCCCGTCGATGTTCGACATGTTCGGCCGCAACCGCCCGTCCGACCCCGAGGGCTTCGAGCCGGAGGCCGAGTTCGAGCGGGCGATCGCCACGGCCACCGCGGCCGACGTCGCCGTGGTCGTGATCGGCGAGTGGCAGAACATGATCGGTGAGGCCGCCTCCCGGTCCTCGCTGGAGCTGCCCGGCCGTCAGCTCGAGCTGCTGGAGGCCGTCGTGGCCACCGGCACGCCGACCGTCGCGCTGATCATGAACGGACGCCCGCTCGATCTGCGGTGGGCCGCCGAGCACGTGCCGGCGATCCTCGACATCTGGTATCCGGGCACCCAGGGTGGGCACGCCGTGGCCGACCTGATCTTCGGCCGGGTCTCCCCCGGCGGCAAGCTGCCCTTCACCTGGCCGCGCACGGCGGGGCAGATCCCGATGACCTACTCGCACACCACCTCGCACGAGCCGGAGAACCAGGTGCGCCGCTACTGGGACGAGGCCAGCACCCCGCTGTTCCCGTTCGGTCACGGCCTCAGTTACGCCACGTTCGCCTACGACGACCTGACCATCAACCAGCATTCCCCCGTACGGGACGGGTCGGTCACGGTCTCGGTCGAGGTGACCAACGAATCAGATCGGGAGGCGGCCGAGGTCGTCCAGCTCTATCTGCACCAGCGGCACGGCAGCGCGTCCCGGCCCGTACGGGAGCTCAAGGGTTTCGAACGTGTCGTCGTGCCCGCCGGGTCGAGCCGCCGGGTCGAGTTCACGGTCGGTCCCGAGCACCGGCGCTACTGGAACGCCGTCGCCCGCGACTGGGTGCTCGACGCCTCCACCTTCGACGTCTGGGTCGGCGGCAGTTCGGAGGCCGACCTGCACGGAACGTTCCAGGTCGTCTAGGCCGCGGGCGGGCGCTCAGCACCGCGGCGTCCGAGCCGATTCACCCTATGTGCGCGTGTCAGCGGAGAGCCGCCGGCGCGGCTGGACCGGTGTGCTGCTGGTCCTGGCCGTGCTGGCCACCGGAGGCGCGGTCACCGCGGCGGCCTACGCCGTGGTCGACCGGGGCGAGAACCGCTACGCCGGGCAGGTCATGGACCGCTACGCCGACGACCTGTCGGCCGCGGTGACCGACCGGGCCGACCGTTACGCGGCCACGGTGAGCGATCTCGCCGCCGCCGTGGGCGCCCAGTCCGACCTGCGCGCCGACGACTTCACCCGGATCACCGCCACGCTCGACTCCACCCGTCTGCCCGGCGCCGCGGGCGTCGACTTCATCGTGCCCGCGATCAGCGCCGAGATCCCGGCCGTGCAGCGGTACTGGCGTGCGCGCGGCGCGGCCGGGATGACGCTGCGCCCGGCGTCCGGACAGTCCGAGCACCAGTTCATCGTCTTCGAGCGCACGTTCGACAGCGTCTCGGGCGTCGCCGGTGTCGACCTCGCGCAGCGTTCGCAGGCGAGCGAGGCGTTGCGCACCGCCCGGCAGAGCGGCCGGCCGGCCATCAGCCCGGCCTTTGAGCTGATCCGCGACCAGGGTGTCCGGGCGGGCACCCGGCAGACCTCGATCACGTTCGCCGCTCCCGTCTACTCCGGCCTGGGCTCGGCCGCGCCCGACGTCTTCCGCGGCTGGATCGTGATGCCCGTCCGCGGTCAGGACTTCCTGTCCCAGACCCTGCTCGACCGCGGCCACGGTGCGGTGCAGGTCCGGCTGGCCGAGGCCGGCCGCGGGACACCGGTGATCGCGGCAACCACGATCGGCACGAGGGTCGACGACGAGGGGCTGGACCGGCTGCGCGCAATCACGGTCGGGCAGCGCCACTGGGAACTGTCCCTGTGGCCGACCACGCGTCTGTTGCACGCCACCGACCGCGGGATGAGCCGGTTCACGCTCGCCGCCGGGGCCGCGCTGACCGTGCTGCTCGGTTTGATGACCGGGATGCTCACGGGCAGCCGGAACCGCGCCCTGCAGCAGGTCGACGAGGCCACCGCGGCGCTGCGCGACGACATCGCCCGCCGTGAGCACGTCGAGGCGCGGCTGCGCGAGCGCGAGCGGGAACTGCAGGACCTGGCGTTCCACGATCCGCTGACCGGCCTGGCCAACCGGCTGCTGTTCTTCGACCGGCTGACCCACGCGGTGGCGACCCACGCCCGTACGGGCCGCCTGCTCGCCGTTCTCTTTCTCGACCTGGACGGCTTCAAGCAGGTGAACGACCGGCACGGCCACCATGCGGGCGACCTCGTGCTGCGCACCGTGGCCGGCCGTTTGCGCACGGGACTGCGCGAGACGGACACGGTCGCGCGGTTCGGCGGTGACGAGTTCGCCATCATCCTCGAGAACGCGGCCGTGCCCGGCGACGCGCGCATCGCGGCCGAACGGGTCATCGGCGAGGTGCAGGCGCCGATCGACATCTCGGGCACACCGGCGGCGGTGTCCGCGAGCGTCGGCATCGCGATCAGCCGGGCCGGCGTCACCGCCGACGATCTGATGCGCGAGGCCGACGCGGCCATGTACGCCGCGAAGAACGCGGGCAAGAACCGCTACGTCGAGGCCTGAGCCGTCCTCAGCTGGCCGAGCGCCGGACGAACTCGATCACCTCGTCGATCACGTCGTCCGCGTTGAGCTCGTTGAACAGCTCGTGCCGGGCCTCCGGATAGGTGCGTTCGATGAAGTTCGGCCCGCGTAGGTGGTGGACGCCCGGACGCGAGCCGTCGATCGGGACCAGCGCGTCGTCCTCGCCGTGGATCCACATGAGCGGCAGGGTGCCGAGTTCGGGACCGCTCGCGACGGCGTCGATCCCGCGTTCCAGGGCCACCAGCGTCGGGCGTTTGAACGGGCCGTGCCAGACCAGCGGGTCGGCCGCGTACTCCTCGCCCACGGCCGCATCGCGCGAGAGCGTGGTGATGTCGAGCGGCACGTCCGGGATCTCCTCGAGCGCCAGCAGCTGACTCACCGCGTCCCAGCGGCCCACCACCGGGCTGGACAGCACCAGCCCGGCCAGCGTGTCGCCGTACCGCTGGGCGTACCGGGCCGCGATCAGCCCGCCCATCGAGTGGCCGAGCAGCACGACCGGCAGGTCCGGATGCTCTCGGCGGGCCGTCTCGTCGAGCGTGTGGAAGTCGGTGACCACGTCCTCGAAGTCCTCGATCAGCACCCGGTCGCCGTCGCTGCGGCCGTGGCCGGCGTGGTCGGCCGCGTACACGACCGCGCCGTCGGCGACGAGCCGGTCCGCGAGCCGCTCATAGCGGCCGATGTGCTCGCCGTACCCGTGCGCGAGAAGGACCACGCGGGACGGTTCCCCGGGGCCTTCCCACGTACGCGCGGTCAGTTTGCCCCGATGTCCCTCGTACGTCCATTCCCGCGAATCCGCCATGGCCGCCGCCTCCCTGACTCTCATATGTCCCGGGCGTCCCGGGGCAAACCCGGGACTGCGGACGTGGCACGCGGCCCGGCCCGCCCGGGACGCGCCCCGGACAGAGTTCTCCCTGTCCGCGAGGCAACCCCATGACAAGGAGAACGACAATGTCCGTCACCGTCAACCCGGCGCCCGATCCCGCCCGGGTCCGGCGGTTTGCCGTCACTCATCATGATGGATGCGATGAGGAACGAGAGGCTGCGCCGGCGTCGCCGGGCCGGACTGCTGGCGGAGCGCCCGGCGCCGGTTCCGGCCGCGGCGGCCCCGGCGCCCGCCCGGCCCGGCCGCTGGTATCACAACCTGCTCGCCCTGGTGCTTCTGCTCGCGCTGTCCTACGTGCTGATGGCCGCGGCCATGACCGTGTCCCGCTTCACCGGCCGCGACTTCGGCGACGCCGAGCAGACCGGCTACGCCACGGTCGAGCGCTGTGAGCGGCGCGGCCCGCTCTCACTCAAGGGCTTCGGCTACTACCAGCGCTGCACCCTGGACGTCGACTGGGCGGCCCCGATTCCCAAGTCCGTCACCGTGGACAAGCCCGGCTTCTTCCGGGACGCCGAGCCGGGTGACACCTTCGAGATCGGCCGGCACACGGGCAGCCGGGGCAGCGTCGGCTACTCCCGCGCCGACGTGCCCTCCCGATGGTGGGTCACGACGATCGGCGTCCTGCTCGGCGGCGCCGCCGTCCTGCCCCTGTTGATCGCGTTCCTCTACCTCCGCGACACCGTCAAGGACGGTTTCCGCCGGTTGCGCCGAACTTCCGGATGAGCTCGGCCACCTCGTCGACGGCCGTCTCCAGCAGGAAGTGACCGCCGGGCCGGAGGTGGATCTCGGCGTCGGGCAGATCGGTGGCGAAGGCACGCGCGCCGGCCGGGCCGAAGATCTCGTCGCCCTCGCCCCAGATCGCCAGCAGCGGGGGCCGGTGGGTGCGGAAATACTCGTGCAGCCGCGGATAGAGCGGCCGGTTGGTGGCGTAGTCGTAGAAGAGGTCGAGCTGGACAGCGTCGTTGCCGGGCCGCGACACCAGATGGAAGTCGTGCCACCACGTGCTCGGGTCGACCAGCGTCTCGTCGGCCACGCCGGTCACGTACTGCCAGCGGATCGCCTCCAGCGTCAGCGCCTGGCGCACGGCGGCCTCGGTGGTGGCGTTGCGATCGCGGTGATAGGCGAACACGCCCGCCCAGAATTCCGGGACAAAGCCTTCCTCGTACGCGTTGCCGTTCTGCGTGACGATCCCGGTGATCGCCGACGGGTCCCGCAACGCCAGCCGCCAGCCGATCGGCGCGCCGTAGTCCTGCACGTAGATCGCGTAACGCCGGACCCCGATCTGGTCGAGCAGCCCGGCGGTCAGCTCGGTGAGCGCGTCGAACGTGTACCGGAACTCGTCCGCGCCCGGCGCGTCGGACAGGCCGAACCCGAGGTGGTCGGGCGCGATCACATGGAAGTCCGCCTCGAGCCGCGGAATCAGCTCGCGGAACATGAACGAGCTGGTCGGATAGCCGTGCAGCAGCACGATCGCGGGCTTGGCCGGGTCGCCCGCCTCCCGGTAGAAGAGCCGCCGGCCGTCCACGATCGCATACCGGTGATGCACCATGACTCTAACCCCCTTGGTGTTCATTGATAGTTAGATCCTGCCGCCCGATCGTGTAACCTGTCAAGCGTCGATTGGAGGTTGGATGGAAGACGTGCTCCTGCTCAGGTTGCTCAACAGCACCCCGATGGCCGACGGCGTCCGCACCGACACGCTCGACATCGAGACCGACGATCCGGCCCTGCTGCGCGCCGGGCGGGACACCCTGCAGGACGTCGTACGCGGCACGCGGCCCCCGTCCGCGCTGACCCCGTTCCTGCAGGACGTGGTGTCACGCCCGTCGATCGACGACGAGGGCCGGCTCGCCTGGACGGTCGAGGCGCCGCACGCGCGGGCCCTCCTGATCCGGGCCATCGAGGCGTGGGACGAGCTGGAACGGACCCGCCTGGGCCGCCTTCGTGCGTGCGCGAACGACGAGTGCGCCCTGTTCCTGCTCGACCGGAGCAAGTCGAACAGCGCCCGCTGGTGCTCGATGTCGTCGTGCGGCAACAAACTCAAGGCCCGCCGCCATTACCAGCGCCACAAAGGCTGAGGACCACCCCGCCGTCACACCTGCGCGACGCGCTCCGTCAGAGGGATGAAGGACACGACGATCCCGTACGGAGGAACCATCATGACGCTCGCAGCGAACGCCATCGTGCTCGGAGTGCAGGACCTGGACCGGGCCAAGAAGTTCTACGGCGAGGGCCTGGGCGCGGCCGTCGTCCAGGACTATCCCGGATTTGTGATGTTCAGCCTGGGCGAGGGGTCGTCGTCCCTCGGCCTGTACGACCGGGAGGCCACCGCGCGGGAGGCGGGCGTCCCGGCGGAGGGCAGCGGCTACCGGGGTGTGGCCTTCCACCACCTCGCGGGGAGCCGGGCCGAGGTCGACGACGTGATGGGCCGGGCCGCGGCGGCCGGGGCAACGGTCGTCAAGCCGGCCGCCGAGGCGCAGTGGGGCGGCTACTTCGGATACTTCGCCGACCCGGACGGGTTCCTGTGGAAGGTCGCGTCGGCCTCGTAGGCGCCCCCTATTGGAAGGCGGCCTCGGACACCGGCTGCCAGTCCCGCCACGTCTGCAGGCGGTCCTCGTAGATGGCCTCGATGGCCGGGAGCAGTCGTCCGAGGATGAGCCGGCGGGGCGGCTGCTCGGCGTCGACCAGCTGCAGGATGGCCGGCTTGGTGGCCTCCGGGTCGCCGACCTCGAACTCGGGCGCGGTCGCGGCGCGAGCCTCCGCATAGGCGGGCAGCTCGGCGCTGCGCCGCGAACCCCGGTCGAGCCAGTCGGTGGCGTACGGGCCGGGCTCGACGCAGGTGACGTGAATGCCGAAGCCCGCGACCTCCTGAGCCAGCGACTCGGAGAGACCTTCGAGGGCCCACTTGGACGCGTGGTAGGCGCCGATGCCGGGGTATGTGCGCACGCCGCCCTCGCTCGTGACCTGCAGCAGATGCCCGCCGCCCTGGCGCCGCAGCACCGGCAGGACGGCCTGGGTCACCCACACGGATCCGAAGAAGTTGGTCTCCAGCTGCTGCCGCAGTTCGCGTTCGGTCAGCTCCTCGACCATGCCGAAGTGCCCGAAGCCGGCGTTGTTGACGACCACGTCGAGGCGGCCGAACCGCTGCACCGCCCGGTCGACGGCGGCGAAGACCCCCTCCCGATCGGTGACGTCGAGCTCGAGAGCCAGAACCGTCTCGGGGAAGCGCGCCACGAGATCGTCGAGCGCGGACACCTTGCGCGCGGTGGCGACCACCCGGTCACCCCGCTCCAGAGCCGCCTCGGCCCACAGTTTGCCGAACCCGCTGGACGTACCCGTAATGAACCAGATCTTGGACATGTCCCCAAGTCTCGCCTCCGCCGGGGCATGCCACCAGCGAATGGTCGTCAGGTCAGGCATTCCATGCTGGCATACTGGGCGGCATGAGCCTGGACGTGCATCCGCAGCTGTTGCGCGCCTTGCGGGCGGTTCTCGACACCGGCTCACTGACGGCCGCGTCCGAGCGCCTGGGCTTCACGCAGTCCGCCCTGTCCAAGCAGATCGCCGCATTGGAGACGGCCGCGGGCACCCAGCTGTTCCGCCGGGGCCCGCGCGGAGTCGAGCCGACCGAGGCCGCGACCCGCCTGGCCGTACGAGCGGCGACCGTTCTCGACCAGCTCGACGCGGCCGCACGCGACCTGGCCGCCCTGTCCACCCCGCTGGGCGGCCGGGTCGCTCTGGGCGGTTTCCCGACCACGGCGATGCGCCTGGTTCCCCGTACGATCGCCCGCGTCCGCGCCTCTCATCCGGCCATCGACATCGACTTCCTCGAATCGTCGACGCCCGTGCAGATCCGTCGCCTGCGAGCCGGACGGGTAGATCTGGCCATCCTGGGCGTCGGTCCGGACCTGCCGGCGTGGGATCTGACCGGCATTGAAATCGAAGAGCTGCCGGGTGGTCCCCTGCTGCTCGCCGTGGGCGTCCGGCACCGCCTGGCCCGCGCGGGCAGGGTGCCGGTGGCCGACCTGGCCGGCGAGGACTGGATCGCCGGGCGGGGCGCCCGAGGCGAACCCCAGTTCGGTCCGTGGCCGACTGTGCCGGACCCGCGGGTCGTGGCCGAGCTGAGCGACTGGTCGACCCGGCTGGGGTTCGTGGCGGCGGGCCTGGGCATCACCACGGTTCCCCGGCTGGCCGCCCGGAACCTGCCGCCAGAGGTGACGTGCCTGGAGGTCGACGACCCGCAGATGAGCGGACGCACGATGAATCTGGCCCGGATCGGCGCGCTGCCCGGGCCGGCCGCAGCGGTCCGCGCCGCCCTGGTGCAGGAAGCGCGCGAGATAGCCGGCTACAGCCCGCAGCCGTCCTGAGCGCGCCATTCCCGTCCAGGACAGCTACGTCCGGGCATCCGTGTCCGTCTCGGGAACAGCCACATCCGGGCATCCGTGGCCGTCCCAGGAACAGCCACGTCCGGGCATCCATATCCGTCCCGGGAACAGCCACATCCGGGCATCCATATCTGTCCCGGGAACAGCCACGTCTGGGCATCCGTATCCGTCCGGGGACAGCCCACGTCTGGGCATCCGTACCCGCCCGGGACAGCTACGTCTCGGGATCCGTATCCGTCCGGGACAGCTACGTCTCGGGATCCGTATCCGTCCGGGACGCTACGCCTGGGCATCCGATCGGTTTGGTGGCCGCGCATGGGTCGCCGTTCGGCGCCGCGCCAACAGGGCTCCGGCGGCGATCAGAACGAGGCCCGCCACGCCGGAGCCGATCAGCACGGCGGTCGTGGTGCCGTCCGATTGGGCAGCGGTCACGCTGCTGTCCGGCCGGACAGCGGGTGGCGCGGCCGGGGCGGACGACGACGGGGATGCGCCGACCGTGAAGGCGTACGAGCCCTGCACGGTGTGCCCGTCCTTGGACACGACCCGATAGGCGACCGTGTAAGCGCCGTCGTTCACCGGCGGGTCCACCGTCACCGTGGCCGTCCCGGCGGCGATCACCGGCGTACCGGCCGGAACTCGTCGCCGGGCGGCGTCACTGATCACGATCGTCGTGAACGCCGGGTTGAGCTCCTCGCTGAAACGCAACGTGACCACGGGCGGCGAGGCCGGAAGCGCGGCGCCCGCGGCCGGAACCGACGACAGCAGCTGCGCGTGCGCCCACGCCGGACTCGACGGCGCGAGTACTGCCAGCACGGCGGTCAGAGCGACCAGAACACGTCTCAACCCAGGACCCGTTCGCCGATCCAGCCGCCATCGGAGCAGCCGGGCGGCACCGCGAACACCGCCGAGCCGATCGGGGTGATCCACTCGTTGAGCAGATCCTTTTCGGCCAGGCGCTGCTGGATGGGGATGAACTGCTCGGTCACGGAACGCTGGTACGAGGCGAAGATGAGCCCCGAATCGGGATGCCCGGCCGCGTTCGGGGCGCCGTCGTAGTTGTACGGGCGGCGCAGGATCTTCAGCCGGGGATCGGTCACGCGGGCCCGGGTGACGTGCGAGTAGTCCGGCATCGCGGGCAGTCCGGAGGCGTCCAGCTTCGCGAAGTCCGGCTCGTCGCGCTCCTGCGTACCGCTCAACGGCGCCCCCGACTCGAGACGACGGCCGACCGCGTTCTCCTTGTCGGCCACGGCCAGGATGTCCCACGTCTCCATCTCGGCCCGGATCCGCCGCACGACCAGCGTGGTCGAGCCGTCCGGGTTCCACACCGCCGGTTCGATCTCGGCCCCGCGCGGGTTGGCCGTGCCGTCCAGCTGGCCGAGAACGTTGCGCTGGGTGTGTTCGGGCGCCTGAACCCCCGGGCTGCGCCGGAATCCCTGCTGCACCCAGCGGACCGCCGCGAACGGCCGGGTGTCCTTGATGAGCATCCGTTGCGTGTGGGCGACGGTCAGCGGGTCGTCGGCGCAGATCTGCAGCAGCAGGTCGCCGCCCGACCAGCGCCTTTCGAGCCGGTCGATGCGGAATCTGGGCAGGTCGTCCACCGGCGGCCGGAGACCGGCCGCGCGGTAGAGGCCCGGCCCGAACCCGAACGTCACGGTGAGCCGGGCCGGCAGCACGGCGAGGGTCGCGTCGGTGTCGCCCAGCGCGGGCACACCCGCGGTGAGCCGGGCGACGTCGTCGGTGAGCAGTCGCATCATCCGGGCCAGGGCCCGCCGGTCGGTGCCGGCGGGCAGGGTGAAGGCGACGAACGAGGCGTGCGCGGGCGGATCCTCGGCGACGCCGGCCTGGCGCGGACCGTGAAACGGCACAGTGGCCGTCCCCGTGGTCACCGAGGCCGCGGCCGCGACCGGCTGTTCCCGGCCGGTCGTGGCCACCACCGCGGCGCCCGCGGCCACGCCGAGACCGGCAACCGCCGCTCCCCCGGCCAGCACATGGCGCCGCGTCGTCACGGCGCGGTGCTTCCCATCGGCATGCCCGACCCGTGCGCGCCCGGCTCGTAGCTTTCACCCGCACCCGCGTACGGCTTGGCAATGGCCTTGAACGGAACCGTCGAGCCGTCACTCAGCTTGAGCGTGAACGACACTTCGTCGCCCGGCTCGATCGCCGCGGCCGGCTTCATGAGCATCAGGTGATCGCCGCCCGGCCCAAGCTCGTGCGTGCCCTTGGCCGCGATGACAAACCCGCCCTCCTTGGGCCGCATGACCATCTTGCCGTCCTTCATGGCCATCTCGTGCAGCTCCATCGGCGAGGCCGGCGACTCCACACCGGTGACCGTGATGTCCGCTCCCGTGTCGTTGACCAGCGTCCCGAAAGCCGCCGTCATCGTGCCCGCCGCGGCCGCCTTCACCCACGGATCCTTGATGGTCAGCGCTGCTGCAACCGCCGTAGCCGACGGCGCCACCGTAGGCGTCCCGCCCGAAGCGGCCGGCGTGTCGTCGCCGTTGGCGCATCCGGTCAACCCAAGCGTGGCCAGAGCCGCAACCACGAAAATCCGCCGCCGCGCACCGCCGATGAGAGTGTTTCGCATGATGTCCGTTCCTCGTAGGGGACTGCGATGCTTTGGTCCCGATCGAGGCCCGGGAAGTTCCCGCCGCCACCAAACTTTCTCGCAAACCGCTCGCCCGCAGGCGCTCTCTCAACACCACCCGACAGCCCACCGCCCGTCCGGCCGATCCACACCGACCACCATGATCGAGCCCCCGTACGCCATCTCGGCCGCAACCTCCCGAGCCCGTACGAGGCAGCCGGCGAGCCACGGTCAGCGGCGCTCGCACGCGCCCGAAGCCCGTGCCGAACAAGCCAATGTGCACAACAGGAGCAACACCCGCGCAACACGAGCAACCGACGCGCAACATGAGCAAGGAACGCGCAAGACGAGTTGCCGCTGAGCCCGCGTCAGGCGCAGACCGATCCGGGCGGTGCGGTGCACCACCGGGCCGGTCCCAACATCCCCGACATCTAGGCACTCCGCCAGTATCGCAGGACTAGTTGCTCAATGACCGGCATTAGACCCCGCAACGTATAGCCACCGCACTAGCCAGACGGCGCTTGCGCGAGGCGAGCAACACAGGACACCAGAACGCGCAACGCGAGCAACTCACGAGGCGGACGACGCGCAACGCGAGCAACGCCCCACGCATAGGCCGCGCAACGCGCAACGCGAGCAACGCGCAACGCAGCAACGCGCAACGCGCTACGCAGACGCCGCGCGACGCGAACAAGGCCCAACGCAGACGCCGCGCGACGCGAACACGCGCAACGCAGACGCCGCGCAACGCGCACAACGCGCAACGCACACAACGCGCAACGCGGACTACGCGCAACGCGGACTACGCGCCCGGCGCACATCGCGCGAGGGCGAGCAATGTGGGCGTGCGACAAAGATGCTCGTTATGGGTCCTGGCGTGCGGCGGTGGCGAGGAAAGCGTTGTAGCGGGCCAGCTCGTCCTCCTCTCCGGACGCGTCAGCGCGGTCGGCGGCGCGGTCCAGGCGGGCCTGTTCGCGTTCGTCGGAGCGGATCCACTGGCGTACGAGAATGAGCATCACCACGACCGCGGGTAACTCGCCGAACGCCCAGGCCAGGGATGCGCCCAGATGCTGGTCGTCCAGCAGGGACGCGGCCCATGGCGGGTGGACGGCGGTGTACCAGTTGGAGGCGATGACCGTGGTGGACTGCAGCAGGACGAAACCGAAGAACGCGTGCGCGACCATGGCCAGGAAGTGGACGACTGTGAACACGGCGGGATGCGCGCGGCGGCGGCCGGGGTCGGTGCCGATCAGGACCCAGAACAGCAGGTAGCCGGCCAGCACGAAGTGGACCAGCATGGCGAGGTGGCCCAGGTGGTAGCGCATGAGCGTGCCGAGCAGGCTGCCCATGTAGAGGCCGTACAGGCTGCCCACATAGATGACCAGCGCGACGATCGGATGGCTCAGGAAACGCGCAACGCGGCTGTGCAAAATGAGCAACAGCCACTCGCGGACGCCGCGCACCTGGGGGTCGGCGGGGCGGCGAAATGTGCGCAGGGCGAGCGTGATCGGGGCGCCACCGACGAGCAGGATCGGCACGGCCATCGACAGAATCATGTGCTGCACCATGTGGACGCTGAACAGCACGTACGCGTAGCGCGCGACGCCCAGCCCGGTGGCCGCGCCGAGCAACAGCATGCCGCCCACCCACGATGCGGTCCGGGTGGCCGGCCAGGCATGTCCGGCGCGTCGCAAACGGACAACTCCGGTCAGGTAGGCGGCGATGCCGACGGCCACGACGGTCAGGAAGAACATGTCCGGCAACGGGTTGACCAGCATGTCGCGGGCGGTCGGCGGGCCGGGCATCGCGAAGCCGAGCAGTTCGACCAGCGGATCGGGTTCGGTCACGTCCTCGGGTACAGGGGTGGGGCTGCGGGACAGCGCCACGGCCAGGCCGGTCGCGGCGGCCAGGACGATCAGTTCACCGGCGGCCAGGCGCACGAACGCAAACGTTGTCGAGGCGCGCAGCGTCCGCGTGCGGTGCACGGCCCCGATCGCGCCCACGGCGAGCAGGGCGGCGACCTTGAAGAGGACAATCAGCCCGTACGGGGAACTCCACAACGCCTCCCAAGTGCCCAGCCGGACTCCGGCGTTGACGGCGCCGCTGATCGCCGTGGCCACGAAGCACGCCAGGGCGAGCCGGCTGTAACGCGCGGCCGTCTCGGCGAAACGGCGGTGACGGCGTACGAGGAGAAGGCCCGTCAGACCACCCACCCACAGCGCGGCGGCCAGCACGTGCAGGGCCAGGCTCGTGACCGCGATCTGGTGGTTGCCCGCGCCGGCCGAGTGCCCGGTGAACGCCGGCGGCAGCAGCGCGATCATCGCCAGTCCGGCCGTGAGCGCGGCGGTGCCCCGGGAGAGACCCGCACGGGAGACGACGGCGACGGCCAGCGCGAACCCGATCTGCAGCAGTAGCGCCTGGCCCTGTGAGACGGAAAAGGCAAAGCTCACGACGACCTGCCGGCTCAGACCCGGAACCGGGATGCCGAGGATGTCGGACACGGTGAGCAGCACGAGCGCGGCTGAGGTGAAGGCCCAGGTCAAGGCTAGCCAGGTGACGCGGCGCAGCAGCAACCAGCCGTGCGCGGCGACGCTGCGGCCGTCGCCCGGCAGCAGGAACGCCGCCGTGACGGCCAGCCCGACGGTGAGCACGCCCAGGATCTCGCCGAGCAGGGTGAACGCCGGCAGCGCCCACTCGGTCACCGGCCCCGGGACGGGAAGGCCGGGCAGCGCCTCCGTGTCGACCGCGCCACCGAACACGAGCGCCGCCACCAGCACCGCACCGGCCGCCCCCGCGGCCGAACCCACCACAACCGGAGTCTTCACACCGGGTGGTCGCCCGTCGCCGTCCGGGAGTTCCCGCCGTCACCGCCGCGTGCGGAAGAACACCGTGATGTCGTCGGCGAGCAATTCGGTTTCCTCGTACGCGGCGAAGTGTCCTCCGCGCGGCATGACCGTGTATTGAGCGATGTTGTACGAACGCTCAGCCCAACTGCGCGGTTGCGCACCGGCGATGTCGGCCGGGAACAGCGCCAGCGCGGTCGGCACCTCGACCCGCTTGATCTGCGGAACGAGCTCATGGCGGCGCTCGTAGTACGGCCGGAACGAGGTCGAGATCGAGTCGGTGAACCAGTACAGCGACGCCTGAGTGAGCAGGAAGTCGTCGCCGAACTTGGCCGGATCGTCACTCCACGCCCGATACTTCTCCCCGATCCAGGCGAGCAACCCGGACGGCGAATCGGACAACCCTTGCGCGAGGGTGAGCGGACGGGTCGCCTGCTCGTGCGAATAGCCACCCTCGGCGGACAGCCACTGTCGCTTCGTGTCCAGGTACGTCCGTTCCTCCTCGGTCAGCGACGCCGGATCCCACTCGGGCGGGTCCGCGATGTCGAGCACGTGCATCCCGGCCAGCGCGTCGGGATAGGCCTGCGCGAGCCGGATGACGTCCCCGGCGCCGATGTCCGACCCGTGCACGCCATAGTGTTCGAATCCGAGCGCTTCGCGCATGAGCCGATGCCACAAGTCGTGCGTATGCGCACCACCGAGCTGCGGCCGTTGCGGGGCGACCCCGTAGCCCGGCAGCGACGGCACCACGACGGTGAACGCGTCCGCCGGGTCGCCACCGAAGCGCGACGGCGCCGACAGCCGCTCGGCCAGCCTGATCAGCTCGAGGAACGAACTCGGCCAGCCGTTCGAGAGCAACAGCGGAAGGGCGCCCGCACGCTCAGCCTCGAAGCGCAGGTAGTGAACGGCCTGCCCGTCGATGTCGGCGACCCCGGACGGCAGCGCATTGATGTCCGCCTCGTGCTTGCGCCAGTCGTACGCCGACCCCCAGTACTCGACCAGCCGGCGCAGCTCGTTCCCGTCGAAGCCGGCCTCCCACGCACCGACGGGCCACGGCTTCGCCCAGCGGGTCGCCCGCAGGCGGTTCCGCAGATCGTCGAGCTCGGCATCGGAAACGTTCAACAGCTTCATCGTTCCTCCTTGATCGCTCAACAACACCATCAAAAGCTAATACTGGTGTCGCGACCAAGTCAACACCAGTCAAGCGGTACGATGGTGTCGTGGCTGATCTGGACCTGATCGTGGCGTTCCTCAACACGGTCGACGAACGCACGTTCCGCCGGCACGGAACCGACCACGTCGCCGGCGAACAGCTGACCTCTCCCGAGGCCCTCGCGGACTGGCTGGCAGCCACCCCGGCCCTGCCTGCCACCAACCGATCCACAGCCGGCCCCGATCCTCGACCGGCCGCCGTCAACACGGGCTTCGGCTCTCAACGGGCAACCGGCAGGAACGTCGGCGACGCACCAGGGCCGGCCGACCTCCAGGCCACGATCGCGCTACGTACGGCGTTGCGCTCCGCCCTCGACGGCAAGGTGACTGCACTCGACGGCAACGCGACTGCGCTCCGCGGCGACGCGACGGCGCTCGCCGACTATCCGGTGCATCTCGCGCCCAGCCCGGCTGACGGCGAACTGCGCCTGGTCGCCGCGACCGGCAGGCCATGGCTCGACAAGATCGTGGAGGAGGTGGCGGAAAGCGTGGCCCGCGGCGACTGGAAGCGCGTCAAGCTCTGCAGCGCTCCGGACTGCCGCTGGGCTTTCCACGACACTTCCCGCAACGGCCGCGGTCGCTGGTGCGAGATGGGCGTCTGCGGCAACCGCCACAAGACCCGCGCCTACCGCGAACGCCGCCAGCAGCAGACCGCCTGAACCGGAACTTCTCCGCCACCGGAAACGACTACCAGCGCGTGAACAACGGGGACGCACGTGAGCGACCGCATGCGCGCAAATGAAGACGTACGCGCGCGTCACGACATACGAGCGCGTCACGACATGAACATCCGCAACGACACGCACGCTCGCGAGGCATACGCGCGGGCGACCGCCTACGCGCGAGTCCTGACATACACACCCATGACGACATACCAGCGCATGGCGGCATGCTCGCCCGGGACGGCATACGCGCAAGTTGCGACAAGCACGTCCATGACGACCTACGAGCGTGCGGCGGCCTGTGCGGGAATGACGGGCCTGCGCGCAGGAGTCGGGGACGCCCGTGGGTGACGGGGATGAGCGGGCTACTCGGCAGCACTGTCGCGCACGTGGACGGCACCCGGAGCCTCGATGGGCGCCGGTGGCCGTGCGGCATGTCGAGGGTGGGCTGGCGGTACGGTCTCGCCCTCGGCAGCGTGCCGCGCGCCCCGGCCGGAGGGGCCGGCTTCGCTTTCGCGGGGGCCTGGTCGCCGTGGGGGCGGCTGCGGTGCTGCTGGCGGTGTGCGTGACGGCCCTGCTGGGAACGCCCTCGTGGTCGCCGGTGGCCAGTGAGCCCTGCCCGGCCCGGAGCTCCGACGTGGCTACGAGCGGCGGGCACACCCTTCGCCTGTGGGCCGAGCCCGGCGGCGCGACGCTCATCCACCTGTGCGCGGGCTCGTCGACCGGCCGGGTCCGCGAATGGCGCGTCGCTGCGGCGACCGGGGCCGACGCGCCGGCCGATCCGGCGCCGGGGTTCCGCGATTCGTACGTGATGGTGCAAGCGCCCGGCCCCACAGCGACAGCGAAGACCGCGCTTCCGGTTCTGGCCGTCGGGGATCGGCTGGCGCTGGCCGCCGCCGTTCTCGCGCCGGGGCGGAGGACTTCGCTCACGGTCGAGGCCGTCCCCGAGTCCGGCCCGGCCGTCCGGTTTCACGCCTTTCTCACGGCGCCTTCGATGCATCCTTGACCAGTGACGTCCATCAATGGACACTCGTCAGGCAAGCGCTTTCCTCAGGAGGTTCGCCGTGAAGAGTGTCCTTGCTGCCGCGACCGCTGTCATGTTGCTGGCTGGTCCCGCGGCGGCGAAGCCCGGCGCGGGGCCCCGGCTCGAACGACTCGATCGTGGGCTCGTCGTGGCGGGTACGAGCGAGGGCGCCTTCCTGAGCTGGCGGCTGCTCAAGGGTGAGCGAACGAGCGCGAGTTTTGTCGTTTACCGGGACGGCGAGCGGATCGCCACGGTCACCGACAGCACCAACTACGTCGACCGCAAGGGCGGGCCGGCGTCACGCTACGTGGTGTCGGGCAGCCGGCCCACCGCGACCAGCAGCACGAACTACTTCGACCTGCCGCTGAAGAAGCCGGCCGACGGCGTGACCCCGGCCGGGGAGGCATACACGTATTCGGCCAACGACATGAGCGTGGGGGACGTCGACGGGGACGGTCAGTACGAGTACGTGGTCAAGTGGGATCCGTCGAACTCCAAGGACGTCTCGCAGGTCGGATATACGGGCCCGGTGTTCGTGGACACGTACGAGCTGGACGGCACCCTGCGGCATCGCATCGACCTCGGCGTGAACATCAGGGCCGGGGCGCACTACACGCAGTTCCTGGTCTACGACTTCGACGGGGACGGCCGGGCCGAGATCATGATGAAGACCGCGCCGGGCACGCGCACGCTGCGCGACGGCCGGTCGCGCTACATCACAATGCTCGCGGCCGATCTGAAGGCCGGATACCGCAACACCGACGACTATCGCCTCAGCGCCGCCGGCTACTACGAGCATCTGGTGGCCATGTTGGAAGGCTGGGACACCCACCCCGAAGTCGTGGCCGGACGGTGGCCGGCCACCCCGGAGGAGGCCCTCGGCATCGAACCCCTGGCTGATGCGCGCGCCGTGGCCGACTACTTCATCGACGTGTACGCCCCGGCCCGCAGCCCCCGCAACATGTTGCGCGCGTTCCAGGGCTTCATCGTCGACGGCCCGGAATACCTGACCGTGTTCGAGGGCGCGACCGGCCGGGAGTTGCAGACGATCCGCTACAAGCCGGGCCGCACCGACGACGGCCTGATGTGGGGCGACTACGCCATGCCGCGGATCGAGCCCGCCAACCGCGTCGACCGGTTCCTGGCCGGGGTGGCCTACCTGGACGGGCGGCGTCCGAGCGCGGTGTTCGCACGCGGCTATTACACGCGTTCGACCCTGGTGGCGTACGGGTGGAACGGACGGAAGCTGACCGAGAACTGGTATGTGGACAGTGGCTGGGTGCCGATGACCAACCCGTTCAACGACTCGCCGCACGGGCGGGACGGCACCGATCCGGCCTTCGGGACGCTGACCACGCAGGGCTTCCATTCGCTCAGCGCGGCCGATGTGGACGGCGACGGCCGGCAGGAGATCGTGTACGGCTCGGCCACCATCGACGACGACGGCAGCCTGCTCTACTCCTCGTTCGATGTGCTGCCCGAGGGCAGCGCCGCGCCGGGGCAGCGGGTGCGGCTGGGTCACGGCGACGCCATGCACGTGACCGACATCGATCCCGACCGTCCGGGGCTCGAGATCTTCACCGTGCACGAGAACGGCACGATGGCCCCGTACGGGATGGCCATGCGCGACGCCCGTACGGGAGAGGTGTTGTTCGGCTCCTACTCCGGTCGTGACACCGGCCGGGGCATGATCGGCGATGTGCTGCCCGAGGTGCGCGGCCTCGAGTCGTGGGCGAGCATGCCGGGCGGCTCCGAGGCGCTGGGACTGCACACGGCCCGGGGGGAGGTCCGGCCGGGCCCGATTCCTGGCACCAATCAAAGCATCCGCTGGGCGGCCGACCGGACCACGCAGGTCGTGAACGGCGCGGGTGACGTCACGCCGACGATCGACGACTGGCGGCGCGGCACGCTGCTGACCGCCGACGGCACCCGCGCGAACAACGGCACGAAGGGCAATCCGAGCCTGGTGGCCGACATCTTCGGGGACTGGCGCGAGGAGCTTCTCGTACGCACCACCGACAGTTCGGCCATCCGCGTCTATCTGAGCACTGAGCCGGCAACGTACAAGATGGTCACGCTGATGCACGATCCGCAGTACCGGGCCGAGGTGGCGCGTCAGCAGACCGCCTACAACCAGCCGTCGTACCCGGGCTTCTACCTGGCTTCCGACGCTCCCGGCGCGTCCTGAGTCACGTCGAGCAGCACGAGCAGGCCGGTGATCTCGAGGACCCGGTGCACGTTCGGCCCGGCGTGATCGACCGAGAACGACGCTCCGGCCCGCGCCGCGGCTTCCTGGCAGTCGAGGAGGGCATGGATGCCGCCGGAGTCGAGGAACGTCAGAGCGGACGCGTCGATGCGGACGGACTTGGGGGCGTCGCGATCGATCGCCGTGGTGATCGCGGTGACCAGCGGCCCGGCGTCGTCACGGTCGAGTTCGCCGCCGAGGCTGACGTGCAGCACCCCGTCGGGGCCGGGCTCACTCACCTGAACCGTGACAGCGGTGACCCGGTCGCCGTAATCTTGGTCAAACACGACATCTCCAGTCAATAGCGCGGCTAATCCCTCGCTGCTGAAGGCGTCGCGCAGACTTTACGCCCATTCGGCGTGAATAGCACCGGTGAACCGGGGCACATGCCGGACCCGCCGTGCGGCAGGATGGCCCCATGCTGGTGCGGGCCGCGTTCGGGGCGCTGTTGCGCGCCGGCCTGTGGTCCGTTCTGGTCGTGCTCGCGTTCGTGGTCGCGGGCGTGGCGTGCGCCGCGCCGGCCATGTTCGCCGAGGCCGGGCGCAACGCGGCCTTCCAGGCGGGACGCGACGCGGTGCCCGGCACGGCCCGCCAGGACGACGCCGCCCTGGTCCGGCTGACCGGCTCCCGCTCGCCGCGCAGCGCCGACCAGCAGCGGCTGCTCACCGAGTTGCGCACCATCCCGCATCTGACGGAACCGCGGCTCGACGGCGGCTCGACCGGCAAAGAGCTGGCCTGGTCGCAGCCGTGGTCGTCGACCCTCTCGGCGGGCTCCCGCCGGGCCGGGGCCCGGCTCTACGCGGTCACCGATCCCGCCCGCGAGTTGGTCGTGGCGGCCACCGGCGGTCCCCCGGGCGGTGTCTGGCTGCCCGGGCCGCTGGGCTTCCGCCCGGGCGAGACGGTGACGCTCACCGTCGGCCGCAAGCAGGCCACCACGACCGTCACCGGCCTCTACGTGGTCGTGCCGGGCGGGCGGCGACCGGCGGATGTGCCGGGCAGCCAGTCCTGGGCCCTGCGCGACCGCGACCTGCCGTTCGACCCGGCCACGACCACGCTCAAGGCCAACCTCGTGATCGCCGACGTGCCCACCACCGAGAGCCTCGCCGCGCGGGTCGGCGACCGCATCCTGTGGGCCGCCGAGTCCACGCTGGAACCCGGCGTGACCCTGGCCGAGGCGCGCGAGACCGGCCGCGGCGTCGCCGAGTTGCGCCGCCGGGTGGCGGCGCAGAGTTTCGACGGCGGCCAGGACGCGGTGGAGGGACGGCTGGCCAGCGGCATCGGGACGATCGCCGAGCAGGCCCGGACGGTTTCCGAGACCGTACGGCAGCGGACCCGCCCGACCGAGTGGGCCGCCGTCGCCGTCGCCTTCCTGACCGTGCTCGCGATGGTGCTGCTGTCGGTGCGGCGCCGCCTGACCGAGGTGCGGCACGCGGTCGGATCCGGGATCGTGCCGGTCGGCGTGGGCGGTCTGTGGGTGGCCGAGCACCTGCTGCCCGCCGTGCTGGGTTCGGCCGCCGGCTGGGGTGTGGCCTGGCTGCTCGTGACCCGGGCCGGGCCGCCGGGCGCGGTGACCGGCTCGTCGATGCTGCCCGCGCTGGGCGCGGCCGGGCTGGCCGCCCTGGCCGGGCTGGCCGTCGCGGGCGTGGCGCCGGCGCTGGCCGCGGCCCGATACGTGCGCCCGCTGCCCCCGGCGACTCTGCGGCGGCCGCTGCCGTGGGCCACGCCGGTGCTGATGCTGGCCCTGGTCGCGGCGGCCGGGCTGGCCACTTCGGGCGCTTCCGGCGGAGACGTACGGGAAGTGGATCTGCTCGTGCCTTTGCTCGTGCTGGCCGCCGCCGGGGTGCTGGCCGGGCTGCTGCTGAGCCGGCTCACCGGGTTCCGCCGCTCGGGCACCGGCCCGCTGCGGGGCGTCGGCTGGCTGACCCGGCGCCGCCTGGCCGGCCCGGCGAACGAGCGTCGTCTCGCGGTGGCCGTGATGACCGCCGGGCTGGGCATGCTGTTGTTCGCCTTGTGCGCGCTGACCGCGACCTCCACCACTGCCGCCGACCGGGTGGCCGTGCAGGCCGGCGCCGAGTCGGTGGCCGTCCTCGAGGGCGGCTCGTCCCAGCTCGATCCCGGGGCGGTAAAGGCGCCCGCAGAGCCGAGCCGGGATCCGGTTCCCGGCGTACGCACCCCGCCGCTGCCCGGATACGCCACGGTGGTCTGGCGCTACGACGTGTTCTCCGACCTCGACGGCTCCCAGCGCGACATGCTCGTGGTCGACCCGGTCAAATTCCGCGAGATCGCCCTCTGGGGCCGCGGCGCCGACCTGGCCCGGGCCCGCGACGCGCTCGCGCTGCTCGAGGCCCGGCCCGCCGGCGGCCGGGTGCCCGTCATCGTCGCCGCCGACCCGGCCGCCGACGGGGAGAGCGCCGTCTCGGCCGACACCGGCTCGTGGAAGGGCGCCCTCGACGTCGTGGCCCACGTCGGCGCCTTCCCCGGACTGGACGCCAAACCGATGTACGTGGTCTCCGAGAACGCCTTCTTCCCGCAGCTGGGCTCGGCCGATCCGCGTCTGGCCTCGCGCGACCTCAACACCTCCTCCGGCGGCTTCTTCCGGACGCTGCTGTGGAGCACCCAGGACACCGGCGCGATCACCTCCTCGCTCGGCGTCGAGCCCGAGCGCGTCAAAACGGCGGCCAGCCTGCGCCAGCACGACATCTATGTGGCCGCCGCCCGGGCCCGCGGCTATCAGGTGGCCGTCGCCGCCTACCTCGCGCTGCTGGCCGTGCTCGCCCTCTGCGTGCACGCCCAGCGCACCGCCGCCGCCCGTCGCGCGAGTGACCTGATGCTGATCCGCGTCGGTCTGGGGCGCGGCCGGGCCCTGCGCGCCCGCCTCCTCGAACTGTCCCTGCTCGGCGCGGCCGCCCTGGCCGGCGCGCTCGCCGGGGTCGCCGCCCTGCTCCCGCTGGGCTCCCGCCTGCTCGACGACGAACCCTTCCGGCTCCCGCCGCTCCACTTCGTCCTGACCGTGCCCGCGCTGACCATCACGGCCGCCGTAGCCGTGGCCGCAGTCCTTCTGGCCGCCCTGTCCACCATTAGCCGCTCTGCCGAGGAGGCCTCCTACCGTGACGACGGCTGATCTCGTACGCCTGCATGCCGTGACCCACGTGCGCGGCGCGACCACCGTGCTCAGCGACATCTCGCTGTCGCTGTCCCCCGCCCGGCTCGCCGTGCTGGCCGGCCGCTCCGGCTCGGGCAAGTCCACCCTGCTGCACCTGATCGCCGGCGTCATGTCTCCCACCTCGGGCAGCGTGCTGGTCGACGGCAAGCCCGCGGTCTCCCACCACGAGTGGGACCGGGTGGCGCTGCTCCCCCAGCGGCCGGCCCTCTCCCCCGAGCTGACCGTGGCCGAGAACGCCCACCTTCCGGCCCGGCTGCGCGGCCGGACCCCGCCGGCCGACCTGCTCAGCCGCCTGGGCCTGGACCCCTTGACCAACCGCCCCGCGCACGACACGTCCCTGGGCGAGCAGCAACGCACAGCCATCGCCCGCACCCTGGTCCTGACGCCGGCGGTGGCCCTGCTCGACGAGCCCACCGCCCACCAGGACGACGACCACGTGGCCCTGGTCCTCAACGCCCTGACCACCGCCGTCTCCGAGGGCACGCTGGTGGTGGTGGCCACCCACGACCAGCGCATCATCGACCTGGCCGACGACCTGCTCCCCCTGCACTCCGGCCACCTCACGATGGCCTGATCGCCGGTCCGGGCAAACGGAACCGTCCGGCCGATCGCGGGGATCGGCCGGACGGCAGAGACCGCGCAGCGGCGAAACGTGGGTCAGACGGCGAAGCCGCGGTGGCGGCGGACCAGCTTGCGGAGCATGAAGACGGTCTGGGCGATCGTGGCGATGTAGAGGATCGGCCAGCCCAGCGACAGGATCGCCGACTGGACGCCGACGCTCTGCTGGGTCCAGGCGAAGACCGCGCCGCCCATGATGGCCAGCAGGACGACCAGCGGCATGACGTAGGCGGAGCCCTTGCCCTTTTCGGCGTTGGCCTGGGCGGCCCAGTTGTCCTGGTCGGTCTTGGCCAGGAACTGCGCCCACGCGGAGACGAAGTGGCCCATGCGGACCCACATGTACAGCTCGGCGGGCAGCATGAACGCGGCGTACATGAGGTCGGAGGCGCTCTTGTCCTTCATGGCCAGGGCCAGGCGCAGGTTGAGCAGGATGGCCACGGCCGGCGGGATCAGCCAGATCGGGTTGAAGACGAAGGCGTCGATCGACAGGGCCGCCACGAGCAGCAGCATGAAGCCCAGCCGGGAGGCGATGTTGAAGCCCATCGAGATGTTCTCGAACCAGCGCAGCCGCAGGTTGGGGTGCAGCGGCTGGCCCTTGCTGTCGCCGCGCTGGCCGGGCCAGAACAGGTCGATGGCGCCGAAGTTCCACTTGACCTGCTGGCCGTGCAAGGCGCGCAGGTTCGTCATCGGGCCGACGAACGCGCGGGCGGTCGCGCTGATCTTCGTGCTGTAGCCGGCGTCCTTGATCTGCAGGGACAGCTTGCTGTCCTCGACCTCGGAGTCGCGCACCCACGGCGCCTGCTGGTGGTGGCGCACCATGACCATTTCCAGCGCGCGCACGTTGAACAGGCTGCACTGGCCGCCGAGCACGGCCATGTTGCGTCCGCGCAGCAGGTTGTCCATGTTGAACGCGGCGAACTGCGCGCGCTGGCCGGCGACCAGGAACCGCGCCATCAGACCCTTGTAGCGACTTTTGTCGATGGTGTAGATGGCGCTCAGACCGCCGATGCGCGGGTCGTCGGTCATCTCCAGCTCGAGACGCTCGACGGCGTCGCGGGCCAGCGTGGTGTCGCCGTCGACGCCCAGGATGAAGTCGTAGCCGCGCGACAGGAAGTAGCCGTAGTTGAGCGCGCCGACCTTCTTGTCGGGGTTGACGCCCATGTCGTGCACGTGGATATGCGTGGTGAATTCTTCACCCTTGACCGTACGGGTGTGCTCGCCCTCGAACGTACGGGCGATCTCGGGGGTGTCGTCGTCGGTGTTGTTGATGATGACGTGGATGACGTCGGGCAGCCGGGTCTGAGCGAGCAGGCTCTTGAGGACGTCGGCGATCGTGTCCTGCTCGTTGTAGCAGGGGATGATGCAGCTGATCGTGGCGTGCCGCGGCCCGTTGGCGGCCCGGGCGGCGATCTCGCCCGACACCGTCTCGACGGTCTCCAGGTCGGTCAGTTGCGGGGTGGCCGGCGGCAGAGCCAGCTGGCCGGCCTTCGCGCTGCGGGGCAGCAGAATCTGGCGATCGGAGGCCCGGCGGAATCCAGGCACGGTGTCGGTCACTGAGTGTCACCATTCGTGAGCAGCGGCAGGGTCAGGGTGTCAAGGGCCGTGGAGCGGTAGTAACTGTTCGACTTGGGAGCGGTCTCCACGAGGAGATCCAGCCGGACGGTGAGCGTGAGCGCCTTCGCGCCCGCGGTGACCGCCGGCAACGTCACGACCGTGTTGTAGGGGTACGGCGGGGTGACGTCGAACTTGCCGCTGTCGGTGGCGACCTCGGCCCGATTGGTGCCGTCGTCCTGCGTCACCTGGAACGTGGTGAGCCGGATGCGATGGGTGCTGTCGGCGTCCTCGATGTGGGCGGCGACGTTGATGGTCTTCTGCGACTCGGCGGTGTAGAGCTTCGCGTTGTCGGAGGTCCAGTAGGTCAGCTTCACCGAGAAGGTGCCCTGCTTGAGGCTGTGGGTGACGGTGCCCGTGTCCAGTGCTCCGCTGGCCCGGACGGGGAGCTTGACCGCCTGAGCCGTGGGGGAGGCCGAGGCGGACGGCTTGCTGCTGGTGGCCGAGCCGCCGGGGAGGAGCGGCTTGCTGCTGCTGGTGACCTCCTTGAGGCTTGCGCAGCCGGTCAGACCACCGCAGAGCAAGGCGGCGGCCATGGCGAGGGGGAAGCCGGCTTTGAGGCCGGCGAAGCTACGACTCATTCGGCGTGTCCCGCGGGGTTCGGTTCGGGTCTGGGGACGTTGCAGATCGGCTGCCGGGCCGCCTGGTTGAGCACTCCCTGAGTGACGACGGTCACTCGGACGCGTACAGCGCCGCCAGTTCCGACCCGATCCGGGCGAGTTCGGCCCGGACGGCGGCCGGTTCGAGCACCTCGACGGTTGCGCCCCAGCCGGACAGCGTCCGGGCGATGTCGGTCGCGGTCGGCGCCCCGACCCGGACGGGCACCCGGCCGTCGTCCCGTTCGTCACCCGGGTGGCAATGGCGCCCGAAGTGGTCGCGCAGCACCCACAGGAACCGGGCCGGAATCAGCAGCGTGGCCCAGGTGCGCGACCGCCGCTCCTCCATCGCCCCGACCACCTCGCCCCATGCCGCGTCCAGGGTGAAGTCGTCCGGCCGCTCGAACGTCTCCGCCGTCACCTCGAGCCCGCCGAGCCGGTCGAGCCGGAACGTGCGCCGCCCCGACGCGGTGCCGGCGATCAGATACCAGACGCCGTCCTTGTCGATCAGCCCCCACGGATCGGCCGTCCGCGGTGCGCCCCTGTAGCTGAAACGCACCCGCTGCCGCCGGACGACCGCCTCCTGCAGGCGCCGCACCTCCTCCGGCCGGTCGCGTTCCACCTCGCCCCAGCGCGCCGGATCGATCAGCGTGGCGTCCGCCGCCGCCCGCGCCTCGGTCCGGTACGTCTCCGGCAGCGCCCGCATCAGCTTGCGCAGCGCCGCCTTGACCTCCTCCGACGACTCCGCGGCCGGCCCCGCGAGCAGGAACAACGCCTGCGCCTCACGCGCCGACAGCCCGCTCAGATCGGTGCGCGCCCCACCCACCAGCTGCCAGCCGCCGTGCCGCCCCGGTTGCGGATAGACCGGGATCCCGGCCGCCGACAGAGCCTCCAGGTCGCGGCGCGCGGTGGCCACCGAGACCTCCAGCTCCCCCGCGAGCTCGGCCGCGGTCACCCGGCCCCGCGTCTGCATCAGCAGGAGGGCCGCCACAAGACGATCGGCGCGCATGCCCGGAATTCTGCCCGGAAAAGTGCTCAGAAGGTGAGCACTTAAGCTCCGAGAATGGGTTCATGACTTCCTCAGCGACCCTCCGCGGATTCACCACCGTCACGTTCTTCGCCGACGACCTCGGCGCCGCCCGCGACTGGTACACCCGCGTTTTCGAGCTCGAGCCCTACTTCGTCCGCGACGGCGCCTACCTCGAATGGCGGGTCGGCGACTACCAGCACGAGTTCGGCATTCTCAACGCCGCCTACGCCCCGCACGCCCATTCCGCCGGCCCGTCCGGCGCCGTCCTCTACTGGGCCGTCGACGACGTCGAGGCCGCCTATCAGCGCCTGCTCTCCCTGGGCGCCGCCGAACACGACAAGCCCACCGAACGCGGCCCCGGCTTCGTCACCGCCTCGGTTCTCGACCCTTTCGGAAACGTCCTCGGCGTCATGGCCAATCAGCATTACCGCGACATCCTGGCCCGATAACCACCCAGCAGCCGTACGCCTCGTCGCCGGAAAACAACCGCACCAGGCCGGCACCGGGGATTTCCCGCGACGTGCGCGATCGGAACGGCCGTAGCGCGACCGCCGGGACGTTCCCGGTGGTCACCCTCAAGCCCCGCGGCGGCGCCGCTGCCGGTCAATGGCCGAGGCGACCTCGCCCGGGCGCAGGCGGCGGTATTCGTGGTCGCTCTTGCCGTTGTCGATGTCGAAAAGCAGGAACGAGTATTCCCAGCCATCACGGGTGACCTGCTCGTCGCGGTCGGCGGACCGGCGCACCACCTGCAACTCCTGGCCGGTCGTTTCGTGGAGGACGGCGAAGTGCTGATAGAGCACCGGCTCGTCCGGGTGCAGCAGCCGGCGAACCAGGGCGACGTCAGCGCGGGCGCGGGCGCGGACGGTGTCCCAGCCCAGCCGCAGCGTGTCGCCGGACGCGGACAGGGCCGGCCACAAAGTCATTCCGGGCTGCTCGGTGAGCGCGTCGAACACGAACGAGCGGGCCGCGAACCCGGCGTCCTCCGGATCGAGGGCCAGGGCCAGCAGCAGCCGCATCACGTGGCGTACGGCGGCGTCCGAGGAGCCGAAATCGAACCGCACCGGACCGCCGTCGACGAGGGCGGCGGGAAGCGGATCGGCCCGGACACCACCGTCGGCCTCCGGAGTAAGCGCCAGCAGAGGGCCGGGCCGGTCGCCGGGACGGTCGGCCGACAGCACCGTCTGCGCGGTCCAGGTCGCGGCCACCGACGGGTCGCGGGGCCACTCGGCCCACAGAACCGGTTCCGGGCCGGGCAGCACCAGCACGTAACGGCCGGCCGCGTCCCGGTACACCTCGTCCGGCGTCCCGTGCTCGAGCAGGCGGGCGAGCCGGTGCCGCCGCAGGGCCGCGGCCCGGTCCCGTACGGGAACAAGGGTCTGCCGCCAGGCCCGGACCACCGGCCCCGACCAGGCGGCGGTGGCGGCAACCAGACCGGCGGCGCGAGCGCGATCGAAGTAAGGCTCCGGCGGCTCCCGGGCGATGATCCGGGACGTCACGTCCTGCGACATCAGGCGGGACAGCAGGCTGGTCGCGGTGGTGAACACCGCCACGCGCGGGTCGTCGCGGTCCAGGTCCCGCGCGGCCGCCCGCAAGGCGATGATCTCGTCGGCGGCCCGCGCGCCGCGGTCGGTGGACAGGGCCACCGCGGCCAGCAACCTCGGCAACGGATCGGGCGGCCGCGGCGGCTCCGCCCGGGCTGCGAAATACCAGCCCGGGCCCCGATCGGGCAGGCGGGCGTGAGCGGCCAGAATCCGGTGCAGGACAACGGCGTGGTCGGCGGCCAGGGTGGCCCAGAGCAGCGGATATGTCTCGGGCAGCCCGGCCCGGACCGCCTCCAGCAGCGCCGCCTCGTGCCGGGGCCAGGTCGTGGTGTCCGGCACCTGGACCGTGCGGCCCGGCTTGTCCCGGGCGGCGCGCGCGGCCGCCACCGTGGCCGAGTCCCGGCACCAGATCGGCAGGTCCGCGCCCAGCACCTTGCCGATCCGGGAGGCGAGATACTTGCGGCCCCGCCGCACCCGATCGCCGTCCACAAAGGAGGGCAAGAACACGTCGACGTGCGGGCCGGCCGCGATCTCGTGCGCCAGCCCCTCGAGCAGGACGGGATAGGGCCGGATCAGCACGGTGTGGGCGGGGAGCTGCAGATGATCGAGCAACTGCCGCACGTGAGGCGCCTGATCGGCTCCGAGCCATTCGTGGTAGAGAACCGGCCCGTGTGCGGTCTCCCAGACGATGACGTACGCGGGGACGGCCGTTGCCTCGACGACCTCGTGCCGCACCTCGCGGGCCGGTTGCCCCTCGGGCCGGGTCCGCCGGATCAGCCAGGGTTTCCGCGGGTCGGACATGCCCCCATCATGCAACGAGCAGGCGAAGACCCAGTTCGGCCGCGTCCAGGGCGGCGACGTCACGATTGCGGCCGGCCCACCGGCCCGAGCCGAGGTCGTCGCGCAGGGCGTCCACGGCCCGCCGCTCGGCCTCCGGGCCGACCCTGGTCCACACCGACACCGCCCGGCGTACGTGTTCGTCCAGATAGGCCTCGGGCCGGCGCCAATGGGCCTCGAAGAACCCGTCGGCGCAGTCCCACGGGATGAGCAACGGCTCCGCGCGCCCGCCGATCGCGCGGGTCATGTCGGCCAGCGACGGCCACCCGTCCAGCAGTCCGCCGAACTCGGGCAGATAGTCGCGGGTGAGCCAGAACCGCTGCCGCCACCCGGCCGCGTCGTAGGTGAACACGACCACCCGGCGGGCCACCCGGCGCATCTCCCGCAGCCCGGCGATCGGGTCCGGCCAGTGGTGGACGGTGCTGACCGCCATCGCGGCGTCGAACGACTGGTCCTCGAACGGCAGGTTCCCGGCGTCGGCGGCCACGCACGGCGCCGAGCCCGGCGGCCGCTGCGCCCGCATGACGGCCGACGGTTCCACCGCCGTGACGTCGCGGTCGAGGGGCTCGTACGAGCCGGTGCCGGCTCCGACGTTCAGCACCGTCCGGGCGTCGCCCAGCGCCTCCCAGAGGCGCGCGGCGATCCGCGGCTCGGTGCGCCGCGTCGCCGGGTAGGCCGAGCCGATGACGTCGTACAGCATCTTCAACTGCTCCTCAGGTGTCGTCGTGATCCCCCGGGCCCGCGCCTGGAGCTCCCGGTCGATGGCCGTCACCATCGCCGCCGCGCTGTCGCGCTGATCCACCAGCAGGCCGCGCAGCCGCCGCAGGTGCGCGACGGCGTCGGTGTCCGGATCGTCGACCAGGTCGGCGATCTCCCGCAGGCCGAACCCCAGCCGCCGGTACGCGAGCACCTCCCGCAGCCGCTCCACGTCGCCCGGCGCGTACGCGCGATAGCCGCCCGTGGTCCGCGCACCCGGCCGCAGAAGGCCGATCTCGTCGTAGTGATGCAGCGTGCGGACGGTGACGCCGGTCAGTTCGGCCACGCGCCCGACGGTCAGGTGCTCCTCCACGCCCCCGACTATGGAGCATGACGCCACGTGAGGGACAAGCCCGCTCAGGACAGAACAGCGCGGACCACGTCGGTCAGCGTGGTGATGATCATGACCACGACCCGCAGGTTTTCCTTGAGGATGGCGACGGAGAGCTCGCGGTTCACGGCGATGAGGATGAGAACGACCGCGGTCAGCGGCGCCCAGCTCAGATGCAGCCCGATCTGCCCGATGAGCTCCCTGCGGGCGATGGACCCGCAGATCAGTCCGACGATGCCCGCGATGGTGTAGACGGCGCTGAGCCTCAGCACCGGGGTTCCGTCCGAAAGCGCCGCCGCGATGAGGTCGATGGCGAAGGCGACGAGGCCGATCACCGCCGCCGTCAGCGAGCTGTAAGAGAACATCTCGTCACTTCCCCGTGGGCCTGGTCCGGCAAGACGCCGCTTCGTGGCCAGCGTGACATTCCACCCTTACGGAAGGAAGTGGGCGAATCGCCGGTTACGTCGGCCTGTTCCGGCTACCCCGATCGGGCTTCACCGGCCAGCTCCCGATAGACGGTGTGGACCAGGATCGGGCGGCGGATGCTGCGCAGGACCGGCTCGAAGAACTCGTGGCGGTATTCGTGGTTGGTCATCGAGGTGGTGGCGAACGAGACGCCGCCGAACGAGGCCAGCAGGGCGGCCAGCTTGAACAGCGCCACCGGCACCCCGAAGAACCCCGACCGTTCCGGGTCGTGGCCGATCCAGGTGGCCGCGGTCTCGTACTGCACGGTGATCAGGCCCAGCGCCACGAAGAAGAGGAACAGGCCCACGCCGATGACCGCCGCCTGCACCAGCTGCCGGACGGTCAGCAGGACGAGCACGTTGAGCGCCTGCCGCCGTTGCAGCGGCCGCAGCTCGGCGACGAGCGGGACTTCGACGTCGGCCAGCGGGGTGCCCGCGCAGGCCTCGGCCAGGTCCTCCGGCGTGGGCGGCGGGCCGGCCGGGTCCTCGTCGTAGCCCTTCACCACCCGCCAGATGGCCAGCGCCACGATGACGGTCAGCAGCACCAGCACGAGCCAGACGCGCGGCCACGGGAGGGCGTCGAGCAGCTGCCACAGCTCGCCGGTGAAGAACAGGAACACCGTGCCGAACAGCACCACCGGCAGCGACCGCCCGAACGAGCGCGGGATCTCGGCCAGCCCCCGGGCCAGATCACCGACGGCGTGCCGCATGGCCGCGATGACCCCGTACGAGGTGGCCAGGAACCCGGCGGCGAAGGTGGCGAGGAAGATGACCAGGCCCGCCACCCCGGCGATCAGCCAGGCCGGTCCGCTTCCCCCGGCCAGCTCGCGGCCGAACGCGCCGGGCCGGGCCGCGTGCACCAGCGGGCCGCCGACGACGAACACCGCCCCGAAGAGCAGGACCACCACGACCATTCCCGTACGCCCGAGCCGAGGCGGACGGCGGCCGTGCATCCCGGTCGTGAACGGCCAGATCGCGGCCACCACGAGCAGCGAGATGGCCAGGGACAGGAAGGTGCCGACCGATGCGACCTGCAGCAGCCAGTAGACGGAGGCGCCGGTCAGGAACGGCAGCATCCTCGGCACCACCTGGGCCCGCGCGGTGAAACCCGGGATCAGCTGGGGCAGCGCGGCTTGCACGAACCAGCGCTCGGTGCGGTTGAGGGTCGCCGCGCTCGGTTCGCTCACGGTGACGATCGAACCACGGCGGGCGTGACGCCGGGGGCGCGGGATGTCCCCGCTCGGCGCGGGACGGCCGTAGCGGTGAAGCAGCTCGACAACGGGGGCATCATCGATCACCGGAGCCCGCTGAAGCACTTCGATACGGGCGGCGTCATCGGGTGCCGGGGCCCGCCGAAGCACCTTGATACCGGGTGACATCATCGGGCGCCGGGGCCCGCTATGGACAGCACCTCAAAAGCATACTAAGTTCGTGGGGATTCTAGGCGATGCGAGCGGGGGGCCCGATGCGGGTCGAATTGAGCAAGGCCACGGTCACGCGGGACGGCCGCCGCATTCTGGACAGCGTCACGCTGACGCTCGAACCGGGCACGGTGACGGCTGTCGCGGGCGCGGGCGGATCGGGCCGGACCACATTGCTCGACCTCGCGGCGGGCCTCGCCCCCACTTCGGGAGTGGTGCGGTTCGACGGCATCGACGTACGCGGCCTGGATGGTGACGAGGTCGCGTCGAGCGTCGCGGTCGTGACGCGCAGGCCGTTCGTGCTGGCAGCGTCGATCCGGGAGAACGTCACGCTCGGGGTCTCGTACGGGGAACTCGAATGTGAAAGTGCCCTGCGGGTGGCCGGCATCGACGAGGCGCCGGACACGATGGCCGGGGCGGGTGTGCCCGACGGACTGCGGCAGCGGATCGGGCTGGCGCGGGCGATTCTGCGCCGGCCGCGGCTGCTGGTGCTCGACGACGCCACCAGCGCCCTCGACGAGCCGGCGGAACGTCACGTGCTGGAGGGGCTAGGTGTGACCGTGCTGGTGACGACGAACCGGCCGGCCGCGCTGGCGATGGCCGGCCAGGTTGTGCAGCTGGTGGCGGGCCGGGTCATTCACGGCGCGCCGGGACCGGCGTACGCCGCGGCGTGATGAAGGCGGCGCCCAGCACCAGGAGGCTGAAGGTGTTGAGCGCGGCGCCGAGTGAGGTCAGCGAGACGACGGTCGCCGCCAGCAAGGCCCCGGCCACGGCGGCCACCGCGTCGCCGGCGTAGAACGTCGCGGAAACACGGCCCAGCAGGGCGTTCGGGGTGGCGACCTGCAGCCGGTAGGTGACGGCGATCGTCGCGATCACGCCCGGCACGCCCGCCACGGTCACGGCCGCGACGGCCACCCAGACGGTGGTGGTGTTGACCATGACGAGGAAGCAGACCCCGACCGCGGCGTAGGCGACGGGCAGGACGATGCCGGTGTCGTAGCGGCGGACCACCCGGCCGCTCAGGGCCGAGCCGAGAAGGTAGCCGGCGCCGAGCCCGGCGATCAGGTGGCCGAGGACCGAACCGGAACTGTGCAGTCGCAGCATCGTGAAGGGAACCAGCAGGGCGGTCAGCGCGGCGTTCCCGGTCCAGTAGACCGCGCTCGCGACCAGCATCGCGCGCAGCAGCGGTGTCTCCAGGACGTACCGGCCGGCCGGTGGCGACGAACCGACGGGCGGCGACTTGATGGTGACACCGGCGACGACCAGTGCGGCGATCACGTAGCTGACCGCGTCGACGACGACGACCAACGGGAACCAGCCGTGCGCGGTCAGGAACGTTCCGATCACCGGACCGGCCATGCGCAACACGCTGTCGCTCAGGCTCGTGAGCGAATTGGCCCGGGCCAGGTCGTCCGTGACCGTCGGCAGAACGGCTCGGAGCGCCGGGCGGAGGAAGCATACGGCCACGCTTTCGGCGAACAGACCGGCGAACAGGAACGTGGCGGGACCGGCCAGCATCAGAGCCACCGCGCCCGCCGCGGCCACGTTGGACCCGACCAGGATCGCCTTGCGAGGCCCGCGGTCGATCGCCACCCCCGCCCACGGCCCGATCAGCACGGCCGGCGCCGCCTGCACGGCCAGCGCCAGCCCGGTCGACATGGCCGAGCCGGTGAGCTGGAAGACCTGCACCGGCACGGCCATGACAAGCAGCCACGACCCGAGCGAATCGATGGTCGTGGCCAGCCAGAACCGTCGGAAGCTCACGACACGAGGCTATTCCCACAGAAGACATTGTGGCAAGATGTGTTCCGTGGAGATAAGCGAACTTGGAGCCGAACTGCGGCAGCGGCGGGTGGCGGGCGGCCGCACGATCGCTTCGGTGGCGGCGGAGGCGGGCCTCTCGGTGCCCTACATCGCCAACCTGGAGAACGGCCGGGGCAACCCCACGCTGGCCGCGGTCAACCGGCTGGCCGAAACGCTCGGGGTCCGGCTCACCCTCGGCCACGAGGACCGGCTGACCGTGGAGGCCGCCCGCCTGGCCAAGGCCACCAGACAGCCGGAAGCCGTGGTGCGGCAACGCCTGCAGGAAGTCATGGCCGCGATGGGCGCGCTGGCCGGCCGGCCCCTGACCGAGCGCGACCAGCACCGCGTCCTCGACACGGCCCGGCTGCTCCTGCTCGATTGAGGCGCCGGCGGCCGCGCTCGCCCCAGAAGCGCTGTTGTTCCGCTCAGCTCGGGATCGCTGCTGCTTCCGGCCGCCCCGGATCGCTGCCGTTTTCCGGCCCGGAATCGGCGCCGTTTCCGCTCAGCCCGGAATTCGGTGCTGCTCCTGGCCGGCCCGGAATCACTGCCGGTTCCGGCCCGGAATCGGTGCCGTTCCCCGCTCAGCCCGGAATTCGGTGCTGCTCCCAGCCGGCCCGGAATCACTGCCGGTTCCGGCCCGGAATCGGTGCCGTTCCCCGCTCAGCCCGGAATCGGTGCTGCTCCCAGCCGGCCCGGGATCGGTGCCGTTCCCGCTCAGCCCAGAATCGGTGCTGCTCCCGGTCGGCCCGGAATCGCTGCCGGTTCCCGGTCGGCCCGGAATAGGTGCCCTCCCCGGCCGGCCGGGCTCGGTGGCGGTCAAGCTGATCGGCCGCCCCCGCCGGCCAGTGGATCGCGGTTGTGGCGGCGGACCGGCTGGGCGGCCTGAACCCGCCGCCGCCTACGGTGCGATCAGCCCAGGTACATCCCGCTGATCAGCGACTGCCACGTCATGCGCCCGACGATCCCGTCGACGCTCATGGCCGGTTCGTCGTTGTCGCGCAGGAACTCCTGCCAGCCGGTGACCGCGGTCTCCGTCCTCGGCCCGAAGATGCCGTCGACCAGGGGAGCATTGCTCGGATCGTCCGACAGATTGCGCGCTTGGAACTCCTCCTGCACCGCTTTCACCGCATCACCGGTGTCATTGCGGCGAACGGTCGTCACCAGCGCCTGCCAGGTCAACGGCCCGACCACGCCGTCCACGCCCAGATTCTTCTGCTTCTGGAACGACCGCACCGCGGCGTCGGTGAGGGGACCGAATTCACCATCCACGGTCACCGTGAACCCACGCGCCCGCAGGTGATATTGCAAACTCGAAACCGGGTGCGCCTTGGCGCTTTTCTTGATCTGTGGCCACGGTTGTAAAGCCATCTAGACCATCTCCTCCCGCATCACCGCCATCCTCACGCCGCACACCATCAGGCCCGCCCCAGAGTCACACTGCCGACACCCCCTTGGCACGCCCCGAGCGCGTCCCCACCGGCAAGGGATCGACGAATGCCACGACAGAAAGCATCCGATTCTTCCGGTCCTAAAGGTTCGGGCACCGGCCCTGCGGCGCTTTGTGATAGCCATTCCGGACAAGGCGGCTTTCCTCACAGACGGCCTTCCACTCAACCGGCCCATCAAACGGAATACCGAACAGCCCGCTGCTCAGGACTCTCAGCGCGGTGTTTTACGCAATCGCGATGACCCGGCCGTATGCTTGCATGATTCGATCGTTACACGAGCCTCAGCGATCGCCGAGCACCTTCAGCATTCGCTGCGTCTCATTCAGCTCGTCCTGCATGCCGGTCGCGGAGGCGACTTCCCGCGCCTCGACCACCGCGGCTCGCGCCTCTTCGCGCAGTCCCTGGTCGATTAGAACCGCGGCGAGCCGAATGAGCAGGGTTGCCACATTGGCGACGCTGCCGTGCACCCGGGTGAAGCGAAGCGCGCGCCGCAACATTTCGTTGGCGGTGGCGAGATTGCCCCGGCGGTATTCGACAACGGCCCGGTTCCCGATCAGAGCCAACGATCGCTCGAGTTCGTGCACCGGCCGTTGTCCGCCCTCGATCGCTTCTTCGAGCTGGTCGAAATCAAACACGCGGCTGGCCTGTGCGAAACACCGATCGGCCTCGTTCCAATCGGCGACGTCGCGCGCGATCTTGCCGCGCTCGAACATGATGTTGCCCCGGTGAGCCGGAGCCATCGCGGCCTCCAGTTCGGGCAGCACCTCCTCGGCCTCCTGGATGTAGCGGAACGCATCGTCCAGGCGGCCCTCCCGCCGGCAGGTCTGCGAGCAGCCGACCAGGAAGTGGATCCGATGGACGGGCGCCGTGATCGAGGTCTTCGCCCGCTCGAGACTCGCCCATGCGGCTTCGAAGTCACCCCGCTGGCTGTGCAACCAATTCAGCGTCCATACAGCATCCGACACGGCGTCGTAGTTGCCGGCAGTGCGACCGTGGGACTCCAGCTCGCCCGCGACATCGATGAGGTCGTCCCAGCGACCGACCACGTCGTAGTAACCGATCAAGCCCCCGGCCATTTCGACCAGTGCCTCCGTGCGCCCGAGGTCCTGCGCCATGGTGTACGCGGTTTCGAAGTGGGGGCCCACCGTGCGCAGACGTGCCCTGTCACGCCACAGTACGTTCGAGCCGCGATAGTCGGCCGCCAGGCTCAGGACAGCACCCAACCAGTTGTTCTCGGCAACCCGCCGGAGGTCGTTCCGCTCGGCCAACAGGCGAAGGGTGTAGGTACGGGTCAGCGGCAGCAAGGCGAAGCCCGTGGGACCGTGGTTGATGAGAGACAACTCGATGAGCATTTGCAGCGCGTCATCGCGCCCGACCACGTCAACGCCGAGCCCCGCTGCCCGGCCGAGCAGATCCCGGTCGACGGGCGCCTCGAACAGGGCGGCAGCCGTCAGCATCCGCAGCGCATCGCCGTCGCGCAACGCCTCGACGCTACGGTCGAAGCAGAACGCTGCGATATCCCCGGCGCCTGAGCCCAACCGGCGCAGCACCGACTCGGCACCGTGGCCGAGACTCATCAGCCCAAGGCTCCACACGATGGCCAGCGGAACGCCTCCGCTCTTGCGCGCAAGGGCGGTCACCTCGACATCGTTCAACGCCAGCCCGCGAAGAGTAGCCTCGGAACGGACAAGGTCTGCCGACTCCGCCGGATCGAGGCCTTCCAGGCGGATCGACAAAGCGACGTCGATCCGATGCCGCGAGGTGACGATCGCCTTCGCAGGGGTGGGGAGATCGCGCAGGAACGCCGTGATGGTCTCGTCGTCCACCGCTTCAAGGTTGTCGAGGATGAGCAAAACCCGACGTGGACCGCCGAGCAGCGTCTGCACAAGCGTTCGTTGTTGATTTTCCGGCAGTTGCGGAAGGTCGGGGCGTCCACATACCGACCCGATCGCTTCGAAGACGTCGCGAAGGTTCACGAAGTCCGTCCGCCGCGACACGATGCCGTGGGCGGTCAACGTATCTCGTTTCGCCGACGCCCACACCACAAAGTCGAAGCGCCCCTCTCCCTCGGCGAGCCGGTACGCCGCCTCAAGCGCGAGACTGGTCTTGCCGACGCCGCCGATGCCGTCGACAACCACCACCCACGTACGGTCCTGGGGGCTCATCCGGGCCAGAAGCGTCGCAAGCTCGACCGAACGTCCCACGAAACGTTCGTACAAGCGTTGCGGCAGATTGCTGGTAGTCACCGAAACCTGCGGGCCGGGCCCTGCCGGTGCCGCCATCCGGGTCAGCAGCTCCGTCTGCTGCTGCTGGTACATGAGGTCGAAGAGCGGACGCAGCTCGGCAAGGTTCTGAAGCTCGTCGCGCAGGCAGGTGACGAGGACGACCAGCGTGCGCTCGAGGCGATCCCGCGGCACGGTCGGCAGGAACCTACCGATCACGTCCACGAATTGGGCGTTGGCCTGGTCGCCTGCCCGTGCGGGCTTGAAGATCAGATCACGGAAGGCCGTCTCGACGGACGGCAGGTCAAGAACAGGAGCGTCGTCCAGAAGCATTGAGACCACGTCCGCGTCGACCGCGGACCCTACCTCCCGGAAACGCGAGACGGCCCGTTCGACGGCCTTGCGGAACCTGCGGTTGAAGTCGGCCTTCCGCACCTGATTGGAAACGACCGGCTCGATCGCCTTGATAAGCAGATTGGCGAGGGCCATCATCACCTCACGGTAGCGTCCACAGTCGATTTTTCGAAGAATGAACCGTGGCCGGTTAGTCCGAACCGGACGAGCTGCGCTGTTCAAGTCGCGCGGGACGGTGGCGCTTGCCCTTCGGACCCACGAGCCATTACCGAGCCCTCTTAACGTCGACGTAACCTGCCTGCTCGGCTCGATCACCGGCCCGCCATGATCGACGCGTGGAGCTGAGTGAGCTGACCCTGCAGAAGTGGTCACAACTGGATGAGCGGGCGGCCGCCGACCTTGTCGAAACGATCGCGAACGAGCACAACCTGTCGGTTGTGTCGATCGGGGCGGTCGAGTGCGGCGACCGGGTCAACCGGGCCGTGGTCTTCGAGCAGGACGGCCTGCGGTTCGGGCTCGTGCCGGGCGGGCCGGTGACGCTGGGGTTCGACGCCGCACGGTTCAGCCCGACCGCGGAGCAGGCGCAAAGCTATGCGGACAGCGCGAGCGAATACGGGCTGCCCGCAGTGCGCGACTATCTTGCGCGAACGCTCACTCCACTGCGCGAGGTGCGCATCCCGACGATGCTCGTTTCTGTCGACCCGTACGAGGTCGGTGTCAGCCCGGTGCCGGCGGACGATCCGCGGGTCGTGGCGATGCTGAAGAAGCACGGGAACGACGTCGGCGAGATCTACAGCCGGCGGATGCGCATCAAATCGCATCCGGACGGAACGATCGACGCGTGGCAAGTCGATCGGCCCGCTCATGGGGATGCGCTGGCCGCTCTGGCCGCCCGCGGGATGCGCGCCACCACGCCGGACGAATGGGAGTACGCGTGCGGCGCCGGGGCGCGGACCTTGTTCCGCTGGGGCGACGACAGTCCCGGTGACGGTTACCCGTACGACCGTCCCGACGGGCCGCAACACCGTCCGAACCTGTTCGGGCTGACGATCGGCTACGACCCGTACAAGCCCGAGCTCACCGCGGAACCCGAGGTCGTGTGCGGCGGCGACGGCGGCTCGGTCACGCACGGCGGGGCGGGGTTCTTCCTCGGCTGGGTCACCATCGCCACCGCCTTCCGCGACCGCTCGTTCGCCGAGTGGGACAGCGGCCTGGAGGAGCGGTTCTTCCGGCCGGCCCTTGTCGTGAATTGACCGGGAGCGTACGGGCCCGCTCGCGCGTCTACCCGCATGGACACTGACATCGTGTCGGAAACGCGCGACGATCCACCGGCGGACGCCACGTTCGAAAGCTTCTACGCGTCGACGGCGGACCGGGTCTATCGCGCGCTCGCGGTGGCGCTCGGCGACATCCATCTGGCCCGTGAGGCCACCGACGAGGCGATGGCCCGCGCGTTCGTCCGGTGGCGGCAGGTGTCCGCGGCGGACAACCCGGCCGGCTGGGTCTTCCGGGTCGGCCTGAACTGGGCCACCTCGTGGCGGCGCAAGCTGAGGCGGGAGCGCGCGTTTCCCGAGTCCGAGCACGGGCTGCCCGTCCTCGAGCCGGGCCTGCCCGACGGCGATGCCGAGGCCGCCCTGGCCCGCCTGCCCATCCCCACCCGCGCGGTCGTGGTCTGCCGGGTGCTGTTCGGCATGTCCACCGCCGACACCGCGGCCGCGCTGCGGATTCCCGAGGGCACCGTACGCAGCCGCCTGTCCCGCGCGATGTCGGCGCTGCGCGACACCCTGGAGGAGCGATGACCGATCTCGAGCATGTCGTCCGCAGGAGCGCAGCCGGGGTCCCGCCGGTCCCCCAGGATCTCGGTGCGGTCCTGGTGCGGGCCCGCCGGATCAAGCGCCGCCGGACGATTCTGACCGCGGCCGCGGCGGTCGTCACGGTGGCCGCCCTCGCCGCCACGGTGCCGCAGCTGATCCCCCGCCGCGACCTGATCGTCGGCGATCCCCTCGGCGGCCCGCCGATCGGGTTGTGGCTCGACCGAGAGGCCCCGCCGACCACGCAGGGCTTGCCCTCGGGCCGTCACGTCCCCGGTTCGTCCGGCGAAGTCGTCGCCCAGCTGCGCACGGTCGGCGGCCGGCCCGCGGTCCGTGCGGTCAGCGAGCCGCAGCCCGGCCTGGGCGACGGCACCTACCTCGGCCCGGCGCCCCTGCCCGGCGGCGGCCTGGCCACCGTCGGCTTCCCGCCCGGCCGCGGCGGCTACCGGGTGGTCGTGACCGACGCCGACGGCCGCACGACGAGCAGCAAGCCCCTGCCCGCGATGAGGTCGAACGCCGGCCGGTCGATGCCGATGACCGGGAACAGCACCTCGCTTTTCTGGTGGCACTTCCTGCCCGAAACCGTCTCGGAGACGCGCCCGGTGCTCGTCACGTACGACATCGCGCGCGGAACACTGAGCGAACGCACACCCAGCACCGCCCTCAGCGGCTGGGAGCTGCCGTACTTCGGCATGCAGGCCACCGAGGACCGGATCGTCGAGTGGCCGTCCGAGTTCGGGCGAACCTGCTCGTTCGAGATTCTCGACTCGGCCACCGGTGAGCGGCTCGCTCAGTTCCGGCCCGGCATCGCCGGCTGCAGCGACGTCTACTACGCGCTCTCCCCCGGCAACCGGCACGTCGCCGCGCTCGTGACGACCCGGTCCGGCGGCGAGCGCACCCAGCGCGTCGTGGTTCTCGACGCGACGACCGGGCAGGAGGTCAAGACGTTCGGGACGCCGGGCCCGGTGACGGCGAGCCTGTCCGGGCTGGCCTGGGCCGGCGACGACACCATCCGGTACGCCCGGGGTGACCTTGGCGCGGGCGTCCCGCTGGTGCTGACGATGAAGCTGTGAGCGCGATGCTCTACCCTGAGCGTATACTCTCGGCGTATAGTCCTCGGCATGACAGTGCCGCTCACCCTCCTCGGACTGCTCGAACGCGAGCCCCGCCATGGCTACGACCTCAAACGCGACTACGACGCGTTCTTCGGGCGCGACAAGCCCCTGTCGTTCGGTCAGGTGTATTCGACGCTGAGCCGGCTGGCCCGCGACGGCAAGGTCGTCATCAGCGACCTCGAGGCGGGCGCCGGCCCCGATCGCAAGCGCTACGTCATCACGGACCGGGGCGCCACCGAGGTCGGCGCCTGGCTGACCGAGCCGGTCGCGCCCGAGCCGCACCTGCAGACGGTGTTGTTCGCCAAGGTGACGCTGGCGCTGCTGCTGGACCGTCCGGCCGAGCAGTATCTGGACACCCAGCGCGCCGCCCACATGCAACGCATGCGCGAGCTGACCAAGGTCAAGCGGACCGGCAGCCTCGTCGATTCGCTGCTGGCCGACCACGCCATGTTCCACATCGAGGCCGACCTGCGCTGGATCGACCTCACCGCCGCCCGGCTCGACGCGCTCGCCCAGGAGGTCCGGTCACGATGAGCAAGACCCTTCTCGAGGCCCACGATGTGCATCTCTCGTTCGGGGCCACGCCCGCCCTGCGCGGCGCCTCGATCTCCGTGCGCGAGGGCGAGATCCTGGCCGTGATGGGCCCCAGCGGCTCCGGCAAGTCCACGCTGCTCCACTGCCTGGCCGGCATCCTCGTGCCCGGTCAGGGCGAGATCCGGTTCGACGGCCACCGCATCGACCGGATGAGCGAGACCGCGCGGAGCAGTCTGCGCCGCGACACGTTCGGGTTCGTGTTCCAGTTCGGACAGCTGGTTCCCGAGCTGAGCGCCGACGAGAACGTCGCGCTTCCCCTGCTGCTTGCGGGCGTACGCCGGCCGAAAGCGCTGGCCGAGGCGCGCGCCTGGCTCGACCGGCTCGGCCTCGACGGGCTCGGCGCCCGCACCTCCGGCGAGTTGTCCGGCGGTCAGGCCCAGCGCGTCGCCCTGGCCCGCGGACTGGTCGCCCGGCCGCGGGTCCTGTTCGCCGACGAACCGACCGGCGCGCTCGATTCGCTCACCGGCGAACAGGTCATGGACCTGCTGGTGAGCGCCGCGCGCGACGAGGGCACGACCGTCGTGCTCGTCACGCACGAGCCGCGCGTGGCCGCGTACGCGGATCGGGAAGTGGTCGTGCGGGACGGCAAAGTGCTGGCCCTGACCGCGGAGGCCGTCGCATGATCCGCTTCGGGCTGCGTCTCACGCTGGCGGGGGGACGTGAGGCGCTCGTCCGGCTGGTGGTCATCTCGGTGGCGATGGCGCTCGGCGTCGGCATGCTGCTGACCGCGCTGGCCGGCCTGGGTGGCGTCACCACGCAGGCCGACCGGTACGCGTGGCTGAACTCGGCCAACGAACCCGGGGCCGAGCAGGGCGTGGACCCACTGTGGTGGCAGCTGCGCACGGACGTGGTCGGCGAGGAGGTCGCCGGCCGGATCGACCTGGCCGCCACCGGGCCGCGGTCACCGGTTCCTCCGGGCCTGGAGCGGCTGCCCGCCCCGGGCGAGTTCTTCGCGTCACCGGCGCTGGCCGAGCGGCTGGCCCGCACCCCCGCCGATCAGCTCGGCAACCGCTATCCGGCCCGGCTCGCCGGCATCATCGGCGACGCCGCCCTGCCCGCGCCCGATTCCCTGATCGCCGTGGCCGGCTGGTCCCCGGCCGAGCTGTCGCAGCGGGTCGGCGTGTCCAGGGTGGGCACGATCGTCACGACACCGCCCGCGCAGTGCAAGAACTGGTGCTTCACCGGTGTCGATCCGGCCGGGGTCAAGCTGATCCTCGCGGTGGTGGCCGCCGCGCTCATCTTCCCGCTGTTCATTCTGATCGCGACGACCACCCGGCTGTCGGCGACCCGCCGGGAACAGCGGTTCGCGGCCATGCGCCTGGTCGGCGGCACGCCCCGGCAGATCGCCCTGGTGGCCGCGGTCGAGGCCACCGTGTCGGCGATCGCGGGCATGCTCGGCGGTTTCGCGGTCTTCTTCGCGTTGCGGGAACAGGTGGCCGCGATCCCGTCCACCGGCGCGCCGATGTTCGTCTCCGACCTGGCCCTGTCCGCCCCGATCGTGCTCGGGGCGGGGCTCGGCGTGCCCGCGCTGGCCGTCGTGGCGGCGCTGCTGGCCCTGCGGCGCGTGCAGATCTCCCCGCTCGGCGTGACCCGCCAGGTGCGGCCGCGCCCGCCCCGCGCGTGGCGGATCGTCCCGCTCCTGCTGGGGCTGGGCGAGCTGGCCTACTTCATCGGCCGGCGGCCACCCACCACGAACGAGCAGATCCTGGTGTACCTGCCAGGAATCTTCCTCACCATGATCGGCCTGCTGGTCGCCGGTCCGTGGCTCACGATGGCCGGCGCGCGTCTGGTCGCGCGGCGGACCGGCGGCACCGCGTCGCTGATCGCCGCCCGCCGCCTGGCCGCCAACCCGAAGGCCGGTTTCCGCTCGGTCAGCGGCCTGGTGATCGCGCTGTTCGTCACCACGGTCGCGGTCGGCATCATGGGCACGATCGCCGCCGAGCGCTACCCCGCGGCCCCGGACGCCGACCGGTCGATGCTCATTACGATGATGCGCGGCCAGGGAACCGACCCGGTTCCGGACGCCCTGCCCGGGCTCCCCGGCGTACGGGAGATCGCGGTGACCCGGCAGCCGACCGAATCGATGCCCGTGCCCCGCGGCGACATCGGCGACTGGGGTTTCCCGACCACCCTGGCCGCCTGCGCCGACATCGCCCGGATGCCGTCGAACGGCCGGTGCGCGCCGGGCGCCGAGGTGGCTTGGACGTGGCACGACCTGCAGGGCCCGGACGACTGGACCGGCATCTGGCCCACCGCCGCCATCCCGGCCGCGGCCCTGCCGTCGCTGCGCGCGGAGTCGTTCATCACGCTCACCGACGGCACGGCGGCCACCCTGGCCCGGGCCCGGACGACGATCGAGAACGCCATCCCCGCCGCGATGCCGCCGTACACCGACGACGAGGGCCGGGCCGAGGACGCCCGCGTCTTCAACGGCTGGAAACGCCTGGCCGATGTGGTCGTGCTGGCCAGCCTGGCCATCGCCGGGTGCAGTCTGGCCGTCAGCATCGCCGGCGGGCTGAGCGAACGGAAGCGGCCGTTCAGCATGCTGCGCCTGACCGGCGTCCCGCTGTCCACCCTGCGGCGGGTCGTGGCCCTGGAGAGCGTGACCCCGCTGCTGGCCGCGTCAGCCGTGGCCCTGGGCGCGGGCCTGCTGGCGGCGCATCTGTTCCTGCGGGCGCAGATGGGCGAGTCGTTGCGGCCGCCGGGCTTCGCCTTCTACGGCGTCGTGCTGATCGGCCTGGCCGCCTCGCTCGGCGTGATCAGCCTGACCCTTCCCCTGCTGCGCCAGATCACCGGCCCGGAGGTGGCGCGCAACGAGTGATCGCCGGCCGGGGCGGCTCAGCCCGCGGTCAGCGACTGGGTTCCGACCACGACGGCCAGGGCCAGCCGGTCGGCGTCCCCGGTGCCCGGCTCGGCGGTGTAGACCGTGATGCGCAGATCGTCGACCGCCACCATCAGGGTGTCGCAGTCGAGGGCGATCCGGCCGACCGCCGGGTGGTCGATGATCTTGCGCTTCGACGTCTCGCCGGGCGCCGGCGGCGGCACGTCGTTGTCCCACAGCTCGGCGAAGCGCGGGCTGGCCCCGGCTAGCTCGCCGACGAGCCGGCGCAACGCCCGGTCGGCCGGGTAGCGCGACGCGGTCAGGCGCAGGTCGGCGATCAGCCGCTGCACATGCTCGGCCTGCTCCTCGGGCGTGTGCACGACCCGGGTGTTCGGCTCGAGCAGATTGCGCCAGATCGCGTTGCGTTCCAGGCCACGCCAGCCGGTCGTCGCCCCCATCAGCGCGTCGTACGGGGCGTTCGCGAGCACGAGCGTCCAGGAAGCGTCATAAACGACCACCGGGGTGTGCGCGAGCCGGTCGAGCAGGCGCTGCACGCTCGGCGTGACCCGCGACGGCACCACGTCGGGCCCGGGAGCGGCGTGACCGGCCAGCCGATAGAGCAGATTCCGCTCGGCGCCGGCGAGCCGCAGCGCCCGGGCCAGCGACTCGACGACCTGGGCCGACGGCGCGGTCGCGCGGCCCTGTTCGAGCCGGGTCAGATAGTCGGCCGAAATCCCGGCCAGCCCGGCCAGTTCCTCGCGGCGCAGCCCGCCGGCCCGCCGTCGCCGGCCGACCGGCACCCCGACCGCCTCGGGGTTCACACGGTCACGCCAGCGGCGCAGCGTCCGGCCGAACTCCCACGACTCCATACGGTCGAGTCTGCGCGCCGGCCCGGCGGTTGTCCTGGCCCTGCCAGTCCTACGACAACCGGGCGACTGCCTGCCGCCGCGGCACGACCGCAGGCTGAACGGCATGACAACCGTGCTGATCACCGGCCCGACCCGCGGTCTGGGCCGCTCCACCGTCCTGGCCCTGGCCGCCCGCCCGCCGGCCGAGCGCCCCGATCTGCTGCTCGTCGGCCGTCCTGGCCCGGCCCTGACCGACGTCGCGGACGAGGCCCGGGCACTGGGCGCGACCGTGCACGAGATCGGCTGCGACCTGGCCCGGCTGGCCGACGTGCGGGCCGCGGCCACGACCGTACGGGAAATGCTCGATTCCGGCGCCGTGCGGCAGCTTCGCGCCGTGATCGCCAACGCCGGCGCCATGACGACCGACACGCGCAAAGCGTCGGCCGACGGCTACGAGATGACGTTCGCGGTGAACTATCTCGCGCACGCGCAGCTGATCGGCGACCTGGTCGACGTGCTGGACCGGCCCGCGCGCATCGTCATGCTCGGCTCGAACACCTATCACGCCAACTTCTGGCGCCGGCTGCTGAGCGTTCCCGAGGCCAAGTGGGCGGACCCGCTCGACATCGCGCGGCCGGCGGCCGGTTCGGCCGGTGTCGCCTACTCCAACGCCAAGCTGGCGATCCTCTACTACGCCCACGAGCTGCAGCGGCACGTCGGCGACGGCATCGACGTCACGGTCTTCGAGCCCGGCTGGATGCCCGGCACCGCCCTGGGCCGGGGCGCCCCCGCGGCCGCGCAGGCGGTCATGCGCGGCATCGCCCGCATCCCCGGCGTGGCCACCCCCGGGAGCTCCGGCCCCCAGCTGGCCTCGATGGCCCTGGACGCCCGATGGGCCGGCCTGCGCGACGGCGCGTTCGTCGTCCGCCAGCGCCTGACCGAGGTCCGTCCGGTGGCTGTGGACCGCGACCGCGAGCGCCGCCTGTGGGCCGCCACCAGCGAACTCCTTCAGCGGGCGGCCTCCGTCTGATCGTTGTCCGCCCGCTCGGTCGACGCCCGCAACCGGCGCGGACGTGCCCCGGTCGCGGCGGGCAGGCGGAAGGCCCGGACCAGTTCGACGAGGTTGGCCGTGCGGGCCGGGCTGGCCACGACCCAGCAGAGCGCGATCAATGTCAGGGTCAGGACCGCGGCCAGACCGGCCAGGGCCGGCCCACCCAGGGCGGCCGCCGCGGTGGCCGCGCTGCCGGCACCGGCGAGGGCGAGGGCTTTCACGGCCGGATCCGCTGAGGGGCGGGCGCCTTGAGCTCGGCCCGGAGCACCCACGCCTCGTTGAGAATGCGGAGCGCGTAGGCGAGCTGCGCCCAGCGTGAGGCGCCGGCCAGTGCGAGTTCGTACAGCTCCGCCCGCCATTCCTCGTCGTAGCGCGACCGTTCGGCCGCCGGCAGCACGCGAGCCGAGATCTGGGTCAGGCGCACCGCGCTCGACACCGGCACCGCCCGGCCGTCGGTGACCGGCACCGGGACGGACTGACGCTCGGTGGCGATCTGCTGCGCCAGCTGGCGAATGTCTTCGGCACACCGGGCCAGGTGCAGGACCAGCGAGTCGTCGGCTGACTCGTCGGCCAGGGCGACGAAGATCTCTTCGAGGTTCTGGAAGAGCCTGTCGATCAGGACATCGTCGAGCAGTCGCTCGTGAAAGACCGCGTTGTCGAGGATGCGCACGCAGATGATCGCCTGCCGGGTGCACGAGGGCAGCCGGATGACGTCGAGCAGGAACTTCTGCATCGACCGGCTGCCCAGGGCCCGGGACAGCGCGGCGCGATCACCGCGGGAACCGTGCAGCTCGGGAATGTCGGGGATCGGTCGGCCGGTCACGGGTGTCCCCCTTGGGCGAGCCCCGGCTTCTGGCCCCAGCCCAGGAAACGCCCGACGGGCAGACGTGCCTCGGCGAGGGCCTGGCGGGCAACCTCGGCGCCGTCGGGACTGAGCCGGTAGTAACGCCGGCGGGGCCGTCCCTCGTGTGCCGGGTCGACGTCCTCCCAGCGCGACTCCAGCCACCCGATCTTTTCCAGCCGGGCCAGGATCGGATGGATGGTGCCGGTGGGCAGTCCCGACGCGGTCGAGAGCTCGAGCCCGTAACGTTCATGCGCCGGGTTCTCGAGCAGGGCACGCAGCACGAGCTGCGTCTGCAAAGTCATCCTGGGCCGAGCCATGCTCTATCTCTAGCATGCCCCTAACTAGAGTTCGAGCAAGAAGCCGGAAAGTCGTCCCGGAGCCACGCGATCGTGGTCGCGCCGAGTCGGTGACGACCAACGCGGGAGATCGATGAAATACTGGGCCGGTCCCGCCCCGCCCAGACAAGTGGAGAACGCGCCCTGATGGTTGCCTTCGAGTTGGCTGTTCAGGACGCGTACGGGCTGGCCGTCGCGGCACGCCCCGGTGTGGACCGGATCGAGTTGTGCTCGGCGCTGCCGCTGGGCGGGGTCACGCCGTCGCTCGGGTTCATCGAGGCGGCCGTGGCGACCCCGGGCATCCCGCCGGTGCACGTTCTGGTGCGGCCGCGGCCCGGCGGCTTCGACTACTCGCCCGACGAGGTGGCGACGACCCTTTCCGACGTACGCCATGCGCTCGCGGCCGGTGCGTCCGGTGTGGTGATCGGCGGCGTACGGGACGGAAGGGTCGACGCCGACCTGGTCAGCCGGATCGTCGACACGGGCGCCGACGTGACCTTCCACCGCGCCTTCGACACGCTCGCCGACCCGGCCGGGGCGATCGACGACCTGGTGAAACTCAGGGTGCGCCGCATCCTCACGTCGGCCGGCGCGACCAGCGTGGCCGATGCCCTGCCCGCGCTGGCCCGCCTGGTCACCGAGGCCGCCGGCCGGATCGAGATCATGGCGGGCGGAGGCGTACGCCCCGAGGTGGTCGCCGCGATCGTGCGGACCGGGGTCCCGGCCGTGCACGCCTCGGCCAAGCGCACCCTGCCCGGCACCGGCGGCGTGTCGCTGGGCACGGCCGACGCCGGGCGCGAGACCACCGACGAGGCCGAGGCCGCCCGCATCATCGCCGAGCTTGCGACAGCCGGCTAGCGAACTCGGGCTCACGCACCGGCTTGCCGAAGTAGTAGCCCTGCCCGTACCGGTAGCCGAGCGACCGCAGGTAATCGGCCTGCTCGGCGGTCTCCACACCCTCGGCGACCGCGCGCAGGCCCAGCCCGTTGCTGACGTGGATGAGCGCGTCCACGATGACGGCCCGGCCACCGGCGATCTCGTCGACGAACGACTTGTCGACCTTGAGGACGTCGACCGGCACCGTGCGGAGCAGGCCCAGCGACGAGTGGCCGGTGCCGAAATCGTCCAGCGCGATCAGCACGCCCGCGTGGTGCAGGGCCTCGACCGCCTCGATGGCCACACCTCCGCCGAAGATCGCCGTTTCGGTCACCTCGACCAGCAGCGAACCCGGCTCGAGCGCGTGCTCGGCCAGGATCGCGGCCACCACCCGTGGGAAGCCGGGCTCGCTGAGCTGCCGGGCCGACACGTTGACGCTGATGTACTCCGGGGCGGCCTGGCCCTGCTCCTGCCGCCAGACGGCGAGTTGCCGGCACGCCGTGCGCATGACCCATTCGCCCAGCTCGACGATCAGCCCGTTGTCCTCGGCGACCGGAATGAACGTGGCCGGGCTGACGAATCCGCGCACCGGGTGCATCCACCGGACCAGAGCTTCCACCGCCACCGTACGGCCGTCCCCCAGCTCGACGATCGGCTGGTAGACGACGTGGAAGTCGCCGTCGGTGAGGCTGTGCCGCAGGTCGGCCCCGAGCCGCTCGGCCGCCTCGGCCCGCTCGTCGAGCTCGGCGCTGTAGACCACCAGATGCCCGCCCGCCGCCTTGGCCGCGTACCGGGCGGTGTCGGCCCGCCGGACCAGCTCGGCCGCGGTCACGTCGCTGCCCGAGGACACCCCGACCCGCGCGCTCAGCAGCAGCTCGTGCTCGCCGGCGTGCACCGGCCGGCGCACCAGGTCGGCCAGGCGCGCCGCGACCGTTTCGGCCTCGCCGGGCCGGGTGTCCCGCACCAGGACGGCGAACTCGTCGGCGCCCATCCGCGCGACCAGGTCGCCCTCGCGGACGCTCGTGCGCAACAGGTCGGCCACCGCGGCCAGGGCCTGATCGCCCACGGCCCGGCCGAGCCGGTCGTTGAGGTGCTTGAAACCGGCCAGGTCGAGCATCATCACCTGGCACGGTTCGGCGTCGACCGCCGCGCCGGCCAGCCGTTCGAACTCGCGGCGGTTGGGCAGGCCGGTCAGGTCGTCGCGGGTCGCCTGGTCGCGCAGCTGCCCGGCCTGGTTGTCGACGCGCGAGACATAGCCGTACAGCCGGGTGGCAACCAGGACGAACAGGGCCATGGACCCGAACGCCACCGCCTGCCAGCTGTCGTCGGTGCTGCCGCGCTTGCCCTGCACCAGCAGCAGAGCCGGCACCAGCAGCATCGAGCCGGTGAGCACGGCCAGCCGGGCCCGGCCCAGGCTGTCGTTGTCGGCCGCGACGGTCTGGGCCGCCGACGGATGCGCGGCGGCGGCGGCCCAGAGGGCGTACGCGAAAAGGTAGCCGGAGAACAGGAACGAGCCGAGGAAGGCGGTGACGCCCGGCATCAGGGTGTAGATGACGTTGAGGGCCAGGGTGATGCAGCTGCCGGCGGTCAGCATCCACAGGCTCGGCGTGCGGTGCCCGCGCCGCAGCAGGATCGGCACGATGACCGCGCACAGCAGCACGCCCGCGGTGGGATAGCCGGCGGTGGCCAGCCGGGTCAGCAGCGGGGCCGAGCCGTCGGCGAGAATCGGCGCGATCAGCAGCACCCAGTACACGATGCCGACGGCGACGGCGATGATGGCCGAGTCGATGAGGCTGCCCGACCAGAGCGGGCCGCGCTGCCGGGTGAGCCGGAACAGCGCCACGGCCAGCAGCGGATAGGCCGCCAGGTAGCAGGCGTCGGCCGGCGACGGGAACGTGAGCGTGCCGTGCGCGCCCTGCACGGCGTAGGCGATGTCGCCGGCCATCCAGACGAAGATGCCGGCCGCGAACGGATACCACGCCCCGGCCGTGCGGCCGCGTCGTGCGGCGGCCAGCATGGTCGCGCCCGACCCGGCCGAGACCAGGGCGGACAGCACCACCGAGGCCCAGCCCGGCGGCAGCAGCGGGTAGACCACCGTGGCCGCGCTGCCGACGGCGAGCCAGACGGCCCACCAGCGGGCGGACAACATTCTCGGCACAACTACCAGTTCGGCCGGTTTCGCGGGGACTTGAGTGGGTACGTGGCCCGCCCTATCGCGCCAGATCGTGCCGCCGATGCGTGAGCTTCTCGACCAGCGCCGCCGGCACCAGCCGGCTCAGCGGGAACACCACGGCGGCGTTGCTGCCCACCGCGTACCGCTGCTTGGGCTTGTCCGCCTCGATCGCGCCGACGATCGTCGTGGCGACCGTTCCGGCGGGCACCCCGGCTGACTCGTTGCGGTTCAGCGCGGCCAGCATGCGCTCGTAATCGGCGCGGTGCGGCGAATCCGGCTCGATGTAACTGGTGCGGCGCTGACTGATTCCGGTGGCGATCGAACCCGGTTCCACCGTGGTGAACCAGACCCCGTACGGCGAATACTCGTGCCGGGCCCCGTTGGCGAAACCCTTGATGGCCGCCTTCGTCGCGACATACGACGAACGGTAGGACAACGGGAACGACGCCAGCATCGAACCGACCATCACCACCCGGCCGTAACGCCGTTCCCGCATGCCGGGCAGGGCCAGCTGCGCCAGCCGTACGGGACCCAGGACGTTGATCTGGAAAATGCGGCGCAAGGCCTCGGCGGGTAGTTCCTCGAACGGGCCGGACTGGCTCTCGCCGGCGTTGTTGACCAGGATGTCGACCGTTTGCAGCGGCTCGGCCAGCGCCTCGATCGAGGCCGGGTCGGACAGGTCGAGCGGCAGATATTCGACACCCTCGACCGGCTTTTCGATGCGGCCGGGATCGCGGCTGGTGCCGAGCACCCGATAGCCCTTGGCCACGAGCGCGGCCGCCGTGGCCAGGCCGATGCCGGACGAGGCGCCGGTGACCAGCGCGGTGCGGTTCATCGATGCACCCTATCGGGTGGGCGCGCCCCCGTCGGCCGGTGTGTGGGCGTTCAGCTCGGCCAGCAGACCGTCCCGGTCGGCCAGCACGGCGCCCAGAATGCGGCGCCCGGCGGCCAGCAGATCGGCGACGTCCGGGGTGCTCAGCGCATACATGACCAGGCTGCCGTCGCGGAACGACACGACCACCCCGGTGCGGCGCAGAACGGCCAGCTGCTGCGACAGATTGGACGGCTCGACGTCGATCTCGGAGAGCAGATCCCGTACGGGGCGGGGCCCGGCCTGCAGCAGTTCGAGCACCCGGATCCGCACCGGGTGGCCCAGCGTGCGGAACATCTCGGCCTTCGCCTGGTAGAGCGGCACTGACATCGACGTCTCCCCCACCTGAATGCGTGCCGGCGATTTTACGGAATTCCCGGCGCGGCCCGATAAGCAGGCCCGGCCCCGCGACGATCCGAAATTGGTGATCTGCCCAATTGCAGAACTCTTCAATTCGGGGCCCGCACACAAACACCATGGCTTTCCCGTACGCGGCCACGACGGACCCGCTGTCCGATAGACACCCGCCGCTCCCCGTCATGCTGGCTCCAGGCGTACGGAAGGAGCACACGGGGCATGGCCGAGATGGACGTTGCACTCAAGGACGCGTTGCAGGTCGACGGCGCGATCGCGGTGGCAGTTGTGGACTGGACCAGCGGCATGGCACTCGGGACGGCGGGCGGCGGGTTCGGCTTCGACACCTCGGTCGCGGCGGCCACCAATACCGAGGTGCTGCGCGCCAAACTGCGTACCTTGGAAATGCTCGGAATGCGGGAAAGCGTCGAGGACATTCTGGTCACCCTCGACTCGCAATACCACCTGATCCGGCCGGTCACCTCACCGGACGGCCGGGGCCTGTTCGTTTATCTGGCATTGCACCGGGATCGCGCCAATCTGGCCATGGCGCGGCACCGGCTGCGCCTTATCGAGCAGCAGCTGGAGATCTGATCGGCACGTCGGCCGCGGTCCGACATCGACGACCGAATGCGCAAGTCCTGGTGGCCAGCCGCAGCGCGCAGACAGCTCGCCAGACCGGACGGTCGTGGGGGCCAAGCGCACTCACCGTCCACGCCGAGTCCCAGGCGCACGCAGCAGCTCGCCAGGCCGGATGGTCGTCGCGGCCAGACGCACTCACCGTCCACGCCGAGTCCCAGGCGCACGCAGCAGCTCGCCGGGCTGGGCGGTCGTAGCGGGCAGACGCACCCACCGTCCCGCCAAATCGACGCGCGCACGCAGCTCGCCGGGCCGGACGATCGTCGCGGCCAAGCGCACCCCCCGTCCCCAACTGGACAGTCCCCGCCCTCCCAGGGGGCTGGCCCGCACGGTAGCGCAAACCTGAGCCCAGCCGCGGGTTATCCACAGGCGACGGGAACGCATCGGCCCCTGTGGACAACGGGACGCGATCTTGAGGGTGGCCGCGTAGCGTGAGGGCGGATTCGAAGCCGTCCACCGTGGGAGGGGTCGCGTGAGTCGTTTCGTGGAGGGCGTGGTGGCGAACGCCGCCCGGGCCCGCACCGGCATGGTGACCGGCGAGCCCAGCCAGGCGGTCCGGCGCACGTGGGCCGACCTGCACGCCCATGCGCGTCGCGTCGCGGGCGGACTGATCGCGAACGGTCTGCGCCCGGGGCAGGCGGTGGCCGTGCTGGCCGGGATGCCGGCCGAGATCGCCCCGGTGGCGCAGGGCGTCTGGCTGGCCGGCGGCAGCGTGACGATGTTGCACCAGCCGACCCCGCGCACCGATTTGACCATCTGGCGCGACGACACCCTGCGCGTCCTGCGCATGATCGACGCGCAGCTGGTCGTCGTCGGCGCGCCTTTCGAGCAGATAACGCCGATCCTGGATGCGTACGGGATCAGGCACTCGAATCTGGCCGATCTCGCTCAGGGCGACGAGGCCACGCCGGTCGGCGCCGACGAGGACAGCCCGGCCCTGCTCCAGCTGACCAGCGGCTCGACGGCCGAACCCAAGGCCGTCCGCATTACGCACCGCAACCTGTTCGCCAACCTGACCGATTCCAGCGAGCATCTGCGCTGCGGCGAGGACGGCGTCATGGTGTCGTGGCTGCCGATGTTCCACGACATGGGCATGATCGGCTGCCTGGCGCTGCCCATGCTCAGCGGCCTCGAGCTGGTCTGCGTCACGCCCGCCGATTTTCTGAGCCGGCCGCTGCTGTGGGCCGAGCTGATCAGCAAGTACGGCGGCACGATCACCACCGCGCCCAATTTCGCGTGGGCCGTGCTCACCCGCCAGCTGGCGCGGGTCGAGCCGGGCACGCTCGACCTGTCCACGTTGCGCGTCGCGTGCAACGGAGCCGAGCCGATCGATCCGGCCACGATGCGCGCGTTCGTCACCGCCGCGTCCCGGTTCGGTTTCGATCCCGGCGCGGTGAACTGCTGCTACGGCGCCGCCGAGAGCACCCTGGCGATCTCGCTGTCCGAGGTGTCCGATCCGATGGCGTTCGACAGCGTCGATCCGGTCGCCCTCGAACGGGACCGCCTGGCCAAGCCGGGTTCGCGGGAGCTCCCGATGCTCGGCCGGCCTTATCCGAGCGTCGAGGTGCGCGTGGTCGACGACGACGGCAAGACGCTCGGCGAACGTCAGGTCGGCCGCCTCCAGCTGCGCGGCGAGTCGGTGACTGACGGCTACATCACGCCCGCCGGGTTCGAGCCGGCCCGCGACGCCGACGGCTGGCTCGACATCGGCGACGAGGGCTATCTGGCCGACGGGCAGATCGTGGTGTGCGGGCGGCGCAAAGACGTGATCATCATGGGCGGCCGCAACATCTATCCGACCGACATCGAGCGGGCGGCCGGAGCAGTTCCCGGCGTACGCGAGGGGAACGTGGCCGCCGTCCGCCTGTCGGCCGGGGACGGGGTGGCGCGCGAGTCGTTCGCGGTGCTGGCCGAGTCCCGTCAGGCCGGCGAAGCGGACACCGCCGCTCAGATCGCCAAAGAGGTCACGGCCCGGGTGGTGGCGGAGGTCGACGCGCGGCCGGCGGCGGTGCGGATCCTGCCGCCCGGTTCGCTGCCCAAGACTCCGTCCGGCAAGCTGCGACGAGCGGCCGCGCGGGCCCTTCTCGGAAATACAAGTGATTGACTGCGATCAATTAACAGTCGACTTCCGGACAGTCGCTGGACATAGCGACACTCCGTTTACTCCATACGATGGGCTGGGGGAAGCGATCCCATCTCTGGAGGTGGAGAATCATGCATCGGCCCGATTTTCGCGGGGCCCGGTGGCGCAAGTCCAGGAACAGCTCCGAGACGAACTGCGTCGAGGTGGTCCTGGTCGACGGGGTCATCGGCGTCCGCGATTCGAAGAACCCGGACGGTCCTGTGCTGGCGTTCACGAGGTCGGAGTGGACGGCGTTCCTGAGCGGCGTCCGGGACGACGAGTTCGAGCTTGAGGAACTGGGGCGCGCGGGTGGCCGACTGGCGCACCCTCGACCGCATCGCTAGCGATATTGACTGGCAATAATGGCGTTAGGGTCGACCGGATTGCTGTCCTACTCCAAAGACTCCGTTTGGATAATGCGTGAAAGCGACGCCCGGCCGGTGTACAACCACGCATAGCGGTGCAGAGTCAGGCGGTCACGGCCGTTCAGGTCGGCCAGCAGCCGGGTCCGGAACTCTTCGCGGCGGGCGGCGGGCAGGTCGTCGAGGAACTTGCGGGCCCCGTGCGTCTGATACCACCGCCACACGGTCTCGGCGTCGGGAACGGGCAGGTCGACGCGCAGGTCGGTCTCGGTGACGTCCGCGAAGCCGGCCCGGGCCAGCTCCTCGAACTCGTCGAACGGCCGGCCCATGCTGCCACCCGGGGGAAGGTGAACGGCGAACTCGGCGAACAGCTCGTTGGCGCCGTCGGCGAATTCGAACCCGTCGGGCACCCGCCCGGGCACGGTGAAGGCGATCAACCCACCCGGCTTGAGCACCCGGCGCACCTCGCGCAGCGCGGCCGGCGGATCGTCGAGGAGGTGCACGACCAGACCGGCCGTGACCACGTCGAAGGTGGCGTCCGCGAAGCGCAGGTCGGCGGCGTCCATGAGTTGCGCGTCCAGGCCCGCACCGAGCCGGGCGACCATGCCCGGGGCGGCGTCGATGGCGGTCACCGTGTAGCCGCGCTCGCGGGCCGCGAACGCCACCGCCCCGCGGCCGGCTCCGATGTCGAGCAGTCGCGCGCCGGGCGCCGGCGGCGGAAGCCGATCGGCCAGGCCACGGCCGAGTTCGCGGAAGAAGGGCAGCACCTCGTCGTACGAACCGGCGAGCCGGTCGAAGAGGTCGATTACGTCGGACGGCACAGTCCTGGAGCATGTCGGCTGCGGCGGGCCACCGCCAGCGATTAATCTCGATCGGTGAGCTCACAGGCGCAACAAATGGCAACCCCTTGCCTGCGACCGGGACGGGCGGCGTGAATGACAGCGTGACAAATCCGGATCCACCCGACGTCGAGCGGGCGCTGACCCACGTGGCGGAGCAACTGCGCGGGGTCGGACGGCTCGGCGTGGCGTTCTCGGGCGGGGTCGATTCGTCGGTGCTGCTCGCGCTGGCCGTTCGCACACTCGGACCTGAGCGAGTGTGCGCGATCCTTGGCGTCTCGCCCAGCCTGGCCGCGGACGAACGGACGGCCGCGCACGGGGTGGCGCGGCACATCGGCGTACCGGTGATCGAGGTCGAGACGCACGAGGGTGAGCGCGACGCGTACCGCGCGAACGGCCCGGATCGCTGCTTCCATTGCAAGGACGAACTGTTCACGCGCATCGACGACCAGGTCAGCGCGCGGCACGGGCTCGACGCGGTGGCGTACGGGGAGAACGCCGACGACGTACGCCGCCGCGACCGGCCCGGGGCGAAGGCGGCCGCGGCGCATCGTGTGCTGACGCCGCTGGCCGACGCGGGTCTCGACAAGGCGGCCGTACGCCGCATCGCGCGCGCCTTCGAACTGCCGTGCGCCGACAAACCCGCGGCGCCCTGTCTGGCATCGAGGATTCCGCACTACGAGATCGTCAGCCCCCGCAAGCTGAGCGAGGTCGAGCAGGCCGAGGCGGCGTTGCGCCGGCTGGGTTTCGGCGATCTTCGCGTACGCCACCACGGCGACGTCGCCCGGGTCGAATTACCCGCCGAGGACCTCGTACGGGCCGTCGTCGAACCGATGCGCGCGCAAGTGGTCGAGGCTGTGACCGGGGCGGGCTTCCGTTTCGTGACGCTCGACCTGGTCGGCATCCAGTCCGGCGCGTTCACCGGCGCCTTCACCAACACGTCCACCGGCGCCTCCACCCCGCCCAGCTCGGCCCGGGCTGGAACCGAGGACCGCCCGGCGGCCGGGACCGGCCGATGACCGACGACCTGTCCTCCTACGCGCACCTGGATCTGGACCGGACCCGAAGGCGCGGCTACCCCGAGGCCGTCTACTGCGCGGGCAAGACACCCGAGCAGGTGGCAGGCATCGCCGCGGCGCTACGCGACCGGTCCGACGGCGTCACCTTGTTCACCCGCGCCGGAAACGAACACGCTCGCGCAGTCCTGGCGACACTCCCCAGCGCTTTCCACGATCCGGTCGCGGGCCTGCTGGCCTGGCCACCACACCCACCGGCCCCCACCGGCGAGCCCGTAGTCGTCGTAGCCGCCGGCACGTCTGACCTGCCCGTCGCGCGCGAAGCGGCCCTGACCGCGCAGTACCTCGGCCGGGCCACGGAGCTGATCGTCGACGTCGGCGTGGCCGGTCTGCACCGGATCCTCGGCCACGTCGGCACTCTGCGCCGCGCCCGCGCAGTCGTGGTCGTCGCAGGCATGGACGGCGCGCTCCCCGGTGTCGTGGCCGGCCTGATCTCCGCCCCCGTGGTCGCCGTGCCGACGTCGGTCGGTTACGGCGCCGCCTTCGAAGGTCTCGCCGCCCTCCTGACCATGCTGAACGCCTGCGCCCCCGGCGTGGCCGTAGTCAACATCGACAACGGCTACGGCGCGGGTCACCTGGCCGCCCAGATCGCCGCCCCGCCCAGCCCTCCAAACAGCGAAACCACCGCCGACAGCGCCGCCCCGCTTGGCGCCACGCCCAGTGAGGCCGCCACACCACTCAAGACTCCGCCCGACGCCACAACCAACAATCCAGCCCCAGAGACCGCCGCCCCGCTCAACGCCGCGGCCAGCGAGGCCCCCGACCACATTGCCGTCCCACCCAGCAGCGGCACTGCCACAGAAAACGCCGCGCCACCCAGCACCGCCAGCAGTGAAGCGGTGGTGCTAGGGAACACAGACGGCGACGCGGGCCCGGCGGCTGACGGGCCGGACCTGGCCGCTGACGGACCGGACCTAGCCGCTGACGGACCGGACCTAGCCGCTGACGGACCGGAGCTAGCCGCTGACGGGCTGGACCTGGCCGCTGACGGGCCGGGCCCGACGGTGGATCGCCCGTGAGGCGGCATGCGTGGGTGGACGCGTCGGCCGGGATTGCGGGTGACATGTTGCTCGGCGCCCTGCTCGATGCCGGCGCTTCGCTCACGGTCGTGCAGTCCGCGGTGGACGCCGTCTCGGGCGGAACCGTGCAAGTGCGCACCCGCGAGGTCACGCGGGGCGGGCTGCGCGCGGTCAAGGCCGAGGTGCAACCGCTCGTCGACGACCCGCCGCACCGCACCTGGCACGACGTGCGCGAGATGCTCGGACGCGCAGGAACGGACACCCGGATGGCCCTGGCGGTCTTCCGGTGCCTGGCCGAGGCCGAGGGAAGTGTGCACGGCATGAAGCCCGACGATGTGCACTTTCACGAGGTCGGCGCGCTCGACGCGATCGCCGATGTGGTCGGTTGCTGCGCGGCGATAGCCGATCTCGGCGTGAGCACCGTCTCGGCGGGGCCGGTCGCGCTCGGATCGGGCACGGTCCGCACCCGGCACGGGCGGCTGCCGGTGCCCGCACCCGCGGTGGCCGAGCTGGCCAAGGGGTGGCAGGTGTCGGCGGGCGGCGACGGCGAACTGGCCACGCCGACCGGGCTGGCCCTGCTGCGCACCCTGGCCGGAGCGTGCGAGCCGCTGCCGCCGATGACGCTGGAGGCGGTCGGCGTCGGCGCGGGCACCCGCGACCCGTCCGGGCACGCCAACGTCGTCCGCGTGATGATCGGCAGCATCCAGGCGGGGACACCGCGGCCGATCGCTTCGGAAGTGCAGACACCCCAGCCCAGTGAGCCGGCCGGCGCGGCGGTGCTGCTCGAGGCGAACGTCGACGACCTCGACCCGCGGCTCTGGCCGGGCATCCTGACCGGCCTGCTCGCTGCCGGCGCCTCCGACGCCTGGCTGGTGCCGATCGTCATGAAGAAGGGCCGCCCCGCGCACACGTTGAGCGTTCTCTGTCCGCCCGGCCTGGCCGGTCCGCTGCGTGACCAGATCTTCCGCGACACCAGCACGCTCGGCGTCCGGCACAGCCCGCGCGGCAAGGTCGCGCTGGAACGCGCGTTCGCCGACGTCACCGTGGGCGACACGCGCATCCCGGTCAAGGTCGCGCATCGCGACGGCGTGGTCGTGCAGGTCATGCCCGAGTTCGACGACGTCGCCGCGCTGGCCCGCCGCCAGGAACGCCCGGAACGACTCGTGCTTCAGGAGGCCCTGGCCGCCGCCGGCGAGGCGGGCCTGGTCGTGGGCGCGGCCCTGCCGGAGAACCTGCGATCTGCCCAATAAGCGGCTCTCCGAAGAATCTGCAATCTGCCCAGTAACGAGCTCGCACAGTAGGCTCCCGATCATGACCAGCACCGTGCGGGCCGCCGACGGCCACACCATCGGCTACGAGCTCCGCGAGCCCTCGGCCGACGCCGGCCAGGGCACCACCGTCGTGTTCCTGCCGGCCCTGGGTGTGCCGCTGTCGTACTACGCCAAGCTGTTCGACGTCTGGACCGCGGCCGGGCGGCGCGTCGTCGGGATCGAGCACCGCGGCCAGCCGATGAGCCCGATCGCCGGGATCCGCCGGGGTCGCTTCGGCTACTCCGACATCATCCGCACGGATCTGCCGGCCATTTTCGCGCTGCCCGAGGTGCGCGAGGCTGAGCGAACGATCCTGATCGGCCACAGCATGGGCGGCGCGCTCGCCCTGCTCTCGACGGCCGCGGGCACGGTCGCACCGCACGCAGTGGTCACCATCGCGACCGGAACCAGCCTGTGCAGCGCCGAGTTCGGGACGCGGCTGCGTGTGCAGCGCTATGCCGGAATCCGGGTCGTACGGACAGTAACGCGCACTCTCGGCTACTGGCCCGGCCACCGTTTCGGTTTCGGCGGACGCCAGCCCAGCACCGTGATGCGCGACTGGGCGTACGAGGCCAGCCATGGACGTTTCCGCCTGCACGGCGACACGTTCGACTACGAGGCAGCACTCGCGGGCCTCACGACGCCGCGGCTGATGCTCGACATCGAGGGCGACGATCTGATCAACCCGCGCGCGGTCGCCCTGCTCGCCAAACGCGCAGCCAAGGCCGAGCGAATGCAGGTTCGCTCGGCCGACGGCGTACGGGTCAATCACTTCACCTGGGCACGCCGCATGCCGGCCGAGGTGGCCGCCCCCATCGACGAGTGGCTGGCCACGCTGTAGCGGCCAGCCGGCCACGCGCGCGCTCCTGTCGGCCATGCCGCCGGCCGGCCACGCGCGACCTCAGCCGGTACGCAGATCCGGGCGGGACGGACATCTGCTCAAGGAGCGGGTGCGCCGGGGTGGGGAATGCGCCGCGGTCGGGAATGCGCCGCGGTCGGGAAGTCGCCGCGGTCGGGAAGTCGCGAAGCTGTTGCCGGACAGGGCGGTCGCCGCGGTCAGCCGGACGGTCTCCTCGACGGTGTAGTTCCCTGGACGCGCTGCACCACGTGGCCACAAGGCGGCCCGGCCGCGGCGATGCAACGTTCGGCGACGACCGGGCCACGCCGCAGCTGTTCGTGACTGGCAGCCCGGGTTAGCCACGAAGGGCCGACTCGACCGCCTTGATGAGCTCGTCGTCGCCGGCCAGATCGGGGGCGAGCAGTGACAACACGTCCCGTACGGAACCGGCGCGGTCGATGTACGGCTGTGCGCCCGCATCGGACACCGGCGCGCCGGCTCCCCGCAGATGGCCGATCCACGCGGCCAGGACGCGCACGGCGCCGGCCGGCAGGCGGCCGGCGGATCGTTCACCGCGCAGGACCGGCAGCACGCGGATGGGGATCTTCTGCGAGCCGTCCGAAGCGATCTGCGCAAGCGTGTGTCGGATGCGCGGATTGGCGAAACGCTCAAGAAGCGCCACTCGGTAGGCGTTCAGTTCATCCGCGGCCAGCGGCACATAGCGGCAGGCCTCGTCCCACCATTCGTCGAGCCAGCCCCGGCACACCGGATCGGCCACGGCGTCCGACACAGTCTCGTGGCCGAGCGCGCTGCCGGCGTACGCGAGCAGGGAATGCCCGCCGTTGAGCAGCAGGAGCTTGCGCGTCTCGTACGGCACGACGTCGTCGACGAACCGGGCGCCGGCCTCCTCCCACGGGGGACGTCCGGCCGGGAAGTCGCCGCTGAGCACCCATTCGGTGAACGGCTCGGTCACCACCGGCGCCGCGTCGGCCCATCCACCGGCCGACTGCACATCCCGTACGTCGGAAGCAGTTGTCTTGGGGGTGATGCGGTCGACCATCGTGGTCACGAAGGAGACGTTGGCGGTGATCCACTCGTCGAGCGCGGGATCGAGACGGGCGGCCAGCTCGTGCACCACGCGCGCCGTCACCTCGCCGTTGCCGGGCAGGTTGTCGCAGGACACGACGGCCAGCGGGCCCGAGCCCGCCAGGCGACGCGCGGCCAGGCCGTTGACCAGGCGGTCGGCCACCACCCCGGACGGCGCGTACGCGGCCTCGGTCATCGTGATCGTCACGACGGCCGTCGACTGCGCGGACATGAGCGTTCGCCACGCCGCGGCGTCGCTTCCCGGATGCGCGGAGGTGAGCGCTTCCTGCACGAACAGTTCGTCGGTGGACGGACCGCGCACCACGAGCGTGTAGCGGCAGTCCTGAGCGCTCAGCGTCTCGGCGAGCGCGGCCGAGCGTCCGGTGAACGCGGCGATGCCCCAGTCACCGGAGCTGGCACCGGTGTACCAGGCCTGGTGGGCCCGGAAGAACCCGCCGAGCCCCAGATGGACGATGCGGGTCGGCCTCACAGTTTGAACACCTTCCGGGGTTGGGTGGCGACAAGCGCGGTGAGCGTATCGAGCGCCTCGTCCTCGTCCAGACGGTGCGTGGAGACGAGTTCGGCCAGAAAACCGGCGTCGAGGCGGCGCGACATGTCGTGCCGGGCCGGGATCGAGCAGAACGCGCGCGTGTCGTCGATGAAGCCGGACATCCGGCTGAATCCGGCGATCTCGGTGACGGCCCGCTGGTAGTGCCGGATCTCGCTCGGATTGTCGAGGAACCACCAGGGCGCGCCGGCGTACACGGCGGGGTAGAAGCCGGCCAGCGGCGCGATCTCGCGGCTGTAGACGTCCGGGTCGACCGTGAACAGCACGAGGTGCAGGTTGGGGTGCGTGCCGAAGCGATCGAGCAGCGGCTGCAGCGCGGCCGTCAGTTCCAGCTGGACGGGGATGTCGTGCCCGGTGTCGGGGCCGAAACCGGCGAGCGTGGCCGGGTGGTGATTGCGCCATACGCCGGGGTGCAAGGTCATCACCAGGCCGTCGTCGCACGACATGCGCGCCATTTCGAACGTCATGTGCCGGCGGAACGCGGTCGCCTCGGCCGGTGTGATCGTCCGTTCGAGCGCGGACCGGTAGATTCGCTCAGCTTCGCTCACCTCGAGCGGTTCGGTTCCGGCGTCGAAGTGACCGTGGTCGGCCGAGACCGCGCCGAGCGAGACGAAGTAGCGCCGCCTCTCCTCGAGGGCCGTGATGTAGCCGGCGTAGCTGCCGGTATCGCCGTGCAGCTCCTTGATCACTTCAGGCCAGCCGGGACGGCCGAGCTCGAGATACCGGTCGGGCCGGAAGGTCGGTGCGATACGCGTCCGGACGGCCGGGTCGTCACGCAGCGCCCGGTGGGGGGCCAGGTCGTCGGCCGGGTCGTCGGTGGTCGCCAGGAAGTCGATGTTGAACCGCGCCAGCAGCGCGCGGGGCCGATGGCTGTCCTGCCCGAGTTGCGCGCCGATCTGGTCGTACAGGGCGTCGGCGTTCTCCGACGACGGCCGCTCGGTCACCCCGAACACCTCGGCCAGCGACGACTCGAACCAGTAGCGCACCGGCGTGCCGCGCAGCACGTGCCAGTTCGCGCAGAACAGCCGCCACGCATCGCGGGCACGCTCCTCGGAGAGCGGTCCCTCCCCCACGCCGAGCGCCGTCAGCGGCACCCCGCCGGCGTGCAGCAGCCGCGTCACGTAGTGGTCGGGCTGGATGAACAGCGAGGCCGGGTCGACGAAGGGCTCGTCGTCGAGGATCAGCCGCGGATCGACGTGCCCGTGCGGACTGATGATCGGCAGCCCCCGCACCTGCTCGTAGAGACGGCGGGCGATCGAGCGGACCCCCGGGTCAGCTGGCAGCAGCCGATCGGGGTGCAACGTCAGAGCAGCCATGCGTCCGAGCCTGTTCGCCCACATTCGCCGCAGGCAATCAGTTGCCAGTTGTTGCCTGGGCGTCGCGGCAACAACTGGCAACTAATTGCGCTCAAGTTAACGGGAGACACACAGTGACCCCGATCACTCCCTACCGCAAGCGGCTCAGAGGAGACAACTTCCATGAATTCGAAACGGTTGACGGCGCTGGCCGCTGTGACGGCTTTGGCGCTGGGTGTTGCCGCCTGTGGTGGCGACGATGAGGGCGGCGAGGGTGGCGCCGGCAAGACGCTCAACGTGCTGATCGGCGCGAACACTCAATACCCCGAAGAGTTCCAGGCGTGGCAGAAGGACATCAGCACGAAGTTTAAGGCGGCCACCGGCGCCGAGGTGAAGTTCGAGACCTTTGCCAGCGCCAACGACGAACTGACGAAGATCCAGACCTCGGTGGTGTCGGGCTCCGGGCCCGACGTCTACGCGGTCGGCACCACGTTCACGCCGACGGCCTATTCGACCGGCGCCTTCGTGAAAATGGGCGACGAGCAATGGCAGAAGATCGGCGGCAAGGAGAAGTTCAACCCGGCCACGCTGGGCATCTCCGGCCCGGACGAGCAGAACCAGGTCGGCATTCCGTGGGTGAGCCGCCCGTTCGTCATGGCCTACAACACCGACGTGCTCAAGGCGGCCGGCATCGACAAGCCGGCGACCACGTGGGACGAACTGACCGCACAGGCCAAGCAGCTGACCAAGGGCGACCAGTACGGTCTGGCCATCGCCTACAAGGACAACTTCGACCCGTGGAAGTTCGTCTGGGGCATGTCGACCCAGGCCGGCAACCCACTGGTGGACGGCAAGACGGCGAAACTGTCCGACCCGGCCGTGCAGAAGGCGTACCAGACTTACTTCGGCTGGCTGGCCAACGACAAGGTGGTCGACCCGGCCGCCGTCGGATGGACGAACCCGCAGGCCCTCGCCGCCTTCGCCAAGGGCAAGACCGGTTACTTCCTGCTCACCACGACGACCGCGACCAACTCGCTCGATCAGGGTGCGGTCAAGGGCAAGTGGAAGTTCGCGCTGCTGCCGACCGTCCCGCCCGGCGCGACCAGCCGGCCGGCCAACGGCGTGGAGGCCGCGAGCATCCTCTCCGGTGACAACCTTCTGGTCGCCGACTACTCGAAGAACAAGGACCTTGCCTTCGAGTACGTCAAGCTGGTCACCGACCAGGAGGCGCAGCTCGACTACTACAAGAAGTTCGGCAACCTGCCGGCCAACGCGGCCGCGCTGCAGACCCTCGCGTCGGACGAGCAGCTCGCGCCGGTCACCGAGGCGGCCAAGAAGTCGGTGGCGACCCCGTTCACGGGCGCCTGGGCCGACATCCAGCTCGCGCTGACGAACGTCGCCGTGCAGACGCTGCCCGAACTGACCAAGGGCCCGCTCAACACCGGTCAGCTCGACTCGCGCATCGCCGACGCGCAGAAGTCGGCACAGAGCTCGCTGGACAGGGCCAAGTAGATGGCCACCCTCGCGCCCCCCGAGCAGAAAGCGCCACCGGGGCACGTACGCCGGAAAGGGGTGACGGAGCAGCAGCGCCCGCTGTGGCTCCTCACCCCCGGCGGGGTGCTGATGACGCTGGTCATCGTGCTCCCGCTGATCCTGGCCCTGTGGATCTCGCTGATCGACCTGGACCAGTACACACTGCGCCGGTGGGTGGAGGCGCCGTTCATCGGGCTGGACAACTACGTCGAGTCGTTCAGCTCGGGCCTGCTCAACTCGATCTGGATCAGCGTCTCGTTCGCGGTCATCTCGACCATCGCCACCGTGCCGATCGGCATCGCTGCCGCCCTGGTCACGCAGAACAAATATCGGGGCCGCGGCCTGGTCCGGGCGGTTTTCCTGATCCCGTACGTCCTCCCGTCGTTCGTCGTCGCGTCGGTGTGGCGCACGATGCTGCAGCCGGACGGGATCGTGAACGCCTGGCTGGCCAAGGTGGGCATCGACGGCGGCCTGTGGCTCAGCGGTCCCACGTCGTACTGGACCCTGATTCTGGTCGAGATCTGGGCGGCCTGGCCGTTCATCTACCTGATGTCGCTGGCGGCCCTGCAGTCGGTCGACCATGAGGTGCACGAGGCGTCGGCCGTCGACGGGGTGACCTGGTGGCCCAAGCTGCGCCGGGTGATCCTGCCCTACCTGCGCGGCCCGGTGCTGCTCGCCTGCCTGCTCGCCACGCTCAATCACATCAACAACTTCACGTTGCCGTTCGTCCTGTTCGGGGCACCCGCGCCGGAGGACGTGAACGTGATGCCGATGATCGTCTACGTCACCAGCTTCCAGAGCCTGAGGTTCGGGCTGAGCGCGGCGATGGCGGTGCTGTCGCTGGTGCTGATCGCCATCCCGCTGTTCATCTACTTGCGCGCGGTTCGGCTGGACGTGCACGAGGATGGAGGCCGGCGATGACCGCACTGAGCGAAGCGACCAACGAGACCGCTAGCGAAGCGACCAATGAGACTGCTAGCGAAGCGACCAACGGGACCGCTAGCGAAGCGGCCACAGGGACCGCCGGCGAAGCGACCTCAGAGACCGCCGGCGAAGCGACCAATGGGACCGCTCAGGAGGTTCGGAAATGAGCACTTCCGCCTCGGCCGAGGCCACCCGCCTGCTCCCCCGCTGGATGCTGGTCGTTCTGACCGCGATCCTGGTCGCCCTGGTGCTCATCCCGGTGCTGTACATCGTGCTCGCCTCGCTCAACAGCGACGTGGGCGTGGCGTCCGGCGAGTTCTGGCCCAGCTCGTGGAGCCTGGAGAGCTACAGCCGCATCTGGACAACCGCCGATCTGTCCACCGGCATCGTGAACAGTCTGATCGTCTGCGCGTTCACCGCCGTCGCGTCGGCGATCCTCGGCACCACCACCGCGTACGTGCTGGTCCGCTACACGTTCGTCGGCCGGCTGACGATCCTGCGCGGGCTGGTCGGCCTGCAGAGCATCCCCGGCACGCTCATGCTCCTGCCGGTGTTCGTGCTGTTCTCGTCGGCCGGGAACTACCTGGGCGTGACCGTGATCGGCACCCGGTGGGGCCTGTTCATCGCCTACCTGACGTTCGCCCTGCCCTTCTCGACGTGGGTGATGGTGACCTATCTGCGCGGGCTGCCGCGCGAACTCGAGGAGGCAGCGCGCACCGACGGCGCGTCGACCCTGGTCATCCTGTGGCGGATCATCTTCCCGCTCAGCCTGCCGGCGATCGTGGTGTCCGGGATCTTCGCGTTTCTGCTCGGATGGAACGACGTGTTGTTCGCTTCGGTGCTCACCCGGCCGGAAACGCACACCGCGGCCGTCGCTCTGCAGATCGTCGGCTCGTCGCAGGAAGGCGGCGCGCTACCGGTCTACTCGCAGATCATGGCCGCCTCGCTCATCTGCGCGGCCCCGGTCGTGCTGTTGTACCTGCTGTTCCAGCGCTACCTGGTCGGCGGCCTGACCGCGGGCGGCGTGAAGTGACCGGCCGGCCCAGGGTTGTGGTGATCGGTCTGGGCGACGTCTCCATCGTGCACCTAGCGGCGATCGAGAAGCTGGGCGCCTCGCTCGCCGGGGTGTGCGACTCGCACGGCGACTATCGCGCACTTCTGGACGACGTACGCCCGGATGTTGTCCATATCTGCACGCCGCACGACCGGCACGTGCAAGTCGCGCTCGCCGCGCTCGAGCTCGGTGTGCACGTCCTGCTCGAGAAGCCGGTCGCGCACACGGTCGAGCAGGCCGACCTGTTCGTCACGGCGGCCAAGGACCACCCGGAGCTCAAGGTCGGCGTGTGCCTGCAGAACCGCTACAACCTGACGTCGCAGGCCGCCCACGAACTGCTCACCTCGGGCGAGATGGGCCGGGTGCGCGGCATCTCGGCGTCGGTCCTCTGGCATCGCGACGCGACCTACTACGCCGCGCGACCGTGGCGGGGTGTGCGCGAACGCTCAGGCGGCGGCGTTCTGATCAACCAGGCGATTCATACGCTCGACCTCGTGCAGTGGCTGGCCGGTGAGGTCACGGTCGTCCGCGGGCACGCCGGGCAGTACGGCGGGGCCTCCGGGGACGTCGAGGACACCGCGCACATGGTGCTCGACCATGCGGGCGGCGCGCGCAGCGTCTTCTTCGCCACGACTACCAACGCGGTCGACTCGCCGGTCACGATCGAGGTCGCGGCCGAGCGCGGCACGCTGCTCATCCGCGGCGATCTGACGGTGGCGTACGCGGACGGCCGGGTGGAGACGATCGCCGAGCTCGCCCCGGACGGAGGCGGACGCGCGTACTGGGGCGCCTCGCACGAACTGCTCATCGCCGACTTCTACCGCTCGCTCGACGACCCGGAACCGTTTTGGATCGGACCGCAGGAGGCCCTCAAGAGCCAGCACCTGATCGACGAGCTCTACCGACAACACACCTGAGCTGCAGGAAGGGCATCCTCCATGTGGACTCTCTCCGGATTCTCCGACGAGATCTCACCCGACTTCACCGAGCAGTGCGAGGTCGTCTCGGGCCTCGGCATGAAGTTCGTCGAGGTGCGCAGCGCCTGGGACGTCAACATTCTCGACCTCTCCCCCGACCAGCTCGACACGATCAAGAAGACCCTTTCCGCGTACGGGCTGAAGGTGTCCTCGATCGGGTCGCCGATCGGCAAGATCCCCGTGACCGAGGACTTCGCGCCGCACCTCGAGCGCATGAAACACGCGGCCGAAGTGGCCAAGCTGCTCGAGGCCCCGTACATCCGGATCTTCTCGTTCTTCATGCCCGCCGGCGACGATCCGGCCACCCATCGCGCGGAAGTGATCGATCGGATGCGCGCGCTCGTGCGCGTGGCCGAGGACGCCGACCTGATCCTGCTGCACGAGAACGAGAAGGAGATCTACGGCGACGTGCCCAGCCGCTGCCTGGATCTGATCCGCTCGGTCGGCTCGCCCTACCTGCGCCTGGCCTGGGATCCGGCCAACTTCGTGCAGGTCGGCGTGCGGCCGTACACGGACGGATACGCGCAACTGCGCCCGCACGTCGAGTACGTGCAGATCAAGGACGCGCTGTTCGCCGACGGAACCGTGGTGCCGGCCGGGCAGGGCGACGGTGAGCTGGCCACCACGATGCGCGCGCTGCGGCACGACGGGTTCGACGGGTTCTTCTCGCTCGAACCGCACCTGGCCGCGGGCCACACGACCGGGGGTTTCTCCGGGCCCGAGCTGTTCACGACCGCCTGGCGGGCCTTCACCGGCCTGCTCGACAACGAGGAGATCGAGTACGCATGAGTGTTCCCAGGTTTGCGCTGGTCGGCGCGGGTGTGATCGGGAAGCACCACGGCCGGGTCATGAGCGAGCTCACCGACCGGCTCGAACTGGTCGCGGTGGCCGACGTGGTGCTCGATCGTGCGCGTTCGCTCACTGCCGAGCGCGGCGGACGACCGTACGGGTCGCTGCAGGACGCGCTGGCCGCCGAACAGATCGACGTCGTGGTCGTCTGCACGCCGACCGGGCTGCACGGTCCGGTCGCGATCGAGGCGCTCGGCGCGGGCAAGCACGTCATCATCGAGAAGCCGGCCGAGACGACCGTCGCGCGCACCGACGAGATCATCGCCGCCCGCGACAAGGCGGGCACGCTGGTCACCGTCATCTCGCAACACCGGTTCGACCCGTCCACCGAGCAGACCCTCGCGGCCATCGCGGCGGGCGAGTTCGGCCGGGTCAGCTCGGGCATCGCGGCGATCGACTGGTGGCGCGGGCAGAGCTACTACGACTCCGGCGACTGGCGCGGCACCTGGGAGCTCGACGGCGGCGGCGCGCTCATGAACCAGGGGGTGCACACGGTGGACCTGCTCGTGGCCGCGCTCGGCAAGCCGGTCGAGGTGTTCGCTTATGCGGGAACGCTCGCCCACGAACGCATCGAAGTCGAGGATGTGGCCGCCGGAGTTGTTCGTTTCGAGTCGGGCGCGCTGGGCGTGCTGCACGCGACGACCTCGGCGTACCCAGGCCTGAGCGCTCGTCTGCAGGTGCACGGCGACCGGGGGTCGGCCGTCATCGACAACGACGAGCTGGCGTTCTTCCACGCCACGCCGGTCGGTGCGCCGATCGAGGAGAAGCTGATGGGCACGACGCAAGCCGTGTCGGGCGCCGGCCCGGACACCGCCAGCAGCAACCCCGGCATGCTGTCGGACGCCCACCGCATGCAGTACCTGAACTTCCTGGACGCCCTGGCCGGTGATGCTGCCCTCCGCGTCGACCTGGAGACCAACCGGCAGTCGATCGCCGTGATCACCGGAGCCTACGAATCCGCGCGGACCGGAAAGCCTGTGAAGCTCGCATGAGCAGGATCGCGGCCAACCCCATCCCCTACTGGGCGTCGGCGGGCAAGACCAAAGAGGTGTTCGACGAGGCCTTCGCCGACTTCCACGCGATCGGTTTCACCGCGGTCAAGGCCGACGTCCCCGAGGGCATGACCGCGGACGACTATCGCGCCTGGATCGGCGGGTACGGGTTGTCGCCGTCGCTCAGCCTGTTCAACTCGCCGTTCGACGACACGGTCACGGCCGCGGGCGAGGTGGAGAAGGCCAAACGGTTCGCTGCCGACCAGGTCGCGCTCGGTCTCGACCGTACGATGGTCTCCTCGATGTCGCTTCCTGCGCGTCTGGAGCATCCGGCCGTGGGCGCCGACTTCGACGAGGGACGACTGAGCCGCGCCATCGACATGTGCGGCGAGGTGTGCCGGGCGCTGGCCGCCGAGGGACTCCGGCCGTTGCACCATTCGCACATCGGCGGAGTGTTCGAAACCGAGCGCGAAATCACCCGCCTGCTCGACGACCTGGGCGCGGACGTGATCGGTTTCGGACCCGACACGGGCCATCTGCGCTGGGCCGGCATCGAGCCGGCCGCGTTCATCCGCCGCTACGCGGACAGAATGGGCGGCATCCACATCAAGGACGTCTTCCCCGACTACCTCGACGGCTCGAAGCTGTCATACCGGGAGGCCACCGCTTCCAAGCGCCTGTGGGCCGAGCCCGGCCTGGGCGTGGTGGACTTCGCCGCCGTCCTCGACGCCATCCCGGCATCCTACGACGGCGACTTCATGATCGAGGTGGACGAACCGTCCGTGTCGTCGAAGCTGGAGTCCCACGAGATGTCGTTCGCGTGGGCCCGCCGCGCCCTCGCCGACCGAGTCACCGAGTGACGCCCGCAGCCGGCCCCGGCCCGTCCGTCACTTGCCGACTCAGCCGGCCCGGCGGTCGCAGGCAATGTGACCGGGTCGCGGTCGCGGCCAGGATCAGCCCGCTCGGGCGGGCACGGGCATAGTTACGAAGTGACGGCACTATCGGGCTCGGCGCCTGGCGTTCGCGGGAGTCACTGACTGGCGGTCGCGGCCGGGCTCGGCGTGCAACGATTTCGAGCAACGGGAAGGACCAGCGATGACTTCGACTGTTGCGGGACAGGCGGCACGGCTCGGGGGCGCCGATCGGGTGCTCACCGAGGACGAGGTCACCGCCTTCGTGCTCGAGCAACTCGGCGGCCTCGACGTGGACGGGCGCAGCGTGTGCGTGCTCGTGCCCGACGCGACCCGTACGTGTCCGTTGCCGTTGCTCGTCGGCGCCGTGCATCGCGCACTGCACGGGCGCGTGTCGCGGCTGACCGTTCTGATCGCTCTGGGCACACACGGCGCGATTTCGCCCGAGGCCCTGAACGCGCACGTCGGCGTCTATCCGGACACGACCGTCGTCAACCACGAGTGGTGGAAGCCGGAGACGTTCGCTCATCTTGGGACGATCCCGAGTGAGCGAATCGCCGAACTGTCCGGTGGGCGGATGAGCGGAGACGTCCCCGTCCTGCTCAATCGCGCAGTGGTCGAGCACGACATCGCGATCGTCGTCGGGCCGGTGCTGCCGCACGAGGTGGTCGGCATGTCGGGCGGCAACAAATACTTCTTCCCGGGCGTAGCGGGCCAGCAGATCATCGACGTGTCGCACTGGCTGGGCGCGCTCATCACCTCAGCGGAGATCATCGGAACGACCGGGCTCACCCCCGTACGGGCCCTGATCAACGACGGCGCCGCCATGATCCCCGCCGAGAAGTACGCGTTCTGCGTGGTCACCGCCGAGTCACCGCCCGAGGGGACGGACAGCGACAAGAGCAGCGCCCTGCACTCGGTCTCGTTCGGCGACTGCATCTCGTCGTGGGCGAGCGCCGCCGAGATCAGTGCGGCCACCCACGTCAGCTACCTCGACCGCCCCCGCCGCCGGGTGCTGTCCCTGGTCCCCCAGATGTACGACGAGATCTGGACCGGAGCCAAGGGCTTCTACAAAGTGGAACCGATCGTGGCCGACGGCGGCGAGGTGATCCTGTACGCCCCGCACATCCGCGAGATCGCGACCAGTCACCCTCAGATCCACGAGATCGGTTACCACTGCCGAGACTATTTCGTGAAGCAGTGGGACACGTTCGAACACGTGCACTGGGGAGTGCTCGCCCACTCGACACATCTGCGCGGGGCGGGCACCTACGACCCGCAAACGGGCATCGAGAAGCTGCGCGTTGATGTCACTCTGGCCACCGGCATCCCCGAGGACGTGTGCCGCGCGGTCAACCTCGGCTACCGCGACCCGGCCACGATCGACATTGCCGAGTTCGCCGCCGACCCGAACACGCTGGTGGTTCCCCGAGCCGGCGAGGTCCTCTTCCGCCTGAGATGAACGCCCAGTGCGCGCGGACACCATCGAACACTCACGGCGGGCCGTCGACGGCAACGCTCACAAACGGCCAAGCGATGGTGCTCCCTGCGCGCAACGACCATCAAGCGCTCATAGCGCGCGACAGACACGAGCACTCACCGCCCGCAACAGACACGAGCACTCACCGCCCGCAACAGACACGAGCGCTCATCGCGCGCGGATGACATGGGCGCGAGCGGGCTGGCTGTCGGTCAACGTGGGCGGGCGCCCGAGGGCGGTTCGCGGGCGGGGCACGGTTGTGGCGCCGCGCGGTGGGGCGGTCGACTCGCGGATCACGAGCCGTACGGGAAGGACCAGTGGCCGGCCGCTCGTGCGGGCGCCCTGGGCTACGGCAATGCAGTTCTGCACGCCGGTGAAACCCATGCGGTACAGCGGTGACGCGATGGTCGTCAGCTGCGGCTCCACCAGCTCGTCGAAAATGATGTTGTCGAAGCCGACGACGCTGACCTGCTCGGGCACGGCCACCCCGAGCCGGCTCAGTCCCTTGACGATGCCGATCGCCAGCTGGTCGTTGTAGGCCTGCACGGCCGTCGCATCGATCTCGGCCACGCGCAGCGCCGCGCTCAGACCGGCGAGCACCGTCGGCTCGTACGGGCCGAGCCTGCGCGCCTCGAGACCGAGCTCGGCGGCGGATTGCCGCAGGGACCGCCACCGTACGCCGTCCGACCAGCTCGTCTCCGGACCGGCCACGTACACGATTCGCTCATGTCCGAGCGACGCAAGATGCTCGACCGCGCGCCGGATGCCCCGCTCGGCGTCGTTGAGCACGCAGTTGGCCTCCGGGATGATCCGGTTGAGCAGTACGACGGCTTTCTGCTTGGCGACCATCCGCAGCGCCGAGTCGGTCATCCGGGAACTGGCGATCACCACGCCGTCGACCTGGGCCAGCTCCTGCTCGATGGTCTGCCGTTCGACCTTCGGTGACTCGTTCGTGTGCGACAGGATCAGCTGGTAGCCGGCCTCGCGAGCCGCCTCGTACGCCCCCTTGATGATGTCGCCGTAGAACGGGTTGGTCACGTCGGCCACGACAAGGGCGATCGCGTTCTGGACGACTCCGGTGCCGGGCCGCCGGGCCTGAGCCCCCGTCCGATATCCCAGCTTCTCGGCCGCCTCGAAAATACGCTGCGCGGTGTCCGCGTTGACCCGGCCGGGCCGGGCATAGGCCCGCGAAACGGTGGAGGCGGCTACCCCCGCCTCCCGCGCCACGTCATAAATTGTCGGGCGGCTCATGTCGAGGATGTTAAATCCGCGGGACGCCGCGAAACAGCCCTGCCGCCGATTCGCCGATCTCGTCGTCACCGAGTCCCGTGTATCGCAGGTGCGCACCGAGGTCCCCGGGTGGTTGATCCCTGTCATAGTCGGGTGAGCGATTTCGTTCCAGGAGGTTGAATCGGTCATCGTGCGCGTCCTCAGTCTCCTCGTCATCGCCGCCAGTGTCGTGTCCCCGCCGCCAACCGCCTTACGGCCCGCGCTCGCCCAGCTGACTGCCCCGCAGGCCGCGCGCGCCCAGCCACCGGCCTCACGGAACACGCTCACCCGCCAAGCTGCCCCACCGTCCGCCTTCACGCACCAAGCCCCGGGGTCCGCTCTCGCCTACCAGGCCGACCCACTGGCCGCGCTCGGCTACCGAGCCGACCAACCGGCCGCGCTCGCCCACCTAGCCACCAACGCAGAGCCGGCCGCCCTCGCCCAGCAGGCCGCCCTCGCCCAGCAGGCCGCCCTCGCCCAGCGGGCCGCCCCGGTGTGCACGATTCGCGACGAGCGGCTCGACGAACTGTCCGGGATGGTGGCCGTCCAGTCCGGCTATGTCGTCGTCAACGACGGCTCGGACTTCACGGCCCGCCGGAGGATCTTCTTCCTGAACTCGGCCTGCAAGGTGACGAAAACCGTGTCCTATCCGTCGCGGCCACGTGACACCGAGGATCTGGCGCGCGGCACCGACGGCACGCTCTGGGTCGGCGATATCGGCGACAACAGTGGCAGTCGAAGCACTGTCGCGGTGTGGAAACTCGCTCCCGGCGGCAAGCGTCCGGCCCTGTTCCGCATGGCTTATCCGGATGGCGCCCGCGACGCCGAAGCTCTGCTCGTGACCGCGGACAACACGCCGATCGTTATCAGCAAGGAAGGGGGAACGGCCGGGCTTTACGTGCCGACCGGGGCGCTCAGCCGCAATTCCACGACGCCGCTGCGCAAGGCGGGCGAGGTGACCGTGCCTCTGACCTCGACGAGCAATCCGTTCTCGTTTCTGGGCCGGGCCGTCGTCACCGGTGCCGCCATGTCGCCCGACGGCCGTCACGTGGTCCTGCGAACCTATGCCGACGCGTTCGAATTCGACGTTTCCGACGGCGACGTGATCAGCGCCCTCACGAGCGGAAAACCGCGTCAGATTCCGCTCCCCGACGAGCCTCAGGGCGAAGCGATCACCTACAGCGCGGACGGCCGTTCACTGCTCACCGTCTCCGAATCCTCGGGCGACGGCGCCGCACAACCAAGCATTCTCCGGTACGCCGTGGCCGACCGTCCCGCCGTGACGCCGGAGCAACCGGCCGAGGTCCCCGCGTCGGGCACCACAACCACGCCGACCAGCGCGGCCACCGACTCGCCCCGGAGCGACGCCCCTCGAAACGCCGCAGCCGAGGACGAGCCGCCGTCCAAATACATTGCCGTGGTGGCCGGGCTGATTGCCGCATCGGCTTTGGTCCTGGCCGCGGTTCTCGTCCTGGTCCGCCTGGCTCGTCGTCGTAAGCGATAGGCAAGCAGCGACGTTACTTTCCGTCGGGATCTGTCCGGCGGACCTTGCGCATCAGCATGGCCCACACGCCGTAACCGGAACCGATGTTGCCGGTCGTCACGCCGGCCGCCATTCCCATGAAGAGAGCCTGGGCGCAGTCGGGGCAGACCTCCCGCCCCGTCACCGTCTTCTCGAACGGCTCTCTCACCCGTCGCCGGCAATCCGGGCATTCACGCCCTCCGAACGCCATGCGCCGCCTCCTTCACGTCAATACCCATCTCGGCCCGGACGGCCCGATCGTTGAAGCCGGCAATCGGCATGATGAAACACAGCTCGCCCCGGCGCCGTTTGCGCGGCGCTCGCCGGCCGCCGCGGGCAATGTGAACAACGCGCGCAATGCCGGCCTCGCTGATATGGACTTCCAGCATGGCGAAGGGCCAACGACCGCGCACCCGTACGCGTTCGACGATGTCATGAGGCAGGACGACACCGTCACAACCGGCCGCCGCCAGCATGATTCCGTCCGGCCCGGATTCGAGCACGGACGGCCGCTTGTGGGACCTCAGGACAGAGAAGCCCGGATACAAGATCGTGAAAGTCACGACGTAGAGGACGCCGAAGGACGCGGACGGAAAGTCCCATCGACCGGCCAACGCCGAGGTCGTCAGGCCGGCCACCAACCAACCCAGCGCACCGGCGAACACGGCCACCGTCGCGGTCGCGAGCAGAAACCGCCGCAGCGACCAACCGCGGGCTGCCGAAGCCGTGCTCTCCGCGCTCACGGACAGATCATGACAGCCGCGCGCACCTCCGAGCAGGGTCAGGTTGTCGGATCGCGGACACGAGAGGCTACTTCGACCAACTTGGCGTACGGGCTCACAGCAGGCTCACAGGCGAAGGGATTCCATGGGCGGACATCCATTCGTACGCTCTGGGGGGATCTTTGTGGGACGGGCACGTAGATGGGGGCTCGCCGCGGTCGCGGGAGTCATGCCGGCCGCGCTGGCATTCACCGGCATCCAAGTAGCCGACGCGGCCGAGAACGACGGCGTCAAGCTGGTCAGCGCGGGCAAGAACATCAAGGCCGAACGGTATGACGACGGGGACGGCTACGCGGTCGATCTCGACCTGGGCCTCAACATCGTCGCGGGTCAGGAGCCTCTCGAGATCAGGGCCACCCGCAAGTCGTACGCGGACCCGATCGTGGCCCAGCTGGTCACGAAGAAGGGCAACGTGACGCTGCCCAAGGCGCTCGCGACGGACCTGTACACGCTCAAGCAGTTCACCACGGTGACGATCAAGAACGCCAAGGGCGCCGTGGTCAAGCGCTACTGGACCAACTTCTGCCCCAACTCGTCCGACTCGGTGCGCACGCGCCCGGACGCGCCGGCCCAGACGCCGTACCCGATGGGTTGCCCGGACGGTAACCCGTTCACGCTGGGCACGGTGTGGGGTGTGCAGGCCGGATGGAGCGCGGCGACAAGCGACGTGCCCACCCACGGCAAGGCGTTCGACCTGCCGCCCGGCAAGTACTCGGTCGGCGTCACCGTCAATCCCCCGTACCAGAAGCTCCTGAATCTGACCGCCAAGGACGCGACCGTCGCGCTCAACCTGACCGTCGTCAAGGAGTCCATCGAGGCCAAAGCGCGCACAAACGCTCATCACCACGGCCCGCAGATCTCCGACAGCCGCCCGGAGTATCGGGTTCCGGCCAAGCGGCCCACGACCCGGCAGGCCGCGCCGGCGACCGGCCCCAAGCCCGACCTGCGTTCGCTGCCCGCCTGGGGCATCTCGCTCAGCAAGGGCGCCAAGAACAAGTGGTACGTGAACTTCGGCGCGACGGTCTGGAACGCGGGCAACTCGCCGCTGCTCGTCGACGGGTTCCGCCGCAGCGGACAGGGTCTGATGGACGCGTACCAGTACTTCTACGACGCCCAGGGCAACCAGGTCGGCGCGGTGCCGGCCGGGACGATGGAGTGGGACGCGCGCGCCGGTCACATGCACTGGCACTTTACCGACTTCGCGCAGTACAACCTGCTCAAGTCCGATCAGAAGCAGGTCGCGCGCAGCGGCAAGGAGGCGTTCTGCCTGGCCAACACCGATCAGGTCGACTACACGATCCCGCTCGCGAAGTGGCGGCCGCTCAACACCGACCTCGAGACGTCGTGCGGCGTCGCCAACTCGGTCGGTGTGCGTGAGGTGCTCGACATCGGCAACGGCGACACCTACACGCAGGATCGGCCGGGGCAGTCGTTCGACGTCACGTCGCTGGCCAACGGCACCTACTTCATCCAGGTGAAGGCCAACCCGGCGGGCAAACTGAGCGAATTGAGCGCCGCGAACAACACGTCGCTGCGCAAGATCGTGCTCGGCGGCACGGCGTCGAAGCGGACGCTCACCGTGCCGCCGGTCAACGGCATCAAGGGTTAACGAGGCTCGTCGGTCCGCGGGGGCTGTCCGGGGTTGAAGCCCTCGACACGCACGACCCCGCGGGCCGACGACGAGCCGTAGACGGTGCCGGACGCCGGACGAGCGGGAGCGGCCGGCGGGACAGCGGGACTGGACCGAAGGACAACGGGAGCCGCCTGCGAGACAGCGGGACCGGCGTGCGGGACAGCCTGAGCAGGAGCTTCCGTACGGAGGGTGGGACTGATCTCGGTGTTGACCAGGGCCGGACCGCCACCGGCGCCGGCCAGCGCGGGGACGGGAACGGCAAGGCGTGGCCACAGCGACGCCTTCCGCTTGGCCGACACGTCCTCGACCCAGCCGAAGACGACCACCGCCCCGAGCACCATGACCGTTTCGAGCACGAGCATCCACACGATGTACTGGAATGTCGCCCACGGCACCTGGTAGTGCTCGAGCACGGCCGCGCCGACGGTGATGAGCGGGAAGTGCCACAGGTAGATCGTGATCGCGCGCGCGTTGATGACGCGAACGGACTCCGACAGCCATTTCACCTTGTCGAGAACGACCATCGTCGGACGGAAACGCAGCACGATCAGAACGAAGGCGAGAGACCACAGCGTACGGGCGATGGGCTCCTCGTTGAGGTCGAAGCCCCACGCCGTCGGGTGGGTGAACAGCCAGTACAGGCCGATGCCACCGATCACGGCGGTGACCGCGACCCAGACCGCGGCCGGCAGCCGGTGCAAACGGCCGTCACGATGGGCAAAACCGGCCATCCAGCACGCCGCGTAGGTGACGAAGTCCCACATGATGCCGTCGATCGGGTCGGGCAGACGGAAACCGGTCACGTGCAGCACGGCCAGAACAACCAGCGGCATCGCTACCACGGCCCAGCCGAGCTTCTTGTACGCGAAGTACAGGATCGGCGAGACCAGGACGAAGATCAGGTACGCCCGGAGGTACCACAGAACCTCCCAGAACGGCTCGCCCCACGAGCTGCCCGGCGGATCCTCCAGCGGGAACAGCCAGAAGATCAGGTTGAGCTTGTGCAGCGGGTGGTCGGGGTCGCTGGTCGACCAGCCGTGCCAGAACATGAGCGGCAGCGCCACCGCCGCGAACGTCCAGAGCGCGGGCAGCAGACGCCGGATGCGCGACCAGACCGCCTTGCGCGCGCCGCCCTTGGCGAGCGACGCGGCCATGAGCGAACCGGCGATCGCGAACATGACACCCATCGCGGGCAGCACATACGTCAGCCAGGCCCAGCCGAAGGCGTGGTAAACGACCACGCGGACGATCGCCAGCGCACGCAGAGAGTCGATGTACCGGTTGCGCGACGACGCCGGCACCGGTGGCTTCTCCTGCGCGGCGGGGGCCGCTGTGACGGGACTTGCAGACATGGATGAGGCCTCCGCCACGGTCGCGCATTGACAGCCTTCGTAGACGATCATGAAGAGTGGGGGCGCGTAAACCTCCTGTCGCACCCCGGCACCCATCCGACCGGTCAAGTCTCACTGGCCGTCCGGGGCCCTATTTCCAGAAGCCTCTATGCACGTCGGCGGCGCTGGCAAGCGCGGCCGGACCATCGATCACTATCGGGCGTCCGCCGCGCGCGAAGACCTCCCGCGACGACAGCCTGAGCGGCGGCACGCCGTCCTCGTCGTCGTCCTCGACGATCGAGCCGAGCTCATCGGACGAGAACGCGAACACCATCCGGCCGATCCCGGACCAATAGATGGCACCCGCGCACATCGCGCACGGTTCGGTGCTCGTGTAGAGCGTGCTGTCGTTCAGCACGGCCATCTCCCAGCTGCCGGCCACCCGTACGAGATTGGTCTCGGCGTGCCCGGTCGGGTCGGCCTGGGTGACCGTCGAATTCATCGCCTCGGCCACATTTCCGGCCGGCCCGACAAGCAGCGCGCCGAACGGATGGTCGCCGCGTTTACGCGCGTCCCAGGCCAGAGCGACTGCCCTCTCCAGGTACGCCTCGTCGGCCTCGGTGATCCCCCTGGACGTCACGAATGTCATCGAATCTCCCCGTTCGCTAGCACTCCGACCAGATCAGCAGACAAGTTGACGGCCGTTACACCGCCGTCCCGCTTTCGGAGGCCCGCGCCCGAACGCGCCGTTCCCTTGCGATGCGACCCGTCGGCCGGCAGCTCGCACACCGCGTCGACGATCGATTCGGCGCTCACCGGCCTGCGCATCATGCGCCCGCTTCGCGCCGCGCGGCCGACTGAGCGATCCCGGCGTCGGACGGCCACCGCCGTCGATCGTGACGACCAGCGCGCGCAACGGACCACTCCTCCGGCCGAAGTTGTCGTACCCCTGCCATAGCTTGAGCGACAAGTCCCGTGGAGCGCATCGGCTCACCGGCCGGGAGCGCTCGCCGAAGGAGGCGAACATCCATGACGGTCACCGGCCGCATGATTGCCGACAGCTTGCGGCCCGGCACCGAGTTCGCGCCGCCGGGCACCCGGATCGTGAAGGTGTTCCGCGCCGACGTGGGCGACTCGGCCGGTCCCGGTCAGCCCCGATTCTGGACGATCATCGACTTCGAGGCCGACGACGCCGGTGCGGTCGCTTCGGCGCTGGCCGAGACGCTCGATGCCGACGGCGGCTGGTACGCCGACTTCCAGGACGGCGACGACCATGTGGTCGTCTTCGCGCACAAGATCTTCCGGTACGCCCGTGACGACCGGGCGGCGTACGAGGCGGCGGTCGCCTACGGCCGCAGCGTGGGCGTTCCCGAGCATCAGCTCGACTGGGAGAGGTGACTCGTCGGGCAGGCGACACCATGGCAGCCCCGGGAGCGCCACACTGACCGCATGGGTGTGGATCTGGGCAGTGTGGAGTTCTATGCAGGACCGACTGTGCTCGGCGGGCCTGACGACCTCGACGCCGTGATTCGTGAGTTCATCGCGGGCGCCACCGACACGTTGCTGATCGCCGTGCAGGAGCTGGATTCGCGGGCGGTCGCCGAGGCGATCCTCGCGGCCAAGGCGCGCAAGGTCAGCGTGCAGATCGTGCTCGAGGGCGACTACCTGGTCGAGGATCCGCCCATCGCCGACCCGTGGAGCCTCACCGGCGACAACGAGCACAACCGCGTCATCCACTCGGCGCTGCTACGGGCGGGCGTCGATCTGGTCACCGATCTCAACCCGAAGATCTTCCATCAGAAGTTCATCGTGCGGGACCCGGGCGCGCCGACCGCGGCCGTGCTGACCGGCTCGACCAACTTCACCCTGACCGACACCGGCAAGAACGCGTTGGACGGCCGCGGCGGTGGCAACAACCTCAACCACGTGCTGATCCTGCGCGGCCAGACGGCCACGGGTCTGTACATGCGCGAGTTCGAGCGGCTGCGCAGTGGCACCTTCGGCGAGCTGCGGGAACGCCGGGAACCGCGGCCCCGTGAGTTCCGTCTCGGCGGCATCCGGGTCAAGCCCATCTTCGCGCCGCATCAGGGCCCCGAGATGGAGATCATGAAGCAGATGCTCAAGGCGCAGCACCGCGTCGACTTCGCGATGTTCACCTTCGCCCAGTCGTCCGGCATCGACGACACGATGTTCTGGCTGCTCAAGGCCGGCATTCCCGTGCGCGGCGTCCTGGATCGCGCTCAGGGCAGCCAGGCGTGGGCGGCCACGGCGCCTCTGCAGCAGAAGGGCGCCGACCTGCACGAGAACACGCCGGGCAACGGCGTGCGCAAGGTGCACCACAAGCTGATGGTGATCGACGAGCAGCTCGTGATCGTGGGCAGCTTCAACTACACCGCGCCCGCCGCGACGCTGAACGACGAGAACATCGTCGTGCTCGGCGACCTGGAGGAGAAGGACCCCGACGCGATCGCGGCCCAGCGTCGGCTGGCCGCGTACGTCCTCGATGAGATCAACCGCGTCATCGCGAACCTGTCCCGCCCGGTCAGCGCCGCCGCGGAGCGATAAGCCCCGACTCGTACGCCCACACGACCAGCTGGGCGCGGTCGCGACAGTGCAGCTTGGTCATGGCCCGGTTGACGTGCGTCTTCACTGTCAACGGGCTGATCACCATCCGCGCCGCGATGTCGTCGTTGGTCAGCCCCCGCGCCACCAGCTCGACGATCTCCTGCTCGCGCCCGGTCAGCACGTCCCGACCCGCGCCCGGGTCGGGCGGCGGTGGCCCGGTGACGAACTCGCTGATCAGCGTGCGGGTGACCGCCGGCGCCAGCAGCGCATCGCCTCGGGCCACGATGCCGATCGCCTGCAGCAGGTCGCCCGGATCGGCGTCCTTGAGCAGGAACCCACTGGCCCCCGCCCGCAGCGCGGCGAACACGTACGAGTCGAGCCCGTAGTTGGTGAGGATCAGCACCCGCACCCCGGCGAGCCCGGGTTCGGCGGCGATGCGACGGGTCGCCTCGATGCCGTCGAGCCCGGGCATCTGCACGTCCATCAACACGACGTCGGGCCGCAGCACCCGGCACTGCTGCACAGCACCGCCTCCGTCAGCGGCCTCCCCCACCACTTCGACGCCGTCCTCGGCCTCGAGCAGCGCCCGAAAGCCGGCCCGCATGAGCGCCTGATCGTCGACAAGCAGAACGCGAATCAACCCTGGCCATCCCGCGCCACGCCGTCCCGTTCGCCACCGCCTCGTATCGCGCGGGCCGCCGCCGAGCTCCCTGCCGGCGATGAGCCGTCAGGTGCGGAACCGTTCGTTGCTGAAGCGCTGTTCGTCGTTGAGGCAGCGCTTGTCGTTGAGGCAGCGCTTGTCGTTGAGGCAGCGCTTGAGGTTGAGGCAGCGCTTGTCGTTGAGGCAGCGCTTGTCGTTGAGGCAGCGCTTGAGGTTGAGGCAGCGCTTGTCGTTGAGGCAGCGCTCATCGTTGAGGCGCCGGCCCTCCGCATGGCCGAGTTGTCCGCCGACGTGCCCAGCGGCAACGTCGCTCGCACGGCAAAACCGCCGCCATCGCGCGCGGCCGCCTGAAGGGTGCCACCGAGGCCGGTGACCCGTTCGCGCATGCCACGCAGGCCCACGCCCGGTGTCACGGGACATTCCGGAGAAGCCAGACCGTCGTCGGTGACGGAGATTGTCAGGTTCGCAGCGGAGTATTCGATGTGGACCTCGGCCGTGGCTGGACCGGCATGACGGGCGATATTGGTCAGCGCCTCTTGCACCACGCGGTAGCCCGCCTGGTCAACCTCGATGGGCACCTCGGCGGGATCGCCCGAGACGGTGAGGCGTACGGGAAAGCCTGCCGCCCTGGTCCGCTCGACGATCTCCTCCACGAGAGCCAACCCGACGCCTTCCACATCGGACGGCGTCCGCAACACCTCGAGCGTTTCCCGCAGTTCGCGCATCGCCGCGCCGCCCGCTTCCTGAATCGCCAGCAACGCGGCCGGCGGCTCCTCGCCCCGCTTGCGCGCGAGGTGAACGGCAATGCCGGCCTGCACCTTGATCACGGAGATGCTGTGGGTGAGGGAATCGTGCAGGTCGCGGGCGATCCGCAGTCGTTCCTCCCCCGCCCGGCGCAGCGCCATCTCTTCCCGGGTGCGTTCCGCCTCGGCTGCCCGTTGCTCGACCTGCTCGAGATAGGCCCTCCGCTGCCGGCCGACCACTCCGGCGACGTTGGCCGCCACGAACCACCCCAGCAGCAGCGACGTACGTTCGACGAGTTGCTGCGCGACCTCCCCCTCAGGGGCCGCGGAGATGTCGCGCGCGAGAAAACCACTGAGGAACACGAGACTGGCCAGGGCCGCGGGCACCCGGCGACCGCGCCAGGCCGCGAGATAGACCAGGCCGAGCACGGGGAAGGCCGCGGCGACACCCGCATGCACACGCACGTGCAGAGCGAGCATCGACGCGGTCCCGACGGCGAGCGCCACCACCGGATAACGCCTGCTCACGGTCACTGCTGCGGCCATGGCGACGATCAGCAGGATGCCGATGCCCCCGAGCGGCCCGGCGTCGGGTGCGGCAGCGGCATTGCCCAGCAGCAGCGCCCCGAGGAGGAGGCCGCCGGCAAGGTAGGACAGGTCGCGTCGCATGCTGGCACTGTAGGACGGCGGCCCATCGACCGGCATCCCCTCGGCGCGGTAGTTCTGGCGTACTGCGAACGCAGTATCCGGTGGTGGTCAGGTGCCTGCGGCGGAGGGACGTTTTCGCGCGGCGGCCGCCCGAGCATCAGACCATGACCTACCGCTTCTTCACCCCGCCCCGGCCCGCCGGCCTCGCCACCGAGGTCAATCGCCAGTTGCGCGCGGACTTCCTGGGCCCGCTGCCCGCCTTTCAAGCCCTGTCACCGGTGCCGCCGTTGATGGCCGCGACGTGGTCGCTGATGCGCGAATCGCTCATCGCCGCCGACGCCGATCGTCCGACCGATCGGGTCGACCGCGAGCTGGTGGCGGCCGTCGTATCGCGGGCCAACCGCTGCCGGTTCTGCGTGGACGCTCATGTGACGCTGTTGCACGGCCTGGGTGAGCATGGCCTGGCCGAGACGATCGCGCGAGGCGACCCACCGCCCGGCCCCCGGCAGGCCGAGATCGCCGCCTGGGCCACGGCCAGCCGCAACCCCACAGCAAAGGCCTGGACCAGCCCGTACGCCCCTCAGCTGACCGGCACGCTGCTGGCGTTCCACTTCGTCAACCGGATCGTTTCCGCGCTCCTCGCCCCGGACCTGCTCCCCGGCGGACTGCAACGTCTCCCGGCCGTGCGGTCGGCCGGCGGACGGCTCATCGCCCGGACCACCCGGGAGCCTCGGGAACCCGGTCGCAGCCTCACCCTTCTTCCCGCCACCACCACGTCACCGCCCGCGTGGGCCGGAAACAGTCCGGTCGGGACGACGTACGCCGCACTGCTGAACGCCGCCGCTGAGGGTGGCCGCCTCTTGACCGGGGCGGGGCGGGAGACCGTCGTGGCCACCGTCCGCTGGGAGGACGGGCGGCACCCCGAGCGCCCGGCCGAGTGGGCCACCGAGCTGGTCCGCGAGCTGCCCGCCACCGATCGCGTCGGCACGCGCATCGCCCTGCTGGCCGCCTTCGCCCCGTCCGCGATCGCCCGGGGCGACGTCGGCCTCTGGCAGCTCACCCACCCCGCCGACGCCGACCTGGTCCGGTTGGTCGCCTTCGGGGCGATCACCGCCACCGACCACGTAGCCCGGGCTCTCGACCCGGCTCACCGTTAGGACCGTCATCATGCGCAAGGCCTTCGTCATCAGCAGCACAGCCCTGTTGATCGTCTTCGCTCTGCAGTTCGTCTTCGCCGCCGTGGGCGCGTTCACCAAGCCCCAGGCCGATTCCTCGTACGCCCTCCACAGCCTGACCGCCATGGCCGTCATACCCGTCCTGATCCTGCTGACCACGCTGCTCGCCGTTCTGGCCAAAGCCCCCGGACGTCTCGTCGCGCTGACGATCCTGCCGCTCGGCCTGACGATCCTGCAGGTTCTGCTGGCCATGCTGGCCAACAGTTTCACCGACGCGTCGGGCGGCAGCACGGTCGCCGGCCTGATCGTCGGCGGTTTGCACGCGGTCAACGGAATCGTCGCCGTGCACGTCGTGGTCGGCGTTGTCCGCGGAGCGAACAAACTCGCACAGCCCGCCCAGCCCGCCCAGCCCGCCCAGCCCGTACAGCCCGCACAGCCCGCCCAGCCCGTGCGAGCAGAATCGGCCACCACACCAACCGCGGATGTCGCATGACGACGGGCACGTTGCTCGCCGTGGACCTGGTCGTCGCGGTGCTGCTGGCCGCGGCCTGGCTCGCCGCCGGCGCCACGGCAGCGACCGGACGCCGGCGGATCGCGCTCGGACTGGCCGGATTCGCGCTGCTCGCCACGATCGGCCGGGCGGTCACGACCGTCGCGCTCGCCCGGACCGGGTGGTGGTTCGCCGCCGAAAAGGTCGTCGTGGCCGGACCGTTTCTGATCGCCGGACTGCTCGTCGCCGCGACGCCCCTGCTCCGGCGCCGGCTCAGCCCGGCCGCATTGCTGTTCGCCGGTTACGCGTCCGCCGCGGGCCTGCTCGTGACGGTCCTGCACGGCTACCCCGTCTCGGCGGGCACGGCCCTGTTCGCGATCTCGGGTGTAGCCGCGGCGACCGCAATCACGTGGCGCCTTCTCGGTCCGCGACCCGCACCCACGGCGCTGCGGACGGTAGTCATAGTGGCGGTAGCGGCCCTCGTGGCGGGGACCGGCTTGGCCGCTTCGACCGGGACGCCTCCCGCCGTGGAGCATCAGCATGCAGCGGTGGCCACGTCCAGAGTGGGCGAGCCGACCAAGCGCCTCACATTGACCGCCGGAACCGCCACTGTGAACGTCAGTGGCAAGAAAGTCGACGCCTGGGCGTTCAACGACCAGGTGCCCGGCCCGGAGATCACGGCCACGGTCGGTGACGTGCTGGAGGTGACGCTGCGCAACCGCGACATCGATCGGGGCGTAACGCTGCACTGGCACGGATACGACGTCCCGAACGACCAGGATGGCGTGCCCGGAGTCACCCAGGACGCGGTGTTACCAGGTCAGCAGTTCGTGTACCGCTTTCAGGCTGACCAGCCCGGAACGTATTGGTACCACACGCATTCGGCTTCCGACGTAGGCGTGCGCATGGGTCTGTACGGCGCCCTCGTTGTCCGCCCGCGTCCTGTAACCGGCGTCGACGTGACCGTTCCGGTGCACACCCTGTCCGGGCATGTCCTCCCCGAGCCGGCCGTCACTCCGGCCGAGCGTGGCTCTCCCGTACGACTCCGCCTGATCAACACCGACAACACGACGCACCGGTACGCCGTGGCGGCCGCGCCGTTCCAGGTGGCGGCAATCGACGGCATGGACCTGCAGAGCCCGGCGCCGCTCGAGAAGAAGGCATTGCTGATCCCGGCCGGCGGCCGCTACGACGTGACAACAACGGCCCCTGCGACGCTCTACGTCGACGGCCGCCAGATCTGGTCGACCACAGAACCGCCAAACGGAACGAAAACCGAGTCACCAATGACCAGATCACCCTCAGGCGCAACGCCGTCCAGTGTGACGCCATCGCTCGGACTGGAAGCGACCGAGACGTCATCGGGCGATACCGCTCAATGGCCGGTGTTCGATCCGCTCATCTATGGTGCGCCTTCACGCAGTCCATGGTCACGGTTCGATCGTTCGTTCACGCTCGTTCTTGACCGCGGGCTCGATCTGCGCGGTCTGCTGCCCCGATATGCGCATACGGTCAACGGGGCGGCCGATCCGGACATCCCCGTGCAGTCGGTCCGGCGCGGCGACATCGTCAAGTTCACGATCGTCAACCGCTCATTGGTTGTTCATCCGTGGCATCTGCACGGCCATCACGTGCTCGTGCTCGCGCGCAACGGCACCCCCGCACGCGGCAGCTCGCTGTGGCTGGACTCGTTCGACGTCCGGCCGGGCGAGGTGTGGGAGGTGGCGTTCGAGGCGGACAACCCCGGCATGTGGGCCAACCACTGCCACAACCTGCCCCATGCCGACGCCGGCATGATGCTGCACTTGGCCTACGAGTAAGACGAGCGTGCCGATCGGGACCGGTTGCGCACGATTGGGCGTACGAGGGAAGCGGGGTTTTGGAGCTGCGCTCAAGGGAAACGTCGCTTAGATGAACAAGCCGCAGGTAGTGACGGCCGAAGAGTGGGAGCGGGAACGCGCGGAACTGCTCGCGGCCGAGAAGGAGGCGACTCGGAAGCTGGACGCGATCGCGGCTCAGCGGCGCCGGCTGCCCATGGTTCTGGTGTCGAGTCATTACGTGTTCGACGCTCCGGACGGCAAACGCTCATTGCTCGAACTGTTCGAGGGTCGTCCGGAACTGGCCGTTTACCAGTTCATGGACAACGGACCCGATCACTTCTGCCCGGGCTGCACGGCGTTCACCGACAACGTGCCTGAACATGCGCTGCAGATGCTCGCCTCGCGCGGGATCAGCTGGGCGACGGTGTCGGACATGCCGATCGAGCAGATCGAACGCTACAAGGCCGAGCGCAAATGGACACTTCCGTTCGTCTCTTCGCGCAACACGACGTTCGCCGGCGACTGCGGGGCGGGCGGCGGCTTCCTGTTCAGCATGTTCCTGCGCGACGGCGACGACATCTTCCGCACCTACAGCACCACCAGGCGCGGCGTCGACCGGCTGCTCTTCTCGAACAACATCAAGGATCTGAGCGCGTACGGCCGCCAGGAGGACTGGGAGGACTCGCCCGCGGGCTGGCCCCAGCACCCCACGTACGGCTGACGGAAGGGCTTTCATGCGAGTCGTCGCGCAGCAGTGGATCTCAGTGGACGGGTACGCGTCCGGTCCGAGCGGTGAGGAGGAAATCTTCGCCGCGGTCACCCCAGAGGCCGACGCCGCGAGCCAGCGCTGGAACGAGGCCCTGCTCGACGAGGTGGACACCGTCATGCTGGGCCGCCGCTCGTACGAGACGTTCGTGCAGTTCTGGCCAAGCTCGGACGAACCCATTGCCGGCCGGGTGAACAGCATCGGCAAGGTGGTGTTCAGCCGGACACTGGACGCCGCGCCGTGGGGCAGCGGTTCGGTGGCCGTTCACTCGGACGCCGTCGCGTACGTGCGTGAACGCCGCCGTGACACGCCGGAGGCCACGCTGCTTCTCTGGGGCTCGCTGGCACTGATGCACGATCTGATCGCGGCCGGTCAGGTGGACGAGCTCGACCTGTTCGTCGCGCCGGTCGTGCTCGGCGGCGGCACCAGACTCGTGCTCGAACGAGCGGCTTTGACGCAGATCGACGGGCACATCTGGCCGGGAGCGACTCATCTGCGTTACGCGGTCGGCCGCGGCAACCCTTAAGGCCTGGCGAGAGGCTATCCGCATCGGCCCTTCCTTCGACGCGAGGAAGGGCCGCTCGTGTGACGGCGTCATAACTGCGGGCTAACGACGCGGGCGCGCAGCAGAAATTGTCGTACGCCGGGGCTAACTTGGCGATTAGTTCCCCACGGGCCACCGGTCCTATCTACGGAGAGTGTCAGACGAAGGAGGACCTCATGACCACCACCGCCCCGATGTTGACCGTTGCTCGCGCGGAAGCGCTGTTCACGAGCCATCTGCCGACCGGCAGCAGTCCGTCTCCCGTCGCAGTCGAGCAGGCGATCCGTCACGCGGTGCGCACGCACGGCGGTGTCCGAGGGTGCGCGGTCGATGTCGCCGGGGAATACGGCGATCATCCCGAGTGCGCCGCTCCGCGCATGCGCTGGGCCCGTGACGTCGTCGAGCGCCTTTACGGGTCCCGCTGGGTTCTGGCTGCTTGAAGGCCCGCGTGGCGTGCTTCACGTCCCGATAACGGCGGAGATCGGCGGAGTTTCCCCGCGGCGGGGTAATGTTGCTACTCACCAGTAACAAGGTGGAGGCGACATGCTCAGCGAACGACTTCAGGACGTCCTCGACGGCCGGTGGGCGCACGTCCGGAAGGCCGCGCGCACCCAGCTGGCCGGTGAAAAGTTCGTCACTGTGTACGGCGAGACGATCGACGAGGCGCGCGAACGCGTCACCCGGCTGTTGCGGGAGCTGCCGTCCGACCCGGGCGTCGCGGCGGGCTTCCCGATCGAGTACGGCGGTCAGTCCGATCCCGGTGGGTCGGTGGTCGCGGCCGAGATGCTCGCGCAGATCGACCTGTCGCTGATGGTGAAGGCCGGCGTGCAGTGGGGCCTGTTCGGCGGGGCCGTCACCGCGCTGGGCACCAAGTACCACCACGACCGCTATCTGGCCGACATCATCTCGGCCGACCTGCTCGGCTGTTTCGCGATGACCGAGACCGGTCACGGCTCGGACGTGCAGCAACTGCGCACCACGTGCACGTACGACCCGGAGACCCAGACGTTCGACCTGCACACCCCGCACGAGGCGGCCCGCAAGGACTACATCGGCAACGCCGCTCGTGACGGCCGGATGGCGGTCGTGTTCGCCCAGCTCATCACCGGCGGCAAACGCTACGGCGTGCACGCATGGCTGGTTCCGATCCGCGACGAGGACGGCAACCCGCTGCCCGGCGTGACGATCGGCGACGACGGGCACAAGGCCGGTCTGCTCGGCGTGGACAACGGGCGCCTCGCGTTCGACCACGTCAGCGTCCCGCGCGAGATGCTGCTCGACCGCTACGGCCAGGTCGCGCCCGACGGCTCGTACACGAGCTCGATCGACAACGACGTGCGCCGCTTCTTCACCATGCTCGGCACGCTCGTCCGCGGGCGCGTGGTGGTCGGCGGTTCGGCCGCGAACGCCGCCAAGAGCGCGTTGACGATCGCCGTACGGTATGGGGAAACGCGCCGTCAGTTCGCCGCGCCGGGCGAGGACCGCGAGATCGTGCTCAACGACTATCTCGCTCACCAGCGCATCCTCACGACGCACCTGGCCCACGCGTACGCGCTGCACTTCGCTCAGGACGAGCTGGTCAGCGCGCTGCATGAGGTGCAGACGGCCGAAGGTCCGGTTGACGAGCACCGGCAGCGCGAGCTGGAGTCCCGGGCGGCGGGTCTCAAGGCCGCACAGACCTGGCATGCCACCCGTACGATCCAGGCCGCGCGCGAGGCCTGCGGCGGCGCCGGCTATCTGGCCGAGAACAGGCTGCCGGGGCTCAAAGCGGACACCGACGTGTTCACCACGTTCGAGGGTGACAACACCGTCCTGCTCCAGCTCGTCGCGAAGGGCCTGCTCACCGGCTATCGGGATGCGTTCGGGTCGCTCGACGGCTGGGGCCGCGCCACGTTCGTCGCGGATCAGGTGCGCGCGATGGTCCTCGAACGTACGGCGGCCCGGGGTTTGATCCAAAGGCTGATCGACGCGGTGCCCCGGCGGGACGAAGAGGTCGCTCTCACCGACCGGGGCTGGCACCTGGCGTTGTTTGAGGATCGCGAGAAGCACCTGCTCGAGGGCGCGGTGCGGCGGCTGCGCAGCGGGGCCGCGCAGAAGAAGAACCGGCAGTTCGACATCTTCAACGACGTGCAGGATCACGTGCTCGAGACGGCTCGCGCACACATCGACCGGATCGTGCTCGAGGCGTTCGTGGCCGGCATCGACCGCGCGGCCGACGACGAGGTCAAGGCGCTGCTGTCCCGGGTGTGCGACCTGTACGCCCTGAGCACGATCGAGGCGAACAAGGGCTGGTATCTGGAACACCAGCGTCTGACGCCGGCCCGATCGAAAGCGGTCACCGGCAAGGTCAACGACCTGCTCCGGCAGCTACGCCCGCACATGACGACCCTGGTCGACGCGTTCGCCGTTCCGGAGGAGTGGCTGAACGCCGACATCCTCCGCGAGGAGCCGGGCCGCCAAGACGTGATGGCCGCGCACGACGCGCGGTGATTCCGGGGCGGCAGTGATTCCGGGGGCGGCACGGCCTCGATACCCGCGCCACCCCCGGAAGATCAGTTGCCGTTGCTGTCGCCGCGTCCGCGAGCCCAGTCGCGGGCGCCGCGCGCGGCCGAACCCACCAGGTCGGCCGCCCCGCCCGCGGCCTTGCGGGCGAAGGTGACCAGCGGATCCGGCGTGTCGCGCAGCGTGTCGCGATAGCTGGCCGCCGCGTCCTTGATGTCGGCGGTCACCGAAGCGTCACGGTCGTCGTCGCGACGCGGGTAGTCACCACCGAGGATCCGCGCGTACTCCCCCGAGTCGACCCACTTCTGCAGCTCGGCGGCCCGCGCCACCGGCACCGGCTCGCCGCTGAACGCGGTCATGCCGATCTTGTGGATGCTGTCGCGGATGTCGCCGCCGCCCTCGTACTCGGCCGCCTGCTCGAGGAACGCCGCCGTGTCGATCTGCGAGAGATCGCCACCACCGGCCATCTTCATGAACAGGCGCAGCGACGCCGCCGGGTCCTGCTCGGCGAGCAGACCGGCCCGGTCGGCCGACAGCTCGGCCTTGCGCCACCACTCGTACATCGCCGCGATGATCGCCCGCATCGCGATCACACCCACCGGCACCCAGCTGATGTTCGTGACCCAGCGGGTCAGGATCGTCATGATCGTCTGGTAGACGGCATGACCGCTGCGAACATGGCCGATCTCGCGGCCGAGCAGGGTGCGCAGTTCCTCGTCGTCCAGCTTCTCGACCGATCCCGTGCTGATCACGATGAACGGGCGGTCCATCCCGATCGCCTTGCCGCTGATGATCGGCGACTGGCTGACGTACAGCTCGGGGCGCTCGGCGACGTCGAGCGCGTCCGCGGCCTCGGCGAACAGGCCGTGGACCCGCGGGTACTGCCGGTGATCCACGCGGATCGCGCCGGCCAGGTACGACAGGCGGAACCCCCGCTCGTTCCACATGCCGAACAGGCCGCGCACCACGTCGTCGAAGCCGCGCAACTCGCGCAGCGCCGTCAGCGCGCCGCGGTCGGCGGGATGCTCCCAGGCCCGCGAGCTGATGCCGGTCAGGGCGACCCGCTGCCGCGCCGGCCGGTTGTCATCCTCGATAGTCATCGTGACCCTCCCGTGGTCGATTCCGGGAACAGAATCCCGGAGCCGGGCGGATCCTCGCATCGGCTCCGGGCCGGAAACATACCGGATCCACTCCGACTTTCGGCTGATGCTCAGGTGCTGCCTCGACCCAGTACCTAAGTCGGTTCCCCGCCCCCGGCCGGCGGGTCAGAATTTTCTCCGGCGGCACCGATGAGTTCAGCCGGCGAGGCAGGTCTTACGGGCAAGACTTGAGATGAGAGGCACTGAAATGAGCATTGAGACGCACACGCTGACCACCGACGGCGCCGAGATCACTTACGACGTACGCCCTGGAGACGGCCCCACCCTGCTGCTGATCGGCTCGCCGATGGAAGCGAGCGGATTCGCCACGCTGGCCTCGCACTTTCCTGACCGCAAGGTGGTGACGTACGACCCCCGCGGAATCAGCCGCAGCAAGCTCACTGGCGGCCAGAAGACGTCGACGCCCGAGCAGCACGCCGACGACGTCAGCCGCCTGATCGACGTGGTCGGTGGCGGCCCGGTCGACGTCTTCGCCAGCAGCGGAGGCGCCGTCAACGCGCTCGCGCTGGTCACCGCCCACCCCGAGCTGGTACGCACGCTGGTCGCGCACGAGCCGCCCGCCCTGCCCGTCCTGCCCGACCGGGAGAACGCGCTGGCCGCGGTGCAGGGCATCTACGACCTCTATCAGAAGTCGGGTTCCGGTCCGGCCATGGTGAAGTTCATCCTGAGCACCAGCGTCAAGGGCGAGATCCCGGCCGGATGGATCGACCAGCCCGGCCCCGGCCCCGAGGCGTTCGGCATGTCGGCGGAGGACGACGGCTCCCGCGACGACATGCTCCTGGGTCAAAACCTCATTTCCTGTACGCACTACCAGCCCGACTTCGCCAAACTGCGCTCGGCCTCGACGCGCATCGTGATCGGCGTGGGCGAGGAGTCGAAGGACGAGCTCGCCCACCGCGCCGGAGAGGGTGTCGCCGCCGGCCTCGGCGTCGAGCCGGTGACGTTCCCGAGCCACCACGGCGGTTTCCTGGGCGGCGAGTTCGGCCAGACCGGCGACCCGGACAACTTCGCGGCCAAGCTGCGCGAGGTGCTCGAGCAGGCCTGACCGGCCCACGGACACGGCCGCCCGGTGGTGATCCGCTCGCTCGCCCGAGTCTTGAGAAACGGGGGCCCGGGCCGGCGAGCGGGTCAGCAGCGGGCGGGCGTGGTCAAACCCTTCGGCGCGAGCGCACCCTGGCTTGTGCCGCTGAGCTAGCCCTGTTTGGCCGGCACCTCTGAACCGGGCGGACTGGCGTCCGCGATCGGACGCCAACGCAAATGCGACCTGCGATCCGACACTGCCCCGACACGGCCGCGGTCGGACGCCAGCCCAGACTCAGCCTGCGCTTCTCCACCGGGAGGGCCTGCGATTGGGTCCCAGCGCTGGCTCAGCCCGCGACTGGACACCAGCCCGGACGCGCCAGGCGGCCGGACGCGCCTCGGACTCGCCCGGCGATGACGCCAGCCCAGACTCTCCCGGCCAACGGACGCCAGCCCGGACTCGTCCCGCGATGACGCCAGCCCGGACGCGCCCCTGCGATTGACGCCAGCGCCGCCTAGTCGGGCCTCGGCGCCAGCCCAGACTCAGACAGCGGTCTCCAGCAGCCGAAACCGGCCCACGATTGGGTGCCGGCCCTGGCTGAATCGCGCTGAACAGTCCCTCGTTTCTGCACCGCTGCGACTTCGGCCGCACGTCCCGGCCCGCGCTCGACGTCAGCGTCAGCCCGGCCCACGATTCGGTGCCGGCCCTGGCTGAATCGCGCTTTGGCGTGAACAGTCCATCGTTTCTGCACCGCTGCGACTCGGCCGCACGTCCCGGCCCGCGGTCGACGTCAGCGTCAGCCCGGCCCGCGGGTCGGTGCGGGCCGGGCCGGTTGGCTGGTGACGCGTCAGCGGTGGGCGCGGGCCAGGGTGTCGCGGAGCGTGTAGTAGGCCGGCTTCTTCGTGAAGTCGTCCCACATCACCGTTGCGGCGCCCTCGGCCGGGAAGAAGACCGGCACCCAGGAGTACTTGTCGGTGAAGCCCCAGATCGTGAACGAGTTGCAGTCGTCGACCGCGAGGCACGCGTCCAGCACGGTCTTGTAGTACGACGCCTGCGTCTGCAGCTGCTCGGCGGTCGGAACGCTGCCCTCGGGCAGGTCCATGCGCACGTCCAGTTCCGTGATCGCGGTCTTGAGGCCGAGATCGTCGAAGCGCTGGAGCACGCCCGCGAGCTGGTCGGGCGCGCCGTAACGCGTGCTCAGGTGCGCCTGCGAAGCGAAGCCGTGCAGCGGGACACGCGCGGCGAGCAGCTGCTTGGCCAGTGCCTCGTAGGCGTCGACCTTCACGCCCGGCCACTCCACGCCGTAGTCGTTGAGGAACAGCTGCGCCCGCGGGTCGGCCTGGTGCGCCCACCGGAAGGCGTCGGCGACGATGCCCGGGCCGAGCTCACGGATCCAGATGTTCTCCTGGCGGTACTCACCGTTCTCGTTGAAGATCTCGTTCGCCACGTCCCACTGCTGGATCTTGCCCTTGTAGCGGCCGACCACCGTGAAGATGTGGCTCTTGAGGATCTGCCGCAGCTCGGCCTTGGTGAACGTGCCCTCGCTGAGCCAGGTCGGGTTCTGGCTGTGCCACAGCAGCGTGTGACCGCGGACGACCTGGCCGTTCTCGCGCGCGAACCGCACGATCGCGTCGGCCGGCCCGAAGTTGTACTTGTTGCGCTCGGGGTGGATGAACTCCCACTTCATCTGGTTCTCGGGCGAGACCGAGTTGAACTCCTTGGCCAGCACGCGACGGTACGGCTTGTCGTAGGTGAACGGGTCGGGATACGGCTGCTCGAGGTGATGACCGCCGCCGGCGACCGCGGTGCCGATCCGCAAGTCTCGGGGCGCTACCGATCGAAGTGTCTTGTCTTTGCCGTGGGAGCCGGAATGAGCTTGGACAGGTTGGACGACGAAACCCAGTGTGGCCGTGGTGGCGAGGACGGCCACCACGGCGCGGGTTGCTTTCTTCAAGTGAAACTCCTTCGAGGAACGTCGGTGGATTCGCTCCCGTAACTTCCGGAGGTTCCTCGTAAGTTATTTCGATAGAATGCCGTACGTCAATGTTGTCTTTCGCGGACGATCGTGGAGGAACTCTCGCCGGGCGCTTGCGGCTCGCGGATCTCGCGGCCGACTTCGGCGAACCCGGCCTTGATGGCGACCGCCGCCGACGCCTTGTTCTGCTCGTCGTGCTTGATCGCCACCCGCGTGATCCCGGGCAGCGTCAGCGCCACCCGCGTCAGCGCGTTGACCGCCGCCGTCATGTAGCCGCGCCCCGCGTACGGCGTCCGGGTCCAGTAGCCGATCTCGAGCACGTCCGGCCCCATCCGGGTCATCAGCCCGATCGAGCCGACCAGCTCCCCCACGCTGGTGAAGATCGCGTAGTTGAACTGTTCGCCCTCGGCCCAGCCCTCCCGTGACCGCGTGATGTAGTCGACCGAGTCGTCGAGGTTGTAGGCCTCCGTGGCCCAGGGCAAGAACTGCCGCAGCTCGGGGAGAGACTCTTTGATCGCGGCAAGGGCGTCCGGGGCCCAGGCCAGCTCCCATCGCTTGAGCACGAGCTCACCAGCATTGATCATCTCGGGTGGTTCCATGCCGGAAAGCCTCCCTGCATCCGCACACCGGACGCAAACGACATACCTCGCCTGCCGGCGACCGTGGAGGGCAGCGACACGCGCGACCTATCGCAGACGCGTCACTCCCGCCGATCGCGGGCCCGCGCCGGCCACCCCGCCGCGCTCAGGAGCCGAGGTCGATCCGGGCCACTGTGGTTACTTTGCCGCCGCGGATCGTCACGAGAGAGGGGCGCGGGGACGGTTCGGACAGGACCGTCACGTAGGTCTTGAACGGGACTGCGCATGTGCCCGCGTGGGTCCGCGGGTCGAGGCACTTCGCGGGGTCGTGGCGGTAGTCGAGGTACCGGGGCTTCGCGGCGATCGGCAGGCTCACCCGGGTGCCGCTCGCTATGGGGACCAGCTTCTTGGCGCACTGCGGGGACGTCGGCGGCAGTTCGAAGCGCCGGCAGTATTCGGTGCCGGGCACGTAGTCGGCCGGCTCCAGGATGGCCACCTTGCCCAGGTCGTAGAGCATGTGCATGCCCGCCGTGAGCTGGGCGTCGCCCGTCATGAAGGGCGGCACGTCGGTGGCGTCGCCCGAACGTAGCTGGGCGTCGGTGAAAGTGACGACGGCGCGGCGACCAGAGGCGACGGCACCCGAAGCGGCGGCACTAGGGGCAACGGCTTCGGAAGCAACGGCTCCGAGGAGCACGCGGCCGCCGGTCAGGGACGACTCGGTGAGCGGGCCCCGGACGGCCGCCTCGCCGTCGATGGACAGAGTCGCCTGCTGCTCGTCGGCGACCAGGCGCAGTTGGTGGGCGGCGCCGGTCGACGTCGTTCGTTTCGTCGTGGCGATGACCGTCTCGCTGCCGTCGATCATGCTGCTCAGGCGGGTTTCGCCGGGACAGACCAGGGCGCGATAGCCGTCGGCGTAATCGTCGTCGTCGTTCTCGACCCGGAAAAGCAGCGCCGCGCAGGATCGGTCGTCGGCGAGGGTGGCCCGTACGGCGATGCTCTGGTCGGACGGGAACACGGTGTCGGTGTACGGCGAGCACACCGAGGCCTTGGCCGCCACCACCCGGAGACCGTTGCGGTACGAGCAGTAGTCGGTTCTGGCGAAGATCGACTCGGTGCGCAGCGGATCGAAGATGTTCGGGCCCGCGACGATCGGCGGCGCGGCCGAGGAAGCGGAAGGAACCGGAGTCGATGCGGGGTCGAGTGAGCGGAACCCCACACCCGCGGCGGCGGCCAAAACGGTAGCGACCCCGGCGGAAAGCAGGACGGCCTTGCGACCGGGGCGGCGACGCGTCGAAGCCGACCGGAAACGGCCGGAGTGCGCCGCCGCCTCCGCCGAATGCTGCAACGCCGCGGGCAGCGGCGGACCGCCCGGCGCGCTGGTGACCAGCAGCCGGTCGAGCAGTTCAGGCGCGGTGGGCCGGTTCTCCGGGTGTTTGTCGAGTGCCGCGGTGACCAGCTCGGCGAGATAGGGCGGGAGGTTCTCGATGCGCGGCGGCTGGGTCAGGATCCGGGCCGCGGTCACCGCCGGGGTGTCGCCACCGAACGGGGTCCGGCCGTTTCCCGCGTACGCGACCACGGCGCCCCACGCGAAGACGTCCACCGCCGGTGTGAGCTGCCGGTCCGTCTCGGGGTCGAGGCGCTCAGGAGCCATGTAGGCCAGCGTTCCGACCACTTCCTCGGCGCGTGTGTGGAAGCTCGTCGGCTCGAGCGGCCGGGCGATCCCGAAGTCGATGACCTTGGGCTGGCCCAGCGCGAACAGCACGTTGCGCGGCTTGAGGTCGCGGTGGATCACCCCAGCTCCGTGGATGGCCGCCAGTGCGGTGGCCACCCCGACCGCGACGCCGTGCAGGCTTCCGCCGGCCAGCGGCCCGTTCTCGGCCACGACCTCGCTCAGCGTCGGCCCGTCCACGTATTCGACTACCAGGTAGGGCGTGGCGTGGTCGGGGTCGGCGTCGAGCACCTCGGCCGTGCAGAACGGCGGCACCTGCCGGGCCCGGCTGACCTCGCTGCGGAAACGCGCACGAAAGTGCTCGTCGTGCGCATACTCGGCGCGGATGACCTTGACGGCGACGAGCCGGCCGCCGGGCGCCTCGGCAAGGAACACCGATCCCATGCCGCCCTCGCCGAGCCGGGACAGCAGCCGGTAAGGGCCGATGAACGGCGGGTCGGTCGAGCGCAAGCGATCAGCCACGGGTGGCCAACCTACCGCGCACCGCACGAACAGCTGTCGCGCGGGTCGGTTGCGGTCACCGAAAAGAACAGCCATCAGCCAAGGACAACCAACCTGCCGCGCCGCGCGAACGACTGTCGCGCGCTCCGAATGCGGCCACCGAGCGGGACAGCGATCAGCCACCGATGGCCGACCAGCCACGCCGGGCCAACGGCTGTCGCGCGCGTGGGACGCGGCCACGGAGAGGGGTCGCCATCAGCCAGGGATGGTCGACCTACCGCGTGTTGGGCGAACGGCTGTTGCGCGGTTGGGTGCGGTCACCGGGAGGGATCACGACCGCTCAGGGCGAGCGCACGAACGAGCATCGGGGCGTCGTCCGGAACGCTCACCGATGGCGCGAAGATGCCCATTGCCCGACCCTGGTCGCCCATCGTGGTGACGAAACGCAGCGTCGTCGCGGCCACGTCGTCGTCCACGTGCAAGTTCTGGCTGGTGGCCCGCGCTAGGTCCCAGCCGTGGATGACCACGTCGCTGACCAGCATCGCAACGGCCATCTCGGCCGGCATCGGCATGGTGCCCATACGCACCGGGCGCTCCCAGGCCTCGGGGGCCTTCCACGCGTCGGAGGCGGCCACGTTGAACGGACGCGCAGAAACCGACACCCAGTGCTCATCCGGAATCGGCTCGCCCCGGCCGGCCAAGTCGAGGGCGTCGGCCACGAGCACCAAGTGATTGGTCAGGGTTTGTACGTCCCATTCGCAGCATGGCGTGGGCAGAGCCGACTGCCCGGGTGTGACGTCGCGGACGACCGCCGCGGACGAGGCGAGGGCCCGGACCATGATGTCGTGAAGTTCCATGCGGGGCAGCCTAGGAACGTCGCTCACCTGCGCGATTGAAGAAACGCGACTTGTTAGGCTTTCTCGCGTGCCGGCGATCCTCAATCCGGGCATGGGCCGGCAGAAGTTCGACTTCAGCGCGCATGCGGCCGCCCCGGAGCTGCGCCCGTACGTCGAGCACTACTGGGTTGTCGCCTGGGACCTGAGCGGTCAGAAGCCGTACGAGCAGCGTGTTCTGCCCTATCCCGCGGTCAACGTGACGTTCAAGCCGGGCCGCTGCCGCATCGCCGGAGTGGTCACCGGCCCCTTTCACGAAGTGCTCGAGGGTGCCGGACGCGTGTTCGGTGTGCGTTTCCGACCGGGCGGGTTCCGCCCGTTCCTCGGCGCTCCCGTCTCGACGATCACGGGCCGCTACCTTCCGGTCGGGACGGTGTTCGGCGACGACATCGCTCAGCGCGTCCTCGAAGCGGACGACCATGACGCCGTACAGGAAATGGACGCTTTTCTGACTGCTCGCGCGCCCGGCCAGCCGTCTCCCGCCGCCGAGCTGGCCGCAGCCGTGGTGGCCCGGACGTCCGAGGACACCACGATCACGCGCGTGGACGACCTGGCCCGCGAGTTCTCGGTCGGAGTCCGGCAGTTGCAGCGGTTGTTCGCGGACTATGTCGGGGTGAGCCCGAAATGGGTCATCCGGCGCGCGCGCCTGCACGAGGCGTCCGACCGCATTCAGGCCGGCACGCACGTCGACCTGGGGGCGCTCGCGGCCGGCCTCGGCTACAGCGACCAGGCTCACCTGACGCGCGACTTCACCAGCATGGTCGGCGTGCCGCCGGCGTCCTACCGGAAGGCCCAGGACCAGAGTTGAGAACCAAGGTTGCCCGCGTGATCACCGAGGTGTTCGCGCCGGGGGTGCTTGTCGCCGTGCTGCTCGTCGTGGTCGGCTTCCACGCGGGCACGCAGCCGGGCGTCTCGCGGTGGTGGGGGGCGCCGGCCGCGTTGTTCACCGCCGGCATTCCCATGGCGTACGTGGTCCGGGGTGTCCGCCGGGGGCGGCTCACCAGCCATCACATCCCCGAACGCGAGCACCGGCGCGGGCCCCTGATCTTCGGCATGGTGTCGGTCGCGATCGGCACCGCCGCGCTCGTCGCACTCGGCGCTCCCCGCGAGCTGCTGGCCCTGCTCGCGGCGGGCATGACCGGACTGATCGTGTTCGCGGCGGTCACGGCGTACTGGAAGATGTCGATCCATTCCGGGGTGGCCGCCGGGACCGCGGCCGTGCTGATCGCCGTCTACGGGCCGATCGCCCTGATCGCCGTGCCGCTGGTGCCGCTCGTGGGCTGGTCGCGGCTCGTGCTGTCCGCGCACACCGTCGCCCAAGTCGTCGCCGGGACCCTGGTCGGAGCCCTGATCGCCGGGACGGTTTTCCCCATTCTGCGGTGATCTGTCACTTCCGGCCATAACCTGGTCACGCTGACGAAGACGGCATCGGGAGGGGTGCATGTCTCTGCCCCGGCGGCCGGGCGACGAGCACGTCGAGGCGATCGAGCACGCGTACGCCCTCATCGAGTCGGCGCAGGGCGAGATGAGCCCGGCCGAGGTCGAGGCCGCCTGCCGGCAGATCGGCCGCCCGGAGTGGCCCGACGTCGAGATCCTGCTGCATTTCGCGCGGTCCCTGGCCGTACGGGAAACCGGTGTTGATCATTCGGCCCATCTGCAGGACATGCTGCGGTGCGCTGTCGACCTCGGGGATCCGGCTCTGCTCGCGCTGGCGCTCGGAGCCAGCGCGGCCCGGCGTGCCGACGCGCGCCACGCGCTGGACGTCTCCGAGGGCGCGGCCAGCCCGTTCGTACGCGCGGTCGGGTTGCTCGACGCGGCCGGCGGACCGGTCGTGCACCGGGTGGCCGCGCAGATCGAAGTCGGACAGGTCGCGCACCTCATGGGGTTCTGGGAGGTCGCACTCGAGCACAGCGACCTGGCCGAACAGGCCTTGGACGCCGCGGGCGGCGAACCATGGGCGACGACCGTTCGCAGGCAGCGGATCGTCATCGCGATCAACAAGGTCGATCTGGTGCTCGACTGGAGCTGCGCGCAGGCCATGATCGGCGATTGGGCCGGCGCGGCCGAACGCGCGGCGCCGCTGCTCGACGGGGCCGAGGAGGTGATCGGTGCGGACTGGCCGCCGACCTGGCGATTCCAGTATCACGGGCACGTGCTGCTGCTGGCCGCGCTGGCCGGACACCCGTTCGCGGACCTCTACTTCATCGAGTTCGACGAGGCTGTGGCCGCGCTGGCCTCGGCCATCCGCGCAGCCCGGGCCGGGGAAGCGCTCAAGGCCGCACGTCTCGCCGACGGGCTCGTGTTCCCCGAGATGACCCCCGGCAGCGTCCGGCTGCTCGCGATGAGCCTGGCCGCACACCGGCCGGGCACGCCCCCTGCGGCTGTGCGCTACGGCGACGAGCTGGCCCGGCTGCGGTGGAGTGACCGGATCGAGCGGATGACGGCGATGCGCGACGCGATCGAAGTCGAACGTCGGCGGGTCGAACACGAGCAGTTGCGCCGGGACGTGCTGACCGACGATCTGACCGGGCTGGCCAACCGCCGTGGCTACCAGGCATATCTGGCCGGTGATCTGGTGCAGCCGGACTACGCGGTCATGATGATCGACGTTGACCGTTTCAAGCTCGTCAACGACAGATTCGGACATGATGTGGGCGACCTTGTGCTCGCGGCGATCGGGGCGATCCTGTCCGAGCACGTCCGGCCGGCCGACTTGGCGGCCCGCCTCGGCGGCGACGAGTTCGTGGTGATCCTGGCCGGGGTGCGACCCGAGGTCACCGAGACCCGCGCCCAGGCCGTCGTCGACGCCGTACGGGATCACGCCTGGTCCCTGATCGCCGAGGGGCTAACCGTGTCGATCAGCGTGGGCGTGCACCACGGCGGCCCCGACCAGCTCGCCGCCCTGGCTTCGGACGCCGACAAGCGTCTCTACCAGGCCAAGAGCTCGGGCCGGGGCCGCGTAGTGGTGTAGCAGCGTGGCCGGTTCTAGTCGCCCTTCACGTTGACGATCTGACGCAGCGTGTGACGCACCTCGACCAGGTCGTCCGCGTCCCGCATGACCACGTCGATCGGCTTGTACGCGCCCGGGATCTCGTCCAGGAACGCGTCCGTGTCGCGGTACTCGATGCCCTTCATCGCCTCCCGCAGCTGGTCACGGGTGAAGGTCTTGCGCGCCTTGGACCGCGACAGCTGACGTCCCGCGCCGTGCGGCGACGAGTTCAGCGCGACCGGGTTGCCCTTGCCGACCACCACGTACGACGCGTCGCCCATCGACCCCGGGATCAGGCCCGGGCGGCCCTTCTCGGCGTTGATCGCGCCCTTGCGGGACAGCCACACCTTCTTGCCGAAGTGCGTTTCCTGCTCCGTGTAGTTGTGGTGGCACTGCACCCGCTCGAGTTCGCGCACCGGTCCGCCCACGAAGTCGGCGAAACAGTCGACGACGCGGTCCATCATCTCGTCGCGGTTGGCCAGCGCGAAGTCCTGGGCCCAGCGCAGCTGCCGGATGTACTCCCAGAACTCGTCCGTGCCCTCGGCCAGGTAGGCCAGGTCGGGATCCGGCAGGTCGATCCACCAGCGCTTGGCCGATTCCTGCGCCACCTTGATGTGATGCGTGGCGATCTTGTTGCCGACGCCGCGCGACCCCGAGTGCAGGAACAGCCAGACCTGGCCCTTCTCGTCCGCGGTGACCTCGATGAAGTGGTTGCCCGAGCCGAGCGTGCCCAGCTGCAGCTCCCAGTTCCCGGCGTACCGGCCCGGCTCGAACCCGGCCTTGCCGGCCTTGGCGGTGAGCTTCTCGATGCGCGTACGCGCAGTGTCGCTCACGCTCGTGTTGTACGAGCCGGCGCTGAGCGGCACGGCGTTCTCGATCGCCGTGCGCAGCTTGGCCAGGTTCGGCTTGAGCTCGTCGCGGTGATACTGCGTGCGCACGGCGGCCATGCCACAGCCGATGTCCACTCCGACGGCAGCGGGGATGATCGCCCCGAGCGTCGGAATGACCGACCCGACCGTCGCGCCCTTGCCGAGGTGGGCGTCGGGCATGAGCGCAATGTGCGGGAAGATGAACGGAAGGCGGGAGGCTTTCTCGGCCTGTCCCTTCGTCTCCGCTTCCAGCAGGCTGGCCCAGTTCACCAGTCGCTCGTTGATCTTCTCCATCGCTGCTCCTTCCTCAGGATCGGCTCCGTCACGCTAACCGCGCAAGATCGGGAACGCCTCCCAATTACGGTTCCTCTCGGCTGGCATGCGCCGGACGAAAGCGACGGCTTCGCGCGGTTCGCTCGTACGGTGGAGAAGTTTGCCGTCGTCAGGCGTCGATCAATGACTAAAGCTCCACGAGTCCATCGGCACCACGGGTTTGCCCGCGCGCAGCATGAAACTGATCTCGGAGAGAGTGCCGTTGCCGCCGTCTATCGCGATCATCGCCGCGCAGCATTGGACTGAACGCTCGCGCATTGAACGCTCGCGCACAGACCACTCGCGCACTGAACGCCCACTGAACGCTCGTGCACTGACCGGTCGCGCACTGAACGCGCGCGCCCGGTTCCGACGGCATGATCCGATCGTCGCGGGACGGCCCGCTGATCGCACCAGGAACCTCCGGGATCGAGCTGCGCGGCCGCGGCGACCTCTACTTCACGGATAGGGTGACCTGGCTGCTCGTGCCATAGGCGAGGGTCGTGCCGTTGGCGGCGATCACCCGGAGCGGCCACGTGCCCTTGGCGAAGGCCTTCCCGATTGCGTACGAGCCGTCGGCCTTGAGCGTGCTGCCAGCGATGGTCACCCAGGCACCGGCGGAGTAGCGCTGGAGGCTGACCTTGACGCCGGGCTTGATCGGGCGGGCGGCGCCGCTGATCGTGACCGTCTGGTTCGGCTTGGGCTTCATGGTGCTCGCCTTGATCGAGACGAGGAAGCGCACGGTGACCGTTCTGGTCATCGTGGTCGGCCAAGTGCCTTCCGAGCCGGCGTTGGAGACGCGGTAGGCCGTGGTCTCGGCCGGCTTGGTGACCAGCGTCCACTTCCGGTCCGCGCCGGTCCGGAGCGACCCGACCTTGATCCAGGCGGTGGTCCCGGCCGGGAGGCGTTCGAGCGTGGCGATCTCGCCGGCTTTCGGGGTCACGCCGCTGAGCGTCACCGGAGAGCCGTACACCGCCGTCGCGGGTGTGGTGGTCAGAAAGGCCGAGGCCGTCCGCAGAAGCTTGGGGACGTCGGCGCTTGTGCCTTGCGGGCCGTTGGCCCTGACGTGAACCTCATAGGTGACAAGCTTGAGCCCGGTGAAATCGGCCGAACGAACGGTGATCGGCAGGTTCTGCGACGCGACAGGCGTCGGCGGAACCGTCGGCGGCCCCGGAGTCGGGCTGGTCGGCACGGGGCCTGGCGTGGTGGGCGGCACGGTCGGCGGCGTGGTGTCGATAAAGAAGACGCTGTACGTGCTGAAGGTGACGCCGGACGGCGTCTCGACAGCTTCCCATTCGACGTGTGCCGAGCCGTCGGCCTTTCCGGTGACCGTGAACTTGACCGCCGGCGCCACCACGGGCGCGAACGTCAGCATCGGCTTCACCTTGACGGACCCGGGAGCCGGCTGCGTCGTGTCCGCCGAGGACTGCGCGGCGAAGACGATCATGCCGGTGCCCAGTGCCGCGGCGGCGGTCGTTGCGATGATCGCGCCGCGTACGCGGCCGTTCCGGAGCGCCATGAGTTCCCCTCGATCAGCCGTTGACGGCGGAACGCTACCGGACCGGCCTACACCCTCGCCTCCGCCGAACAACCGACCCCTTCCGGGCGGCGATACTGATCCGGTGACTCTCGATGCGCTGATCTTCGACTTCGACGGCCTGATCATGGACACCGAATCGACGCTGCTGGAGAGCTGGCGCTGGCTGTGGCGGCAACACGGCCTGGACCTGCCCGAGGAGGGCTTCTTCGCGGAGCACGGCGGGCCGGTTCCGGAGCGGTACACGATCCTGGCCGCCGCGGTCGGCGCGGGCTTCGACCAGCAAGCAAGCCATGAGCGGCGCAACGCGTACCGGGCCCGCCTGCACGAGACGCTGGAACCCGCGCCGGGAATCCGGGAATGGTTCGATCAGGCGTCCGCGCTCGGGCTGCGGCTGGCCGTGGCGAGCAGCTCGGCCGAGGACTGGGTGCACGGCAACCTGGCCCGCGCCGGTCTGCTCGATCGCATCGAGGTCACGGCCTGCGGCAACGAGGTCGGCGCGCCGAAGCCCGACCCGGCCGTCTATCGGCTCGCGCTCGACCGGCTGGGAGTCGAGCCCGCCCGGGCACTCACCTTCGAGGACACCCCGCACGGCGTCGCCGCCGCCCGGGCCGCGGGGCTGCGCTGCGTGGCCATTCCCAATGCGTTCGTGCAGCCCGAGCGCCTGGCCGCGGCCGATCTCACCCTGTCCAGCGCGGCCGACCTGACCCTGTCGGCGCTGATCGACAAGATCTCGTGAAACCGGGAGGCGGTCCCGCGGGTGTTGGTCAGTGACGACACCAAGGGAGGCGGGGTGGCCGATCATGACGGCTTCGAGGAGTTCTACAGCGGAACCCGGCATCGGCTGGTGACTTACCTGTACGCGATGACCGGCGACCGGGCCGAGGCTCAGGACGCGGCGCAGGAGGCGTACGTCCGGGCCTGGCAGCGATGGCCGGCCGTGTCCGCTTACGACAACCCGGAGGCGTGGCTGCGCACGGTCGCGTACCGGCTGTCCGTGAACCACTGGCGTAAGGCCAGGAACCGGGTCCGGGCGTACGTGCGGCACGGAGCCGCCGCCGACATCCTGCCCCCGCACCCCGACTCGGTCGCGCTGATCGCCGCGCTCAAGCAGCTCACCGTGGGCGAACGACAAGCGATCACCCTGCACCACCTCATGGATATGTCCGTCGCCGAGGTCTCCGCGCAGACCGGTGTTCCCGTCAACACGGTCAAGACCCGGCTGGCCCGCGGCCGCCGCGCCCTGGCCGGGCTGCTGGACGAGGAGTACGACCATGCCTGACCAGAGGTTCCGTTCCTTGCTGGCCGAGACCGAGAACACCGCGTGGGATCCGGTGGCGCGGGTTCGTCTGCGGGCCCGCCGCCGCACGGCCGTGCGGACCGGGGTGGTGGGAGCCGTCGTGGCGATCGGGATGGTCGCGGGCGGTGTCGCCCTGGCTCGTGATCCGCAGTCCAATCCGGCGCCGGCCGCCTCCGTACCGGCAACGGCTGACCCCGCCACGCCGCCGTCCGCCGACGTCACGCCGGCGATGATGTTGCAGCCGGCCGACGCCGGCGCCGGCTACCTTCCCGGCGGTTTCGAGGAGGTCGGCGACCGGAATTTCGAGTTGAACGGAGCGTCGATGGGCTGCTTCGGTGGCTCGAAGCCGGAGGCGATCACCGGACGGGTGCGGGCGCTCCGCAAGGGACCAGAGGCGGTCATCCTGCAGGAGACGACTTGGTACGCCGACGGCGGGGCAAGTGCCTACCTTTACGACGTACGGGAACAGGTATCGAACTGCAAGCCGCAAGCCGGGCAGTCGGTGCGGATCGCGAGCCGTGACTTCGCCGGCGACGAGTCGCTGCTGGTCGTCTTCGACTACGGCGGCGACCATCGGACGCAGATCGTGCTGGTCCGCAAGGCCGAGGTGCTGACCGAGATCTTCAGCGAGCCCAGCCTGGAGGAGTCGGTGAGCCGGTCGCTGGGCCGCAAGGCGGCGGCGCGGCTCGGATAGGCCCCCCGCATCTCATGGGCGCTACTGCGTGGCCGTCCCGGGCTGGGGTGCGATGCGCAGAATACGATCGTCACCGTCGCGGACATCGCCGCGGCCGTCCGTGTTCGACGTGGTCACCCAGAGCGAGCCGTCCGGGGCGGCTTCGACCGTACGAAGCCGGCCGTACTGCCCGTCGAAGAGCGCACGCGGTTCGCCCAGGCCGTCGCCCTCGATCGGGACGGTCCACAGCCGCTCGCCGCGCAGCGCGGCCACATAGAGGGTGTCGCCCGAGATCGCCAGCCCCGACGGTGACGCCTCGCTCGTCGGCCACGTGACCAGCGGATTTGTGAAGCGGCCGCCGCCGGTGTCGCCCTCGCCCTCGACGTCGGGCCACCCGTAGTTCCGGCCCGGCTCGATCAGGTTGACCTCGTCGACGTCGTTCTGGCCGAACTCCGTGGCGAACAGGCGATCCTCGTCGTCCCAGGCCAGGCCCTGAACGTTGCGGTGGCCGAGGCTGTAGACCGGGGAGCCGGCCGTCGGGTTGCCCGGCGCGGGATCACCCTCCGGGGTCAGCCGCAGGATCTTGCCGTTGGGGCTGTCCGGGTTCTGCGAGCGGCTGGTGTCGCCCGCGTCGCCGGTGCCGACATAGAGCATGCCGTCCGGCCCGAACGCGATCCGGCCGCCGTTGTGGTTACCGGCCTTCGCGATGCCATCGAAGATCACCTCAGGCTGCGCGTTGCCTTCCAGCCGGAACCGTACGATCCGGTTGTCGTCGGCCGCGGTGAAATACGCGTAGACCCAGTCGCCCCTCGCCGCGACGCCGAGCAGGCCGCCCTCTCCCCCGGCGGCGACGCCCGGGACCTCGTACACCTGCTCGGGTTGTCCCCCGCCTGGTTCGACGCGCAGGATGCGGCCGCTGTCGCGCTCGGCGATCAGGGCGTCGCCGCCGCGCCGGAAGGCCAGGCCCCAGGGCACGTCGAGGCCGGACGCGACCACCTCGGGGCTGCTTCCGCCGCCTCCTCCGGCACTCGGCGGTGCGGTTGTCGGGTCCGGGCCGGCGGGACCGGCCGTGGTGCCGCAGGCGGCCAGGGCGAAGACCGCGGCCAGGGCGGGGAGTGCTCGCAAGACAAACCTCCGTCGTCGTTACCGTCCATGCTCGCCGCCGGCCCCGAAATTCCGGCGAAAGGCGGTCCGCGTACGCAGACGTCCGGAGCCACGCATCAGGTTCCCGCTCGTTGATCAACACATGACCCGCGTACGAGCCGCCGGCGTGACGCTCGCTGTGGCGCTCTCCCTCGTGGCCCAGCCGGCACTGACCGCTCCCGCCGCCGCGGCGTCGCTCGCCACCTCCCGGCGCGCGCCCGTCCCATGCTTGACGGCTCCCTCGAGCACGACCGTCCCTGGCGCCACCGCTCCCCCGAGCGCGACCGTCCCCGGCGGCACGGCCGCCGCACGCGCGACCGTTTCCGGTGGCACCTCTGCCGCGCGCGCAATCGTGCCCGACTCCCACGTTCCGGCAAACGCGCATCAATCGGCCGGCCTGGCGCGGGCGATCGACGACGTCCTGGCCGATCCGGCGCTCGCGGGCGCGCAGACCGGCGTAGTGGTGGCCGACGCGCGCACCGGGGCGACGCTCGTTAATCGCCGGGGCGCGCGCCGCCTGCTGCCCGCGTCCAACGCCAAGCTGTTCACCTCGGCCGCGGCCCTGGCGATTCTCGGTCCGCAGTTCCGTTTCGCGACAGAGGCCAAGGCTTCCGGCGTACGCCGTGGAAGCTTGCTCACCGGCGATGTCTACCTGCGCGGCACGGGCGACCCGGCGCTCAGCCCCGGCGACCTCGACGCGCTGGCGCGGGACGTGGCCGCGACCGGACTCCACGAGATCACCGGCGACCTGGTCGCCGATGACACCTTCTTCGACTCGCAACGGCTCGGACTGGAATGGGCGTGGGACGACGAGACGTACCCGGGGGCGGCACCGATCTCGGCGCTCACGCTGGCGCCCGATGAGAACTATCTGGCCGGAACGGTGAACGTCCAGGCCGCTCCGGCGACGGTGGACAACCGTCCGGCCCGCATCTCGGTGAACCCGCCCAGCCGGCAAATGACCGTGGTCAACCGGACGATCACGGTGGGCACAGCGCCCGGCATCTCCGTCACGCGCCGCCACGGGACCAACGAGATCACGGTCACCGGGCGCGTCCTGCGGGGTGCTCCGCCGGTGACCGAGGCGGTGACTGTCCTGGAGCCCACGGCGCTGGTCGCGGACGTCTTCCGGACGGCGCTGCGTCGTCACGGCGTACGGGTGGAGGGTCTGATTGTCACGGGCCGGCCGACGCCGGCTGCGGCGAAGGCGCTCGCGCGGCACCATGGGAAGCTGCTCCGCGAGCTGATGAGTCCGCTGCTCAAGCGCTCGAACAACGCCATGGCGGAGCAACTGGTCAAGGCGATCGGGCAGCGGGCGGCCGGCGCCGGAACGTGGCCGGCGGGCACCAACGCCGTGGCCGCCTACCTGGCCCGGCTCGGCGTCGGCACCGGCGCGATGCGGCAGGTCGACGGCTCGGGCCTGTCCCGCCGCAACCTTGTGCCGCCCGCCGCGATCGCCCGGTTCCTGCTCGCGGTCCGGTCCGAGCCCTGGTTCCCGCTCTGGTACGCGGCGTTGCCCGTGGCCGGCGACCCCGACCCCCTAGTCGGAGGCACCCTGCGTGACCGGATGCGGGGCACGCCCGCCGCGGGCAACGTCCGGGCCAAGACCGGGACGCTCACCGGCGCCTCGGCGCTGTCCGGATATGTGACCGGCCCCGATCACCGTCCGCTCATCTTCTCGGTCGTGGTCAACAACCAGCTGTCATCGCCGGTGACGCCGCTGCTCGACCGGATCGCCGTCGCGCTGGCGAGTTGCCGACCTGAGCCGGAAGGTGCCGGGGCGGCCTTGTAGGTTCGCGAGATGCCATCGAACCAGCCGGATCTGCTGCCCGAGACCAGTCGCGCGCTCCGTCACCGCCTGGCCACCGCGCAGGTGTCCGCTCGGGCTCCGTCCGTGGTCGCGGCCGTGGTGCGCGACGGCCGGCCGGTCTGGCGTGAGGGCTGGGGCAGCGTCGACGGGGTGACGCCGGGCGGCGAGGTGCAATACCGGATCGGCTCGATCACCAAGACGTTCCTCACCGTGCTGGTGCTGCGCCTGTGTGACGAGGGCCGGCTCGCCCTGAGTGACCGGCTCGACGATCATCTGCCCGGCACGACGATCGGTGACGCCACCATCGGCGACCTGCTGGCCCACACCGCCGGTCTGGCCGCCGAGCCGCCGGGCCCGTGGTGGGAGCGCTCGCCCGGCGCGTTGCGGCCCGAACTGCCCGACGTGCTGCAGGCCGAGCCGCGGGTCTTCCCGCCCGGCCACCGCTTCCACTACTCCAATCCCGGCTTCGCGGTGCTCGGCGCCCTGGTCGAGCGGCTGCGCGGCGATACATGGACGGAGGTGCTGGCGCGCGAGGTGCTCGAGCCGCTGGGCCTGACCCGCACGGGTCTGCGGCCGTCCGCGCCGCACGCTTCCGGCTGGGCCGTGCACCCGTGGGCGGACGTGCTGCTTCCCGAGCCGGTCCAGGACTACGGTCCGATGGGTCCGGCCGGCGAGCTGTGGTCCACCGCGGACGACCTGGCCCGGTTCGCCGTCTTCCTGCTCGGGGGCGACGAGCGGGTGCTGCGGGCGGAGTCACGCGAGGCGATGCGCTTCCCGTCCTCGGCGCCCGAGGCGACGGCGTGGAATTCCTCGTACGGTCTCGGCACCCAACTGTTGCGCCGGGGCGAGCGGCTGCTGAGCGGCCACACCGGCTCGGTGCCCGGGTTCGTCGCCACGGTCTGGATCAGCCCCGACGACGGGCTGGGCGCGGTGCTGCTGGCCAACACGACCTCGGGTCTGCCGGTCGGCACCGTGACAGCCGACCTGATCGAGCTCGTGGCCGACCGCGAGCCCCGGATCCCGGAGCCGTGGCAGCCCATGACCGACGTCGATCCGGCCGTGCTCGAACTGGCCGGACCCTGGTATTGGGGACCGGCCGCGCAGGTGCTGCGCCCCCTGGCCGACGGCGGCCTCGAACTGGGCACGCTGTCCCCGGGCGGCGGGCGCGGGGCCAAGTTCCGCCCGGCCGGCGACGGCAGCTGGATCGGGCTGAACGGCTACTTCGCCGGGGAGCGCCTGACCGTGCAGCGCGGCGCCGACGGCGTGGCCACGCACCTCGACGTGGGCACGTTCGTCTACACGCGGCACCCCTACGACCCGTCCGCGCCCATCCCCGGCGGCCTCGACCCGACCGGCTGGCAACCGCATCCGCGTCCCGCCGCCCAGTAACCGCGCTCGACTGCCACCGGCTCCGGCTCTCCGCCAGAGAGTCGTGCCCGCGTCCAGTGGACGGCCCCGGCCGTCGCGCCTCTTATGATCAAGGCCGTCATGCTGGGGGCTCCTGTCCTCCGGCTCTCACGGGGGAGGTCAAAGGCGATGAAACGGGCGTGGATACCGGGCGTGGGTCTGGCAGTGATCGCGGTCGGTGCGGCCGGGTGGTTCGCGCTGCCGGCCGAGGCGGCGACCGGCGGGCTGGCGTCGGTCACGTCGAGCACGGTGGTTCAGTACGCGGCCGCGGCCAAGGCGACCAACAATGTCGTCGTCACGCGGTCGGGCCGCACGATCACGATCGACGACCGGGTCGCAGTGCGCGCGGGCAAGGGTTGCGCGGCCGTGAAGGGCGACTCGACGAAGGTCCGCTGCACCACGACGGGTACGACCGGTCAGGTGCGCGTGTTCACTTACGACGGCAACGACACGATCGTCAACAACACCAACGTGCCGCTGACGGCGAACGGCGGGCCCGGCGCCGACCGCATCACCGGCGGTTCGGCGGCCGACTACATCATGGGTGACGTGCTGGGCGCGGCCGGTTCGGGCAACGACGCGATCTGGGGCATGGGCGGCGACGACAAGCTGTTCGGTGGCAGCGGCGACGACGCGATCTCCGGCGGCGACGGCAGCGACTCGGTCAACTGGCCTACCAGCTTCGACCCGGGCCTCGGCAACGACCGCGTCTACGGCGGCAACGGCAGCGACATGCTGCTCGGCGGGGCCGGCAACGACCAGCTCTTCGGCGGGCCGAGCAACGACACCCTGCAGTCCGGCTCGGGCAGCGACCGGATCGAGGGCGGCACCGGCCCGGACTACCTCGACGGCGGCTTCGACCTCGCCCCCGACGTGATGCTCGGCGGTCCCGACAAAGACATCGTCGTGTATTACGGGCGCACCAAGCCCGTGCACGTCAGCCTGGACGGGGTCAGCGGCAACGACGGCGAGGCCGGTGAAGGCGACACGGTGGGCGCGGACGTCGAGGACATCCTCGCGGGCAAGGGCGACGACGTGCTGGTCGGCAACGCTCTCGCCAACGGCATCGCGGGCATGGGCGGCAACAACACCATCCGGGGCGGAGGCGGCAACGACGTGCTGGGCGGTGGGCCCGGCGCCGACAAGGTGTACGGCGAGGCGGGCGACGATCAGCTGAACTCCGGCGAGGAATCCGGGAATCCCAACGCCGCCGTCGACCTGCTGGACGGCGGCCCGAACGGCCCGACCGGCGACAAGTGCACCGGCCACGCCGAGGACACGTTGACCGCTTGCGAGCTGGTCGAACGCCGCTGACCTGAGTGCCCGCCCGGCACGCAGCGGCCCCAGCTCGCACGCCGGGTAAATCCGGCCAGTAGCGGTGGCGCGTCAGGCCGGCAAGCCGGTCCACATGTGCCGGGCCGCCAAGCACGCAGCAGCCCCGCTCTCGCGTTCGCGAGGGCGGGGCTGTCTGCTGAGTGCGGGCGTCAGCGCTGCTGGCGGCGCAGGGCGGTGTCGATGGCCTCGATGATGCGCGGGCGCATCTCGGTGGCCTTGATGACGGCGTCGACCGAGCCGACCTCGACGGCGCGCTGGATGCTGTGCACGCGGTCGAACTCGGCGGCCACCTCGCCCAGCTTCTCGGTGCGTACCGCGTTGCGCAGCTCCTCCAGTTCGGCCGCGAGGGCGCCACGGTCGGCGCCCGACGCGGCGGCCAGACGCTCCTCGGCGTCCTTGACCCGCTGGTCGGCCGCCGTGCGGCGGTTCACGTCGCCGGTGAACACCACCGCGGCGGCCGGGGCGCCGCCCAGCACCGAGGCGAACGAGCCCTCGAGCGCGAGCACGGTCATGTTCGGGTTGAGCATCTTGGAGAAGACGACGAACGCGCCGCCGTGGTAGCGGGAGATCACCGTGAAGACGATCGGGCCGCGGAAGTTGACGATGGCGCGACCGATCTCGGCCCCGTACTCGAGCTGCAGTTTCCGCATCGATTCGGGCGACCCGTCGAAGCCCGACAGGTTGGCCAGCACGACCAGCGGCCGGTTGCCCGAGGCCGCGTTGATGGCCCGGGCGGCCTTCTTCGACGACCGCGGGAACAGCGTGCCGGCCGTGTAGGTGTCGGGGCCGTCGGTGGGCGGGAATCCGCGCCGGGGCACCGACCGCGACTCGATGCCGAGCAGGCACACCGGGATGCCGCCGAGGTGCACGTCCTGCACCACGGCCGTCTCGGCGTCGGCCATGCCGGCCCAGCGTTCGAGCACCGGGTGATCCTGATCGGCCAGCGCGCGCATCACGATCCGGATGTCGAACGCCTTCTTGCGGTCCGGGTTGGCCGTGGCCGAGAAGATCTCGCCGACCGTGGCGAAGTCGCTGCCGGCCACGTTGTGCGGGAACGGCGAGATGTCGCGGGTGACCGGGTCGGTGGTCGCCGCGCGCCGCGGGAAGGCCTCGCCGGGCACGATGTACGTGTGGTCGTAATGCGACATGAGCACGTCGCGCGCCGCGGCCAGGTTGGGCGCCCAGTACTGCGCCTGCCCGTTCGGGCCCATCACCCGGTCGTAGCCGCCGATGCCGAAGTTGTCCTCGGCCGAGACACCGCCGGAGAAGTCGAGCGACTGCTTGCCGGTGAGCACCATCGCCGAGTCGGGCGTCATGACCAGGATGCCCTTGGTGTGCATGAGCATCGTGGCCTCGGCGTTCCAGTACGGCTGGGCGCCGACGTTGATGCCCGCGACCACGATGTTGATCTCGTTGCCGTCCTGGGTGAACTCGACGATCCGCTTGAGCGCGGCCGCGACCCAGTCCATGTTCTCGGTGCCCGACTCCATCGAGATCCGGGCGCCGGCCGAGAGCGCGTACCACTCCAGCGGAACTCGCATCCGGTCGGCCAGGTCGAGAGCGGCGATCACGCGGCGGCACTCGGCCTCCGACAGTGCGCCCAGGGCCTTCGTCGGGTCGCCGAGCAGAACGACGCGGGTGATGCCCTCGGGGTGCCGCTCGGTGCGGGACGTGACCACCCCGGCGACCAGGGCGGCCGTGTTGCGCCCCTTGGGCCGGTCGACCGGGACGAGCGCGTACGACTCGTCCAGGTCGTACTCCTGGAACTCGCCGAGCAGCGACGTCAGCTCGTACGGGTAAACGGTGTTGCGGGCCGCGGCGCGCAGAACCTTGAGGCGGTAGTTGTCGAGAGGTTCGACCGGCTCGTCCGTGGGCTCGCCGACGGTGAGAACGGGGGCGCCGGTGGCGTCGTTGGAGATGCGCACGGCGACCTTGGCCAGGGTGCCCGAGACCGGATCGCGGTAACGGCCGATGAAGAGGATCTCCTCGAGGCCCGCGCCCGCGCTGGTCGGCAGGATGCGCCGGGCGATCATCTCCATCTCCTCGCGGGTGATGGAGATCGGCGGCCACACGTAGATGACGATGCGGTTGGTGCTGAACCGCTTGTCCGACGGCCGCTGCGACTGGGCCCGGCGGATCGAGTCGAGGCAGGTCGCGATGGTCTCTTCCGCGGTCGGCAGGGCGACCAGGCGGCCGTCGTGCTCGCGCAGCTCGGTCAGGTCGCGCACCTGGGCGAACGCGATGAGCCGATCGTCGCCCGGGTTCTCCCGCGCGACGCCGCGGAACAGGTAGACCTCCTCGTCGGAGGACGGCAGCCGGGTCAGGTCGAACTTGCGCAGCCGCTCCAGTTGCATCCGCTGAGCGATGTACGGGTGCAGGCCGCGGATCAGTCGTTCCTCGGTCAGGCCGGCGCTCGACGGGCGCCACGTGAAGTGGTGGTGCATGACCGCACCGCCGCGGCCCGCGACCGTAGTGGTGAGCCGGCGCACCTGTGAGGGCAGCGGGTGGGCGCTGACCACCTCGTGCAGGGCGGCGGCCATGGCGTCGGGGTCGGCCGGCTGACCCTCCCACGACAAATAGATGTCGGCGTCGATCGCCGCGTCGCCGGTCAGTGAGGCGAGGTCGTCGAGCGCGGCCCCCAGCCCGTCGAACGGCACGGCGGCCGAGACGATCCACGAGCCGGCCCGCTCGGCAACCACGAAGATTCCCGACGTACGCAGGCCGGTCAGGTCCTTGTTCCCGTAGTAGCGGCGGGTCAGAACCTCGAGCATGACCGAGTTGTCGAGGTTGTCGCGCACCAGGCGCTGGCCGAGCAGGCGCACGAGCGGCTCGGTGCTGCGGACCATCTCGGCGATGCGCTCGGCGCGGTCGGGCGACTGCGGCTCGAGGTCGAGGTGGCGCAGGTGCTTGCGGATGCCGGAGTAGACGCGGGCCCGGTTGCGCAGCAGCAGCGGCTGGCCGAACCAGGAGAACACCACACCACGGGCCAGGTCGGCCAGGGCCGGATAGCGCACCTGGGTGGCCGCGATGAGCCGCTCGAGGGCCAGACCAGCCGGCTCGCGCAGCGTGTCGTCGGGCGGGGACGCCGGCAGCCACGCGCGGAGCAGGGCGCCGATGACCGAGGCGTCAGCCGACGTGCGCTGCTGGGCCAGGAAGATGCGGAAGACCGCGGCCTCGAGCTCGGGCGTACGCTCCAGGTCCTTCACGCCGTAGTGGCCGAGCGCCTTGGACAGCCGGGCCTGGAACGACTCGGGCAGGCCGGCCCGCTCGACGTCGAGGCTTTGCAGATAGGTGTGGAAGAACTCGCGCGCACTGTGCACGTGGGTGTCGCCGGGACCGTCGTCACCGGCCGGGCGGTTGCGGCTGAGCTCGGCCAAGTCGGCGAAGACCTCGATCAGCTCGACCTCGCCGGCCAGCGGGCGGTGGCTCGCGGCCGCGGCGGCGGCCAGGTAGTCGGCCAGCACCCGGCGCTCGTCGAGCGGATCGACGTCGAAGCCGAGCAGCAGACTGCGCAAATCTTCCTGACCGCGGACGACGCGGTGGGCGCCGGACGGCTCGTCCGGACCGGCGGGCAGGTCGATGTCGGCGTCGCCGGTCGCGGCCTCCTGCTCGGCCTCGGCGTCGCCGATCGGCTCGAGCCGCAGCAGCGCGGCCCCCGAGTCGACCTTGGCGCCGACGGTGACCAGCACCTCCTTGACGCGGGCCTTGAACGGCGCGCGGAGCACGGCCTCCATCTTCATGGCCTCGAGCACGAGCACGGGGGCGCCCGCCTCGACCTCGGCGCCCACTGTGAGCGGGGTGGCGATGACCAGGGCCGGCATCGGGGAGCGCAGCACGCCGCCCTCGTCGCGGCTGACGCGGTGGGTGACGCCGTCGACCTCGACCAGGTGGATCGGGCCGTGCGTGCCGGTGAGCACCCGGTGGCGGCGGCCGTTGACCGTGATGCGGCCCGAGTGCTTGTCGAAGCGCTCGAGTTCGACGTCGGCCGTGCGCACGACGTGACCGGCTTCGATGCTGACGCGGAACCGGCGGGCGCCGACCCGGGCGACGCGTACGCGATAGGTGGCGCCGCGCAGCTTGAGGTCGAGAGGCGCGCCGCTCTCGTGCCGCACCTGGGGCCGGCCGCCGAACGCGGTGGAGAGAAGGCGCTGCTGCTCAGTGCGCTCCTCTTCCTCGTACCCCTCGATGGCGGCCGCGGCCAGGGCGACGGCGGAGTGCTTGTGCGAGACGAGGCGGCCCTGCTCGCGTACGCGGTCGATCCACCCCGTGTCGGCCGAGCCGTCGATCACCTCGGGCTGATTGAGCAGGTCGAGCACGAAGCTCTTGTTGGTCGCGCCGCCCTCGATGACCACGGTCGTGTCGGCCATCGCCCGGCGCAGGCGTCCCAGGGCCTCGTCACGATCTTTCCCGTACGCGATGACCTTGGCGATCATCGAGTCGAAGTCACCGGGAATGGTGTCGCCCTCGCTCACCCCCGTGTCGACGCGGATGCCGGGACCGGCGGGCAGGTCGAGCCGGGCGATGCGGCCGGGCGACGGGGCGAAGTCGCGGTCCGGGTCTTCGGCGTTGAGGCGGGCCTCGATGGCGTGGCCGCGCTCGCGGGGCGGCTCGCCGATCAGCCGGTTGCCCGAGGCCACGTGCAGCTGGGCCTTGACCAGGTCGAACCCGGTGGTCGACTCGGTGATCGGGTGCTCGACCTGCAGACGCGTGTTGACCTCGAGGAACGCCAGCAGATCGTCACCCGGGTGGTAGAGGAACTCGACGGTGGCCGCCCCGCGGTAGCCGACCGCGACGGCGAGGCGCTCGGCCGACGCTTTGAGCTCGGCGGCGCGCTCGGGCGGCAGCACGGGCGAGGCCGACTCTTCGATGACCTTCTGGTTGCGGCGCTGCACCGAGCAGTCGCGCACACCGAGGGCCCACGCGGTGCCCTCGCCGTCGGCGATCACCTGGACCTCGACGTGGCGGGCGCCGGTCACCAGGCGTTCGAGGAAGACGATGCCGCTGCCGAATGCGCGGGCGGCCTCCTGGCTGGTGCGTTCGTAGGCGTCGGCGAGCTGGTCGGGGTCGCGCACGACGCGGATGCCCCGCCCGCCACCACCGGCGGTCGCCTTGAGCATGAGCGGATAGCCGATGTTGCCCGCGGCGGCCAACGCGGCCTCGAGCGTCTCGACCGGGCCGCGGCTCCACGGCGCGACCGGCACGCCGACCTCCTCGGCGATCAGCTTCGCGCCGATCTTGTCGCCGAGCTTGCGCATCGCCTCGGGGCTGGGCCCGACGAACGTGATGCCGATGCGCTCGCACAGCTCGGCGAACGCCGGATCCTCGGCCACGAACCCCCAGCCGACCCAGGCGGCGTCGGCGCCCGTGTCGATCAGCGCGCGCTCGAGGGTCTTGAGGTCGAGATAGGGCCGGGCGGCGGCGGGGCCCAGCTCGTACGCGATGTCGGCTTCCCGCACGAACGTCGATCCACGATCCACGTCGGTGAACAAGGCCACCGTCTCGATCGGGGTCGCGGTCTCCGCGGCCAGCTCACGGACGGCGTGGATGAGGCGCATGGCGGCCTCACCACGGTTGACGATGGCAATGCGACTGAACACCGGAAAGAGCCCCTACCTCACCTGGAAAGCTTCGTCAGGAGACTACAGGTGACCCGGAAGTAGGGGTACGGCCTTCGGTAGGGGGTAACCCCGGTCCTTCGGTACGAGATGCGTGCTAGCAGGAATGCGGCCGCCGGGACGAGCTGGGAGTCTGGATTTCGTGACCTTGCGCTGCCTGCTCGTCGACGACAACGCCCACTTCCTCGCCGCCGCCTGCGATCTGCTGGAGCGCGAGGGCGTGGAGGTCGCGGGCACCGCCTCCGACATCGCCGACGCGCTGGGGCGGGCCGGCGAGCTGAAACCCGACGTCGCGCTGGTCGACGTCAATCTCGGCGGCGAGAGCGGCTTCGACCTGGCCCGGCGCCTCTCCCCCACCCCTGTGATCATGATCTCCACCCATGCGAGCGACGACTACGCCGATCTGGTCGAGGAGAGCCCCGCCATCGGTTTCCTCTCGAAACTCGACCTTTCGGGCGCGGCGGTGCGTCTTCTGCTCAGCGGGCCGTCCAGTGCGCCGTCCAACGGGCAGTCCGGCGCGCCGTTCAGCGGGCCGTCCGGCACGACGTTCAGCGGGCCGTCCGGCGCACGGTCCAGCGGGCCGTCCGGCGCGACGTCGATCGGGCCGTCCGGCGCGCCGTTCAGCGGGCCTCCAGAAACGTGAGGACGGCCAGCACCCGGCGGTGGTGATCGTCCGTTTCGGGCAGTTTGAGCTTGGACAGCACGGCACGTACGTGCTTCTCGACCGTGCCCTCGGTGATCCACAGGCGGCGCGCGATGCCGGCGTTGGACTGCCCCTCGGCCATCTGGCCCAGAACCTCACGCTCGCGGGCACTGAGCACCGCCAGGGGATCATCGCGGCGGCGGGCGGAGACAAGCTCGGACACCAGTCCCGGATCGATCACCGAGCCGCCCCCGGCCACCCGCTCGACCGCGCCGAGGAACTCCTGCACGTCGGTGATCCGGCTCTTCAGCAGGTAACCGATGCTGCGACCGCCGGCCAGCAGTTCCATCGCCTGGTCCACATCCGCGTACGCGGACAGCACGAGCACTCCGGTGCCGGGAAACTCGGCACGAATGTCCCGGGCGGCCCGCAGACCCTCGGTCGTGTGCGTCGGCGGCATCCGCACATCGGCCACGACCAGGTCCGGCTTTGTTGCCCGTACGAGGTTCATCAGCTCGACGGCGTCCCCCGCCTGCCCGAGCACGTCCAGCCCCTCACGGGCGAGCAGGCTGGCGATCCCCTCGCGCAGCAGAACGTCGTCCTCGGCCACCACCACTTTGAGCCCCGTCATGGCAGGGATTATGCGGCTACCGGCTAGCCGGTATCGAGGAGTGGGGGTGGCCGCGATGTGCGAGGCGCTCAATTTCACGAACCTATGAGCATGTGTACGCATTCTCCCGAGTGCCCGCCGATCGACCAGCCGGGCTGGGACACCGCAGCGTTGCTCGTCCACCACGACGACCTGGGCTGGAGCATGTTGTGCAACGGCGCGATCCTGCTCGACGCGGACGTGAAGCCGGAGCCGGCGCCCACCGTGACGGTCACCGAGATCCCCGGACGAGCAAACCGCACCCGTACGCGCACTAGCCCACGCCGCGCCGCCACGGTTCGCCGCCGCAAGCCAGCCGCGCAACCACTCGCCGCTTGACTGCGCGTTCGCTCACCGACGGCCTGACCTCCCCGCCGGCGTCCGATCGGGCGCGAACGGCGCCGGTCCGCGCCCGCTACGGTTCGCTCCGGCCCGGTTGCGGATCGCTTGCGTTCGTTTCCAGTGGGATTCGCACCGACACGGTCGTTCCGGCGCCGACCGGGCTGCTCACGTCGAAGGTCCCGCCGAGCGCCTCGATCCGGTCCTTTAGCCCGAGCAGACCGGTGCCGCCCGAGAAGTCGGCTCCGCCCGTCCCGTCGTCGTGCACCCGCAGCCGCAGACTGCCGTCCTCGACCCACGCCGAAACCTCGACCACCTCGGCGCCGGCATGCTTGACCGCGTTGGTGAGCACCTCGGAGACCACGTAGTACGCCCCCACCTCGACCGGTTGCGGAAGCCTGCTCTCCAGCCGCACGTCCACTTCCACCGGCAACGGCGACCGCCGGGCCAGCGCCCGCAGGGCCGGTCGCAGCCCCGAATCGGACAGGACGGCCGGGTGGATTCCCCGCGACAGCTCCCTGAGCTCGTCGATGACCGTCATGAGGTCGCCGCCGATCTCGGCCACCTCCGCGCTCTTCTCCCCGTCGTGCGCGGCCGTCCGGAGCCGGAGGGCGAGTGCGACGAGCCGTTGCTGTGCGCCGTCGTGCAGGTCGCGCTCGATGCGGCGACGGGCCTCGTCCGCGGCGGCCACGATGCGCGCCCGCGAACTGATCAGTTCCGCGCGACTCTGCGCGTCGGCCACCGCGGTGGCCACCAGTTCCGTGTATTCGCTCATCCGCGCTTCGGTGTCGCCGGGCAGCTGGCCCTCGATCGATCCGGCCGCGAACATCCCCCACAACCGGCCGTTCACGTCGATCGGAACACCCACGGCGGTGGCGTCGAGCCGGGACGAATGCGCGGTCTCGCGGACCCGGCTGACCAGCCCGGCCGGAACCGTGCCTTCCGACGACCCGTCGCAGGCCAGCTCGGTGACCGAGCCGTCCAGTTCGTACCGGATCAGGGCTGCGGTGTCGCTTCCCAGGTGACGGCGGACCTCCCTGGTGGCCGCCTCGAACACCCGCTGCGGTGGCTCGCCCTGAGCGATGAGCAGCGCGAGGCGGCGCAGCGAGGCCTGCACCTCGGCCATGTCACCGCGGGCCCGCTCGGCCTCGACCGCCCGCCGGCTGGTCACGGTGGTCACCGCGCCGACGATCACGGCCATGCCGAGGAACGTCCCGAGCAGCGTGAACGCGGCCTCGTTGAGATCGCGAAAGGGCGGCAGGTAGAACCAGTCGTACGCCAGGATCGCCGCCATGCCGACCGGAAGCGCGAACAGGACGCCGGCCGCCCGCGCGACGAGCAGCACGACGGCGAGCAGGAGAAGCGCGTACGGAATCGGGTGAAGGTGGCCGACAGCCAGCGTTCCCACCGACCGCGCAATCACGAACGAGACGACGCCCGCCACGGCCGACAGCCCGACCTGGACCGGGAAGGGAATCCGCACGTCCCGAGGCTGCCACCGCTCAGCCCCGCGCACAACGACCGCGGTCACTCAGTTGTCGATGATCACGTCCTACTTCTCGTTCACGACGACCACCTCGATGCCCATGCCCCGGATCGCGTCGAGTTCGGCCGGGTCGGCGCTGGCGTCGGTCACGAGCCGGGCGACACCGTTGATCGGGCAGATGCCGGCGAGACAGATCTTGCCGATCTTGGAACCGTCGGCCACGACGATCACCTTCCGGGCTCGCTTGATCATCGTGGCGTTGGTGTTGGCCTCGATCTCGTCGTGTGTCGTCAGCCCGCCCCGCACGCTGATGCCGTCGACGCCGACTACGGCGATCTCGAAGTTGAGCCCGAGCAGCGCCTGGTCGGCGATCGGGCCGACCAGCTCGTAGGACTGAGTCCGCGAGACCCCACCTGTCATGATCAGTTTCAGTCGCGGGCGCAGGGAGAGCTCATGCGCGATGTTGAGCGCATTGGTCACCACCGTGAGGTCGACCCGGTCGGCGAGCAGACGGGCCAGCAGGTGGGTGGTGGTGCCGCCGGTGACGCCGAGCGAGAGCGGCCCGTGCGGGAGCATGGCCGCGACCGCCCGCGCGATCATCGCCTTCTCCTCCCGGTGCTGACCGGCCCGGTAGCGCACCGGCAACTCGTACGCGACGTCGATCGCGACCGCGCCGCCGTGGGTACGCGCCAGCAGCCGCTGATCCTCCAGTACCTGCAGGTCACGCCGGATGGTCGCGGGTGACACCTGGAACTTGTCGGCGAGCTCGCCGGCGTCGACCGAGTCACCGGCGGCGAGGTGGTCGAGGATGGCCGACATGCGGTCGGCGCGGCGAAGCGACATCGACTTCTCCCGGTACGGTGGATTGATCAAACGCGCAGTCAAAATAGTTCGTTTGTTAGCGGATAGCCAACTCATCTTGTGCGAATGTGATCGCCGTCCAAGAATCCGCTCATGACCGTGATCGCGTTTCTCGGTGCCGGCAGTGTCGTCTTCACCCGCGAGCTGCTGGCCGACATCCTGTCCTTCGACGAGCTCGGCGGAGTCACCCTCGTCCTGCACGACATCGACGCCGAACGGCTCGACACCGCCGAGATGATCGCTCGGCGTACGGCCTCGCAGCTCGGCGTCTCCCCCGTGATCACTACGCACCTCGACCGCCGGGCCGCTCTCGACGGCGCCGACTTCGTGATCAACGCGATCCAGGTCGGGATGTACGCGGCAACCGTCCGGGACTTCGAGATACCGGCGAAGTACGGCCTTCGGCAGACGATCGCGGACACGCTTGGCGTGGGTGGCATCTTTCGGGCGCTGCGCACGTTTCCAGTACTCGACGGCATAGCGGCGGACATGCTCGAGCAGTGCCCGGATGCGTGGTTTCTGAATTACACGAACCCGATGGCCATGAACGTCGCGTACCTGTCGGCGATCGCGCCGGGTCTTCGGGTGGCTGGGCTCTGTCACTCGGTTTTTTGGACGGTTCATGATCTGGCTGCGCTCCTCGAGGTGCCGCTGGACGAAGTGGACTACACCGGTGCCGGCGTGAACCACCAGGCGTGGTTGCTGCGCTTCGAGCACCGGGGCGAGTCACTGTATCCACGGCTCGACGAACTGCTGGAAAGTTATCCACAGCTGCGCCGGCGGGTCCGCATGGACATGTACGCCAGGCTTGGCTACTTCCCGACAGAGACGAGTGAGCACTCGTCGGAGTACGTGCCCTGGTACCTGCACCACGACGAGGAGATCGAGCGGCTGCGCATCCCGGTCGGCGACTATCTGCAGATCAGCGCGGACAACGTGGCCGAGTACCACTCGACGCGGCAGTCGTTGCTGGCCGGCGAGCCGCTCGACCTGACCCGGGAAGCGACGGAGTACGCGCCGCAAGTTATCCACAGCATCGTCACGGGCCAGCAGCGGCGCATCCATGCCAATGTGCCGAACCGAGGCCTGATCACCAACCTCCCGGCCGACTACACGGTCGAGGTTCCGTGCGTCGTCGACCGCCTTGGTGTGCGCCCCGAGCACGTGGGCGACCTGCCCGTGCAGTGCGCGGCGCTCAACCGCTCGTTCGTGAGCGTCGGCCAGCTGACCGTGCAGGCAGCCCTCACCGGCGACCCGCGCATGGTGCGCCAGGCCGCCATGGTCGACCCGAACACAGCCGCCACGCTGACCGTCGACCAGATCTGGGCCCTGTGCGACGACCTGACCGCCGCACACGGCGACCTACTTCCCGAGTCGCTACGCAAGCCACTCGCCCGCCGGTCGTCTTGAACCGGCCGCCACTGAACCGGCCACCACTGAACCGGCCGCCACCGAAGCGCGGCGCAAACGCTCACTCCAGAATGCTCGTTTGATGCTCGGATCTTGTTAAGCGAGCAGAAACGAGCATAATCCGCAGACATGAATGCCACCTCGGCCGAGATTGCCAGCCAGCCGGATGTCTGGGCCCGTGCCGCCGAGCAGCTGATCGGCTCGGCGGTGCGGGAGCTGGCCGCCCCCGGTGAACGAATGCTGATCCTGGGCTGCGGCACCTCGTGGTTCGTCGCGCAGAGCATGGCGGAGCTGCGCGAAGGTGCGGGCCTCGGCGAAACAGACGCGGTCTGCGCATCCGAATACCAGCCGCGCCGTCACTATGACCGGGTCGTCGCGGTGACCCGGTCCGGAACCTCCACCGAAGTCCTCGAGGCACTGCGCCACGTCCCGGCCGACGCCCGCCGCATCGCGATCACCGCGGTCGAGAACGAACCCGTCGACACCCTGACCGACGCCCAGCTCCTGCTCGACTTCGCCGACGAACGCAGCGTCGTCCAAACCCGCTTCCCCACCACCGTGCTAACTCTCGCGCGGGCCGCCTTCAAACGCGCAACAGAGTCACCAAAACCCACTAACGCATCAGACGCGCAATCCAGCTCCGCACAGCTCAGCTCAACCCCGGCAACCGACGCGGGGTCCAACTCCGAACAGCTCAGTCCCAGTCCGGCAACCGACGCGCGGTCCAACCCCGAACAGCTCAGTCCCAGCCCGGCGACCGACGCGCGGTCCACTTCTAAACCGCTCAACCCCGCGCCGGCGCCCGATGCGCGGTTCTCTCTCGAAGCGCTCACCGCCGACGGCCGCCGAGCACTCGCCATGCCGCTGCCCGCCGATCCCGCCGGTATCGATCATCTGGTGTTCCTGGGCACCGGGTGGACGGTCGGGCTCGCTCACGAAGCGGCACTCAAAGTGCGCGAGGCCGCCCAGGCCTACTCCGAGTCCTACCCGGCCATGGATTTCCGCCACGGACCGGTCGCCGTTGCGGGCCCGCGCAGCCTGGTCTGGTCGCTGGGCGACGTGCCCCCCGAGCTGGACGACGTCGCGACAAGCGCGGGCGCCACCGCGTACCGGAATGACCTTGATCCTTTGGCCCAGCTTCTGCTCGTCCAGCGATTCGCGCTGGCCCTGGCCGCCCACCGCGGCCTCGATCCCGACAACCCGCGACTGCTTACTCGTTCCGTCGTCCTCACCTGAACCGCGACATTCCTGCAAGCGGAGGTGCCCCGAGATGACCAAACAATTTCGACTGCTCGCCGGCGGCGTCGGCGTTCTCATGCTCGTCTCCGCCTGCATGGGCGGCACGACCGACGACGGCAAGGACTCGGCCGCCGGCTACGACCCCGCTGCGGCAGTCGAGCTGACCTGGTGGACCGGGCAGACCGAGGAGACCGAGAAGGTGGCCGAGGGCCTCGCGGCCGAGTATCACGCCGCCCACCCCAACGTCACGATCAAGACCTCACCAGGCGCTCCCACCACCGACGATCTGCTCACGAAGTTGTCCGCGGGCTTCGCCGGGGGCAGCTACCCCGACATCTCGTACGCGTACGGCAACTGGGCCGGCGACCTCGGCGCGAGCGGAAAGACGCAGGACCTGACCGCGTTCGTGCAGGATCCGTCGTTCAAATGGACGGAAATGCCCGAGGCCGCGCGTACGGTCGCCACCGCCGACGGCAAAGTAATCGGCATTCCGGCCCTCGTGGACAACCTCGCGCTCATCTACAACAAAGAGATCTTCGACAAGGCGGGCGTCGGCTACCCCACCGACGACTGGACCTGGGAACAGTTCCGCCAGGCGGCCAAGAAGCTGACCGATCCGGCGACCCGGACGTACGGAACCGCGTACTCGGTCTCGGGCAGCGAGGACACGACCTGGCACCTGTGGCCGCTGCTCTGGCAGAACGGCGGCAAGATCCTCGACGGCACCAAGCCCGCGTTCAACTCCGACGCCGGTGTGACGGCACTCGAGACGCTGAGGCAGATGGCCGTCGATGACAAGTCTATGTATCTCGATCAGACGGACGAGAAGTACCACCCGTTGTTCAACAGCGGCCGGGTCGCCATGATCCTGACCGGGCCGTGGGCGCTACTCGAGATCAAGGACGCCAAGCTGTCGTACGGGGTCACCGGTCTGCCCGGCGTGAACGGCGACCACCAGACGGTTTCCGGTCCCGACCTCTGGGTGCTGTTCGACCACGACGACGCCAACCGGGCCGGCGCCGCCCGCGATTTCGTGAAGTGGCTGACCAGCGCGCAGATCGACGCGAAGTGGAACCTCAAGGTGGGCAATCTGCCGCTGCGCTCGACCGAGCAGGACACCCCGGAGTTCGCCGCGTACGTCAAGGACTACCCGGGCGGGCAGAAGTTCTTCGAAAACCTCGCGAACGCCAAGCAGGCCCGCCCGACAGTGCCGGGCTACGAGGTGCTTTCGCGCAATGTGGGCGACGCGATCGCGTCCGTTCTGCAGGGTCGCGCAACGGCGAAGCAAGCGCTCGATGCGGCGGCCAAGAAGTCGGCCGACGCCGTGGTGAACTGATGGCGATCACGTTCGCGGCGTCCTCGCACGCGACCGTCCGGCAGGCCCGGCCGAAAGGCCGGGCACTCCGGCGCAACCTCACCGGCTGGGCCTTCGCCGGCCCGGCCACCGCCCTGGTCGTCGGCCTGTCGCTCTTCCCGGCGATCTGGGCGTTCTTCATCTCGCGTGCCCGGTGGAACGGCATCTCCCCCGGCATCCCCGTCGGCTGGAGCAACTATCAGCGCCTGGCGAGCGATCCCGACATGCTCGCCGCCGCGCGCCACACCCTGTTGCTGACCGTTCTGTTCGTTCCGTCGTCGATCGTGCTCGGCATCGTGATCGCGATCGCGCTCAATCAGCGCATCCGGCTGATCGGTTTCTATCGGACGTGCATCTTCGTCCCGTACGTGGCGTCCGCCGCGGCCACCGGCATTCTGGCCGGCTTCGTCTTCAACCCGCAGTTCGGCGCGGCCAACGACGTCCTGCGTCACCTGGGCATCCCGCAGCAACAGTTCCTCGAGAGCCCGACCCAGGCTCTGTACGTGATCTGCGTGATCGCGCTGTGGGGCGAGGTCGGCTTCACCACCGTGATCTACCTGGCCGCCCTCCAGGACATCCCGAAGGAACTGGTCGAGGCGGCCCGGATGGACGGCGCGAGCCGCTGGCGCGTGTTCCGCCACGTCACGATGCCGGAGCTGCGACCGGTGACCGTTTTCGCCGGGGTCTGGCAAACGATCACAGCCGTGCAGTTGTTCGACCTGATCTACACGACCACGCGCGGCGGGCCGCTCAACAGCACGCAAACGGTCGTCTACTACATCTACGAACTGGCCTTCCAGACCCAGCGGCTCGGGTACGGGGCCGCGGCCGCGTACCTGCTCTTCGCGGTCACTCTGCTGCTCACCCTCGGCATCATCTGGTACAGCCGTCGCCGCGGCTCGGAGGTGTTCTGATGCAGTCCCTCAAACGCCGGCTTCCGTTCAGCGCGTGGCATCTGCTTCTCATGCCGCTCGCCCTGCTGTTCGTGCTCCCCCTCGTGCAGATGGTGCTCACTTCGTTCATGAGCAGCGCCGAAATCAATCAGTTCCCGCCCAAGCTCCTACCGACGTCGTTGCACATCGAGGGCTACCGCGCGCTGCTCACCGAGACCCCGGCCCTGCGCTGGTTCGGCAACACCGTGCTCGTCTCGGTCGTCGCCGTGCTGGCCCACCTGGTGCTCTGCTCGATGGCCGGCTACGGCTTCGCGCGGCTCAAGTTCGCCGGCCGGGGCGCCGCGTTCCTCGTCATCATCGCCACGGTCATGATCCCGATCCAGCTGCTGATGATCCCGACCTACCTGATGTTCGCGCGCATCGGCATCGTCGACACGCTCGCCGCAGCGTTCGTCCCATGGCTGGCCTCGGCGTTCGGCATCTTCCTGATGCGTCAGTTCTTCCTGGCCCTGCCGGTCGAACTGGAGGAGGCCGCGCGCATCGACGGCTGCGGCACGTGGCGGACGTTCCGCAGCATCGTGCTCCCGCTCGCGCGGCCCGCCCTGGCCACCCTGGCCGTGTTCACCCTGCTGTCCAGCTGGAACGATCTGCTGTGGCCGCTGGTCGCCATCTCCGACGACAACCGGTTCACGCTTCAGGTCGGCCTGGCCAACTTCCAGGGCATGCGGCGTACGGAATGGTCGCAGCTGATGGCCGGCAACGTGCTGGCCACCGCGCCCCTGATCGTCGCGTTCCTGTTCGCGCAGAAGAGGTTCATCGCCACCATGACCTTCTCGGGGCTGAAAGGCTGACCCGGCCGCGCGATGATGCGCCCATGACGCTTTCCACGCGTTTCACCGACCTCTTCCACGTACGCCATCCGATCGCGCTGGCCCCGATGGGCGGCTCGGCGGGCGGCGCCCTCACCGCGGCCGTCTCCCGCGGTGGCGGGCTCGGCATCCTGGGCGCCGCGTACGGGAACCGCGAGTGGCTGACCCGCGAACTGCCGATGGCCGCGAGCAGCGGCCACCCGTACGGGGTCGGATTCCTGACCTGGGCGATCGACGCCGGCGCGGTCCACCACGCGCTGGATCTGGGCGCCACCACGGTCATGTTCTCGTTCGGCGACCCCAGCCCGTACGCGCACATTGTTCGTTCCGCTCAAGCGCGCATCATCGTGCAAGTCACCGACCTCGACGAGGCCAGACGGGCCGCCGATCTGGGCGCCGACCTCATCGTCGCGCAGGGCACCGAGGCCGGTGGTCACGGCGCACGGCGCGGCCGGTCCGCACTCCCGTTCGTGCCCGTCGTGGTCGATCTGGTGGCGCCGACCCCGGTGCTGGCCGCCGGTGGGATCGCGGACGGCCGCGGGGTGGCGGCGGCCCTGGCGCTGGGTGCCGCCGGCGCCCTGATCGGCACCCGTTTCCTGGCGACGACCGAGGCGCTGGTCGAACCGGCCACCACCCAGGCGCTCATCGAGGGCCGCTCCGAGCAGACCGAACGAAGCCGGGTACTCGACATCGCCCGGGGATCGTCGTGGCCGTCGCACTGGACGGCCCGGACGCTGGGCCACCCCTATCTCGACCGCTGGCGAGACCGCGAAGCCGAGCTGGCGGCCGATCCCCGAGCCGCGCGGGACTATCAGGACGACGTCGCGCGCGGTGTCATCCCCGCGATGCCGGTGTGGGCGGGCGAGGGCGTTGACCTGGTCACCGACGTGCCGTCGGCCGCCGACCTGGTCGGTGACCTGGCCGGGCAGGCGGAGGCGGCGCTCGAGCGAGCCGGTCGCCGGAGCTGAGCGATGTTAGCGTCGGAGCATGCTCGTTTCGCGTCTGCACGCCGCCGGAGATGTTCGTCTGCACACCGAGGACCGTCCGTCGCCGACTGGGCCTGATGACCGGCTGGTCGAGGTGACCTCGGTCGGGGTGTGCGGCTCCGACCTGCACTGGTTCACCGAGGGCGCGATCGGTGACGCCGCGGTGGCCGAGCCGCTGGTCCTGGGGCACGAGATGGCCGGTGTCATCCGCGGCGGGCCGGACGACGGCGTCCGCGTCGCGATCGATCCGGCCATTCCCTGTGAGCACTGCGAGCCGTGCCGCGAGGGCTGGCCCAACCTGTGTCTCAACATCGTCTTCGCCGGTCACGGCGCCTGCGACGGCGGCATGCGTCAGTTCATGGCCTGGCCGGACCACCGCCTGCACCGGCTGCCCGACTCGATCTCCGACGACGAGGGCGCGATGCTCGAGCCGCTCGGCGTCGCGTTGCACGCGGTCGACCTCAGCCACATGCGGATGGCCTCGACGGTCGCCGTCGTCGGGTGCGGCCCGATCGGTCTGCTGCTCATCCAGCTCGCCCTGCGGCACGGCGCCACTCGGGTCGTGGCGGCCGAGCCGCTGCCGCACCGGATGGCCGCCGCCGAGCGTCTCGGCGCCGAACGCGCCGACCCGGCGGCACCGACCGCCGACGTGGTCTTCGAGGTGTCCGGGTCCGAGGAGGCGATCGACACCGCGCTGCGTCTCGCGAAGCCGGGAGCCCGGGTCATCCTGGTCGGCATCCCCGACGGCGACCGCACCTCGTTCAGCGCCGCCCAGGCCCGACGCAAAGGCCTGAGCCTGATCCTGTCCCGTCGCATGGGCGAGGTCTATCCCCGAGCGATCTCCCTGGTCGCGAGGGGCTTGGTCGACCTGAAGCCGCTGGCCACCGACGTCTTCCCGCTCAAGGACGTGAATGCCGCCCTGACCACGGCCGCCGGCCGCCAGGGCCTGAAGGTGCTGGTCCACCCCAACGACTGACGGACCCAGCCCGTTCCGGCCTCAGGAAGGCGGCGTCCGCGGCTCGCCGATGGTGGCCTCGGCCTGCCAGGCAGACGAGCTCGCGTGGCGCTGCCTCGACTCGGGCGCTGGCCGTATCCCAGCCCGCACTGCGCGGTCGTATGCCGGCCCGCCCTGCGCGGTCGTACGCGAGCACGCCCTGCGCGGTCGTACGCGAGCACGCCCTGCGCGGTCGTACGCGAGCACGCCCTGCGCGGTCGTACGCGAGCCCGCACTGCGCGGCCGGTCGTATGCCAGCCCACACTGCGCGGTCGCACGCGAGCCCGCCCTGCGCGGTCGGTCGCACACCTGCCCGCCCTACGCGGTCGGTCGCACACCTGCCCGCCCTACGCGGTCGTATGCCGGCCCGCTCTGCGCGTCAGCCACGGCCAGCGTTTGCTGTCCTACGGACGAGCGGCTTACTGCCGGTCGTGCATGACCGTCTGAACGCTCATCTCAGCCGGCCGGCCGATGGCCGCCTCGACTTCGGCCCATGTGCGGGTGTGCAGCACCCACCCAGGCGCGGCGGAGCGCTGCGGGCCGAACAGATAGCGGTGCTCGACGACCCCGCGCAGAGCCTCGTGCACGTCGAGCTTGTCGTCCACGAAGTGCGTGATGCCCAGCTCCGCGCAGTGGACGGCCTTCTCCGGGCGGCGTAAGCAGAAGCGCACGTTGTCCGGCGGAATGCCCGTGCGGGCGGCGAAGCCGTGGTGGTCGAGCCACAGTCGTGTACTGCGTTGCACGCGGTCGCCGCACTTGGAGACCAGCCACACCTCCTCGAACTGCGGCATGAGCCGGGCCAGCGTCTCGAACGCACCCGGCACGGCCGGCGTGGCCAGCATGCGCGCGGTGTCCCCGCTGAAGAACTGGGTGTCGGCGCCGCCCGGGCCACCGCCCGCGATGATCACCCGGCCGATGTCGACACCCAGCCTTCGATGTCGTTCCGTTGTTCGTTCCTGCGCGTTCGATCCTTCTCGGCCGGGTCGCGCATCCATTCGCTCGTTCATACGATCAGCTTGAGCCGCGCACGAATAAAGCAGAACTAGTAATACAGCGGCGGCTATAGTGTGCCGCTATGAAAGTCCCGGCCGACGCGCTCGCCTGGTTCGCGGTGTTCGCCGACCATCTCAACTTCACACGCGCCGCCGAGGAACTGCACATCTCCCAGCCGGCCCTGCACGTGAAGGTCCGCAAACTGGCCGATTCGCTCGGCCGCCCGCTCTACCACCGCGACGGCCGAAGGCTCGTGCTGACCGCCGACGGCGAGGCGGTCGCCCGTTTCGCGCGCGAGCACGATGAGCGGCTCGCTCATTTTCTGAGCGAGTTCACCGGGACCACGTACGCCCGTCCGGTCGTTCTCGCCGCGGGCCAGGGCGCCTACCTGTATCTGCTCGGCGACACCATCCGCACCGTGCTCGCCGACAAGGCCACCCGGCTCCGCCTGATCAACTGTGATCACCGCCAGATGCTCGCCGCTGTCCGCAGCGGTCATGCCCACGTCGGTGTCAGCGTTCTCGATGTCATACCCGACGACCTGACCGTGACCGAACTCGCCACGTTTCCCCAGGTGCTTCTCGTTCCGACCGGACACCGGCTGGCCCGCCGGCGCTCGGTGACTCTGCGCGACCTGGCCGGCGAAGCACTGGTCGTGCCCCCTCAGAACCGGCCGCATCGCATTCTGCTGGAGCAGGGCCTACGATCGGCCGGAAGCGAGTGGACGGTCTCCGTCGAAGCGGAAGGCTGGCCCTTGATTACCCATTTCGTCACGCTCGGCGTCGGCCTGGCCGTAGTCAACGGTTGCGTCCCGGTGCCGCGCGGCCTCACCGCCAAGCCGGTCACCGACCTGCCGCCGGTCACCTATCACGTCGTGCACCAGCCTTCGGCCGCCAACGATCCCCGAGTGGCCGCCCTCCTGGAGCACTTCCCGTGGTGAGCTCGACTCCCACCGAACCGCTGGAGCGACGTTCGTGGTGAGAATCCTGGCCGCTGCGCTGGTCTTCGGCGCGATCGCCACGATCGTCAAGGGCGACCACGGCGGTATGCGCGACACGATCGGCAATCTGAGCACACCGTGGCTGCTCGTTGCGCTCATCGCCGGACTGCACACTCGCTCACTGACCCGCGGCGCCCTGCTCGGTCTGGCCGCGACTGTGATGGCGTTGCTCGGGTTCTACCTGGCCGTCGCCGTGATCACCGATGACCAGCTGCCCACGCTGCGCGAACACCTCGAGCATGTGCTGTGGCGCAACCGCCGCTGGCTGCTCTCGGGTCTGGCCAGCGGGCCGCTCTTCGGCGCGATCGGGGCTGCGGTACGCCGGCGCGCTCCGGACGTCACGTTGTTCGTCGCTCTCATTACCGGCCTGCTGCTTCTGCTCGAACCTGTCGTTATCGTCGGCGCCCGCATCGTTCCCGGCTGGCGGCACGTCATCCATTGGACGCTCGAGCCCATCCCGTACGTCGTGGAGGCCGTCCTCGGCTGCGCGATATTGCTGTTCGTCCGGCGCCGGTCCGGCCCACTTCGCTCACGTTCGCGCGGGACACACGACGCGGATGCCGCGTGAGATCCTGTGCCCATGGCCGCGCTCACTCGTCGTAGTGTCCTGGCCGCGCTCGGCGCGGCCGCCGTCCCGCCGATGGTTATCGCCGGTGCACGACCCGCGGCCGCGGCTGACGACCTGCCGTCGAACACGGCGCTTTACGGAGACGCGCGCTACAGCGAGGGCGTTGACTACGCCCGGCGCTTCCGGCGGCATGCCGCCCTCGACGACAGCGACGCGCCCGGCGGCTTCTTCCCCGACACGGCGATTCTCGCCCTTCATAGCGGCGGCATCGAGCCCGGCACGTCGGAGTTGTGCCTCGCCATCGCCGGCTACCACCCGGCCGGCGGCCTGGTCGGCGGCGCCACGTACGACTACTGGATGTTCGAGGGCATCAAGTCGTCCGGGAACGGGAAGCTGCACATCACCTCCACCCATTGCGACGACCCGGTCGCCCTGGCCACGGTCCGCGGAAGTCAGCGCGCGGTCTCGCTGCACGGCTGCTCTCCTGAGGAGGCCGGCTTCGAGGACGACGACGTTGCCGCCGTGCTGGTCGGCGGTCGGGACACGACCCTCAAGGCCGCAATGCTCGCCTCGCTGACCGCGGCGTTCATGGATACTCCGGTCCAAGTTGTCGATGCGAACACCGTCTCCAACCTCAGTGGCACCGAACCCGGCAACATCGTCAACAAGACCCTGCAGGACAGGGGCGTGCAGTTCGAACTGACCACGCCCTTGCGCGAGCAGATGTTCCGCACGAACACCCGTTCCGGCCGCAAGAACACCACGCTCGAGCCGTTCTGGCTCTTCGTGAACGCCACCCGCCAGGTCCTCGCCACCTGACGAGAAACCAACGCTTCTTTCATGGCCAGCCGGCCGTCAGCGACCCATCCGCGTAGCTGACGCCCAACGCCAGACGCCGCCCGTTTCGGGCCCAAACCCGCACCCGGCCACAGCGCACGACGTCCGCTCACGTCGGCGACGAATCAGCTCGGACCCCTCTTGCCGCGAAGGGCGGGGTGTCCTCGGGCATGACGATGACGGCGGTGGTGGCGGTGGGGGTGTGGTGGTGATGGTGATGGTGGTGGCGCCGAGTTCGCGGGCCGACAGGGCGACGGCCTGCGCGTGGTTGCCCGCGGTTGATGCTCAACTTCAACGCCGCCCATTTCGGGCCCAAGCCCACAACCAGCCCAGCGCGCGACGTCCGCTCACGTCGGCGACGAATCGGCTCGGTGCCCTCTTGCCGCGGTGTTGCCGGTTGGTCAGCACTTCAGCGAACGGCCGCTGCTGACCCGAGCGGATCGCGGGCTACTGAGTCAGGTCGGCCAAGGTTGCCTGCGCCGCTGTGCCGCCTGGTGCTCGGGTGCTCAAGGAGCCCGCTACCGCGGCCCAGCGGAGCGACTCGGGGACGTCGCGGCCGGAGAGCCGGGCGGCGAGGAATCCGGCGTTGAAGCTGTCGCCTGCACCGGTTGTGTCGACCACCTCGACCGCTCGGCCGGGGACTGTGCTCTCGCCGCCGGGCCACCAGGCTCGTGCGCCGCGGGCTCCGTCCTTCATGACGACCGTCGTGCCCGCTGGGATCAGCTTCGCGGCGGCTTCCTCGGGAGTGGCGGCGCCGGTCACGGCCAACAGTTCGGCGGCGTTGGGCAGGAAAACATCAGTGCGTTGAAGGATGTCGCTCAATGAGGCCCACGTGCCGGCCGGGTCCCAGTTCGTGTCGAGCGACGTGCTCAAGCCGGCGTTTCGTGCGCGTTCGAACACTCCAGCCAGGCCCGCTGCCAATCCGGGCTGCAGGTAGAGCGCGGCGACGTGCACGTGGCGAGCCCGCACCAGCAACGCGTCGGTCACGTCGTCCGGTCGGAGAGCGGCGATCGTTCCGGGCAAAGTGAGCATCGCGCGGTCGTCCGGTTCGGACAACACCACGGTCAGACCCGTCGGCACGCCGTCGCGCCGCACGGGCAGCACCTCGACTCCGGCCGCCGACAACCACTCGCGCACGATCGCGCCGAACGCGTCCTCAGCGACCGCCGTCAGGAACCCGACGCGCAGGCCCAGCTTGGCGCACCCGACCGCTGTGATCGCGGCCGAGCCACCCAACACCAGCTCCGCGCTGGTTAGCAGCTGCTCCTCCTGGCCGAACCGCGGGCGCACGTCGCCCCGCAGAAGCAGGTCAGGGTTGGCTTCGCCCACCACCAGAACGTCGAAATCGGCCATGCGAGCACTCCCGGATGTCCATATGAACATTTCAGAGGCACCATACGCGCATGATCGATGGTTGACACATGCGCGTTCGATCAGTTGAATCGAGTCATCGATCGACGCCCAGCCGGTAGCCAGTCCGGCAGTCAGGTCGCCAGGGCTGATCTCTGAGCCTGCGTCCGCCCGACGCTGTCGGCGCGTCCGGACACCGTCCGGCGGCGTCGCCGTCGACACCGGAAGCGCAGCTCGGCCGGCTCGAGGCGGGGCAGATCCGGCCCGGAAGCCTGCCCATGATCGTTACCGTCACGCTCAATCCGGCGCTCGACCTCACGTACGGGATCGACGCTCTTGTCCCCCACGGCACCCATCGTGTGTCGACGGTTGCCGAACGCGCGGGCGGCAAAGGCCTCAACGTCGCACGAGTGCTGAATGCGCTCGGCGAAACCGTGCTCGCGACCGGCCTGCTCGGCGGCCCGACCGGCATGCGCGTGACCGAGCTGCTGGCCGTCGAAGGCGTGGCGTCGTCGTTCGTCCCGGTCACCGGCGAGACTCGACGCACGGTTGCCGTGGTCGACGCCAACGACGCGACCGGCTTCTGGGAGCCGGGACCGGTCGTCCCGACGGCCGAGTGGCGCCGCTTCGTCGGCCACTTCCAGGATCTGATGCGCGAAGCGTCAGTGGTGGCCCTGTGCGGTTCGCTTCCGCCCGGCCTCCCGCTTGACGCGTACGCCACTCTGGTGCGCATCGCGGCCGCGGCCCATGTCCCGTCCGTTCTGGACACCAGCGGGGAAGCCCTCAGGCTCGGACTGCAAGCGCGACCCACCCTCGCCAAGCCGAACATGCATGAGTTGGCGGAGCTCCTCCCGACGGTGTCGCCCTCAACCATTCGCTCGCTTTCGAGCGGCGCCGTCGTCGTCTCCCGCGGGCCGGATGGACTGCTTGCGGTCACTCCCGACGGCGTACACGAAAGCGCTCCTCAAGAGGCGTTGACCGGGAACCCGACCGGTGCCGGCGACGGGTGCGTGGCGGCCCTTGCGCGTGGGTTGCGTGACCGCACGGAGTGGCCGGCACTGCTCGCCGACGCCGTCGCGCTGTCCGCCGCCGCGGTCAGTGCCCCAGTCGCCGGTGCTTTCGACCCCGACGTCTATCACCGCCTGCTTGCCGCCGGACCCGCTGTCAACCGAACACCGTTGCAACCGCGAAGGAGCCCGCTGTGCTGACCCCTACCGGCGACCTGGTCGATTCTGCGCGTTCGCGCGCGACCGCCATCGGCGCGTTCAACGTCATCACGGTCGAGCACGCCGAGGCCATCGTCACCGGCGCCGAGCAGGCCGGTCTGCCGGTCATTCTGCAGATCAGCGAGAACGCGGTCCGCTTCCATCACGGCCGTCTCGCGCCGATCGCCGCCGCAGCACGCGCGGTCGCGGCGTCGGCCTCCGTCCCGGTGGCACTGCACCTCGACCATGTCGAGTCCGAGGAACTCCTCGGCGCGGCCGCGACGCACGGTTTCGGGTCGGTCATGTATGACGCCTCGCGCATGTCGTACGAGCGAAACGTCGCCGCGACGGCGGCCGCTGTCACCCTGTGCCGTCGCGCCGGTTTGTGGGTCGAAAGCGAGCTGGGCGAGGTGGGCGGCAAGGACGGCGCCCACGCGCCGGGCGCGCGAACCGATCCGCAAGAGGCGGCCGCATATGTGGATGCAACCGGTGTAGACGCGCTTGCGGTGGCTGTTGGTTCGTCGCACGCGATGCACACTCGCACAGCACGGCTGGACCACAACTTGATTGCCCGCCTGCGCGAATCGGTGCGAGTCCCGCTCGTCCTGCACGGTTCCTCGGGTGTCCCCGACCATGAACTGTCCTCAGCCGTACGAGCGGGAATGGCTAAAATCAACATCGGCACCGCCCTCAACCTCGCCTTTACCGGCTCGGTCCGCGCCGCGCTGGGCAACAGCCCCGACCTGGTCGATCCCCGCCGCTATCTGGCCCCCGCCCGCGACGCGATGGCCGCGACCGTCGCCGACACCTTGCGCCTGCTGGCTCGCCCCGAGCCCGTGAGCACACCGGCCGACATCGCGACCGGATAACGCCTGGGCGGGGCCGGCGCTGGATGAGGTCAGCCGAGCCGGTTGAGGCCTACCTGGGCTGGGCTGATGAGGCACGAGCAGGATGACCGTGGCCAGGCGACAGGCTGACGACGCGACAACCTCGCCCTCGACCAGCCGGTCGGCCTGATGCTGATCGTGGTCCTGCACTTCGCCCACGGCGTCGAAAGATGCATGGTCCTGCGCCCGGCGACACCGCTGAGGAACGGTCATCGTCCGCGTCCGATCGTGAGCGAACGCGCTCGTATGGCTGAAGCGGTGAACCCGTACGTGCCGGAAGTTGAGTCCGGCGCCGAAATGCCCCATCCTTGCGCGCATGCCAAATGCCCCTTTTGTCCAGGACGAGCGTCATCGCGTAAGCGCGAAGGCCGAACGGGCCTGCGATCTTCGACAAAAGCGTCGGCAGAAGCTACGCCGGGGCCGCCTGGCCGGTATCAGCGGGTTGGGGCTTGTCGTTCTGGGCCTCGCCGTTCCTGCGCAAGCCGCGCCCACTCCCAATGTTGACTCTGGGTACGGGATCAACGGCGTCACCACTATTTCCGGCAAGCCGACTGACACGACGGTCGACGGCTCGGGCCGGGCCCGCCTGCTGACCACTGATGCTCAGGGTGTCGCGCGGCTGACCACGCTGACCCCGAGCGGCGCGAAAGAGCGCGAAGTCGTCGTCCCGTTCGCAGGGCTGCTGGCCACCGGCGCGGACGGCTCAACCGCGATCGTGGCCACCGGCCGACCGGGCATCCGGGTGCATCGAGTCGGCGGCGCGACATCCACTGCGCTCACGAACCGGACGATCGAACTTGTCCAAGCGGTCACCATCCGCCAGAACGGCTCGCTGATCGTCCACGGCGTCGACCAAGGCACGACGCCGGCGACACACCTGCTCGCGGCCATCAAGGCAGACGGCTCACTCGACACCACCTGGGCCACCGACGGTGTGCTCGAAACGAGCGATGAGATCCGCACGATTGCGGCAGCCGGCAATCAACTGCTGACCGCGACGAACACGTCCGTTGTTCGCTACACGGCCGGCGGCCGACCCGAACTGGCCATGTACAGACTGCCCGCCGGTTTTGTCCCCGAGGCGATGAGCGCCACGTTCATCACCGGTCGCTCAGCCGACCGGATGGCCCTGTTCAAGATCCTTTCCACCGGCGCGCCCGACACCTCGTTCGGCACCGGCGGCCTGGCCGTCGGGGCCACCCACGACTGCGCGCCCACCGCTCGCCGCGCGTTCACTACGAGCACGGGCGCCACGGCGATCGGCCACAACGCCGACTGCGGAGCCAGTCGCGTCTACGTCCAGCGCTTCACCCCGAACGGCAAAGATGCGGGCGAGCTGGTCGTGGATCAGGTGGGCACCCAGCAAGCCCGCGGCCACAGCGGCGGCGGGCTGCAGGCCGACGGCCGGACGATCGTCTCGTTCGAGTCGGCCGGCAGCACGACCAGCGTCGTCCGCCTGCTTCCGACCACCGTCGTTCAGGCGTACGTCCCGGTGACCCCGGCCCGCCTGCTGAGGCCCACTCAGCTGGGACCGAACAAGGAGGTCGACGTCACCGTCCGAGGGACGAACGTTTCGGCAGTGGCGATCGATGTCGCGGTGGCCCGCGGACGCGCACCGGGCGGCATCCTCGCCTACCCGAAGGGCACCGAACCACCGGCCGTCGCGACCAACCTGCACAATGCCGGGCAGTCCGTGACCCAACGCGTCGTTGTTCCTTTGAACAAGAGCGGCCAGATCACCCTGCGCAACGCGTCGAGCGGTTCTGCGCACTTGGCTGCGGACTTGGTCGGCTGGTATCGCACGAACGCGTACGTTCCGGTCACTCCTGTGCGCGTACTGAACGCTCGGGGTCTGAAAGCGCGCGCGGCGATCACTTTCGCCGTAGCGGGGCGCGCGGGAGTGCCATCGGCGGCCAAGACGGTGCTCGTCAACCTGTCGGTCAACGGTGTGACCAGCGCGGGAAGCCTCAAGCTGGACTCGGCGAGCACTTCGGTTCTCGCCACTCATGGTGCCAACCAGCCCGGCAATGCGACGGCCCGGGTGACGCTTGGCACAGGCGGGCGCATGACAGTCGTCAACAACGCTCCGGCTTCGGCAAATGTCACCGTGGACGTCGTCGGCTACCTGAAATATTGATCCCGCCGGACGCGAGCCCTCCCTACACTTGCCGGATGGCGCAGAGGAGACCGACGCTGGCCGACGTCGCCGCGGAAGCAGGCGTGTCGAAGGCGGCCGTCTCCCGGGTGATCAACGACGCGCCCGGAGTGGCGGCCAAGACCCGTGAGCACGTACGCCAAGTGATCACGCACCTGGGCTATCGGCCCGATCCGGTGGCTCGCGCGCTCGCGTCCGGTCATGGCGAAGTGGTCGAGCTCGTGATCGTCGACGACACGTCGGTGTTCGGCACGAGCCCGTACTACGGCCGCGTCACCGCGGGCATCCTGCAGGAGCTGGCGGGCAGCAACGCGCAACTTCGGGTGCACGTTATTGACGAATCGAACACGGCTGCGCTGCTCAACCGCATCGCCACGTCGGTCAGTCTCGGCGTTCTGCTCATCAACGTGCCGCCCGTGCTGGCCGCGGACTTCTACCGGCGGTGCGAACGAGTGGTCACGATGGGCCCGACGGTTCCCGGGCTCCCGTTTGTCGGGGTCGAGAACCCCGAGGGTGCGTACGCGGCCGTGCGGCATCTGCATGAGACCGGGCGCCGGCGGATCGCCGCCCTGCACGGCCAGGAGGGCAATTCGTGCGCGGACGGCCGCCGCGAAGGTTACCGGCGAGCGGTCAAGGACTTCGATCTGCCGGAAATCTCGGCGATGGGGAAGTTCCGGCGCGAGGCCGGCTATGAACTCACCCAGCGGCTGCTCGCCGAGCATCCCGACCTCGACGCCATCTTCGCCGGTTGCGACCTGATGGCCACCGGCGCGATGCAGGCACTGAGCGACGCCGGCCGCCGCATCCCGCAGGACGTCGCGGTCGTCGGCTTCGACGACAGCGTGATCGCCGCGTGTGCGAACCCGCCGATGTCCTCGGTACACCAGCCGGTCGAACAGATGGCCGCCGCCGCGACACGCGCCCTGGTCAACCGGCAGATCGCTCGACACTGGCGCTGCGTCTTCCCGGCCGAGCTGCAGGTCCGCCAGAGCACCGCCTCCTGACGGGATCCGCAGGCTCGGCCCGCATCGGGCACGCGCCGACGACGACGGCCGAGCGCCCCGGCCACGTTCAGATGGAGTTTCGCCACGCGGGACACGACGTCGGGCCACGTGCTGACCACTGGGCCATCGTGCTGACCAGCCGGTCCGTGCTGACCGTGGGGATGAGCATGGATTACCGCAAACCGTCCCGAAGGGCGGCCAAGGGGCCGTCCCAGTCGCGAGCCAATGCGGCCAGGAACTGCTGGGCCACCTTCATGGGGGCGGAGTCCAGGCGGTAGCGGACCCGGCGGCGCTCCCCGGGCTCGGCCACCACCAGGCCGGCCTCGGCCAGCAGTGTCAGATGCTTGGCGATGCCCTGCCGGGTGATCGGCAGCTTGGCCGCCAGGTCGGTGGCGGTTGCCGGGCCCCCGGCCGCCAGCGCGGCGAGGATGTCGCGCCGGCTCGGGTCGGCCAGGGCCGCGAAGACCTCCTGCGCCACGGACTCCAGGTCAGAGTTTTCCATCGAGATACGCGACCAGCTCACCCAGTTCGTTCGTCCAGCCCTCGGTGTTGCCCGAGAACGCGGTCTTGTGCTCGGCCTCGGGCATCTGCGCGAAGCCGGTTTCGACCATGGTCAGCGTAGTGCCGCTCGCCGACGACGCCAGCGTGAACTCGACGTAGGTGCGCCGCGGGTCGCTGTCGGGCAGACCGTAAATGGGCCAGGTGTACGCGAATACTGTCGTCGGCTCTACTCGCTCGATCGTGAGTGTCGCGGTGTCGCCGCTGCTCCAGGTCAGCTTGGCCTGCCCGCCGACCCGCAGGTCGACTTCGGCCTTGTTGCCGAACCATGTCCCCAGCCCTTCGGCCGTGGTCAGCGCCGCCCACACCTTGTCCACCGGATGCGCGATCTCGAGCGTTCGCTCAATGCGATCGGGGAAGGCCATGTCGATCTCCTAAATAGCAACTGGTTGGTTGCCATTAACGTATGGCAACCAACCAGTTGCGTCAAGCCCCCGGAGCCGAGAAGCGGGGGCCGGTTGAAACGAGACAGCAGGGTGCAGAGGTAGACGCGCTTACGGACGCACGTGGAAGACCAGGTTGAACGGTGTCTCGGCGATCCGCGTCAAAGACCCGAAACCGGCCTCGGTGGCGACCGCGCGCAACCGGGACTCCCCCGCCTGGGCACCCAGCGCCGCCCCGACCTCCTGAGACAGCGAGTTGGGGGTACACAGGAACGTGGAAGCGCCGTAGTACACGGCGCCCACCGGGTTCAGGTTGGCCGAGACGTCGTCGCCGGCGAAGGGTTCGACCAACAGGATGCCGCCGCCCGGAGCCAACTGGTCGCGCAAATGACGGAGGGCGCCGACCGGGTCGCCCATGTCGTGCAGGCAGTCGAACAAGCAGATCAGGTCGTACGTGCCGGACAACTCCGCCGCCCGGCCGGTCTCGAACCGCGTCCGGTTGCCGACGCCGGCCTCGGCCGCGCGTTCGCGCGCGGAAGCGATCGAACCCGCGTGATAGTCGATGCCCACGAACGTCGACTCCGGGTACGCCTTGGCCATCAGGACCGTCGACGCCCCCAGCCCACATCCGACGTCGGCCACCCGGGCGCCCGCGCGCAGCTTTTCCGCGAAGCCCGGCATCGCTGGAATCCACGACTCCACGAGGTACGCGTGGTAGCCGGGCCGGAAGAACCGCTCGCATCCCTCGAACAGGTCTTGGTGATGCTCGTGCCAGCCCACACCCTCGCCCGTACGGAACGCCTCGACCAAGCGGTCCGTCGACCGCACCGCCGCCAGCATCAGCTCGAACCCGCCGATCACACAGGCGGGGCTGCTCTCGTCGGTGAGGGCAATTGCTTGCTCGGCCGGGAGGGAGAACAAACCGTCACCCTCGTACGCGACATAACCGCTCGCGGCTTGCGCAGACAGCCATTCCCGTACGTATCGTTCGGCCGTTCCCGTACGGGCGGCGAGCTCACCCGCGCTCATCGGGCCCGCCCCCGCCATTGCTCGATACAGTCCGAGCTTGTCCCCGACGACCGCGAGCGCCCCGTTGAGCTGCGCGCCGAAGTCGCCGACTGCCTTGAACACAAACTCCATGAGCCGCTGCTCGTTCACCGTTGTCGTAGCCGTCATGACTTCTTGCCCCCCAGATGAAAAACGAACTTCGAAGGGCAAGTTAGTGAGGACGATTTCCGCCGGCTGTCCGTTTCCTGTCCGCACCGGAGCCGTTTGCGGTGGAGAATGGCGCGCATGCCCGCCGACCTGCGGATCCATCTGCTGGGCGGCTTCCGAGCGGAAGTCGCCGGCCGTACGGTCGCGGACACCGAATGGCGGCGCAGCGGCGCCACGGCTCTGGTCAAGGTCCTCGCCCTGCACGGGCAGCGCATGCACCGAGACCAGGCGGTCGACCTGCTGTGGCCCGAAGCGGACACGACGCTCGGCTCCAGCCGGCTGAACAAGGCACTGCATTTTGCGCGCCGAGTGCTCGGCAATGAGCGTTTGCTCCTGCGCGACGACATGCTCGGCCTCGCACCGGCCGGCCTGTGGGTCGATGTGGACGCATTCGAGCAGGCGGCGAGCAATGGCGACACCGCCCGGGCCCTCGAGCTCTACACGGGTGATCTGCTACCCGAGAACAGGTTCGAGGCGTGGGCCGAGTCCCGCCGCACGCGCCTGCGCGAAATCGCCGTGCCGTTACTGATCGAACGCGGCCACCGGGCCGACCTCGAGCGCGTGATCGAGCTCGATCCGCTCCGCGAGGAGGCGTACGCGGGCCTGATCCGTCTCGAGGCCGCGCAAGGTCACCGGCATCTGGCCGTGCGCTGGTACAACCGTCTCGCCGAGACGCTGCGCACCGAGCTGGACGTCGCCCCGCACGAAGACGTGCAACGACTACGCGCAAGCCTGAACGCGCAGCCCACTGAAGGGAACGCCCCCAATCAGGGCACGATCCCGAGCGCTTTGCCCGCCGCACATGCCGGTCCCCTCCAGCGCACGGAGCCGACCCGACCGCCCCGACAGCACAGCCACGCCCAGGGCACCGGCCCGGTCGTGCAGCCCGCCGAACATCACCCTGTTCACCAGCGCACGAACTTGACCTCGCCGCTCACCGAACAATCCCAGTCCGACCAGCGAGCGGACCAGGCCACGCCGCGGGCCGAACATCCCCGGGCCGACCGACGCGCGAACCTTGTCGCCCCGCCCGCCCAACAGCACAGGCCCAGCCAACGCGCGGACCAAAGTGCACCGCCTGCCGAACAACACACGCCCGGGCAACGCGCGAACCCGAGCGCGCCACCTGCTGAACAACACACGCCCGGCCCAAGCACAAACCCGAGCGCGCCGCCCGCTGAACAACACACGCCCGGCCCAAGCACAAACCCGAGCGCACCGCCCGCTGAACAACACACGCCTGGGCAACGCACAAACCCGAGCGCGCCGCCCGCTGAACAACACACGCCCGGGCAACGCGCGAACCCGAGCGCGCCACCTGCTGAACAACGCATGACCGGGCAACGTGCGGACTTGAGCTCACCGCTCATCGAACGGGGTCTGATCGAGCAACGCGCGAGCGCGACCGAACGAACGGCCGACCGCCGTCCGGGCGATGAGGACGCACGCCTTGCGACGGTGGTTGGTGGCGGCCGCGTGCTTGAGGAGCGGAAGCTTGTCACGGTTCTCGATGTGGACCTTCGCGGCGTGCGTGCGGAAGCTGCCGGCGCCGATCCGGAGCAGGCGCGTCGTGAGGTCGCGGAGTGGACTGCCCTGCTCACTGAGATCGTGACCCGCTGGGGCGGGGCGGCTCAGCCGCTGGTCGGCGGTGGGGTGATCGGGCTGTTCGGATATCCGATCGCGCGGGAGGACCATGCGGCTCGTGCGCTGTGGGCCGGGCACGAGATTCTCGCCCGGTTCCCTGTGCCGATTCGCGTGGGCGCCGACACCGGGGAGATCATCGCTCCCAGCGGGGGCGAGGAAGCGCCTCACGGGGTCAAAAGTCTGGTTCTGCCGGATCATCTTCTTTCCCAGGTCGGCGGCACGGTTCTCGACACGGCCGCTCGGCTGCGGGCGTCCGCTGAACCGGGGAGTCTTCGGGCCGCCAACCGCACCGGCCAGGCCGCCGGCCGCCACGGCACATTTCGGTTCAGTGATGTGCACGAATCTGGCGGGCGGCTTGTTGCTGCTTCGCGGGTGGCTGCGGAGCTTGAGGCAGAGCCGCCCATGGTGGGGCGAAGTGCTGAGCTGCGGGCGGTGCTCAGCCTCATCGACGAGGCCGCGGCCAGCAAGGACCCGCGGCTGATCACCGTGGTCGGGCCGGCGGGGATGGGCAAGACACGGCTTGTTCAGGAAGTGATCGCTCAGCGGCGGAACATGCGCGTTTTGAAGGGTCGGTGCCTGGCGGCGGGCGATGGCATCACCTACTGGGCGCTGGGAGAGATTTTGCGCGAAGCGTGCGGTATTTCGCTCGGTGACTCGGGGGAACAGGCGGGGCAGAAGCTCACCGAAAGGCTCGCGGTTCTTCTGCCGGAGCGGACGATCTTTGCCCTTGCGACCACCGCGGGGATTCGTCTGCCGGGCAATCCGCTCGACGACGCCGACCCGCGCGATGTGGACGGCGAGCTTGGCCGGGCCTGGCCTCGGTTGGCGACTGCTTTGGCCGTACGGGAACCGCTCTTGCTCGTTGTCGAAGATCTGCACTGGGCCGGCGCTCCGCTGATCGCCATGCTGAACCGCCTGGTGACGCGGGCCGAGGGAGCGGTGATCTTGTTGTCCACAGCGCGGCCGGAGTATGAGCGTCCGCAGCCGGCCGATGTGGTGTCGCTTCGTGCGCTGCCCGAAGCCGATGGTCGAGCGCTGCTGGAGGGCCTGCCGCATCCGACGTCGCCGGAGAACCGGACGCGCATCCTCGCCCGCGCCGACGGGAACCCTTACTTTCTTGGCCAGCTCGCCGCTCATGTCGCCGAGGGCGGCCACGGAACGCTGCCGGACACCTTGCACGCGCTGCTGGCGGCGCGGGTCGACGCGCTGCCCGCCGCCGAGAAACAGATCCTGCAGCGTGCGGCCGTGATCGGGCGGACATTCTGGGCCACTCCCCTGCATGCCGAACCGGGGCATCTCGAGGCGCTCGAGAACCGGGGGCTGATTCGTGCGCGTCAAGCGTCCACCGTCAGCGGCCAGGACGAATACGCGTTTCAGCACGCTTTGCTGCGCGATGTCGCCTACGCCGGTCTGCCCCGGGCCGAGCGCGCGACCGGGCACGCCGAGGCCGCCGCCTGGCTCGAGGAGGTGTCCCGGGAACGCGTTGGCGAAGTCATCGAGCTCATCGCCGTGCATTACGCGGCGGCCGCGGACGGGCCCCGGGCCGATGACTGGATTCGCGGCAAGGCATTTCGCTCACTTATCGCCGCCGGAGTGAGCGCACGTCGTCGTTTTGCCGTGCGGCGCGCACTCGACCTGCATCGGAAGGCTTCACCGTACGCGGCCAACCGCGCGGAACAGGCCGAGGCGATCGAGGCGATGGGCGACGACCACGAGACCGCGTACGCGGGCGACGAGGCGATCGCCGCCTGGCGTGAGGCGATCACCGCGCTGCCCAAGGATGACCGCCGTGCGCGTTTGTGTCTGAAGACCGCGCAAATGGTGGTCGCTCGCTGGGGCGGGTTCCGGACGCCGGCCGATCCGGCCCTGGGTGACCGGGTGGTCGACGAGGGCCTGGCCGCGGTGACCGATCCGACCACCAAGGCGCAACTTCTCGCATTGCGCGCCATGTGCGGTGGGCGATGGGCGTGGACCGGTCAACCCGACCCGATTCCGGTCGCGAGTCGCCGCCGGGCCGCCAACGAATCGCGTGCGCTCGCCGACCGGGTCGGGGCCGCCCCGCTGCGCGCGCTGGCCCTGGTCGGCGTCGCGGCCGTCCACTTCATGGAGGAACGCTACGAGGACGCGGTCGACGCCGTGCTCCAAGAGGTCGCGCTGGTCGAGCAGGAGGGCCGCGACCGGGACCGCGCGCTCGGCCACACCATCGCCTCCCTGGTCATCGGGGGTGTTCGGGGCGACTACGAGCGGGCGCTGTGGCATGCCCGGCGCTCGTACGAGTGGGCCCGGACGCTCTCCCCGCACGATCGCCTGCACGGTACTGCCGCCGTGCTGATCTGTTTGGAACAGCTTGGCCGCCACGACGGGGTCGACTCCTGTCTCGAGGAGCACCTGAGCCTGCGGAAAGGCCCGGTGGCCGAGATGGCTTGCCCGTATATCCGTAGCGGTCCGCTGGTCGGCGCGCTCTCGCTGGCCCGTCGCGGCGAACACGAACGCGCAAGAAAAGTGTCCGCGACCGTCGCGGTCGACCTCGACCATCCCGGCAACGCCGAGGTGCTGCGCGCCCGGCTCGCGCTGGAGTTCGGCGATGTCGCGACCGCGCGCTCGCTGGCTGAGCGGCTGATGAGCATGAACCGGCGCCCGGGCCCCGAGGAGATCCCGCACGAGGCGCTAGTGATGCTGCAGACCCTGGAGGCGGCCGGCGACCGTGACGCGCTGAAGGCCTTTCTCCCGCGGGCCCGCGCGGCCGCGAAGTACCTGGCGATCCTTACACCGGCTTGCGACCACGCGGAGAGCCTCGGATAACGCGCACGCCTGACGCGACAACCTACCGATGGCCGCAGGGACTCCCGGTGGCGCCTACGACCCGGTGGCGCCTACGACCCGGTGGCGCCTACGACCCGGTGGCGCCTACGAGAGCGCGACGCTCAAGACTCGCCGCGGGCACTTCTTCGCGACGCGATGAAGACGGCCCAGGCGGCCACGCCCAGGGCCGGACCCAGCGCGACACCGAGACCGACGTTGTCAAAAAGGACGCCGATGAGGAGGCCGGCGGCGGCGCCGAATGCGACCCAGACCCCGAGATTTCCCCACATTCCGGGGCCTGCGGCGCCCGGGGGCGTGTCGTTGCTCGTCATCGCATCTCTCCCAGGGACCCGGGCGGAAAGGCTGACAGTCCGGCGGCTCCCGCGACGGATGCGCGACCACCTTCTTCCACAAGCTATCACCGGACATCAAAGGCCATCCTCGTCGAGGAGTCGGGTGGTGCCTGAACTCGGTTCTGCTGTCACGCCGGCCTCGCCCTGCCGCACAGTTCGGGCCTGTGGAAGGCAACGTCAACCGGATCAAGATGCTGGAGAGGCAGATGTACGGTCGAGCCGGCTTCGGCCTGCTCCGAACACGAGTGTTGTTGGCACCTTGAAGTGGAGAACGCGGATGGCCATCGGCAGCGCGCAACGGCGTGAGGAACGCAGGCAGCGCATCGAAACGACATTTCCCAGCAGCCATGTCGAGGCCGCGCTTGACCTGCTGCATCTCACGGATATGGCCTGGCACGACTGCTACGGCCCCGAAGATCTCGCACTGCCCGACCAGGTCCTGGAAGACGTCCTGCTGCTGGCTGACGGCGATTTGGCAGCACTCGTCAGCATCGCTCGCCAAGCCGTCATCGATTTCAGGGACGTCCGGTGGCCAGCTGACGATCGTCGCAGCCAGGCTGGAAATACCTGACGGGGTCGAGCCACTGGGCGATCGATGTCGGGCTGGTTGACGGTTACCGGGTCGGGATCGTCGGTTCGAACGGGGGCGGTCAGGTCTGGATCCAGTCGAAGGTGCGTGAGACTGCTCGCTGCCAATTGCCGTATTCCGACTCTCGTTTGGTTGCCTCCATTGTCGGCTGCCACTGTGCGGCTCGGTGCCAATTGCGGCGCAGGCCCTCCAGGTCCGGCCAGTATCCGACGGCCAAGCCTGCGCCGTAGGCGGCGCCCAAGGAGACTGTCTCGCTGGCCAGGGGACGCACCACGGGCACGTCGAGGACGTCGGCGATGAACTGCATGAGCAGGTTGTCGGCGGTCATTCCGCCGTCTACGCGCAACGTCTTGAGCGCAAGACCGGAGTCGGCGTTCATTGCGTCGACCACTTCGCGCGTTTGCCAGGCGCTTGCCTCGAGCACTGCGCGCGCCAAGTGACCTTTGGTGATGTATGAGGTCAGGCCGACGATCACGCCGCGGGCCTCGCTGCGCCAATACGGGGCGTACAGGCCGGAGAAAGCAGGCACGATGTAGCACCCGCCGTTGTCGGTCACTGTGCGGGCCAGGGTCTCGATCTCGGGTGCGCTGGCGATCAGTTCGAGCTGGTCGCGGAACCACTGCACCAGCGAGCCGGTGATCGCGATCGAGCCTTCGAGGGCGTACGCGGCCGGCTCGCCCTTGATCTGATAGGCGACGGTGCTGAGCAGGCCGTGGGTCGAGCGCACCAGTTCGGCGCCGGTGTTGAGCAGCAGGAAGCTTCCGGTCCCGTACGTGCATTTGGCCTCGCCGGGGGCGAAACAGGTCTGCCCGAACAGGGCCGCTTGCTGGTCGCCGAGGGCCGCGCCGATGCGCACGCCGGGGAAGGCCGCGGTGGCCGTGCCGAACACGCCGATCGACGGGCGGACCTCGGGAAGCATCGCGCGTGGGATGCCGAAGAACTCGAGCGACTCGGACGACCAGTCGAGGGTGTGGATGTCGAGCAGAAGTGTGCGGCTGGCGTTCGTTACGTCGGTGACGTGCAGTCCGCCGGTCAGGTTCCAGATCAGCCAGGTTTCCATCGTGCCGAACAGGACCTCGCCGCGTTCTGCGCGTTCGCGCAATCCGGGATGGTGGTCGAGCATCCATCGGATGCGCGGGCCCGAGAAGTAGGTGGCCAGGGGCAGAGCGGACCGGTGCCGTACGCCCTCGGCCCCGGGAGCGTCGTCCAGGTGGCCGACCATCGTGTCCGTCCGCGTGTCCTGCCAGACGACGGCGTGCCCGACCGGGTTGCCGGTGATCCGGTCCCAGAGCACGGTGGTCTCCCGCTGGTTGGCGATGCCGACCGCGGCCACCTGGTCGATCGTGGCCCCGGCCCGCCGCAGCGCCTCGGGCCCGAGCCGTTCCACGTTGCGCCAGATCTCGGCCGCGTCGTGCTCGACCCATCCCGGTTTGGGGTAGTACTGCTTGTGTTCCTGCTGGGCGAGGGAGACGAGCTGGCCGCGCCGGTCGAAAACGATGCACCGCGTCGAGGTGGTGCCTTGGTCGATGGCGACGACATATCGCTCGGTCATGGTGTTCCCCCAAGGATCGTCTAGCGTCGGGCGGCTCCGAGGTCGCGGGACACCGCCCGGGCGGCGTCGCGCACGTTGGCCACCAGGTGGGGCCTCGGGCGGTATCGGTTGTCGCAGAGACGTTCGACGTGGCCGGAGATGCCGATGGCGCCGACCACCAGGCCTCCGTACGCCCGGATCGGCGCGGCCACGGAGGCCTCGCCGGGGGTGTGTTCCTCGATGTCGGCGCTCCAGCCGGCCTCCCGCACCGTGCGCAGCGCCGCGGCCAGTTCCCGGTGGCTGACCAGCGTGCGGCTGGTGAACCGGTCGAGCCGCGCGGGCGGCGTGGCCCCGTACGCGAGAAGCGACTTGCCGAGTGCGGTCGCGTGCATCGGCAGCAGACTGCCGACGTCGAGTGTCTGAAATGTGTCGTCGGGCCGGAAGACGTGGTGGACGACGAGCACCTGTCCCTCCAGGACGGTGCCGATGCGGACGGCCTCGCCGCTGCGCGCGGCGAGCGGGTCGGCCCAGTTGATCGAGCGGGAGCGCAGCTCGTTGACGTCCAGGTAGCCGGTGCCGAGGCGCAGCATGGCCGCGCCCAGCTGGTAGTGGCCGGACGCCCTGTCCTGTTCGACGAAGCCGACCTTGCGCAGGGTCTGCAGGATGCCGTGCACGGTGCCTTTGGCCAGGTCGAGCGAGCGGGAGATCTCGGCCAGCGACAGCCGCCCGGCGCCTCCCGCGAGCAGCCGCAGAACAGCTGCCGCGCGCTCGATGGACTGCACTGTTCCCGGCACGTGACGACCATATGACGATCAGTAGCCCCACTCCGAGACCAGCGTTCGACATTGTCGAATGGCGTTCATTGTTAGTGCCGGTGTGGCTACCTAGCGTCCACCGCAGGCGTCAACGAGGAGGCAACAGAGCGGGAGGGCGCAGATGGCAGCACGACTCAAAGTTCCTGGACTGGTGGCCGAACTGGCCGCCGAATTCGCCGGGACGATGATCCTCATTCTGTTCGGTGTCGGCGTGGTGGCCCAGGTGGCCGGCGCGGGCATCGGAGATCACGACAGCATCGCCTGGGCGTGGGGCCTGGGAGTGGTGCTCGGTGTGTACGTCGCCGGGCGCATCAGCGGGGCGCACCTGAATCCCGCGGTCACCATCGCGCTCGCGGTCTTCAAGGGCTTCTCGTGGCGCAAGGTGCTTCCGTACAGCATCGCGCAGTTTCTTGGGGCTTTCGTGGCGGCGCTGCTGGTGCGGTGGAACTACACCGAGGTGCTGCACGCGGCCGACCCGGGCCTGACCATCAAGACGCAGGGCGTCTTCTCGACCCTGCCCGGCAACGGGAGCCTGCCGGTCGGCGAGTGGGGGGCGTTCCGCGACCAGATCATCGGCACCGCGATCCTGTTGTTCCTGATCCTGGCGGTGACCGACGCGCTGGGCACTCCCCCGCAGGCCAACATGGCGCCGTTCATCGTCGGCCTGATCGTGGTCGCGATCGGCATGGCCTGGGGCACCAACGCCGGCTATGCGATCAACCCGGCCCGCGACTTCGGCCCGCGACTCGCCAGCTTCTTCACCGGCTACGGCGGGGCATTCCGGGATCAGACGGGGTATCTCTATTTCTGGATACCGATCGTGGCGCCCATCATCGGCGGTGTGATCGGCGCCGGCCTGTACCAAGGGCTGGTGGGCCGGTTCCTGCCCCAGTTCGGCGACTCCGAACCGGGACGGCTGCCCGAGCAGGACACCCGAGAGAGTGTGGAGGCACGTAATGGCTGACTTCGTCGGCGCCGTCGACCAGGGCACGACCAGTACCCGTTTCATGATCTTCGATCACGGCGGCAACGAGGTGGCCCGCCACCAGCTCGAGCACGAACAGATCCTGCCCCAGGCGGGCTGGGTCGAGCACAACCCGGCCGAGATCTGGGAGCGTACGGTCACGGTCATCCGGTCGGCGATGCAGAAGGCCAACCTGGGCGCGAGCGACCTGGCCGCGCTGGGTGTGACCAACCAGCGGGAGACCGCGGTGGTGTGGGACCGCAAGAGCGGGCGGCCCTACTACAACGCCATCGTCTGGCAGGACACGCGGACCGACCGGATCGCCTCGGCGCTCGACCGGGACGGCCGCGGCGACGTGATCCGGCGCAAGGCCGGACTGCCGCCGGCCACCTACTTCAGCGGCGGCAAGATCCAGTGGATTCTGGAGAACGTCGACGGTGTCCGGGAGGCGGCCGAACGCGGCGACGCGATCTTCGGCAACACCGACAGCTGGGTGCTGTGGAACATGACCGGCGGGGTCGACGGGGGCAAGCACCTCACCGACGTGACCAACGCCAGCCGCACGATGCTCATGAACCTGGAAACGCTCGACTGGGACGACGAACTGCTGGGCTTCTTCAACATCCCGCGCTCGATGCTGCCCGAGATCCGGCCGTCGTCCGACCCGAACACGTACGGGGTGGCGCGGTGGCCGGGCACGCTCGGCGGCGAGGTGCCGCTCACCGGTGACCTCGGCGACCAGCAGGCGGCCACGGTCGGGCAGGTCTGCTTCGCGCCCGGCGAGGCCAAGAACACGTACGGCACCGGGAACTTCATGCTGCTCAACACCGGCAACGAGCTCGTGCGGTCGGAGAACGGCCTGCTCACGACGGTCTGCTACAAGTTCGGCGACGCCGCCCCGGTCTACGCGCTGGAGGGGTCGATCGCGGTGACCGGCTCGGCCGTGCAGTGGCTGCGCGACCAGCTGCACATCATCAACGACGCCGCCGAGAGCGAGCGGCTGGCGTCCCAGGTGGAGGACAACGGCGGCGTCTACTTCGTGCCCGCGTTCTCCGGGCTGTTCGCTCCCTACTGGCGGTCCGACGCCCGCGGGGCGATCGTCGGGCTGTCCCGTTTCAACACCAGCGCGCACATCGCGCGGGCCACGCTCGAGTCGATCTGCTATCAGAGCCGCGACGTCGTCGACGCCATGGCTCAGGACTCCGGGGTGACGCTGGACGTGCTCAAGGTGGACGGCGGGATCACGGCCAACAACCTGGCCATGCAGATCCAGGCCGACGTGCTCGGCGTGCCGGTCAGCCGGCCCGTCGTGGCCGAGACGACCGCGCTCGGCGCCGCCTACGCGGCCGGTCTGGCCGTCGGGTTCTGGAAGAACACCGATGAGCTGCGGGAGAACTGGAACGAGTCGCAGCGCTGGCAGCCCACGTGGTCCGAGGAGCAGCGGTCCGAGGGCTACGGCAAATGGAAGAAAGCCGTCGAACGCACTCTGAACTGGGTGGACGTGGACTGAGCTCATGACAGCCCTATCTCCGCAGTATCGAGCCTCGGCGCTGGCCGCGCTGGCCGGCGCCGAGCTCGACGTCCTGGTGGTGGGCGGTGGAGTGGTCGGCTCCGGGGCGGCGCTGGACGCCGTCACCCGGGGCCTGTCCACCGGCCTGGTCGAGGCGCGTGACCTCGCGTCCGGCACGTCCAGCCGTTCCAGCAAACTGCTGCACGGCGGTCTGCGCTATCTCGAGATGCTCGACTTCGGCCTGGTCCGGGAGGCGCTGCACGAGCGCGACCTGAGCCTGTCGCGCCTGGCCCCGCATCTCGCGCGGCCCGTCCGGTTCCTCTATCCGCTCAAACACCGCGCATGGGAACGCGCGTACACCGGCGCCGGCATCACGCTCTACGACACGCTCGCGCTGGGCGGTGGCATGCCGCGGCATCGGCACCTGACCCGGTCCGGCGCCCTGCGGGTCTGCCCGGCGCTGCGCAAGGATGCCCTGGTCGGCGCGCTTCAGTACTACGACGCCCAGGTCGACGACGCGCGGCACACCATGTTCCTGGCCCGCACGGCCGCCGCGTACGGGGCGCACGTCGCCTCGCGCACCGAAGTTGTCGGTTTCCTGCGCGAAGGTGAGCGAGTCACCGGCGTACGGGTGAAGGACCTTGAAGTTGATCATACGTTCGAGGTGCGCGCCCAGCAGGTGATCAATGCGACCGGCGTGTGGACGGATGACACCCAGGCGCTCGTCGGTGAGCGCGGCCAGTTCCATGTCCGCGCGTCCAAGGGCATCCACCTGGTCGTTCCGCGCGACCGCATCCAGTCGTCAACCGGGCTCATCCTGCGCACCGAGAAAAGCGTGCTGTTCGTGATCCCGTGGGGCCGCCACTGGATCGTGGGCACGACCGACACCGACTGGTCGCTGGACAAGGCGCATCCGGCCGCGTCGAGCACGGACATCGACTATCTGCTCGAGAACGTCAACACCGTGCTGTCGACGCCACTTACGCGCACAGACGTGCAAGGTGTGTACGCGGGTTTGCGTCCGTTGCTGTCCGGTGAGTCGGAGGCGACGTCGCAACTGTCGCGCGAGCACATGGTCGGCAGTCCCGTGCCCGGGCTGGTCGTGGTGGCCGGCGGCAAGTACACGACGTACCGGGTGATGGCCAAGGACGCGGTGGACGCCTGCGTGCACGGTCTGGGCCGGTCGGTGCCGCCGTCGTGCACCGACCGGGTGCCGCTGCTCGGCGCCGAGGGCTATCCGGCCCTGTGGAATCAGCGGCGGGTGCTCGCCGCCCGCTCGGGTCTGCACGTGGCCCGCGTCGAGCACTTGCTCGGCCGGTTCGGTTCGCTCGTGCACGAAGTGCTCGCTTTGATCGAGGAGGACAAGTCACTCGCGCAACCGCTGGGCGGCGCCGACGACTACCTGCGGGCCGAGATCGTCTATGCGGCCGGTCATGAGGGCGCGCGGCATCTCGAGGACGTCCTGACCCGCCGTACGCGCATCTCGATCGAAACGTTCGACCGGGGCACCGTCTGCGCGCAGGAGGCGGCCGAGCTGATGGCCGGCGTGCTCAGCTGGACACCGGAGCAGACCGCCCGCGAGGTGGAGAACTACCGCGTACGGGTGGAGGCCGAACGCAGATCGCAGGAGCAGCCCGACGACGAGACCGCCGATGCCACCCGGCTCGGCGCTCCCGAAGTCGTGCCCGTCTCCGACTGATCCCGGTCCGGGACCGGGCCCAGCCCCGGATTGAGACCGGTCCCGGACTGAGACCGGCCGGGACTGAGGCCGGTTCGGAAACGGGCCTCAGTCCTCGATGGTGGGCTGGATGGGCGAGAGGAACGGGTCTTCTCGCTCCGCCAGCTCGCCCCGGGCCAGCACCCGCACCCGGAACGCTCCCGGGTCGGGCAGGTCGTCGGCCCGCTCATAGAGCAGGCCGTACGACCCGGGCAGGTGCTCGGCCACGTACCCGAAGATCCGCTCGACGTCCGCGGCCTCGTCACGCCTGCGGTTGACGAGGCCGTCCAGGTTGAGGAACGGCTGCCCGTTCAGCATCGACAGGCGCACCGTCGCGGTGCTCCAGTCGATGCCGGCGAGCAGGTCCCGCAGGCCGTCCAGCAGCGGATCCAGGTGACCGGCGTCCGCCTCTTCGGTGGACTCGGCCAGACCGATCCACCCGTGAAACTCGTACATGGTTAACCCAACGGACTGATGTCGATGACCGGTTCCACGCCGTAGCGCTGTGCGTACTCGTTGATCTTATTGATGACCGCCTGCTCGGGCGGGCCCTCGAAGTGGAAGTACGGCTTGCGGCCGGTCTGCTTGGCGTATTCGAAGGTGGCCTTGGCCTGGTTACGGAACTGGCTTCCCATCTTGAACCCGGCCGGCTTGGACTGCGCCACGTACTGGTCGCTGATCGCGTCGAACTCGCGGCCCTTGGGGTCGTTGGCGAACTTGACCCGCGACTCGCCGCCCAGCTTCTCGGCCAGCTTGTCGGCCGCCGGGTCGGGCTTGTTGACCTTCTGGAGGTCACCGAGGCCGAAGTTGCAGACCTCCGGCACTTCGGGGTCGGTGGCCGCGGCCGCGCGCAGGCCCATCACAGCCTTCGGTTTGCCCTTGCACCCCTTGCGGCTGCGCGCGATCTCGCGCAGTTCTTCCAGCTTCTTCTTGGCGCTCCGCACCTTGTCGAGGAACTTCTCGGCCTTGGGGATCAGCCGGATCAGATCCTCGATGAGCTTGGCTCCGCCCGAGAGCATCTTGCCGACCGGCAGGATGTTGACCAGCGTCCACAGGCACGCGCTGACGTTGCCGTCGACGAAACAGGCCTTGAGGTCGTCCAGGCCGAGCAGGCTGAGGATGAGGTCGCCCGCGTTGGCCTTGATGAAGTCGAGGATGCCCTGGTCACCCTCGGCCTTGTACTGCTCGTAGAGGGCCCGGTCCTCCGGGCTCATCTCGTCGAGCAGCTCCTTCTCCTGCTCCGGCGTGATCGGGTCACCGTTCAGGCTCTGCTGCAGAGCGTCCTGCGCCCTCTTGCGGTCAGCCGCCTCGGCCCGCTCGTACGCCTGCTGGGCCTCGACGGCGTGCGAGAGCGCCGTCTCGGCGGCCAGTCCGGCGTCGTCGGCCCAGCGCTGCGCGGCGTCGGCACTCACCCGGGCCGCCGCCGCGTCGCTCTCGGCGCTGTCCGCCGACGACCGCGCCGCCGCCGCGTCAGCCTCGGCCGCGCTCGCGGCCCGGTTGGCCGCGTCGGCGTCCCGCTGCGCGTCGGCGGCGTTGCGGCCGGCAATCGCGGCGTCGTTGGCCGCCTGGTTGGCCGCCTGCCGGGCCGCGGCCGCGTCGGCCCGGGCCCGCGCGTCGGCCTTGGCGGCGTTCTCCGCCGCCGTCCGGGCCGCCTTTCCGTCCACCGCGGCCTGAGCGGCGGCGGCCTTGGCCTCGGCCGCCGACTGCGCGGCCTCGGCGGCCGACTTGGCCGCTTCGGCGGCCGCCGCGAAGGCCGGCTTGACCTGTTCGTTGGCCTGTTCGGCAGCGGCCTGCGCCCGCTGGGCGGCAGTGAGCGCCTCGGCGGCCCGCCGCGCGGCCGCGGCGGCCTGCTCGGCGCCGATGGTGCGGGCCTGCTCGGCCACCAGGGTCACGAAGTCGGCGTCGATGTCGTCGCCGGTGAACGGGCTGACCAGCCCGATCGCGGCGTCGGCGGGGGCGGCGATGCCGGCCGCGGACTGACGGGCCGCGGCCGCGGCCGTCACCGCCATCTCGGCCTGGGCCGCGGCCGCCACGGCCTCGGTCGTCGCGGCCTGCGCCTCGTCCCTGGTGCGGTTGGCCGACCACAGTGCCTGCACCGCCTCGTCGGCGGCGGCCTCGGCCAGCCGGACCGCCGACCGGGCGGCGTCGGCCGCCTTGAGCTCCTGCCGGGTCGCCTCGGCGGCGAAGGCTTCCGCGCGCATCCGCTCGGCGTGGGCGACCCGGGATTCGGCCTCGGCCGCATCGGCCGCGGCATCGGCTCGCGCCGCGGCGGCCTGAGCGGCGTCGGCGGCCGCCCCGGCGCGGGCGGCGGCCTGCTCGGCCTGTCCGGCCGCGGCGCGGGCGTTGGCGGCCGCGCCGGTCGCGGTGTTGGCCGAGGACCGGGCCGAACGGGCCGCGGTGCCGGCCACGCCGGCCTGCCGGTCGGCCTCGTCGGCCTGTCGCTGCGCCTCGTCGCGCTCGGCGCCGCTGGCGGTCGCGGCCGCCTTCGAACGCAGGGCCGCGGCCTTGGCCGTGGCGGTCTGGGCGGCCCGCTCGGCGGCCAGGGCGTCGTCGCGGGCCCGTCCGGCGTCGGCCTCGCGGTCCCAGGCGCGGGTGTCGGCGGCCCGGGCCGACTGCTCGGCCGAGTCGGCGCGGGTCCGGGCGTCGCGGGCGATGGACGCCTGGGCGTCGGCGTTGCCGCGGGCCGAACGGGCGATCGCGGCCTGATCCTCGGCGCGGGCCCGGGCGGCGGCGGCCTTGGCGCGCTCCCGCTCGGCGATGACACGCTGCTGGCGGGCCGTCTCGGCCTCGGCCTCGGCGGTCAGCCGGTGCTCGTGCGCGCGGTCGGCGGCCGCTTCGGCCTTGGCCTCGGCCTGCTCCGCCTTGACCCGGGCGGCCTTGGTGCGGGCGGCCGCGGTCTTGGCCGCCGCCGCCTGCTTGGCTGCCGCGGCGGCGAGCTTCTTGGCCGCGGCGGCGTGGTCCTCGGCCAGCTTGCGCCACTTCTCGGCCTGCTTGGCGTGTGCCTCGGTCTTGGCCTGTGCGTCCTGCGCGTTGTTGGTCGCGATGGTGGCGTCGATGGCGTTGAGCGCGGTGGTGGTCGCGCCAACCGCGGCCGTGGAGGCCTCGGACATGCCGCTGACGATCAACGACCATTCGGCCCCGTACGTCAGTCCGGTGTCGACCAGGTCGTCGGCCGCGGAGGTGGCGATCCGGGCGGCCGTGGCGGCTTCTTCCGCGGCCTGCTCGGCGGCCCGCAACTGGTTCGTCGTCTGCGTCTTGTCGGCGTTCAGCTCGACGGCCTTGGCGGCCGGGGTGCCGGTGCCGGCGGTCAGCACCCGCTCGGCGTGCCGGGCCGCATTGGCCGCGCCGCCCATCGCGTTGGCCGCGCGCTGCAGTGCCCGGACCGCGTCGCCGTGCGCGCGCAGCAGCCGGGTCCGGGCCTCGGACGCCCGCTGAGCCTGCTGGGCGAGCTCGGACAGGTTCTCGGCGGCCTTGTTGCGCTCCTCGAGGTCGCGCAGGTACTGCTCGCGGGCCTCGGCGTCGGCGCGCGCCGCAGCCAGGTAGCCGGTCGCCCAGAACGCCGCCACCGCGGCGTCGTCGCCGGCCAGCGCCTGCTGCGCGGCCGCCTTGACCTGCGACTCGGCGGGGGCCGCGGCGGCGAACACGCTCAGCCGCTCGCGCAGCTGCGCCGCCCGCTCCTGCGCGTTCGCGGCGACCTTCTGGTCGCGGGCCCGGGCCACGTCGGCGCCGTAAGCGAGGAAGGCCGCCCGGTCGCTGTCGGTGCCCTTGAGCACCCGGTCGACCTCGGCGTTGAAGTTCGGCCCGCCGGTGCCGGCCATGGCCCGGATCCGAGCCAGGTTGTCGGCCGCCTCCTGCTTCTTGCGGGCGGCGACCTGCTTCTCCAGCGCGGGCTTGTCGACCAGCGCGAACTTCTGGACCGTGGCCGGGTCGCCGGTGGCCAGCGCGGCCAGCGCGGCCTCGCGGACCTGCTGCTCCTCGTGGAACGTGGCGACGTCGGCGACCGCCTTGCGCCAGCGTTCGGCCGTCGCGTCCAAGCCGGTCGTGCCGTCCCACGTGCCGGTCTGCAACGGCGGAACCGGAAGCGGATCGGTCTCGGCCCGCAGCACGACCGTCCGGCCCGCGGCCGGCGCGGCAGTCGCCGCCGGCGCGTGGAGCAAGGAGCCGAACAGGGCAGCAGCCAGCGACGCCGTGACCAGCACGGCTCGACGCGTTCTCATTATTCAATTCCCCCGTGACGAACAGCGTGACGCCGTCACCTGAGGCTGGTCCATCGATCGGCCACGATGCGGCCGGGACATCCAAACACGGATCTCCCGGCTGGGCCACCCCGCCCCGCCGGACCCCGGGGACTCGCCGGCCCGGGCCTGACCGCCGTGCCATTCCGGCGGGGCCCGAGGGCCGAGGCCGGACCGCCACGCCGCTCCGCTGGGACCCGAGGGCCGAGGCCAGACCGCCACGCCGCTCCGCTGGGATCCGAGGGGCAGGGCCGGAACGCCATACCGTTCCGCCAGGGACTGGCCGGCCCAGGCCAGACCGCCACGCCGCTCCGCCAGGACCCGAGGGGCCAAGGCCGGACCACTACGTCGTTCCGCTGGGACCCGAGGGCCAGGGCCGGAACGCCATACCGTTCCGCCCGGGACTCGCCAGCCCAGGCCAGACCGCCACGCCGCTCCGCCAGGACCCGGGGGCCAGGGCCGGAACGCCATACCGTTCCGCCCGGGGACTCACCAGCCCAAAGCCAGGCCCCCACGCCGTTCCGCCAGGACCCGAGGGCCAGGACCGGACCTCCATGCCGTTCCGCCCGGGGACTCACCAGCCCAAGGCCAGACCGCCACGCCGCCCCGCCCGAGGACTCGTCGGCCCAGGGCAGGCCGCCACGCCGCTCCCAACCCGGCGGGCGACGGCTCGGCCGGCGGGCGTGGAGAGCTAGCGGCGGCGCTCGCGCTGGACCAGGTCGCGGACCGCGGGGGCGGTCTCGGCGGCCAGCATTTCGGCCGTGGCGGCGTCGTCGGCGGCCACGATGAAGCCGCTGATGCCGTGGGTGAGGGCCAGGTCGGCCAGCGCTTCGACCTGCGCGTCCTGGGGGCCGAGGTTGAGCAGCCGCCGTACGTTCGCGGGGTCGCGGCCGGCCGCGGTGGCCGCCTCGTCGATGCGGGCGTTCATGTCCGGCAGGGAGCGGGCGCCGTCCGGCAGGTAGGCCAGCGAGGGCAGCCAGCCGTCGCCGAGCCGGCCGGTCAGCGCGAGCATCTTCGGCTTGTAGGCGCCGATCCAGATGCCGATGTCGTGGGCCGGGCGGGGTCCGCGCTTGGCCCCGCTGACCTGGTAGTACTGGCCCTTGTGGTCGACGCGCTCGCGGGTGTCGGTGTGCCACAGATCGCGGATGATGCCGATCGCCTCGGCCAGCGCCTCGATGCCCTGGCCGGGGGTGAGCCGGCGGCCGCCCATCGCCGCGACGCCGTCGGGGAAGGCTCCCGCGCCGAGGCCGAGCTCGATCCGGCCGCCGCTGAGGATGTCGAGCGACGCGGCCGCGCGGGCCAGCACAGCCGGGGGGCGCAGCGGCAGGTTGAGCACATTGCCGCTGATCCGGATCCGTTCGGTGCGGGCGGCCGCGTAGGCCATGAGCGTCCACGTGTCGAGGAACGCCGGCTGGTACGGATGGTCCTGGAAGGTCACCAGGTCGAGGCCGGCCCGGTCGGCCGTCACGGCCAGGTCGACGGCCCGGGCGTTCGGGGTGACGAAGGTGCCGAAAAGCAGGTCGTGCCCGTAGTCGGTCATCGGTTCTCTTCTTCCTTGGGGGACTCGGAAGCGGTCAGGTGATCGGGAAGTTGTCGCGGAACAGGTGCTCGGGGTCGTAGCGGCGCTTGAGGTCGCGCAGACGGGCCAGGGTGTCGGGCGGGAACGCGTCGTGCAGGCGCTCGGGGCGCTGGTCGGTCTCGAAGCTGAGGTACAGGCCGTCGAAGTGCTTGGTCATCAGCCGGTCCCACGCCTCGTCGAGGGCTGCCCGGTCCATGCCGATGGCCGCTACCGAGAATTCGGGCGTGCGGTGCGCGAAGGCCGTGGCATCAGCGGGGGTGTCGGCGATCGCGCCGCCCATGTGGCGCAGCTGGAAGAAGAACGTCGTGCCCGAGCGCAGCAACCGGGCGGCGTCGCGCGCGAACTCGTCGGTGAGGCGGGGCAGGAAACCGGACCGGGAGATCGGCTCGCCGCGGCCGTGGTGGCCCTCGGCGCCGACGTCGGCCGCCTGGGCCATCACGTCGGCGTAGCGGGCCACGACCACCTGCTGCTGGGCGAGCAGGCCGGTGGTGGCGAACGGGGTGAGCCGCTCGACGATCGTTTCGGAATCGCCCGAGTCGACCATCCCGTACATCTGGATGACGGACTGGCCCTGGCGGGGCTGGCCGGTGAGCCAGAAGACGGTCGTGTCGCGGGGGGCGTCGCGGGCCACCTGGCCGAACTGCTTCATCGACTCCTCGAGGTCCTCGGTGACCAGCACGAGCTGGGCCCAGCCGACCTCGGTGACCTCCTCGGCCTCGAACTCGAACGCGGTCGCCACCCCGAAGTTCGCGCCGGCACCCCGTACGGCCCAGAAAAGGTCTTGATTTTCCTCGGCGCTCGCCCGCACCGGGGTGCCGTCGGCCAGCACGAGTTCGACGGCGCGCAGCCGGTCGATGGTCAGGCCCTGCTCGCGGGAGAGGAAGCCGATGCCGCCCGCGGTGGCCAGCCCGCCCACGCCGACGCCGCCGTAGTCGCCCGAGCCGAGGGCCAGGTCGTACTTGTCGAGGGCCGCGGCGACCTGCTTCCAGGTGGCGCCCGGCCCGACCCGGACGAGCCCGTTGGCCAGCACTTCGATGCTGTTCAGGGCGCCGACGTCGATGATCAGGCCGCCGTTGTTGGTGGACCGGCCGCTGATGCCGTGGCCGCCGCTGCGCAGGCCGAGCGTCAGCTCCGGGTGCCGGCGGGCGAACGCGAGAGCCTCCGCGACCTCGGCCGGGATGCGAGGCCGCAGGATCAGGGCCGGCTTGCCGCCGCGCATGTAGGTGGAGCTGCGGCCGCGATAGCCGGGGTCGCCCGGTTCGAGCTTGGCCAGCGAGGTGGGCAGGTCGTCGAAGCGGCTCGCCCGGCCGGGAAGACCCACGCGGGGACCGGCCAGGGCGGTCAGGGTGTCGAGGGCCTTGTCGGCCATCTCCTCCGAGACCGCCGCCGGGGCCGCGGGCAGGGTGATCCGGAGGTTCTCGTCGCGGGCGGCCAGCCAGACGGCCGCCGTCCACGGGTCGAGGCCGCCCTCGTGGTCTTCGAGGATCGCCGTGCGGTCGAGGTGATCGGCTGCCGCCACGAACGTCGCGGGGTCCAGCGCGATCTTCTGTTCCGTGATCAAGGAATCCTCCGGTGATGCGATCGTCGTCTAGCTCGATAGTATTGCGGCAAGACGATCTGTCCAACAGATAGGATGGCCCGGTGAGCAACACGACAGCGGACTTCGGGGCGGCCCTCGGTCTCCTGCTGCGGTCGTACGCGGAGATGGTCGGCCCGAAGCTGAAGGACTTCCCGCAGGGCGAGCGCGGATATCAGACGCTCTGCGAGGTGGTGCAAGGCACGCCGCCCAGCCAGGCGGCGCTCGCGGCCAAGCTGGGCATCGACCGCACCATGATGACGTATCTGATCGACGATCTGGTCGAGGCGGGCCTGGTCGAGCGGCAACCCAACCCGGCCGACCGGCGTCAGCGGCGGATCGTCCCCACCGCCCGGGGCCGCGACGCCGTCGCCGCCCTGTGCGGGCAGGTGGCCGAGGCCGAGGAGGCCGTGCTCGGCCCGCTGGACGATCGGGAACGGGTCGTTTTCCGCCGCCTGCTCGGCAAGGCCGCCGGTGTCGTCCCCCTGCACACCGTCGAAGCCTGCGCGATCGTGACCGAGGCTCTGGAAGCCTGACCGCCGGCCCGCACGGGTGATCGACACCACACTTCCGCCGTTCGTGTGCCCAGCTCTTCGTTTGAGCGCGTCTCTGTACGGGCGAGTTCATTTACCGCAAGGGCGTGCACATGAGGTTGAGCAGGACATATGGCGCATTGGCGATAGCGATATCGCTGTCCGTGACAGCGGCCTGCGGCAGTCCCGCCACGCCGGCGCCCGTGGCCTCCTCGGCTCCTGCACCCTCCACCTCGCCCACGGTCGAGTCGGCGCCGGTCGCACCCGACCCGCGCCTGGCGCTCCCGGCCAATCTGCGCCCCCGGGTCCCCCGCTTCGCGCCGCCGCCCGCCGCCACCAAGGTGACGCTGCCGGCCAACGGCACCGCCGGATGGTTCAGCCGCATCCCGACCGATCAGAAGGTCGCGTTCATCACGATCGACGACGGCTGGGAGAAGAACCCCCTCGCAGTCCGGCTGTTCCGGGCAGCGAACGTGCCGATCGCCCTGTTCCTCGAGGTCAACGCGATCAGCGACAACCCCGGCTACTTCACCGAGCTGCAGAAGACCGGCGCGACCATCCAGAACCACACGATCAGCCACCCCGTCCTCAAGGGCCGGTCGTACGAGTTCCAGAAGCACGAGATCTGCGGCGGCGCCGACCAGCTCGGCCGGCTGTACGGCAAACGCCCGACCCTGTTCCGCCCGCCCGGCGGCGCGCACGACGCCACCACGCTGCGGGCGGCGCACGACTGCGGGATGAAGGCCGCGTTCTTCTGGAAGGAGGCCACCAACAAGGGCAAGGTCTTCTTCCAGGCCGGTCACACCGTGCAACCGGGCGACATCATCCTCATGCACTTCCGGCCGCGGTTCGTCGACGACTTCCTGGCCGTGCTCAACGCCATCCACAAGGCCGGGCTCACCCCGGCCCGGCTGGAGGACTACATCCCCTGACCGGTTTCGACCCCCATGATCGCGGGCACGGGGCTTCGTCATGGACAGCGGCATCCTGATCGGCGACCGGTACCGGCTGCGCGAACGGCTCGGCCACGGCGGGATGTCGGTGGTCTGGCGCGCCCACGACGAGGTGCTGGGGCGCGACGTGGCCGTGAAACTGCTGGCCCCGGAGCTCGCCGCCGACCCGGCGGTGCTGCGCCGCCTGCGCGACGAGGCCCGGGCGGCCGCGGCCCTGCGGCACCCCGGCATCGTCGAGGTGTACGACTACGGGGGCAGCAATCCCCCGTACGTGGTGATGGAACTGGTCAAGGGCCGCTCCCTGGCCGCGCTGCTGCGGGAGAGCGCGCTGCCCTGGCGGCTGGCGGTGACGATCGGCGCGCAGGTTGCCGCCGCGCTGGCCGAGGCCCACTCGCGCGGCCTCGTGCACCGCGACGTCAAGCCGGCCAACGTCATGGTCACCCCGGCCGGGGCCAAGCTGGTCGACTTCGGCATCTCGGCGACCGCGGGCGACGCCGACGACCCCGCGGGCGAGATGCTGGGCACCCCGGCCTACCTGGCGCCGGAACGCATCGCCGGTAGCGCCGTCACCCCGGCCACCGACGTGTACGCGCTCGGCCTGCTGCTCTATCTCGCGCTCGCCGGCACGCCCCCGTGGCGCGCGTCGACCGTCACCCAGATGCTCAAGGCCCATGTGTACGCCGAACCGGCCCCGCTGCCGCCGGTCCGGGGACTGCCGGCCGTGGTCGTCGACCTGATCCGTTCGTGCCTGGCCAAGAAGCCCGGCCACCGCCCGGCCGCGGCTACGGTCGCGGCCCGGCTGGGCGAGATCGCCGGCCTGGCTCCCGCGCCGCCATTGAACGTGCCCGGAACAGCGGACGTGCCCGGATCGGCGGACGAGGCCGCCGCCGCGCCGACCGTCGCGGTGCCCCTGCCCGCGGTGATGGCCGGCCTGCTCGCCGGTCGCCGCCGGACCCTGGCCGGCGCCCTCTCGGCCGTCGCCGTGCTCGGAGGCGGGCTCGCCGTCTGGGCCGGTTCCGCGCCGTCCGGCCCGTCCCGCGGGGCCGCCGCCGCGGCCGCCACCCCCACCGCCACGCCGCCGGCGCCGTCGCGGGCGGCCGCCGCCTCCTCGACCTCACCGCAGACCTGCACGGTGAGTTACGCCCTGCGGGGCACGGCGAGCGGCCGGGCCTCGGCCAAGGTGACGATTCACAACACCGGTGCGGTCGCCGTGCCCGCGTGGCGGCTGTCGTTCGCGTTGCCCTCCGGCCAGCGCCTGATCAAGGGCTGGTCGGCGTCGTGGAAACAGGACGGCCGGGCGGTGGTGGCCGCCGGTGGCAAGTTGCCCGCGGGGGCCAGCGCGGCGACCGGCTTCTCGACGGCCTACGGCGACGTCGCCGCCCTGCCCGTGACGTTCCGCCTCAACGGCACGGCCTGCCAGGCGCAGATGTCCGTGCAGGTGCTGCCGGTCGCACTGCCGCCGAGACGGGCCGTCGAACCGGCCGCCGGTCCGGCCGCTGGTCCGGCCGCTGGTCCGGCCCCGAAGGCCAAGGACAAGGACAAGGCGAAGGACAAGCCCAAAGCGAAGCATGAGGACGAGAACGAGGACGACGAAGACGAGGACGAGTAGGACGGCGTCGCGGGAAGTCGGTGGCGGGTAGCCGCCCCGGCTGCTTGACTGCCCGGCATGCTCAGCGAGGGGCGACTCCGCGCGGCACTGGCGGAGCGGTGGGGACTGGCGGACCCCACGGTCGCGGTGCACAACGGCGGCATGAACTCCGCGACATGGTTCGTCACCGGCGGTGGCGAGCGCTGGGTGGCCAAGGCGGTCGTTCCGGCGTCGCGACGGTCGTTCGCCGCCGGGCTCACGGTCGCGGCCGCGCTGCAGAAGGCCGGAATTCCCGCCGGGGCGCCGGTGGCTACCCGCCAGGGTGAGCTGGTGGCCGAGGCCGACGGTGTCCCGCTGGCCCTGCTGACCTGGGTCCCGGGCGAGGAACTGTCGGTCAGCGACCGGGGCGGCCAGCAGCTTCTCGGCCGGACTCTGGCCCGGGTGCACCGGACGCTCCTCGACGTGCCGTTTGCCGGCGCGGAACGGTTCCACTGGGTCGACCCGCGCGGCGACCACCTGGCTATCCGCCCGTGGGTGCGAGCGGCTGTCGCCGGCGCGGTGGCGGCGTACGACCGGCTCGGCCCCCGGACGCTGTCGTGGGGCCTGCTGCACACCGATCCCGAACCGGGGGCGTTCCGGATGGACCGGGCCGGGGGCGCCTGCGGTGTGCTCGACTGGAGTGTCGCCATGGCCGGCCCGTTGCTGTACGACCTGGCGTCGGCCGTGATGTACACCGGTGGCCCCGGCCGGGCCCGCGCGCTGATCGAAAGCTATCTGGACCAGGGAGTGGTTCCGCGGGCCGAGGCCGGCCGGGCCCTGGGCGTGATGCTCCGGTTCCGGTGGGCGGTGCAGGCCGACTACTTCGCGCGCCGCATCGCCGGCAACGACCTGACCGGCATCGGGAGCGCCGCGGACAACGAACGCGGCCTCGCGGACGCCCACGACTGGTTCAGCCGGTCCGGGACTTCGGCGGGCGGATGACAGTGGTCTAACGGGCGCGGTGCAGGAGGAGCCAGGCGTCGGCCGGGAACAGGTGCCGGGCGATCCACCAGGTGGTGCGGGAGTAGTACGGGCGGGCCTCGGCCTCGTCGAGGATCTGCGGGGCGCCGGCCGGGTGGTCCTGACCCTTCCAGCGGATGGTGCAGCTTCCGGCGGCCTGCACGTTGCGGACCCAGTTGGTGGTGGCGCCCCAGGGCAGGTTGATGACGAAGACGCCGGGGGTGGCGATCACCACGACCGGGACGGCCAGGTCGCGGCCCGAGACCCGGCCCCGGTGGCGCACCACCGCCCACGGGGAGAAGCGCCGGCCGGCCAGGGAGCGTACGAAAGGTGTGGTGGCCCGGGCGAAGCGCCACGATGTGTCGGTGGTCATGCGAGCAGTGTGGGCGCCCGCGTGCCGGGTTCGCTTCCCGGAAATCCGTTACACGCCGCGCAGCGCATAGGCCACAGCGGCAGTCCTTCCCCGTACGCCCAACTTGCGGTAGATGTTGGCCAGGTGCCGCTCGACCGTGTGCACGGCGATGCCCAGCCGGACTCCGATCTCGGCGTTCGTGTCGCCGGCGGCCAGCCGGTGCAGCACCTCGTGCTCGCGCCGGGTGAGCACCCGCGGCACCGGGGCACGGGCCACCCGGCCGCCGGTCACGAAGCCGGTGACCAGGGACAGGTCGGCCGCGGGGTCCTCGATGAACAGCGTGGGCGTCGAGCCGGGCAGCTCGACCAGGCGGGCGTCGGGCAGGGCGCCGGCCAACCGGCGGAAGACCTCGACGGGGATCTGCTGGTCGCTCTGGCGGTGCAGCACCAGGACGGGCGCCCGGACCGCGCCCAGCAACGGGGTCACGTCGATGTGGCGGGCGGCCTCGAACCACGCCTTGGCGATCGCCGGGGTGGTGGCCGTGCGGAAGGCCTCGGCGGTCCACCGGCCCGACTCGGCGCCGTCCCAGCCCAGCCAGGCCGTCGCGGCGGCGTCGGCGAACAGCGACCAGTCCTGGTCGACCAGGGAGAGCAGCGCCCGGGTCTGTGCGGGCAGCATGGCCTCGCTCATCCGCGGGGCGCCGCCGAACAAAATCAGCCGCTCGACCCGGGCCGGTTCGCCGGCCGCGAAGGCCAGGGCGGTCGCGACCGCGTGGTAATAGCCGAGCAGCGACACCTTGCGCAGGCCGGCGTGGTCGAGCACGGCCCGCAGGTCGCGCAGGTGGGCCTCGACGCCCAGGTCGTTCAGGTCGATCCGGCGGTCCGAGCTTCCGGTGCCGCGGCCGTCGTAGAGCACCAGCGTGCATTCGCGGGCCAGGGCGAGATAGGCGGCCCGGAGCGCGGGGATCCGCCACTGCGCGGTGATGTTGCTGAGCGAGGGCATCCAGACCAGCGCCGGTCCCGAGCTGAGGACCTGGTAGCCGATCGTCACGCCGTCGGTCGTGCGGGCGAAGCGTGTCTCCACCCGCTCAGTAAAACAGCATCACGTACTTATAGATGTATTTAGATGTTTGTACTATGTCGCGCAGGTCCCGGGTGCGATCGGATGTTGATTGGTAACAGCCGTTCCATATAGGAGGTACCGTGCGCACCCCACCCCGTGCGTTGGCGGGAACCGCTGCCGGGCTCTTGTCCGCCGCGATCGTGCTGACCGCCTCATCCGGCGGCAACGCGGCCCCCGCGGCACCGGCCCAGGCCGAGGCTCAGTCGAAGGTTCAGGGCGACAACCACAACGACCATGTGATCGACAACCGCAAGGGGCGCCTGGCCCCGACCAGCGGCCAGCGTGCGGCCGCGGCGGGTGCGGAGGCCCGCTGGAACGCGCTGGGCACGCCGGCCACGCTGACCGCCACCGGTCAGGCGCTCGAGGCGGGACTGCCGGCCGACCCGGTCGCGGCGGCCAAGGCGTACGTGGGAAAGAATCTGGATGTTCTCGGGCTGACCGCCCGCGGCGCCGGCGCCCTCGAGGTGCTGACCACCTCCAAGCTGGGCGAGGGCGCCGCGGTCGTGTTCCGGCAGAAGTTCGGTGACCTGGTCGCCGGGCGTGACGGCCTGCTCAGCGTCGGTGTGCGCGACGGCAAGGTGTGGTTCGTGAGCTCGTCGCTGTCGCGGGACGCGGTCGCGCCCGAGCCGGCCACCCTGAGCGCCGCCCAGGCCGTGACCATCGCCGGGCAGAACGCCGGGATCGCCACCCCGACCGTGATCGCCAACAAGCTGGTCGCCGTGCCGACCGCGACCGAGGGCGCCCGGGCGGCGTACCAGGTCACCTTTGGCGCCGATCTCAACGGCACCGACCCCGAGGCCTTCACCACCTATGTCGACGCCCGCGACGGCCGGGTGCTGGTGCGCGAGAGCATCGTCGACCACAGCGAGGACGACCCGTCCTGGGACGTCTTCCCGCATTCGCCGCCGCTCGACTATTCGTCCTCCGACGACCGCCGGACCTGGTGCTGGGGCCCGCTGCGGGGCTGCGACGAGGTCGTGGCCACCAATGCCTCGCCGCTCGCCTGGGACGTCGACCCGGCCACCGGCGAGCCCACGTTCACCACGCGCGGCAACAACGCCATCGCCGTGGAGAACTGGAACTCCAACGACGCGTTCACCGTCGGCACCGAGACCGCCACGCCGAAGCCGGATCGCGCGTACGACTACAAGTGGACCAACCAGTGGCAGCGGGAGCGCTGCTCGCCGGACGTGTTCACCACGCCGCAGCGCAACGACATCGACGCGGCCCGGGCCAACCTGTTCGGCATGCACAACCGCATGCACGACTGGTCGTACAACCTGGGCTTCACCGAGGCGACCTGGAACATGCAGGACGACAACCTGCGCCCGGGCGGCCTGCCGGACGACTACGAGCAGGGCAACGCCCAGGCCGGCGGCATCAGCGGCGGCCCGCCCAACTTCGAGGCCCGCAACAACGCCAACCAGATCACCCCGCCCGACGGCGAGGCGCCGATCACCAACATGTACCTGTGGCAGCCGATCGCGGCCGCTTTCTACGGCGCCTGCGTCGACGGCGACTACGACATGTCGGTGATCGGGCACGAGTACACGCACGCCATCAGCGGCCGCATGGTCGCCGGACCGGACGCCGGGCTGAGCACGCCCCAGGGCATGAGCGAGAGCTGGTCGGACCTGCTCGCCATGGAATACCTGAACGAGTACGGCTACGCGCCGCCCGGCAAGCGGGCCTACACGATCGGGCAGTACGTGACGACCGACCCGATCGCCGGCATCCGCAACTACAACATGAGCGACAACCCGCTCAACTACTCGAGCGTCGACTACGACTTCGTCGGCCTGCAGGTGCACGCGTCCGGTGAGGTGTGGAGCGCCAGCAACTTCGACATCCGCCAGGCGTTCCTCAAGCGGTACGGCTCGGCCTCGGCCGCGGTCAACAAGGCGTGCGCCAACGGCAAGCGGGCCGTGACCGAGTGCCCGGGCAACCGGCGCTGGGTGCAACTGGTGTTCGACTCGTTCCTGCTGCTGGCCAACAGCGCCAACAGCCAGGTCGACGCCCGGGACGCGCTGCTCGGCGCCGACCTGGTCCGCTTCGGCGGCGCCAACCAGGACATCATCTGGAACGCGTTCGCCAAGCGCGGCCTCGGCGAGGGCGCGGCCAGCAACGGCGCGGGCGACGCCAACCCGACGCCGAGCTTCGCCTCCCCGCACGCCGCCGAGGCGACGGTCAAGTTCCGGCCGGTCGACGAGAACGGGCAGCCGGTGCCGAACGCCAAGCTGTACGTCGGCGACTACCAGGCCCGCGCGGTCGCGGTGGCCGACACCGACCCCGCCACGGCCACGCCGGACGAGGTCAAGCTGGTCGCCGGCTCGTACGGCTTCATCGCCCAGGCGCCCGGCCACGGTCACGCCCGGGTCGCCGACACGTCGTTCAAGTCGGGTCAGACCCGCACGCTCACTGTGAAGATGCCGCGCAACCTGGCCTCGGGCACGGCCGGCGCGGTCGCGACCGGTGACGGCATCAACCTGGCCCGGATCACCGACGACGACGAGGCCACCAACTGGGCGTCGCTGGGCAGCGCGGTGGCCGGCAAGCAGGTCACCGTCGACCTGGCCGGGGCGGCCCAGACCGTACGCCGGGTGCAGGTCAGCGCCATGCTGCGGCCCGCGGTCACCGGGGACGTCGACGCCGGCACGCAGAACCGGTACACGGCACTCCGGCAGTTCAAGGTGCTCTCCTGCACCGCCACCGCCACGGTGACCTGCGCGAACGCGGCGGAGTTCAAGACCGTCTACACCAGCAAGCCGGACGCTTTCCCGTCCGTCTCGCCCCGGCCCCGGGTCAAGGACCTGGTGGTGAAGTCGTTCGACATCAAGCCGACGACGGCCACGCACCTGCGTCTCGAGGTCGTGACCAACCAGTGCACCGGCGGCCCGGACTTCCTCGGGGAGCAGGACGCCGACCCGCGGGCGAACACGGACTGTGCCACGGCCAGCCCGCAGGCGCTCAACGTCCGCGTCGCGGAGTTCCAGGCGTACGGGAAATAGCCTCTGATCGGAGTGGGCGGGCCCCAGGTCCGCCCACTTCACCCGTCTCCGGGATGATGGTGGCACGCTGCACTTACGGTTAAGTGCACGCCGGGCTCAGGAGACGGGAAAAGTGACGACCGAGGACGCCGATCGCGAGATCACGCGTTGGGCGAGCGGGCACCCTCTCCCCGAGCCGTTTCGCGACATCAGCGAGGAACTCTCCCATTTCCTGCTGGTCTACAAGTTCGGGCTGGCCGAGATCGGCACCAAGATCAGCATCCTGACCGAGGAACTGACCCACCGCGGCCGGCACAACCCGATCGAGCACGTCAGCCCGCGCCTCAAGACCACCGCGAGCATCACCGCCAAAGCCATCCGGATCGGCTGCCCCCTGACGCTGGACGACCTGCGTCAACGCGTCCGGGACATCGCCGGCATCCGGATCGTGTGCAGCTTCGTCTCCGACGTCTACACCGTGGCCGACATGCTGACCCGCCAGCCCGACATCACGCTGCTGCAGACCAAGGACTACATCGCCAAGCCGAAGGCGAACGGCTACCGCAGCCTGCACCTGATCGTCGAGATCCCGGTGTTCCTGTCCGAACGCGTCGTCCACGTGCCGGTGGAGATCCAGCTGCGCACGGCGGCGATGGACTTCTGGGCCAGCCTCGAACACAAGATCCATTACAAGTACGACCCCGCCATCCCGGGCGCCCTGCGTGAAGAGCTCGCGGCCGCGGCCGAGGACGCCGCCCGGCTGGATCGCCGCATGGAACGCCTCCACCGGGAGATCCACGGCCCGCGCCGCTGAGCTCCGGCCGATCGGCGGCGCTGCCCGTCGAGGGGTAGTCGGCATTTCCGCGCATCGGCCGAATGAACGCGCCGGATAAGGAAATATGCGTGTCATGAAGGCTATCGCGCTGGACGAGTACGGCGGCCCGGAGGTCATGACGCTGCGGGAGCTTCCCGACCCGCTGGTGGGGCCGGACACGGTGCGGATCCGGGTGCGCGCGGCCGGTGTGAACCCGGTCGACCATGTCATCCGGGCCGGCTACCTGCAGGGCGCCTACCCGCACCACCTGCCGCTCATTCCGGGGTGGGACGTGGCGGGCGTGGTCGACCAGGTCGGCCCCGCGGTCACGCGGTTCCGCGTCGGCGAGGAGGTCATGGCCTACGCCCGCAAGGACAGCATTCAGCACGGCACGTACGCCGAACTGGTGTCGGTCACCGAGCGGGCGTGCGCGCACAAGCCCGCCGCGATGTCGTTCGCCCAGGCCGGAGGTCTGCCGCTGGCCGGGCTGACCGCGCTGCAGTCGCTCACCGCGGCCAGCGTCGGGCCCAGCGACCTGCTGCTCGTGCACGCGGCCGCGGGCGGCGTCGGCCACCTCGCCGTGCAGATCGCGCGGGCGCTCGGCGTGACCCGGGTGATCGGCACGGCCTCGCCCGCCAACCACGACTTCCTGCGGTCGCTCGGCGTGGAACCGGTCGAGTACGGCGACGAACTGCCCAAGAAGCTGGCCGACCTGGTCGGCGGGGACGGCCGGGTGGACGTGGCGGTCGACTTCCACGGCGGCGACGCCCTGAAGGTCACGCCCCAGCTGGTGCGGCACCCGATCCGGCACGCGTCGGTGGTCGACCCGGCGGTGAAGGAACAGGGCGGCCGGTACGTTTTCGTCCGCCCCGACGGCGTCGAGCTGGAGACGCTGGGGTCGCTGGCCGCGGGCGGCCGGCTGCGGGTTCAGGTGGCCAGGGAGTTCCCGCTCGAGCAGGCGGCCGAGGCGCACCGGCTGATCGAGCAGGGTCACGTGCAGGGCAAGGTCGTCCTCATCGTGGAGTGAGCACGGGCTCCTCGGCCTTCGGCGCGGCCGGACCGCGCCGCAGGGCCGGGGTGACCACGGCGGCCACAGCGAGCAGGACCAGCACGACGATCATGGCGTTGCGCAGGCCGTAGTGCTCGCCCAGGAAGCCGAGCGCGGGCGGGCCGACCAGGAAGGCCACGTAGCCGGCGGTGGCGACCAGCGACACCCGGGCGGTCGGGTTGCCGCCCGAGTCGGCGGCGGCCGACAGCGCGACCGGGAAGCCGAGCGCGGCGCCGAGACCCCAGAGGAGCACGGCCGCGCCCGCCACGATCTGGTTGTCGACCGCGATGACCAGCAGCAGGCCGACGCCGCCGATGACGGCGCTGGCCCCGAGCACGGCCGCCCGGCCGAACCGGGTGAGGAACCAGCCGCCGCCGAACCGGCCGATCGTCATGGCCGCGGCGAACGCGGTGTAGACGGCCGAGCCCAGGGCGGCGTCGAGGCCGTGACCGTCGACCATGATGAGCGGCAGCCAGTCGTTGGCGGCGCCCTCGGCCAGGGCCATCGCGAGGACGACCACGCCGATGAGCCAGAGGCGCTTGTCCCGCCACACCTGGGGACCGCCCGCGTCCGTGCGGGCCTGCGTTCCCGCGCGGCCCACGCCGGCCGGGATCCGCCGCACGGCGAGCAGGGCGACCGGCACGCTGAGCAGGCCGGCCAGGATCAGATGCCAGGTCACCGGGAAGCGGGCCGCGGTCAGGCCGATGCCGATCGCCGCGCCGATCACCGTGCCCAGGCTGAAGAAGCCGTGCATGGTCGGCAGGACGGCCCGGCCGAGCAGGCGCTCGACGTCGGCGCCCTCGATGTTCATGGCGACCTCGCCGCCGCCCATGCCCAGGCCGAACAGGCACAGGCCCAGCGCGACCAGCCAGCTCTGCGACAGCCCGGCGCCCAGCCCGACGACCGGCATGCTGGCCACCGTGGTGAGGATGCCGGTCGTCACCACCGGGCGGGTGCCGAAGCGGGTCACGAACCGGCCGGAGCTGAGGATGCCGAGCATCGAACCGGCGGACAGTCCGAACAGCACCAGCCCCATCTCGGCGGTCGACGCGCCGAGCTGGTCGCGGATGTCCGGCGTCCGGGTCACCCACGACGAGATGGCCAGGCCGGGCAGGAAGAACAGCGCGAACAGCGCGAGACGCCGTCGTGCGGTGGTGCGATCCATGGGTTCCCTCCAACTGCGTACGAACGTACACAACTGCCGGGTGATCTCCCATGAGCTGACTCTCACCCCGGGTGCGGACAGGCCCGGGGCGGGGAAGAATCGTACCCATGCAGCTTGATCTCGATGGGAAGACGGCCCTGGTAACCGGTTCCACCCAGGGCATCGGACGGGCCATCGCGGCCGGGCTGGCGGCGGCCGGGGCCCGGGTCGGCGTCAACGGCCGGTCGGAGGAGTCGGTCGGCCGGGCTATCGCAGAACTGGGCGACGGCGACTTCGTGCCGGTTCCGGCCGACGTGACCACGGCCGAGGGGGCGGCGGCGGCCCTGAGCGCGCTCGGTGACGTCGACATCCTCGTCAACAACCTGGGGATCTTCGGCGCCCAGCCCGCCCTGGAGATCACCGACGACGACTGGCGGCGCTACTTCGAGGTGAACGTGCTGGCCGCGGTGCGCCTGACCCGCTCGGTGCTGCCCGGCATGCGTTCCCGCGGGTGGGGTCGCGTCCTCTACATCGCCAGCGACTCGGCCGTCGTCATCCCGGCCGAGATGATCCACTACGGCGTCTCCAAGACCGCGCTGCTCGGCGTCGCGCGCGGCTTCGCCAAGGAGGCGGCCGGCTCCGGCGTCACCGTGAACAGCGTCATCGCCGGCCCGACCCACACCGGCGGCGTCGAGGACTTCGTCTACTCGCTCGTCGACAAGGACCTGCCGTGGGACGAGGCGCAGCGCGAGTTCATGCGCGTGCACCGGCCGCAGTCGCTGCTGCAGCGGCTGATCGAGCCGGAGGAGATCGCCAACATGGTCGTCTATCTGTCCTCGCCGCTGGCGTCGGCCACGACCGGGGGCGCGGTGCGCGTCGACGGCGGCTACGTCGACGCCATCCTTCCCTGACATGGCCGTCGTGGAGGTGCGCCTGGCCCGCCCGGACGAGGCCACGCAGATCGCGTCGGTGTGCGCGGCCTCGTGGCGCGACACCTACGCCGGTCTGCTGCCGCCTGAGGTCATCGACGAGGCGATCGCCACCTATTACACGGCGACCCGCATCACCGGCGAGGTCGCCCCGGGCCCTTCGGACGGCTGGCTGGGTTACGCGGTCGCCGTGTCGGAGGGACGGGTGCTCGGCGCGGCCGGCGGCGGCCTGACCGGCCCCGGAGTAGGCGAGCTATTCGTCCTGTATGTGCATCCCGACGCGCAGGCGCGTGGCCTCGGCAGCCGCCTGCTCGACTTCGTCACCGGCCAAGTTGTCGCCCGGGGCGCCCGCGAGCAGTGGGTTTCCGTCTATCGCGGCAATCCGAAGGGTGAGCCGTTCTATCGAGCCCGGGGCTTCGAATTCGTCGAGACCAAGGTCCCGTGGGGCGGCCTCGGCGCCGAGCAGGGCGTCCGATCGAACCGCCTACGCCGTACGGTCGCCTGGTAGGAAGGCGCCTCCGGCGGCGACGGCCAGGTCGGGACCGAACACGGCGGCCGGGGTGAAGGCGCCGGGCCGGCCCTCCCCCTTCAGCAGGCGGAGGGTGGCCTCGGCGAGGACGGCGGCGGTGAACTCCATGCCGTCGCCGGCCCGCAACCAGCCCTCGCGGACCGTGCCATCGGGCCATTCGACGAGCGCGTGACCCCACGAGTGCGGACTGGGACGCGGGACGGTCTTGGAGGTCAGGCCGGCCATCCGCGCGATGGCGAAGCGGCGCATCGCCGGGAGTGCGAGCAGGCGGGACAGGGCCGGCAGCAGGGCCCGCACGACCGGGGACGCCGGCGCCAGCGCCGAGGTGACGGAGACATCGGGAGCCTGCGAGGCGGTTCGCGCGGCCAGAAGTTCGCCGGACGGGACCTCGGCCGACTTGACGGTGGTTCCGTCGGGAAGGGTGAGCGTCCGCGGATTGCCGGCCAACGGGGACCGCACCAGCCGGCCGCCGGAGAATCGGCGGCCGCCAGTGACGAGGACGTCGACCGCGGTGGTGGCGTAGCCCGCGCCCAGCCGGCCGGCCTCGAGGGCCACAGAGGCCAAGGCGTCCACCCGTACGCGACGGGGAGCGGGACGGTCCTCGCAGAGCCTGGCCACGACGGCCTCGGTGGCGAGCACGCCGAAGCCCGCCCCGGTCACGAGCGTGCTGCCCGCGGCGGCCGCCTCGCCATGAGCTCCGAGTAGGCGCGGGATGGCCACCAGGTCGTTGGCCACGTCGAGGTAGTGCGTGCCGCCGGGCAGTCCGGCCCGGGCGATCGTCAGCGCCGACGTCGCGTAGTCGCCGATGGCGTTGATGACGACCGCCGGGCGGCGGCGGGCGATCTCCCCGGCGATCTCGGCGGCGCCGTTCGCGACGACCGAGCCGGCCGGCATGGCGGGGTTGCGGCCCACCCACACCGGCGTGACGCCCCGATCCCTCAGCCGGGTGTCCACCGCCCGTCCGACTCGTCCGGTCGCTCCGAGGATCCAGACCTGGTCCGTCATGTCAGCTCCTAGTGATGTCTCACTGTGTCATCACGGACGCTAGCACTCGATGACACTGTGAGACATCAGTTGTTAGAGTCGTCTCATGGCGAGATGGGATCCGGGGGCCGGGGAACGACTGCGGCAGGCCGCGCTCGAGCTGTTTCAGGAACAGGGCTACGACGCCGTCACGGTCACCCAGATCGCCGAGCGGGCCGGCCTGACCCGGCGCTCGTTCTTCCGCTACTTCCCGGACAAGCGCGAGGTGTTCTTCGCGGGCTCCGACCGGCTGCCGGCGGCCATGGCCGAGGCGGTCCGCGCGGCCGGGGGCGACGTGTTCGCCGCCGTCGCCCGGATCGGCTCGCAGATGGTCGAGCTGCTCGACCGGCCCGCCGAGCGCCGGGCGATCATCGACGGCAGCGCCGAGTTGCGGGAGCGGGAGCGGACGAAAATGGCCGCCGTGACGGCGGCCGTCGGTGCGGTTCTCGAAGAGGACGGGGCCGATCCGGAGCACGCCCGATTACTGGCCCAGCTGGGCACGGTCGTCTTTCAGAACGCCTACGCCCGCTGGCTCGAATCCGGCGGCGTCACGCCGTTCCCCGAAGCGGTCGACGCGGTGACAGCGACGATCCGCGACGCGGTGACGGCGAACGTGCGCGACGCGGTGACGGCGAACGTGCGCGACGCGGTGACGGCGACGGTGCGCGACGCGGTGGCCGAAACAGAAAACGCCCGGCACCCCTGAACCAGGGGGCCGGGCGTCCGTCGCCTCTACTTGGCGAACTTCGCGTACTTGGCGCGGAACTTCTCGATGCGGCCGGCGGTGTCGAAGACCCGGGTGCGGCCGGTCCAGAACGGGTGGCTGGCCGCCGAGATCTGGACGTCGATCACCGGGTACGTCTTGCCGTCGGACCACTCGATGGTCTTGTCGCTGCGCTCCGTCGACCGGGTGAGGAACGCGTAGTCCGCGTTGCGGTCGCGGTAGACGACGGAGTCGTAGCCGGGGTGAATGCCGTTCTTCATGTCTCTGTCCTCCTGAGGAGATCGACGGCTACAACCTCGGCGGCACCGGCATTATTTCCGCCCGCCGACGGGGTGAGCCAGGCCTCAGAACCCGGGCACGCGGACGGCCAGCATGGCGACGTCGTCCTCGTGGTTGTTGCCGGCCAGACGGGTGAAAACCTTGTCCAGGAGTTCGGGCAACGGGGCTCCGACCAGGGCACTCACGGTGTCGCGGAGCTCCCGTTCGCGGTCGTCGAGCATGTCGGTGCGGGTCTCGACCAGGCCGTCGGTGTAGAGCAGCACGGTCGAGCCGGGCGGCAGCGGACGGGTGTGGTTGGTCCGCGGCGTGCGGCGTTGCACGCCGAGCAGGATGTCGCGGCCCTCGAGCGGGCTGACCGTGCCGTCCGGCTCGAGCAGCAGCGGCGCGGGATGGCCGGCGTTGGCCCACTGCAGGCGGTGGCCGTCCTCGGTGGCGAGCACGTAGGCCAGCAGCGCGGTGGCCGGGGTTCGGTCGCCGAGCACCTGCATGGCGTTGTCGAGCCGGCGCAGCAGGGCCGACGGCGGCTCGTGCCGGTCGACGACGAACGCCCGCAGCATGCTGCGCAGCTGACCCATCTGGGCCGCCGCCGCCATGTCGTGGCCGGTCACGTCGCCGACGACCAGCGCCAGGTGGCCGGGGCCGAGGCGCACCGCGTCGTACCCATCGCCGCCGACGTGCTCGCCGCGGGCGGCCGGCTCGTAGCGGGCGGCCAGGTCGAGCGGCGGGGCCTCGGGCAGGTCGCTGAGCATCGACTGCTGCAGCAGCTCGGCCACCTGCTCGCGCGAGAACAAATAGTCGGCGCGCTGGATGGCCTGCCCGACGTAACCGGCCAGGGCGGACAGCACCGCCTGGTCGAGGGCGTCGATGTCCTGCGGCTGCTTCCAGACGAAGGTCAGCGAGCCGATCGGGCCGGTCGGGCCGGGCAGGGGCAGGCTCGCGGCGGCCTGCCAGCCCATCTCGCGGAACGTCTCGGCGGCGTCGGGCGCCTGCGCGTGCACGGCGGCCAGGTCGGTCAGCAGAACCGGGTTGCCGGAGACCGCGGCCAGCGCCGACGGGGTCCGGACCGTCCGCGCGTAGCGGTTCCATTGCGCGGCCACGTTCCGCGGCAGGGAATCACCCGAGCGCAGCAGCATCCGGCCGCGATGGTCGAGCAGGGAGATGCCCACATAGTCCGGGTCGAGAGTGCCCACGACCAGTTCCCGTACGGTCCCGGTGACGTCGGCGACCGTGGTCGTCTGGGCCAGGGTGACGCTGGCCCGCAGCAGCAGCCGGTTGCGGGCCAGCGCGGCCCCGGCGGCGTGTTCCCGGCGGCTGGCGGCGTGCGTGGCGATCCGCAGGCGGAGGCTGTCCGAGCAGGCCGCGGCCAGGTCGGACAGCAGCTCGAGCTCGGCCGTCGTCCACTGCCGGGGCTCGGTGTCGATCGCGCACAGCGAGCCCAGCACGAGACCGTCGGCGTCGGTCAGCGGCATCCCGGCGTACCCGACCACGGCCAGGTCGGTGATGGCCAGGTTGCCGGCCACTCGCGGGTCGGTGCGGGCGTCGGTGACGACCAGCGGCTCCCCGCCGGTGACGACGTGCTGGCAGAACGAGTGCGACAGCGGGGTCTGCCGCCGGCCCATCCAGGGCTCGCCCAGCCCGCACGCTCCGGGGAACACCTGCCGCGACTCGTCGACCAGCGAGACGAGGGCCACGGGGATGTTCAGGACTTTCCGGACCATGGCCGTGAACCGGTCGAAGATCGGGTCGGCTGACGGGCCCAGTCCGGTGCGTGCCAAAGCGTCCAGACGGGCCGGGTCGTCGAGGCGGCCGGCATCGGTCATGCAGGAACCGTACAGGCGTTTGACCGGGCCCCGGCCGGGCACCCATCCGGCGACCCTGGTTGATCAACTTGAGGTGGCGACGATGCCTGACTCCCGTACGTTGCGCGCGCTTGTTCTGGGCTGCTCCCTGAAGTCGGGCGAGGAGGAATCCAGCAGCGAACTGCTCGGACGGCAGATCCTGGACGCGCTGGCCGACCACGACGTCGAGGGCGAGGTCGTCCGGGCCGTGGACCAGAACATCAAGTTCGGCGTGAGCACCGACGAGGGCGGCGGGGACGGCTGGCCCGCCGTACGGGAAAAGGTCCTCGCGGCGGACATCCTGGTGATCGCCACCCCGATCTGGATGGGCCAGCCGTCGAGCGTGACCAAGATGGTGCTCGAGCGCCTCGATGCCGAACTGTCCGAGACCGACGACCGGGGCCGCCCGTCGATGTACGACAAGGTGGCCGTGGTCGGTGTGGTCGGCAACGAGGACGGCGCCCACCACGTGATCGCCGAGGTGATCCAGGCCCTCAACGACGTCGGCTTCAGCATCCCGGCGAACGGCGGGGCGTACTGGGTCGGCGAGGCGCTGGGCAAGGTCGACTACAAGGACGCCGGCCCCAAGCCCGACACCACCGGCGCCGCCGTCAAGGCGCTCGCCGCCACCGCCGCCCACCTGGCCCACGCCCTGGTCGCGAACCCCTACCCGGCCGAATAGAAGCTGATCTTCCGCCGCGGCCGTTCGGGCACTCCCGGGACCGCCGCGCGCCGCCGTAGGCTCTCCTCGACGTGGCGGTGATCACAGGGTGGAGTGACGATGAGCGTTCTGCAGGAGCTGGTGGCGGCGATCCGGACCGGCTCGGTCGAGGTCGTCGATCTCACGGCCCCGCTGTCCAGCGAGACTCCGATCCTCAAACTGCCGCCGCCGTTCTCCGACACCATCACGTTCAGCCTGGAGGAGATCAGCCGGTACGACGACCGCGGACCCGCCTGGTACTGGAACAACATCCACACCGGCGAGCACACCGGCACCCACCTCGACGCGCCGGTGCACTGGGTGACGGCCCGCGACGGCGAGGACGTCTCGCAGATCGCGCCGCCCAAGCTGATCGCGCCGGCCGCGGTCATCGACGTGTCCGGTCGGGTCGCCGCCGACCCCGACTCCCTGCTCGAGGTCGAGGACGTGCGCCGGTGGGAGGAGCAGCACGGGCCGCTTCCGGCCGGCGGGTGGCTTCTCGTCCGTACGGGATGGGACGTGCGCTCGAACGACCAGGAGGCCTATCTCAACGCCGACGCGACCGGCCCGCACACGCCGGGCATCTCGGTCGAGTGCGCCAAGTGGCTGGCCGAGGAGGCGCCCGTGATCGGCGTCGGCGTGGAAACCGTCGGCACCGACGCGGGCCAGGCGTTCGGGTTCGACCCGGCGTTCCCCTGCCACTCGTACGTGCTCGGGGCGGGCAAGTACGGCCTGACCCAGCTGCAGAACCTCGCCTCGCTGCCACCGACCGGGGCGGTCGTGATCGCCGCGCCGCTGCCGATCGTGGGCGGATCGGGCAGCCCGGCGCGCGTGCTGGCTCTGGTCGAGCGATGACCACCCGGCCGTTCCGCGAGAGGACGAAGCGATGACCACGGTCGCCGAGGTGGTCGGCGCGACCCTGGCCAAACTGGGCGCCCGGCACGTGTTCGGCGTGGTCGGCAGCGGCAACTTCCACGTCACCAACGCCCTGGTCGAGCACGGCGCCCGCTTCGTCGCGACCCGGCACGAGGCCGGGGCGGCCACCGCGGCCGACGCGTACGCCCGGGTCGGCGGCCGGGTGGGCGTGGTCAGCGTGCATCAGGGCTGCGGGCTCACCAACGCGATGACCGGGATCGCCGAGGCGGCCAAGAGCCGGACGCCGATGCTGGTGCTGGCGGCCGAACCGGCGGCCACGGCCCTGCGGTCGAACTTCCGGGTCGATCAGGACGCGCTGGCCCGCGCGGTCGGGGCGTCGAGCGACCGGGTCCACGGTGCCGCCACGGCGGTCGCCGACACCGTGCGGGCGTGGCGCCGGGCCACGAGCGAGCGGCGTACGGTCGTGCTCAACCTGCCGCTGGACGTGCAGGCGGCGCCGGCCGAGATGACCGAGCCGCACGCCGCCATCGCCGTGGAGCCCCCGCAGGCCAACGACGACGCGGTGGCGACCCTGGCCGCCCTGCTCGCCGCGGCGGAACGGCCCGTCTTCATCGCCGGGCGGGGCGCGGCCGGCGCCCGCGACTCCCTGTCGTCGCTGGCCGGCGCGTGCGGGGCGCTGCTGGCCACCTCGGCCGTCGCGAAGGGCCTGTTCAACGGCATCCCGTGGAACCTCGACGTGTCCGGCGGGTTCGCCACTCCCCTGGCCGCCGAACTGATCGGCGCGGCCGACGTGGTGGTCGGCTGGGGCGCGTCGCTCAACATGTGGACGACCCGGCACGGCGCGCTCGTCGGCCCGTCGGCGACCGTGGTGCAGGTCGACGTCGACCCGGCCGCCCTGGGCGCGCACCATCGCGTCGACCTGGGCATCGTCGGCGAGGCCGGCAGCACGGCCCGGGCGGTGCGCACGGCCCTGCCCGGGCGCAACATCGGATACCGGACCCCCGCCATCCAGGAAAGGATCGTCTTTCAGGGACGGTGGCGCGACGTCTCGTACGACGACGACGGCGACGGCAAGCACATCGACCCGCGGACGTTCAGCATCGCGCTCGACGATCTGCTGCCGCGCGAACGCGTCGTGGCCGTCGACTCGGGCAACTTCATGGGCTACCCGTCGATGTTCCTGTCCGTTCCGGATCAGCGCGGCTTCTGCTTCACGCAGGCGTTCCAGTCGGTCGGGCTGGGCCTGGCGTCGGCGCTCGGGGCGGCGCTGGCCGCCCCGAACCGGGTGCCGGTGGCCGCGTGCGGCGACGGCGGGTTCCTGATGAGCATCGCCGAGCTCGAGACCGTACGCCGGCTCGGCCTCGGCATGCTGATCACGGTCTACAACGACGACGCGTACGGCGCCGAGGTGTACCACTTCGGCCCGCACGGGCATCCGCTGTCCACGGTGACGTTTCCCGAGACCAATCTGGCCGCCATCGCCCGGGGGTACGGCTGCGAGGCCGTGACCGTGCGCCACCCGTCTGACCTGGCGCCGGTCGCGGCGTGGCTGACCGGGCCGCGCCGGGTGCCGATGGTGGTGGACGCGAAGGTGGCCGCGGGCCGCCCCTCGTGGTGGCTGGAGGAGGCGTTCCGCGGCCACTGATCCTCTGATTGCTAAGGCAGTTCGAGCAGCAGCGCGGGGTCGCCGTCGGTCCAGTCACCGGGCAGCACGGCGAGGGCGTCGGCGGCGGCCGCGGCGGCCAGACCGGCCGAGCTGGTCGGCAGCAGGACGGCCCCGCTCACCGGCGCGATCCGCACGCCGCCGGGCACCAGGGTGGCCGTACCCCTCACCGGCACGGCGGGCCGGGGCGCGGGCGGGCGTCCGGCCAGCGTGCTCAGCAGCGGCTCGAGCAAGGTCAAGGCCGAGACCAGGCCCGCGTACGGGTTCCCGGGCAGACTGACGACCCAGCGCCCCCCGGGCAGGCAGGCCAGGGCCTGCGGGTGCCCGGGGCGGCAGGCCACTCCCCGGACGTGCCACTCGGCGTCCCGCTCGTCCAGAAGCTCGTGCAGGTGATCGGCCGCGCCCGCCGAGGAGGAGCCGCTGACCACCACGACCTCGGTGTCCGCCTGGTCGAGGGCCGCACCCAGCTCGGCCGGGCGGTCACGGACATGCCGGGAACCGCCGAGCGCGCCGCCGGCCCGGGTGGCGATGGCGTCGACGATCCCGGTGAAGCTGTCCCGCACCTGCCCGGGCCCGGGACGGCCGCCGAGCACGACCTCGTCGCCGGTGACCAGCAGCGTCACGGCCGGGCGGCGGTGCACGCGGACGTGCTCGACACCGGCCTGCACGGCCGCGGCGGCCCGGGTGGCGGTGACGATCTGCCCGGCCGGGACGATCAGATCGCCGGGCCGGACGTCGCTGCCCGCGCGGCGGATGTGCGTCCGGGGGCCGCGCGCGCCGTGAACCGTGGCGCCCTCGACATGGCAGTCCTCGTACGGGAGGACCGCCTCGGTTCCGGCCGGCACGGGGGCGCCGGTGGCTATCTCGACGGCCGTGCCCGGCCGGACCGGCGGCTCTCCCGTGGCGCCGGCCAGGACCAGGCCGACGACGGTCCACGGGCCCGGGCCGGACACCGCGTAACCGTCCATCGCGGCGCCGTCGAAGGCAGGCACCGGGGCCGCGGCGCGCACGGCCTCGGCCAGCACCCGGCCCCGGGCCGCCTCGGGCGTGCGGCTCTCGGCGGCGAGGGCGGCCGGCCGGTCACGGGCCGCGGCGTACGCGTCGGCCCACGCCAGACCGGCGACGGCCCGGCGCTGCTGAGTCAGGGGCACCGGGCCAGTAGACGGGCGCGGCGTGTCCGGAACATGGCGGCCCCTCGGCGACTGTGCGACCAAAAGCTCACTTCCCCGCCGCAGTGGTTGTGACATCCTCCGGCCATTCTGTCGTGCCGGTCATCGCGCACCGGGTTCCCCACGGCTAGCAGTTCATCCGCCGCAAGACTGCGGCCGGCGGCCTTCCGCCCCGCCTGCCGAAGGGCCGGCGGAGCGGGCGGGATCAGGGGCGGACTGTGATGCCGGCGGCCAGGCGAACGATCTCGTCGCTGGTCAGCGGGGCCGGGTCGGGGGTCCAGGAGAGTTCGAGCCATCGCTTGTGGCCGAGGTCGATCGTCAGGCTCGAGGTCGTGAACTCGCCGGGCCGGCCGTTGACCGTGACCGGCACGGTGGGCTCGGCCGGGGATTCAAGCTCGGTCACCACCTGGACGCAGACGCCGCCGCTGGGTTCGCGCTCCTTAGGCAGCGCGGCGGAGGCCACGCACATATAGTCCTCGCTCTCCTGCTGACGGATGAAGCCGGGCGGCAGGGACGCGAACGTCAGCGACGGCGCGGCGGCGGGAACGCTGCCGGTGGTCAGGCCGCGGGCGTAGCGCAGCACCTCGGACTCGCTGCGCGGGCCCATGCTGAGCACCTGGACCCAGCGGCCGTCGGGCAGGCGCCAGCGGACGCCGACGAACTCGTCGCCGGGGCCGGCGCCGTCGTAGGTGGCGGAGGCGTGGACCTCGGCGGGACGGCCGTTGACCGTGGACCTGTGCGTTTCCTCGGCCTCGACCTCCCACGACCCGGCCACCGGGCCCACCTCGGCCGACAGGACCGAACCCTCCCGCTCGTAGGACAGGTGGGTGTTGGGGCCCAGGACATGAACCGACCGGGCGCCCACGCCGGGCGGCACCCACGACGGGCGCATCGGGAAGACGGCCGGGGGCCAGCTCGGCTTGACCCAGTCGGACGTGGGCGACACGGAAACGGTCGGGAGCACGGCGGGCGGCGGGGCGGCCGAGCGCTTGGCCAGCAGCGGAGGCACGGCGGCCACGGCGACCAGCGCCAGCGCGGCGGCCCCGATGGCGGCGGCCCGCTGGTGGCGGCGACGGCGCCACACCCCGGCGGCCACGTTCTCCCACAGATCGGGGTGCGGCGAAGGGCGGGTGGCCCGGTCCTGCAGGGTGGTGCGGAGGTCTTCTTCCAGAGTCACAGCGACACTCCCTTCAAGGAGGCGGGGGAAAGGTCGGCGCGCAGGCGGGCCAGGCCCCGGGCGGCGTGCACCCGGACGGTGCTGGTCGAGCAGCGCAGCACGTCGGCGATCTGCTGGTCGCCGAAATCCTCGTAGTAGCGCAGGACCAGGACCGCGCGCTGGGCCCGGGTCAGGCCGCCCAGCCGCGACCACAGGTCGTCGCGCACGGCCTGCTCGTCGGCGAAGTCACCGCGTACGGGGGAATCGTCGTTGATCTCGCCGGGCTGCTCGGTGTGCGAGCGGCGGCGCAGCCAGGAGACGTGCGAACGGACCAGGGCCGTACGAAGGTAGTGGTCGGGTTGCTCCTGCTCGATCTTGGGCCATCGCCGGTAGGCCTTGACCAGCACCTCTTGGACCAGGTCCTCACCCAGATGCCGGTCGCCGCAGAGTAGGTACGCGAAGCAGCGCAGCGCATCGCCGCGCGCCTTCACGTACTCCTCGAATCCGCTGTGCACTCGCCCTCCCCGTGTGTTCGCGAGCCTTCACTTACAAAGACGCCTCGAACACCCGGAAGTGCTTACGGAATTCCGTCACGACTTTCAGCGCGTGATCAATTCGGCCAGCTCGTTCCGGGTCGGACCGGGGTGCGGCGGCGGCCGCCAGCCGCGGGCGAAGATGGCCCGGGCCTGCGGCTCGATCTCGTCCAGGGTGGACGGCAGCGCCTCCATCGCCATGTACGGCCCGACCACCCGCAGCAGCGACGGGTCCTGTTCGGCCGCCTCCATGATCAGATCGCTGGGCAGCCGCCGGGTCACATCGACGTCGCCACCGGCCCACCGGCGCAGGATGTCGGCGTCCCAATAGACGTGGTCGGAGAACCACGGGCGTACGTTGGCCAGGCACCACTGGTCGAATTCGAGCGCCACCGCCGACGAGTCGCCCGGGTGCTCGTCGAGCAACGCCAGCAGCCGCACCGCCTGGCGCAGCGAGACCGCGATGCCCCGCCCGGCCGACGGGTTGGTCGTGCACACCGTGTCCCCCACGTGCAGCAGCCCGGGCAGCGCGACCCGCCCCTCGTCGTCGAGCTGCCCGCGGTAGGTGTTGTGCAGCCGCCCGCCCGGCAGCACCGGCGTGATCGGCGTGCTGCGGCCGGACGTCACCCACGCGGCCAGAGCCGGAACCGCGAGGGCGGCCGCCTGGAACACCTCCGGGAAGCGGAGCGCGCCGAAGCGGCGGTCGTCGGCGGGCCGGATGAACAGCGCCGAGAACGTGCGGCTGTCCTGGAGGAACACCGCGACCAGATAGCCGGACAGGGTCTGGATGATGCCGATCGGCGCGTTCATCGGCCCCGGCCCGGCCCCGGGCTGCAGCGCGTACTGCCGGGACACGTACGCCTGGCCGCAGTCGCCGCCCTCGGCCGGGGCGCGCAGGTCGTGGGCGATCCGGGAGGACCGGCCCGACGCGTTGATCACCAGGCGGGCACGGACGTCGCGCCCGTCGACCCGCAGCCCGGCCGCGCGCCCGCCCTCGCGCAGCACGTCGTCGACGTGGCCCCGGGCCAGGGTGACGCCCGGCTCGGCCGCCGCGAACCCGCGCAGCACCTTCTCGAACACCGCACGGCGGCAGCGCAGGGCCGCGTACGGAGCCGGTTGGCCGTCGCCGCCGCGGAACACGACCGGCTCGGCGCCGGCAACGTCGAGAGCCGTCAGCACCTCCGGCATCTCGGCCTGGAGAGCCTGGGCGATCTGCGGCCGGAACCCGTGCGGGTGGTGGAACTGCATGACGCCGCGGCGCTCCCAGCTGCCGTCGGGGGCGGGGCCCGCGTCGCGGTCGACCACGGTCACCCGGTGGCCGCGCCGGGCCAGGGCGACCGCCATGAACAGGCCGGTCGGCCCGGCGCCCGCGACTGCCACGTCCATGGCGCCGAGCGTAGGCCCGCGCCCTCGCGGCGGCGGTGCTCGGTCGTGAACCCGACCTCAGTCGAGGTACTCGACCTCGGTGAACGCGCGGTTCGGGCCCTCGAGCAGGCGCTGCCGGCGGCGACGCAGGTGCAGGTCGAAGAACGCCAGCGGGTAGGCCTGCTGGATCCGCACGGCCCGGGCCGGGTCGAGGGTGCCGCACCAGTCGAGATACCCCTCCTCGCCCAGATCGATGAGCCGGGCGATCTGCGGGATGAGCCACTGCTGGTCGTTGTACGACCCGTGGACGGCGCCGACCGCCTGCACGTTGAGCCGCCACCCGCTCAACTGCTGCCAGAACTGCTCGACGCTGGGCTCACTGACCCGCGGGAACGAGGCGCTCATGATCATGAACGGCCGGTCGATCGGGGCCACCGTCGGCTGGGACTGCATCTCGCCGTCGAAGCCGATCCCGGCCCGGACGCGGCGGTCGGTGTTCATCATGAGGGCGGTCGCGGTGGCGCCCTTGGACCAGCCGAACATGCCGACGCGGCCCAGGTCGAGGACCGCCCCCAGCCCGTGCCGGTCGCCCGCCAGCCGTTCGAGGTGGTCGAGCAGAAGACGTACGTCGTGGGCGGAGTCCCAGGGCGTGGTGCCTTCCTCGTCCGGGACGGTGACCCGGCCGTCGGGAAACTCGCTGAACCCGTTGTCCGGATGATCGACGGTGGCCACGACGTATCCGTGGCTGGCCAGTTCCTGCACCACGATCGTGGTCTCGGCCCGGCTGCTGTTGCTGCCGTGGGAGTAGAGGACGATCGGGCGCCGCTCGCGGGCCGGCAGCACCGGCGCCCCCACCCGGCCCGCGGTCAAGGCCGGCTCGGCGACCGAGTCGAGCCCGACCGAGCCGAACAGGGCGTGCCAGGAGGCGGTCGGCATCCACGGCGCGAGCGGGTGGCGCCGGGCGTCATCGGTGGACGGATACCAGATGGTGGCCATCAGCTCGCGCGATCGCTGCCGGTCGGCGAGGCGGATCGCGACTGTGCCGATCGGGTGCGGGCCGGTGGGGAGGGGCAACGTCAGGCGTACGGGAGCAGCAATCGCGGGACCCGCGCCGAGCGGCACGGCGACCCCGGTGGCGAGCACGGCGGCAAGCAAGGAACGTCGTCTCATGCCAATAGGTTTCCATGGCCAACCAATTGGCGCTAGACCCAAATATCGATGGCATCAATCGGGGATTCGCGTGTCGGCCCCCGTACGTAGGGTCACCGGCATGCGTTTCACACGGGGAACCCTGATTGCGACCCTCGCCCTGGCGATAACGGCCACGGCCGGCTGTGCCCACCGCGACGCGCCGGCCAACGCGTCGCCCGGCGCGAGCAGCACGGCCACTACCGCGAAGCCGGACACCGGTTTCGGGGGCAGCCCGGAGGCGAGCCCGCCGGCCACGACCGCTCCGGCGGCGGCACCGGAAGCGGAATCGGAGCCGGAAGCGACAACGCCGCCGTCCACGAAGCCGCCGGCGACGAAGGCACCCGCCGTGAAGGACTGGGCCGCCGTGGTGAAGCCGTGCCCGTACGAGGGTCAGAAGCCGGTGATCCAGGATGTGGGCCACGAGGACGTCACCAAGGACGGCGTCATGGACACGATCGTGACCCGCAGCTGTGAGGCCTCCACCTCGTACTGGGCGTCGACGATCGAGGTCTTCAAGAACACGACCACCCCGCGCGGGGCCAAGCGGGCCGGGACACTGCTCGAGGACGTCGCCAAGATGGATCAGCCGGTCGTCGAGCAGGTGCTCTACAACAAGGGCATCATCGGCGTGAAGGCGTACGGGACCAGCGACAAGGGCACCCGGGCCTGCCCCGACCTGATCCTTTTCTACCGCTACGAGTACACCGGCGGGAAGTTCAAGCGGATCTGGCGCGACGCCGGTTTCAAGCAGGAGTGCGTGGGTCAGTAGGCCCAGCGGTCCACCAGCGCCTCGTGGGCCTCGAGCCTTTCCTGCGTACGCTGCGGGTCGGTGCCGGCGATGGCGTCGAGCAGACTGATCGCCAGCACCACCACGGCCGCGTGCGAGTCGAAGACCAGCCCCGTGCCCACGGGCGCGACCAGCAGCACGTCGGCCTCCGCGGCGAACGGCACCAGCGGACTGTCCGTGATCACCACGGTGGCCATGCCGAGCCGGCGCGCCAGCCGCAGCGACTCGACCGTGGCCGCCGGGTAGCGCGGCATCGCAAAGGCCAGCACGGCCGAGGCGCCCTGATGACGCAGCTCGAGCACCGAGTCGTCGAGGCAACTGGCGTCGGTCGCGACGCGCACGGACGGCAGGACGCGACGGGCGAAGTAGCCGAAATAGTCGGCCAGGGCGGCCGACGCCCGCAGGCCGATCACGCCGAGCGGTGAGGTGGGGGCCAGCAGGCGTACGGCGGCGGCCATCCGGTCGGTGCCGAGCACCCTCTTGAGCGCGCCGAGGTTGGCCACCTCGAGGTCGACGGCGGTGTGCCGGTCGGGGATGTCGCCGTGCCGGGACAGCACCACCTCGCGCATCGCGGCGCGGAACTCGGGGTATCCGGCGAAGCCCAGCGCGGTGGCGAGCCGGGTGACGGTCGGCTGCGACACCCCGGCCTGCTCGGCGATCTCGATCGTGGACAGGAACGCCACGTCGGGGAACATGCCGAGCATCCGCTGCACGATCTGACGCTGTGTGGGTGAGAGCCGATGCCGCTGCGCGAGGTCGAGCAGCCAGTCCTCGGCCCGGCCGGTATCCAGGCGTTTCGGCAACGTCATAGGGCCGCCAGTCATCCGAGCTGAATACTTCGAAACACCAAGGTTATAGGGTGCATTACATGATTCACACTCCGGCGGAGCTCTGGATCCGGTTCCTCAACAGCGCCGACATCGACACGCTGGCCATCACGCCGGCCGAGGTGATCACGGCGGTCGAGAACGTCGTCGCGGCGCACGGCCGGGGCGAGACCGTGTTCGAGCCGCGCACCCACCTGGTGCCCAACAACGGCGGGACCGGCCACTTCAACGTGCTGCGCGGGCACGTCGACACGCTCGGCGAGCGCGGCCTGAGCGGGGTCAAGGTGGTCGGCGACTTCGTGCCGAACTATCAGAAAGGCCTGCCCAGCGAGCTTGCGCTGATGAACGTGTACGACCCGACGACCGGCGTCCCGCTCTCGATCATGGATGCCACGTGGATCACCGAGGTGCGTACGGGGGCCATGACCGCCGTCGGCGCGAAATACCTGGCCCGGCCCGACTCGAAGATCCTCGGGCACGTGGGCGCGCGCGGCACGGCGTTCGCCAACGTCACCATGCTCGACAGCCTGTTCCCGCTGACCGAGATCCGGGTGACGAGCCGCCGGCCCGAGTCGCGCGAGGCCTTCGCCGAGCAGTTGCGGCAGGTCACCGCCACTCCGGTGCGCGCGGTGGCCACCGCCGACGAGGCGTTCGACGGTGCCGACATCCTCGTCGAGGCGTCCCGCCTGGAAAAGCCGGCCCCGCTTCTGCGTACGGCGGCGGTCCGGCCGGGCGCGTTCGTCGTCCCCTACGGCACCGTCAGCGCGGTCGAGCTCGACCTGCTCGACGTGATGGACAAGGTGGTCGTCGACGACTGGCGCGAGTCGCAGTCGGGACGGTTCGGGGCGTTGCGCGCGCACGTCGACACCGGGCGGCTCAGCGAGAAGACGCTGTACGCGCAGATCGGCGAGATCGTCAGCGGGCAGAAGCCGGGACGCGAGCGGGACGACGAGCGGATCCTGTTCTGGCACCGCGGGCTGTCGATCCTCGACGTGGCCCTGGCCCGCCTGATCCTGACCCGCGCCGAGTCGGCCGACGCGGGCACGATGCTCCGCTACCGATGACCAGACCTTTGCCCGTACGCCGGATCGAGCGCCCCGGAGACCTCGACCGCTCGGTCATCGGGGCGGTCGCGCGCGGCGAATGCCGGATCGAGCTCGGCGAGGAGCTTCTCGAGGCCGTCGCCGAGAGCCGTCGCGCCACCCTGAGGGACCTCGAAGGCAGGACCGTCTACGGCGTGAACACCGGCATGGGCGCCCTGTCCGGCGTGCGGCTGGATCCCGAGGCCCAGGCGCGGCACCAGGACACCCTGATGACGGGCCGCGCCGTCGGGTCCGCGCCGTGGCTGCGCGCCGACCAGGCCCGCGCGCTGCTCGCCGCGCGTCTGCGCACGTTCCTGCACCCGTCCGCCGGCGTCTCCCCCGAGCTGTGCCGGGCGCTGGCCGGATTGCTCGACTCCGGCGTCGTCCCAGCCATCCCGGCCCGGGGCAACGGCGCCGCGGGCGAGATCATCCCGCTCGCGCACGCGGGGGCGGTCCTCAACGGCACCGGCCGGACCCTCGACGGCACCCCTTTCGCGACGCCGCGCCCGTTCGGCCCCAAGGAAGGCATCGCGTTCCTGGAGGGCGTGCCCGGGCTGACCGGCCTGGCCGTCCTCGCGGGCGACGCCGTACGGGATCTGCTGCCCCGGATCGTCACCGGCGCGGCCGCCTCGCACACCGTGATCGGCGCCAGCCCCGACGCCCTGCACCCGGCCCTGGCCGACAGTCCCGAACTGCGCGACATCCTCGACGACCTGCGCAAACTGCGGGGCGAAGCGCCGGCCCGGGCGCTGCAGGCCCCGGTCTCGTTCCGCGTCACCGCCCCCGCCCTGGCCGTCGCCGTGCGGGCCGTGGACGCGCTCGACGCCGCCGCCGACCGGGCGCTCGAGTCGGTCACCGACTCCCCCGCGCATCTCGGCGGCGAGTTCACAGGGACGTTCGGCTTCGCCGGCACCGACCTCACCGCGGCCCTGTCCGCCCTGACCACGGCCCTGGTGCACCTGGCCGAGCTGGGCACGGCCCGCCTGCACCGCCTGCTCGACACCGGCCAGACCGGCCTCAACCGGCAGCTCTCGGAGTCGCCCGGCCTGCACGCGGGCATGGCTACCGTGCACAAACGCGCAGTCGGCGTCACCCACCGGCTGCGGCGCTTCGCCGTCCCCGCCCTTTCCGGCGCGATCGAGACGTCGCTTGGACAGGAGGACGTGCAGAGCTTCGGTTTCGAGGCGGCCGAATGCCTGGACGAGGTGATCACGGGGCTGCGCGACGTGCTGGCCTGCGAGCTGCTGGCGGTGGTCCAGGCCGGTCGGCTGGGCGGCCCGAAGTGTCTCGCCGAGCTCGACGCCCTGCTGCCGCCGGGCACCGCCGACCGGCCGTGGGGCCGCGACCTCGACAAGATCGTCGCCACTCTTCTAGAACGGCGACCCGAACAGCTTTAGACCGGCTGACCTCGCGGTGAACATAGTTCTAGACCGCGCGGCTCGGAACGGCACGATGGTTTCAGGCCGCGCAGGTCGAACCGCGCACGACCAGCTCGGAACGGCACGATGGTTTTAGACCGCGCAGGTCGAGCCGCGCACGACCAGCTCGGGCCGGAACAGCGGCACCTCGCCCGGGGTCTCGAGCTGGCTCACGGCCGCCTCGACGATCGCGTCCTCGTCCCACGCCATCGTGGTCAGGCCCGGCTCGACCAGCACCGCGAGCTGGTGGTCGTCGTACCCGATCACCGACAGGTCGCCGGGGATGCGCAGGCCCGCGTCGCGGGCGGCCCGATAGACGGCGAAGGCCAGCGAATCGCTCAGGCAGAACACCCCGGTCGGCCGGTTGGGGCCGGACAGCAGCTCCGAGACGATCTCGACGGCCTCGGTGGTGGCGGCGGGCGCCGAGATCGCGACCAGGTCGATGCCGAGCGCCTCGGCGATCTCGGACGCGAGCAGTTGGGCCGGCCGGCCGGGCGTCGACGGCAGCGCGGGCGCGAGCAGCCCGATGCGGCGATGGCCCAGCTCGGCCAGGTGGGCGAAGGCGGTCTCCACCCCGTACGCGTTGTCGAAGAGCACGCTGCCCGAGCCGGGCCGGTCGGTCAGCGCGTCGCCGATCGAGACGACGGTGACTTCGGGCCCGAGCAGCTGCCAGTAGGAGGCGGTCGGGTCGACGGGCGAGACGAGCGCGCCGTCCACCCGCTGGGCCGCGAACTGCTCGACGATGCGGCGTTCGAGCTGCGGGTCGGCATCGGCGTCGGCGATCGTGGCGAACCGCCCCTGGCGGCGCAGGGCCCGTGTGAGCAGCACCGACAGGTCCTGCTGCCAGAGATCGCGCAGGGAGCCGGAGACCCCGACCCATCCCGTACGCCCGCTGGCCAGCGCCCGCGCGATCGGGTCGACGGTGTAGCCCATGTCGTCGGCCAGCTGGCGCACGCGGTCGATCGTGGCCCGCGACCCGCGGACGCCACGCAGGGCATAAGAGGTGGCGGCCAGCGACAGCCCCGCGGCGGTCGCCAGATCCTGCAGGGTCCGGCGCCCCTGCTGCCGTGACATCGGCCGAATGTAACACCGTCCCGCCGCCCGGTCGCCCGCGCCCGTTCCGGTGCTTGAGAACACATTGCCAACCGCGGAGGGAAGCGCTTCACTTTCCTCAGAGTGAAGCGCTTCCCTCCCCCGCGTCAGGAGTTCGGATGTTGGTCGACTGCCATCAGCACCTGTGGCCGGCCCGGCTGGTCGACGCGCTGCGCCGTCGGCACACGTATCCGTACATGCGGGGCTGGACGCTGCACCTGCCGGGCGAGAACCCGTACGAGGTGGACCCGCAAGCGCACGACGTCGAGCAGCGCCGCGGAAGCGAGCGCGCCGACCGGGTCCTGATCTCGCTCTCCAGCCCGCTCGGCATCGAGCATCTGCCCGCCCACGACGGCGCCGAGCTGATCGACATCTGGCACGAGAGCGCGCTCGAGCTGGGCGAGCCCTTCCACGTGTGGGCCGCCGCCGGAGTGGGCGAACCGGACCCCGACGGCCTGGCCAAGATCCTGCGGGAGGACCGGGTCGCCGGGCTTCAGCTGCCGGCCACCGCGCTCGCCGATCCGCAGGCCATCGCCCACGTCGGCCCGCTGCTCGACGAGGCGCACAAGGCCAACAAGCCTGTTCTCGTCCACCCCGGCCCGGCGCCCGCGTGCGATCCGGGCCTGCCGTCGTGGTGGCCGGCCCTGGTTCCGTACGTGGCCCAGATGCACCAGGCGTGGCTGGCGTGGCACGTGGCGGGCCGCAAGGACGTGCGCATCGGTTTCGTGGCGCTGGCCGGCCTGGCGCCGCTGCACCACGAACGGCTGGCCGCGCGCGGGGGCCGGCTCGGCGCGCTCGACGCCAACGTCTTCTACGAGACCTCGTCGTACGGCACCCGGGCGATCGACGCCCTGGTCCGCGTGGTCGGCGTCGACCCGATCGTGTCCGGCTCCGACCGCCCGTACGCGGAAGCCACCGACCCCGGTCTCGGCGCGGCCTTCACCCACGCCCTGTTCACCGCCAACCCGCACCATTTTCTGACAGGAGAAGCGCGATGACCGTTCTGCCGGCCCTGCCCGGTCGGGTGCTCGATCTGCCGGAGCTCAAGCGCTGGGTCGCCGAGCTCGCCGCGCGGCCGGAGCAGTGGGAACACCTGGTGAGGCACGACACGGGCAGCCGGCATTACGCGTCGTTCTATCGGGACAGCGACATCGACGTGTGGATCCTGTGCTGGAACATGACCGACGACACCGGCTGGCACGACCACGACACGTCCTCGGGTGCGGTCGCCGTGACCCGGGGCGCGGTCACCGAGGCGACCCCGCGGATGGGCGGTGAGCCGGTGACCCGGGTGGTCGAGGCCGGGCGGACGTTCGCGTTCGGGCCCGACCACATCCACCGCATGGGCGGCGCGGCCGACGGATCGGTCTCGATCCACGCGTATTCGCCGCCGCTCTGGCGCATGGGCCAGTATTCGATCAGCCAGGCCGGGGTGCTGCGGCGCAAGGCGGTCAGCTACGCCGACGAGCTCCGCCCCATCGACGAGTAGGACGCCCGCCCGCGCGCCGGCCCATGGACGAGGACGCACGCCCGCGCGCACGAGCCGGCGGCCATGGACGAGGACGCCCGGCCGCGCACACAGGCCGGCCCATGGACGAGGACGCACGCCCGCGCACACAGGCCGGTCAACGGGGGCCGCCTACGCGCTGAGGCCCATCGAGGAATAGTCGAGCACCGCGCCCAGCTGCGGCAGCAGATCGGCGCCCTGCTCGAGGTCGGCGCCGAGCGGCCGGTCGTCCTCGGACACCTCGAGCGCCTCGTCGGCCATCTCGAACGCGTCCCGCAGCGGGCCGACAGTGAGCCGGCCGGGCGCCATCCGCAGCGCCCGCACGGCCGCGACCAGCTCGGCGGCGAGCAGCGTGGGGGCGAGCTGGGTCATCGCGCGCAGGGCCCGCGCGCCCTGGGTGGCGAAGCTGGCGTGCTCCTCCAGCCCGAGCGAGATGCTGAGCGTGCCGGCCGCGGTCGGGGTCATGCCGACGCGGATCTGGGTGAGCACGTCCTGCACCACGTATTCGCTGATCATCAGCCCGGAGCTGCCCACCGGCCCGGCCGCCAGGAACGCGCGCAGGCCGGTCAGGTCGGGGCGCATCAGCAGTCCCAGCCGCGCGGTCGACAGCGACAGCACCGGCAGGAACGCTCCGCGCGCGGCGTCCAGGCCGGAGGCCAGCGTCGCCGTGTGGAACTGCCCGTGATGCCGTACGCCCTCGGGGGTGACCAGCGGGTTCTCGACGGCCGCGTTGACCTCCTCGGTGAGCACGTCGTCGAGCGTGCGGGCGGCGTGGATGGCCGGGGCCGTCACCTGGGGCAGCACCCGCAGGCCGAACGGGTCCTGGATGCGCACCGGCGCCGCGCATCCGGCGACCAGGCGGCTCATCAGCCGGGCCACCTCGACCTGACCGGGGTGGGCCCGGTTGCGGTGCACGGCGACGTCGTACGCCTCCGGGTTGCCCCGCAGCGCCAGGAAGCTCAGCGCCGCCACCACCACTGATGCGCGCAGCTGGCTCTGCATCCGCTGCAGGGCGAGCGCGGCCGTCGCCACCGTGAGCGCGCTCGAACTGATCAGCGGGAGCGCGTCGGTCGCGTCGATGGTGGTGGTCGGCCCCTTGCCGTGCTGCCAGGGCCGCTCACCGGCCAGCGTGAGGCCCAGCTCGGCCAGGGAGGCCAGGTCGGCCGTGCCGATGGCGCCCCACGAGTGCATGGTCGGGACGGCGCCGTTCTGCAGAGCCTCGGCCAGCGCCTCGGCGACCCGGGTGGAGATGCCGGAGCCTCCGGCGAGGATCTGATTGAGCCGTACGGTCATGGCCGCGCGAGCCGTGATGTCGTCCTCGACCGGCCCCACCGCCGCGCAGTGACTGCGGAGCAGGCGCAGACCGCGTTCCTCGTCACTGGCGCGCTCGTGCCGGTTGGCGCCGACCCCGGTATTCGCCCCGTAGACTGCGCCGTGCGCCCGGGCGTGCTGCAACAGCGCGTTACTTTCCCCGACCCGACGCAGGGCGGCCGACTCGACCTCGACACCACATCGACCGGAAGCGATGGCCACGAGACCACTGATCGTCAGGTTCGCCCCGTCGAGCCGTTCTGCCTGCATAGCGCCACCATCACCAGTGTTACCAGACCGTAAAGGCCGCCCCGAGGCCGTTGACATTCTATTCACTACACCTGAAGTATGAATAGCCGTATTCAACAATCCGCTGCCGCAGGAGTGCCATGATCACATTCGACGATGTCGTGAAGGTCTATCCGGGTGGCAGCACCGCGGTCGACCACGTGTCGCTCGAACTGCCCACCGGGAAGATGACGGTGCTCGTCGGGCCGTCCGGCTGCGGCAAGACCACGTCCCTGCGCATGATCAACCGTATGATCAGCCCCACATCGGGTCGCGTGCTGATCGACGGCAAGGACATCGCGGGCCAGGACGAGGCCCTGCTGCGCCGCGGCATCGGCTACGTGATCCAGCACGCGGGGCTCTTCCCCCACCGCACGGTGCTCGACAACGTGGCCACCGTGCCGGTGCTGCTGGGCAAGACCCGCCGCGAGGCCCGTACGGCCGCGCTCGGCCTGCTCGAACGGGTCGGACTGTCCGAGGAGTTCGCCAAGCGCTATCCGGCGCAGCTCTCCGGCGGCCAGCAGCAGCGCGTCGGGGTGGCCCGCGCGCTCGCCGCCGACCCGCCGATCATGCTGATGGACGAGCCGTTCAGCGCGGTCGACCCGGTCGTCCGCGAGGGCCTGCATCGCGAGTTCCTGCGCCTGCAGCAGGATCTCGGCAAGACGATCGCCATGGTGACGCACGACATCGACGAGGCCATCAAGCTCGGCGACGTCGTCGCGATCTTCCGTCAGGGCGGCCGGCTGGCCCAGGTCGGCACCCCGCGGGAACTGCTGGCCGCGCCGGCCGACGACTTCGTGGCCGAGTTCGTGGGCCGCGACCGCGGGCTGCGCAGCCTGTCCTTCGACACCGCGTCCGACCTGCCGGTCCTGCCGGTCACCGACGACCTGGCGCTCGACGAGGCCGGTCGCCCGCTCGGCTGGCGCCGCGGCTCGGAGGTCCTGCCCACCGGGGGAACCTTCACCAAGGAGGACTCCCTGCGGCTGGTGACCGACCTCGCGATCGTCTCGCCGGTCGGCGTCGCCGTGCGGGTCGGGCCCGACGGCGCGGCCGACGGTGTGGTCAGCCATCACGCCGTGGCCGACTATCTGGCGGCCCGGCGCGAGTCATGATCACCTATCTGTCCAACAACTCCGAGACCGTGCTGGCCGCGCTCCGCCAGCACATCACGCTCGCGCTCATCCCGGTGCTGCTCGGCTTTCTCATCGCGCTGCCGATCGGCTACCTCGGCGTCCGGTTCCCGTGGCTCTACCACCCCCTGGTCAACGTGGCCGGCGTGCTCTACTCGATCCCGTCGCTGGCGCTGTTCGTCTTCCTGCCGGTGGTGCTGGGCACAAAGATCCTGTCGCCGCTGAACATCGTGGTCGCACTCACCATCTACACCGTCGCACTCATGGCCCGTACGGTCGCCGATGGTCTTCGCTCCGTCGACCGCCTGATCACCGAGTCGGCCACCGCGATGGGCTACCGGCGGGTGCGCCGGCTCTTCGACGTCGAACTGCCCGTCGCGCTACCGGTCATCCTGGCCGGCCTGCGGGTGGCCACGGTGTCCAACATCAGCCTGGTCAGCGTGGGCGCCCTGATCGGCATCGGCGGCCTCGGCCAGTTGTTCACCCGGGGCTTCCAGCTGTTCTACATCGAGCCGATCCTGGTCGGTATCATTCTGTCGGTGCTGCTGGCCGGGGTCGCTGACCTGATCATCGTGCTCATCCAGCGCGCGGTCACACCCTGGACCCGCGCGCAGGGGGGCCGGGCATGAACCTCGACTACCTCTTCGACCCGGCCCACTGGACGTTCGCCGCGGGCAGCATTCCGCAGCTGACCCTGTCCCACTTGTGGTACGTGCTGCTGGCCCTGGTGCTGGGCACGGTCATCGCGCTGCCCGTCGGCCTCTACATCGGGCACACCGGCCGCGGATCGTTCATCGCCATCAACGCGGGCAACGCCGGTCGCTCCCTGCCCACGCTGGGTCTGCTCATGCTGATGGTGACCCTGCTCGGGCTCGGGCTGCTCCCGGTGCTGATCGCTCTGACGGTCCTGGTCATCCCGCCGATCCTGACTTCCGCGTACGCGGGTCTGCGCACTCTCGACCCCGGCGTGGTCGACGCCGCGCGCGGTGTCGGCATGCGCCCCCTGCAGGTCCTGTTCCGGGTGGAGCTGCCGATGGCGCTGCCCGTGCTGATGAGCGGCTTCCGCAGCGCCGCCCTGCAGGTGGTGGCGACCGCGACCGTGGCCGCCGCGGTCGGCCTGGGCGGTCTGGGCCGCCTGCTGATCGACGGCCTGGCCGTCAACGACTACTCCCGAGTGCTGGCCGGCGCCATTGTCGTCGCGGTGCTGGCCGTTCTGCTCGACCTGGTCCTGGCGCTCGCACAGCGCTGGATCGTTTCGCCCGGCGTTCGGGTGTCCAAATGAAAGGTTCGTTCATGAAACTCTTCAAGCGACTCAGCGCGGCCGGCGCCGCCGTCGCCATGGCCGTCACGCTGACCGCGTGCGGCTCCGGCGACGACCCGCTGGCCGACGACAATTCGGGTGCCAGCTCCGCTCCGGGCACCGTCACCATCGGTTCGGCCAACTTCGCCGAGAGCGAGCTGCTGGCCGAGATCTACGCCCAGTCGCTCGAGGCCAAGGGCGTCACGGTCAAGCGGCAGTTCAACATCGGCGCCCGCGAGCTCTACCTCAAGGCGCTGCAGGACGGCTCGATCGACCTGCTCCCCGAGTACAACGGCGCCCTGCTGGCGGCGCTGTCCAAGGGCGGCGCGCCCGAGGGCGTGAGCAAGCCCGAGGACGTGCTCGGCGCGCTCAAGAAGGTGCTGCCGCCGGGCACCGAGGTGCTCGAGCAGTCCCCGGCCGAGGACAAGGACACGCTCACCGTCACTTCGGAGACGGCGACCAAGTACAACCTCAAGACCATCGAGGACCTGAAGCCGGTGGCCAAGGACCTCACGATCGGCGCCGGTCCCGAGTGGCAGGAGCGCTATCAGGGCCTCAAGGGCCTCAAGGAGCTCTACGGCATCGAGTTCAAGGAGTTCAAGCCGCTCGACGCCGGTGGCCCGCTCACGGTGAACGCCCTGACCAAGGGTCAGATCCAGGTCGGCAACATCTTCTCCACCGACTCGTCGATCGCGGTCAACAAGTTCGTGGTGCTCGAGGACCCGAAGAACCTCTACCTGGCCGAGAACATCATCCCGCTGATCCGCAGCACGGCGAACAACCCGACCGTGACCGAGACCCTGAACGCGGTCTCGGCCAAGCTGACCACCGAGAACCTGACAACCACCCTGGCCAAGATCCAGGTCGACAAGCAGGACACCCCCGCGGTGGCCAAGGGCTGGCTGACCGAGAACGGTCTCGCCTGACCCGCATCCGCAGCACTCGACGCCGCCCGGGCCACGCCCGGGCGGCGTTTTCTCTTGCCATCCGACTTTGCCCTCCGACGGTTCTCGTCCCGCGGCCGGGTCGTAGGCGACAATCGCGAGGTGCGGCAGCGGCTCGGGCGGGTGGTGCTGGCCGACGGCACCGCGGTGGCGTTCGCGTCGGCCGGGGCCGGACGGCCGCTCGTCTATGTGATGGGCTGGCTCACGCATCTGCAGCTGAGCTGGGAACTCGCGGCCGAGCGCGGGTTCTACGAGGCGCTGGCCCAGGGGTGCCGGCTGGTCCGCTACGACCGGGCCGGCTGCGGGCTGTCGGCGGAAACGGCCCGGCCGCCCTCCCTCGAGTTCGAGCTGGAGCAACTGGGCGCGGTCGCGGCGACGCTGGGCGAGCCGTTCGATCTGATGGGGACGTCGATGGGCGCGCCGGTGGCGGTCGCGTGGGCGGCGGCCCATCCCGAAACCGTGCGGCGGCTCGTGCTCTACGGCGGGTGGGTCCGCGGAGGCGAGTTGTCGTCCCCGGGCGTACGGGATCATGTCCTGGGGTTGATCGAGTCGCACTGGGGTCTGGGGTCGGATGTGCTGACCGACATCTTCGCCCCGGACGCCGATCGCGCGACGCGGGCCGAACATGCGCGATATCAGCGCGCGTGTTCGAGTGCCGCGACCGCTCGCGCGCTGCTCGCGCTCAGTTACGAACTGGACGTTTCTGATCGCCTCGCTCACGTTCGCTCACCCACGCTCATCGTGCATCGCACGGGCGATCGTGCGGCGCCGGTCGCGCAGGCTCGAGCACTTTCCGACGGCATCGAGCATTCCCGGCTGGCGATCCTGCCCGGACGATCCCATCTCCCGTACGCGGGTGACCACGCCGAACTGGTGCGCGTGATCCGCCGTTTCCTCGGCCTGCCGGTCCCCCGCCGCCGTGCCGACGGGTTGACCGCCCGGCAGCGCGAAGTGGCCGAACTGATCAGCCGGGGCTGCACGAACCGCGAGATCGCCGCGCGCCTGGGGATCGACGAGCGGTCGGCCGAGGGGCACGTCGAACGGATCATGCTGCGGCTCGGGTTCCGCTCGCGGGCCCAGATCGCGGCCTGGCACACCGCGCAGTGGGGTATTTCCCCGCCTGACCCGCCCGCCTCCGACCGGCCACGATGAGGGCATGTCCGACTTCAAGGTGAACCCGGGGCGCGGGACGTTCAACGCCACGTTCTTCAGCGTGATGGGCCCCTACATCGAGTTCAACGTGCGAGACCGCAAGCGGCGGCTGTTCGGCGACCTTCCCCGTACGGTCGTCGAGCTCGGCTCCGGCGTCGGCGCCAACCTGCGCTATCTGCGGCCGGGCTCGACGCTCGTCGCCATCGAGCCCAACCCGCCCATGCACCGGCGGTTGCGGGCCGCCGCCGAGCGCCGCGGCGTGCACCTCGACCTGCGCGCCCGCCCGGCCGACGACACCGGGCTGCCGAGCGGGAGCGCCGACAGCGTGATCTCGTCGCTCGTTTTGTGCACGGTGAGCGATCCGGGCCGGGTGCTGGCCGAGGTGCGCCGGGTGCTGCGCCCGGGCGGCGAGTTCCGTTTCGTGGAACACGTGGCCGCCCGGGAGGGCACCCCGACGCGCGCCCTGCAGCGGGCGCTGCGCCGGCCGTGGGCGTGGACCTTCGAGGGCTGCTCGTGCGAGCGCGACCTGGCCGCCCTGGTGCGGGCGGCCGGGTTCGCCCGGGCCGACATCGAGCCGTACCGGTTGCACTCGCCGTTCGTAACGTTCAACACCCAGATCTCGGGCGTCGCGTACGCCTGAGGCAGCCCCCGCCGACCTCGCTGGTCAGCGGTTCTTCACATCGCCGGTCTCAGTTTGTCAGCCCGGCCGCCGCCGGTCCCGTTGTCAGCCCGGCCGCCACCAGTCCCGTTGTCAGCCCGGCCGCCGCCGAGCTCCACGTCGCCGGTCAGTCCGTTCCGGACTCCATGGCGGCCTGGTCGAGCAGGTCGGACTCGGTGGCCGGGGCGCCGCGCGAGGCGATCTCCTCGGCGCCGCCGGCCGGCAGCGCGCCGACCAGGCCCTGCGGGCTGCCGACCATGCCGAGCTGCGCGTACTGCTCGAGTTTGGCCCGGCTGTCGGCGATGTCGAGGTTGCGCATCGTCAGCTGCCCGATGCGGTCGGCCGGGGCGAACGCCGGCGTCTCGGTCCGCTCCATCGACAGCTTGTCGGGGTGGTAGCTGAACGCCGGGCCGGTCGTGTTGAGCACCGAGTAGTCGTCGCCGCGCCGCAGCCGCAGGGTGACCTCGCCGGTGACCGCGTTGCCGACCCACCGCTGCAGGGCCTCGCGCAGCATGAGCGCCTGCGGGTCGAGCCAGCGTCCCTCGTACATGAGCCGGCCCAGCTTGCGGCCGTCGTTGTGGTAGCTGGTCACCGTGTCCTCGTTGTGGATGGCGTTGACCAGCCGCTCGTACGCGATGTGGAGCAGCGCCATGCCCGGAGCCTCGTAGATGCCGCGGCTCTTGGCCTCGATGATCCGGTTCTCGATCTGGTCGGACATGCCGAGCCCGTGGCGGCCGCCGATCGCGTTGGCCTCCAGCACCAGGTCGACCGCCGAGCCGAACTCCTTGCCGTTGACCGTCACCGGCCGGCCCTCGGCGAACCCGATCGTCACATCCTCGGTGGCGATGTCCACCGCGGGGTCCCAGAACCGGACGCCCATGATCGGGTCGACGAGCTCGATGCCGTTGTCGAGGTGCTCGAGCGACTTGGCCTCGTGGGTGGCGCCCCAGATGTTGGCGTCGGTCGAATACGCCTTCTCGGTCGAGTCGCGGTAGGGCAGGTCACGAGCCTGCAGCCACTCGCTCATCTCCTTGCGCCCGCCGAGCTCGGTGACGAAGTCCTTGTCGAGCCACGGCTTGTAGATGCGCAGCGACGGGTTGGCCAGCAGCCCGTACCGGTAGAAACGCTCGATGTCGTTGCCCTTGAACGTCGAGCCGTCGCCCCAGATCTGCACCCGATCCTCGAGCATGGCCCGGACGAGCAGGGTGCCGGTGACGGCCCGGCCCAGCGGGGTGGTGTTGAAATAGGTGCGGCCGCCCGAGCGGATGTGGAACGCGCCGCAGGCCAGAGCGGCGAGCCCCTCCTCAACGAGGGCCGCGCGGCAGTCGACGAGCCGGCCGAGCTCGGCACCGTACGCGATCGCGCGCTCGGGCACGGAGGTCACGTCGGGCTCGTCGTACTGGCCGATCTCGGCGGTGTAGGCGCAGGGCACAGCACCCTTTTCGCGCATCCACGCGACCGCTACCGACGTGTCGAGGCCACCGGAGAACGCGATGCCGACCCGTTCGCCGACCGGGAGAGAAGACAGAACCTTAGTCACTCCGTGATTATGCACCATCCCGCATTTTCATGCGAGCCGCCACCCCCGTACGGGGAAGGCTCTTGCTTGGTCTCTGTAACCGTGGTTACATTCGGCACGGAGGTGGAGCGTGGTCGGACAGTGGGTCTTGCTGGCCTACCGGGTGCCACGGGAGCCCGCGCGGCCACGGATCGCCATCTGGCGCAAACTTGAACGGCTCGGCGTGGCCCGGCTCGGCGACGGCCTGGTCGCGCTGCCCGCCGACGCCCGCACCCGGGAGCACTTCGACTGGCTGGCCGAGGAGGTGGCCGAGGCGGGCGGCACGGCGACGATCTGGCTGGCGGCGCCGGCCACCCCCGCGCAGGAGCAGCAGACCGCGGCCGAGATGCGCACCGCACGCGCCGAGGAGTACCGGGCCGTGATCGGCGAGGCGGGCGCGGCCGGGCAACTCGACCAGGCCGGTCGCGTGCGGGCGGTGCGGCGGCTGCGGGCTGAGATGCGCCGCATCGAGCAGCGCGACTACTTCCCTCCCCCGGAACGGGCCACGGCCCGCCGGGCGGTGCGTGAGCTGGCCGCCGCGGTCGACCGGGAGCAGGTCCGATGAGGTGGGTGACCCGGCCCGGCGTGCACATCGACCGGGCCGCGTGCGCCTGGCTGATCCGCCGGCACATCGACGCCGGCGCCGAGTTCGTCTTCGCCGACCCGGCCGCCGTGCCGGCCGGCGCGACCCCGTTCGACATGCGCGGCGCCGAACTCGGCCACCACGGAGGCGACTGTTCCTTCGAGACGATCCTGCGCCGCTACGACCTCGCCGACCCGGTGCTGTGGAAGATCGGCGAGATCGTTCACGAGGCCGACCTCGGCGACGAGCGCTTCGACGCTCCCGAGGCGCCGGGCCTGGACGTGCTGCTACGCGGCCTGTCCATGATCTCGACCGACGACCAGGTGCTGGCCGTCACCGGCCCACTGTTCGACGGCCTCTACGAGTACCACCGCCGGGCGATGCTGCTGGACCGCCCGCCCGCTTGAGCCGTTCTGTTCCGTCCGCCTGACCCCTGAGGAGATGCCGCATGACATCGCAGCCGTCCGTCGACGTCGTGCCCTTCGGCCAGGCCGTGCGCGCCTGGTTCGCCATCTCGCTGCAGACCTTCGGCGGCCCGGCCGGGCAGATCGCGGTCATGCAGCACCACCTCGTCGACGAGCGCCGGTGGATCGGTCAGCGCCGGTTCCTGCACGCGCTGAACTACTGCATGCTGCTGCCCGGCCCCGAAGCCCAGCAGCTGGCGATCTACGTCGGCTGGCTGCTCAACGGCCTGCGCGGCGGCCTGGTCGCGGGCACCTTGTTCGTCCTGCCGGGCGTCGTGGCTCTGCTGGCGTTGTCCGGCGTCTACGTCGCCTACGGCGACACCACCGTGGTGACCGCCCTGTTCGCCGGCCTGGCCCCCGCCGTGGTGGCGATCGTCGCGCAGGCCGTGTGGCGGGTCGCCGGTCGCGCGCTCACCAACCGGATGCTGGTCGGCTTCGCGGTCGCCGCGTTCGCCGCCCTGGCCGTGTTCGGCCTGCCCTTCCCCGTCGTCATCGCCGTCGCCGCGCTGGCCGGCTGGGGGCTGCACCGCTGGCGTCCGCAGCTGGTCGTGCCCGGAAAGAGCCACGAGTCCGGCGCCGACCGGCCGGCGCTGATCTCCGACGACATCCTGCACCACGAGCCGCCTTCCGGCCGCCGGACCGCAACGATCCTCGCCGTCGGCCTGGTCGCCTGGTTCCTGCCCGTCGCCGCGTTCGCCGTCCTGACCGGCGGCGACAGCGTCTACACCCAGCAAAGCCTGTTCTTTTCCGGCACCGCGGTGGTCACCTTCGGAGGCGCCTACGCCGTGCTGTCCTTCGTAGCCCAGCGCGCCGTCGAGCACTACGGGTGGCTCACGGCCGGCGACATGGTCCGCGGCCTGGCCCTGGCCGAGAGCACCCCCGGCCCCCTCATCATGGTCGTGCAGTTCGTCGCCTTCCTCGGCGCCTACCACCACCCCGGCCCGCTCGACCCGTGGACCGCCGGGATCACCGCGTCACTGCTGACCACCTGGGTGACGTTCGTGCCCTGCTTCCTGTTCGTGCTGCTCGGCGCCCCCTACATCGAACGGCTGCGCGGCAACCAGGCCATCTCGGCCGCCCTGACCGGCATCACCGCCGCCGTGGTCGGGGTCATCGCCAACCTCGGCCTCTACTTCGCCCTGCACACTCTCTTCGCCGGCACCCACGACATCGACGCCGGACCGTTCCACCTCACGGTGCCCGCGCTCGACACCCTGCGGCTGGTGCCGGTAGTCATCACCGTCGTGGCCGTCGCGCTGCTCTTCTGGCGGAAGTGGCCGGTTCTGCGGGTGCTGGCCGTCTGCGGGGCGCTCGGCCTCGCGGCCGGACTGGCGGGCCTTCCCGGCGTCTGATCACGTACGCCCAGTGGGCGGGGCGGCCAGAACCCGAGCCGGTTCGGCATAGCTCGGGCACCGCGTGGACAGCCCCTGCCGCTCATACCCGCCCAGCGGGCGCCGGGGAGTCCGCTGTGCAGAACCCCGGCACGACGCCCCCCGAACGCCGCCAAAGAAACCGCCGCGCACAACCCCGGCACGACGCCCCCCGAACGCCGCCAAAGAAACCGCCGCGCACAACCCCGGCACGACGCCCCCCGAACGCTGCCAAGGAAACCGCCGCGCACAACCCCGGCACGACGCCCCCCGAACGCTGCCAAGGAAACCGCCGCGCACAACCCCGGCACGAGCCCTCCAACGGCGCCGGAAGGCAACTGTGCAGAACCCGGTACGACGCCCTGCCCCGCCGCCAGAGACCGCTGTGCCGGACCAGCCACGGCCGCCCGTTAGTTTACGAAGCGCCGCGCCGGCCCGCGGAGTTATCCACAATGGAGGCCTCAAATGCGGCCCTGTGGATAACTCCGGTCCTCGAACTTGACACCGGGTAGTGTCCCCAGCTGTCATTCCCAGGGCGGGCGGGCGGGGGAGGCGGCGGCTGCTCCGACAAGCCGCACATTTCCTATAGGCGCATAATGAAGGTGAAGTCGTTGGCGGACTTCCCGGTCAGGCGCTGTGTTGACGAGATGGTGCCGTCGGCGATGAGCCGGTGCACCGCGGAGTGCGACACCCCCAGGCCGATCGACAGCAGTTGCGTGAGCCGCAGAGGGATCCGGTCGACAAAACGGACAGTCGTGTGGACCAGCACCGGAGGCCTGGACGCGGAACCGGCCCGGGCGTGGCCTATCAGCACCGGCTCAGTCCCAGCGGCGACGATCCCGGGTTCAGCGACTGTCTCGACTCCGCCGATAGGCCGACCTTCACCCACCGGCCACGATTCACCAATCGGCCACGCTCGCCCAACCGGCCGAGCTTCAGCAAGCGGCCGGGCCTCACCAACCGCCCGGGCTTCAGCAAGCGGCCGAGCTCCACCTATGGGTCCGAATCTCCCAATCGGTGCGACTTCACCACTCAGCCAGGAATCACCCATCGACCGCACTTCATCAAGCAGCCGGGCGTCATCACGCAGCCGGGCGTCATCACGCAGCCGGGCGTCATCACGCAGGCGAGCGTCATCACGCAGGCGAGCGTCATCACGCAGGCGAGCGTCATCACGCAGGCGAGCGTCATCACGCAGGCGAGCGTCATCACGCAGGCCGGGATCCCGCAGGCCGGGATCACCAATCGGCGGCACTTCACCAAGCGACCCGCCTTCACCAAGCGGCCCACGGCCGCCGAGCGGTTGAGCTTCACCGAGAGGCCAGGCTTCACCGAGAGGCCGAGTGGCACCACTCGGCCGGCCGGCACTAACCGGCCTCGCTTCACCATTGGCGCGGCCTCCAGCGCCGCCGCCGGCGTCAGCGGCGGAGACGTCACCGCGACCGCCGCGGTCGACGTCGCTGAACCCGGCGCCGGCACCAGCGTCCTGGACCGTCGTCTTGTCGATCGACCAGGCGCCGGCCCAGTCGAGCGTCACGCTGTTCCGGCGCAGCAAGGCCGGGTCGGTCAGCAGCTTGGCGGCGAGGGCGACGTCGTTGCCGTGGAAGCGGTCCAGCAAGGATGGGTCGATGGTCCGGACGTTGGCGCGTTCCAGGACCGTCAGCTTGATGGTTTCGCCGCATCGGGTGCACAACGCCAGCAGCCAGACGTCGAGGAGCTTGTGGTTGGCGTTGATGCGGAACTTTCCGTGTGCCTGGTAGAGCGCCGCGGGGCAGCGCAGGCAACGGCGGCGGATCAGGGGCAGGCCGCAAGCGCGTACCTGCCACAGCATTGTGAGCACGGGTGGGACCGATCTACTGCGACATTCCGGGCGGAGACACGGCTCCGCGGGGGATGTCCGCGCACGACGAGGAAGCGAGTGGCGGCCGGGTGTCACGACGGCACGCCGCACTCGCTCGGGTCGGTGCGGGACGTCAGATGCGCGCCGGACCGGCACGCCGCGGAACGCGGGCGTGCTTACTCAGCGCGCGGTGAAATGTCTCAGCTGGTGTACAACGGTCCGTCCTCGGTCGAAACGGCGAAGCGCCCGCACGCTAACAGCGCGCCGGTGAGGCGGGCCAGCGATTATGGACGGCATGAAGGCCATCATCTACAGCGACAACGGCGGCCCCGAGGTTCTGCGGCTCGCCGACCGTGACGTGCCGGAGCCGGGCCCGGGTGAGGTGCGCGTCCGCGTGGCCGTGTCAGGCGTCAACCCGACCGACTGGAAGACCCGGGCGGGAGTGACCAACCCCAAGCAGTTTCCCGAGGTCACCCCGCATCTCGACGGGGCCGGGGTGATCGACGCGGCCGGGCCGGGGGTCGACCCGGGACGGGTCGGTCAGCGGGTCTGGCTGTTCCTGGCCACCGCGGGCCGCCCGACCGGCACGGCCGCCGAATACACGGTCGTGCCGGCGAACCGGGCTGTGCCGCTGCCGGACGGCGCGAGCTTCGACCTCGGGGCCTCGCTGGGAGTGCCGGCCATGACGGCGCACCGCGCGCTCACGGTGAGCGAGGACGGGCCGCGGCGGCTGTCGAGGGGCGCGCTCGACGGCCAGGTGGTGCTCGCGGCGGGCGGGGCGGGGGCGGTCGGGCATGCGGCGATCCAGCTCGCCCGGTGGGCCGGCGCGACCGTGATCAGCACGATCAGCGGTCCCGGCAAGGCCCGCCTGGCCACCGCGGCCGGCGCGCACCACGTGGTCAACTATCGCGAGGGCGACCCGGCGGCCGAGATCCGCGCGATCGCCCCGGACGGCGTGGACATCGTCGCCGAGGTGGCGCTGGGCGCGAATCTGGCGCTCGACCTGGCCGTCCTGGGCACGCGCGGGACGATCTCGACGTACGCGAACGACGGCGGCCGGCCGGTCGAGCTCGACGTGCGGCAGAACATGATGCTGAACACGCGCTTCGAGTTCGTGCTGCTCTACACGGTCGGCGAGCAGGCGCTGATCGCGGCGGCCGAGGATGTGGCGGCCGCGGTGGGCGACGGTGCGCTGCCGGTGGGCGAGGAGCACGGGCTGCCCGTCGTCCGTTTCCCCCTCGGCTGTACGGGCGACGCGCACCGGGCGGTGGAGGACGGCACGGTCGGCAAGGTGCTGGTCGACGTCAGCGAAGACGCGCGATAGCGTCGCCGGCCGCCGCGCGGGTCATCGGCAGCAGCGGGGTGGAGGACATCAGCCGCAGGTCCTCCCCCACGCTGGTGGTGCCGTCGAGGAAACGCAGCACCAGCGGGGCCGGGTTGCGGTCGAAGAGCCGCTCGAAGAAGGCGACCCCGTCGACCAGGCCCCGGTCGAGCGCGCGCAGCTGCACGGCGTCCATCCACAGGTGCCGGGCCGGGTAGGGCGGCTCGGGCACGGGCGGGCGCCCGGCGGCGACCTCCCGCGCGATCTGGTCGGCCTGGCGGGCCATGGCCGAAAAGGTGAAGCCGGTCGACGGCCGGGTGGCGCCGCCCGCCGTGCCCAGCCGGACCACGCGCGGGGACGGCCGCGACTCGAACGGGCCGTCGGTCATCGGGATGACGCCGTCCTCGATCTCGCGTACGCGCAAACGGGTCAGATCGAGGCGGAGCAGGCCGGCATAGCCGCGAAGCGCGCGGTCGTATTCGGCGCCGGTCAGCCGGGCCGGCGAGAATTCGGTGTATTCGACCAGCGCGAACCGGTCGCTCACGGGCAGCACGTAACCGAACGAGACGCCGCGCGCGGGCTGCGGCGTCCGGAAATCCATCAGCACCGCACGGTGGGGGTCGAACACCGGACCGTCGGCCTCGAGCCACCAGCCGCGGAAATGCTGCAGCCAGTTCGTGCGGCCGGCCTTGCGCGGGGGCCGGGGCCGCGAGTCCAGAGCCCACCGCGCCCGTACGAGGGGTGTCCCGTCCGGATCCGACACGACCACTCGGTCGCCGTCGTCGGTCACGGTTCCGGCCGCCGCGGTGATCCGGACGGCGTCGCTCGCGGCGGCCAGCTCGTAGAGGGGCGCCGACCGCAGCATCGCGTACCGCAGCGGGTGCAGCGGCAGCACCCGGCGCCCGGCCGGTGTCACCACGTCGACGTCGTCCCAGCTCGCGCTGAGCAGCGGGTCGAGTGCCGTGCCGGGCGAGCCCCAGAACGCCCACGTACGGTCCTGGCCGCGCTTGAGCACCGGGTCGACCACCGCCACCCGTACGCTGGAAAGCCTCTCCCGGCCCAGGGCGGCCAGCACGAGCGAGGCCGCCCCGCCCCCGCCCACCAGCACGAGGTCGGCGTCGACGGGAGAGCTCACCGCCCCAGCCTGCCATGTCGGCGCCGTACGGTGATCGCGGGCCTCAGCGGTCGGGGAAGTCGTTCCCGAGCAGGTCGCGCAGCCGGGTCAGGGCCCGGGCGTTGCGCATCTTGACCACCGACACGGACACGCCCAGGATCGTGGCCGCCGTCTCCACGCTGTGGTCCTCGGCGTGCCGCAGCACCAGCACGGCCCGGTCCTCGACGCTCAGCCGGGCCAGCGCGTCGACCAGGGCGAGACGCAGCTCGGGTGTGCCCGCGCTGTCCGGCTGGTCGGGCAGCTCGGCCAGCACGAGTTCGGTGCGGCTGCGCCGCTTCTGCTGGTCGAAGACGAGGTTCATCAGCACGCGGCGGCTGTATCCGTCGAGGTTCGTGCCGGCGCCGATCCGGTCCCAGGCCGCGTACATCTTGGTGAAGGTCTGCTGGGTCAGGTCCTGGGCGAGGTGCCAGTCCCGGCACATCAGATAGGCGCTGCGGCGCAGCCGGGTGGCGGTGGACTCGACGAACGCCGTGAACTCCTCGTCGCGGGCCGCCTTGGCCCGGCGCCGGCCCTTGATCCAGCCGAGGGCCCGGGGCGGCACCACGGTGTCGGTCACTTGACCCCGCCGACCGGGGCGTCGGCCGGGCAGATCCGGCCGACGATGTCCTGGACGCCCGCCATGGCCGCGTACTGCCTGGCGAAGGCCGTGTAGTGCGAGCCGTCGGTGAGCCGCACCCGGAACGACGCGGGCACGTTCTCCGGGCCGACGGAGGCGACGAAGTCGGGGCTGTCCCGCCAGAGAACCTTGAAGCGCTCGTACGCCGTTTCGCTGCTCTCGTAGCCGGACGACTCGACCCGCGCGTCGCCCTCGAGCGCCGACCGGATCGCCGCCCGCTGCGCCTCCGTCACGGGGTTGCCGAGGAACATGGCGGCGTCGGTCGCGCCGCTCGGCACCGCGCCGGGCGAGCATCCCGGGGCGGCCATCGGCACCATCGCCGCGAGAACCGGGACCGGTGGGACAGCCGGCTCCGGGCCTTCGGACCGCAGGTTCACCCCGGCTGCCACCCCCATCACCAGCACTGCACCGGCCGCCACCCCGGCCGCGGTCATCTGCCGGCGACGCCGCCGCACCCGGCCGCCCTCGGCGATGGCCGCGTGCGCCATCACCCCCGGATCGGCGCCGGGGTCGTCGCTGACCGCCCGATCGAAATGCTCCCGCAGGTCGTCCACTGTCCGTCCTCACTGTCCGTCCGGTCCTCTGCCCACTAAGACCGGCTGGACCCCGGATTAGGTCACACCCGATCGCCGCGCAGGTAGCGGGTGACCATGTTGACCAGCTCGTTCTCGAACGCCTCGACGGTGATGGTGCGCGGATCGGCCATGATCTTGTGCGTGTTCATCTCGACGGTGAACAGGATCAGCTCGGCCGCGGTGCCGAGGTCGCTCACCCGCACGTCCGGGTGCCGGGCCAGCACGTCGCGCACCTGACCGACGCGCAGCTCGCCGTGCCGGTTGATGGCGTCCAGCAACTCCTGCGAGAACGAAGCCTCCTCGATCATGATGCGCAACAGCCGCGGGTCGTCGCTGTGGTTGTCGATCGCATCGCGGACCAGCGCCCGTACGGTGGCTTCCAGGCTGCCCTCCGTCAGGTCGAGATCGGCCGCCTCCGTCCACGTGCCGCGGTCGATGTGCCGCACCAGCAGGGCGGCCAGGATCGCGTCCTTGTTCGGGAAGTACTGATAGAGCGAGCCGATCGACACGCGGGCGTGCTCGGCGATGTGGTTGGTGGTGCCGGCGGCGTACCCGTGCTCGGCGAAAATGTGAGCAGCCGCGTTCAGAATGCGCTCGCGGGTGAGTTCGGCGCGCACCTGACGGGGCGTGCGACGTGGCTGAAGACGGCGGTCGGCCGACGGCATCCGGTGGTCCTTCCCTCCCGCGAAAAGCGAGTAGCCAAAGAGCTGAGCTATTACTCACAATAGTGTGGTGAGCTGCGAAAACAAGACCATGCCATGATCCCTAAGGTGCAACTTCCGGCCTCCCGCACCATGATCACGCTCCAGGTGCGCCGCCGCGAGTTCCGGACGCCGGGATTCGCGAGCGTCACTCTGGGCGGGCCGGCCGTCCGGGAGCTCGTCGTTGCCGGCCACGACCAGGCGGTCCGGCTGTTCTTCCCCCGCGAGGGCCAGAGCGGGCTGAGGATGCCGACCGCCTCCAACGAGGCCTGGATGGCCCAGCTGCTGCTGATGCCGAAGGCGGTGCGCCCCTGGGTGCGCAACCTGACGATCCGGCGGGTCCGACCGGCCGACGAGGAGGTCGACATCGAGTTCGCCGTGCACGGGGACTCGCCGATGTCGTCCTGGGTGCGCCGGGCCGAGCCGGGCAGTCCGGCCGGCATCTTCGACACCGGAACCATGTACCGGCGGCCCGGCGAGGTCAGCCATCAGGTGCTGGTGGGTGACGAGACTGCACTGCCCGCCGTCCTGAGCATCCTCGACAGCACGCCGCCGCCGGTCACGACCGAGGTGTTCCTCGAGGTGGCGGACGCGGCCGACGTGCGGCCGGTGGAGTCGGCGGCCCGTTTCCACTGGTTCGCCCGCGACGGGCAGCGGCCGGGCGATCTGGTGCTGGACGCGGTGCGCCGGGCGTCGCTGCCGTCCGGCCGTTTCTACACGTGGGTGGCGGGCGAGTCCCGGCTGGCCACGTCCGTACGGCGGCACCTGGTCAACGACCGGGGTGTGGCCAAGCGGGACATTTCGTTCGCCGGTTACTGGCGCCTGGGCCGATCCTCGCCCGGCTGAGAGGGATCACAAGTGAAGCAAGCGGAGCAACACCGGCTGACCACCGTGGACGAGGTCGAGGCGATCATCGGCCGGCCGGCGTCGATGATCATGTTGAAGCAGATCAGCGCGCTCGACGAGGGCTGCCGGACCGTCCTGGCCCGCTGCCCGATCGCGGCGTTCGGCTATCGGGACGCCGGCGGCACCAGCCGGACGACGTTCGCCGGGGGCACGCCCGGGTTCGTCCGGGTCGAGTCGCCCACCCGGATCTCGTTCGAGCTGCCCGAGGAGCCGTACGGGCCGGTGTCGTTGTTCTTCCTGCTGCCCGGCGTGGGCGAGGTGCTGCGCGTCAACGGTACGGTCGCCGCGCGCAAACGAGCACGAACGAGCATCGACATCGCCGAGGCGTACGTGCATTGCGCGCAGGCTGTTCTGCGCGCCGGGCTGTGGCAGCCACCCGTGACCGCCGAACCGCCCGCAGCGTTCGAAGGCGACGGTCCCCTGCGTGCTCCCGGGGTGGCCGAGTTCCTGGCCGCGGCGCCGTTCCTCGCGTTGTCCACCTGGGACGGGAGGGGCGGCAGCGACACCAGTCCGCGCGGCGACCAGCGAACAGTCGCGCGCATTCTGAACGGCCGGACGTTGGTCATCCCTGATCGAAAGGGCAACAAACGCGCAGACTCATTGCACAACCTGCTGCAGGACGACCGGCTCGCCCTGGCCGCGCTCGTGCCCGGACGCAACGGCGTGTTGCACGTTTCTGGCCGCGGCGTGATCACCGACGATCCCGCGTTGCTGGCCACGCTGGCGTTGCGCGGCCCGGCCCCGCACGCGGCGCTGCTGATCGACGTCGAGCACGCCGAGGTGACCGGCAACCACGCCGTGACCCGCTCGCGGCTGTGGAATCCGGGTTCCCACGTACGCCAGGGCGAACTGCCCGACCTCATGGCGATCGCGAGCGACCATCTCGCCGCCGGTGCCTCGCAGAGCTTCCTGCTGAGGGCGTTCACGGCCATCCCCGGGATAGGGCGCCTGCTGCGCTTCGTCATCAACCGCGCCTACCGGTCCGGGCTGCGCAAGGAGGGGTACGGGGAGGTTGCCGTCGGTGCGAGTCGCGAGGGCGGCACCGAGAGCCCGTTGCGTGAGGTGCGCGTGGCCGAGGTGCGCCGGGAGACGCCGAGCGCGGTCACCCTCGTACTGGAGGACGGCCTTGCTTTCGACTTCCGTCCCGGCCAGTTCTTCACACTGGTCGCCGACATCGACGGACTTCCCGTACGCCGGGCCTACTCGGCCTCGTCCGCGCCGGGCCCCCGCCTCGAGGTCACGGTCAAGCGCGTCGAGGACGGCCGGTTCTCCACCTACGTGCACGAGAGCCTGCGCGCCGGGGACCGGCTCGCAGTGCGGGGCCCGTCCGGGTCGTTCCACACCGGCCCGCAGCCGCCGGACGAGATCGTGCTGATCGCCGCGGGCAGCGGCGTGACGCCCATGATGAGCATGATCCGAGCGGGGACCGCCGGCCGGGTCTCGCTGCTCTACAGCAGCCGCAGCCAGGAAGAAGTCCTCTTCGCCGACGAACTGACGGACGCCACCCACGTCCTGACCCGGCGCGACGGCCGGCTCGACGCGGACGGTGTGCGGCGCTGGATTACCGGCCTGTCCCCCGGCCCGGACGCGCACTATTACGTGTGCGGTCCCGGTCCGCTGATGGACACCGTCCACGAGGTGCTGGCCGGGCTGGGCGTCCCCGGCGCGCTGGTGCACAGCGAGCGCTTCGCCGCAGCGGTCGACCTTGAAGCCGCGACGACGGTGCCACAGACAATGTCCGTCGAGGAGGGCGGTCACCCGATCGGCACAGCGGTGGTCGAGCCCGGCCAGACGTTGCTCGACGCCGGGCTGGCGGCCGGGCTGCCCATGCCGTACTCGTGCACGGTCGGCAGTTGCGGCGACTGCCGCGTCCGGCTCCGGGCCGGCGAGGTGACCCGAACCGAGGACGACGGCTCGGTGCTGGCCTGCCAGAGCTGCCCGCTGTCCGCGGTCACCCTGGACATCGCAAGCTGATAGATTGCGGCGCAGTTCCGACGGCCCGAGGAGGTGAGACCCATCAACGCAACACGTGGTCGGGTGCTCCCCGGGCTCGCCGTCTCCGGCTGAGCGGCCCGGGAGTGCCTCAACGGCATTCCGAAAGGGCACGTCATGAAGTCATTCCTGGTCAATGGCACCGTTCCCGGCACCCTCTGGGACACCCACCCGGACGGCTCGCTCGTCCTCATCGCCCACGGCGGCGGCCAGCATCGCGGCGCCCCGGCCGTCACCGGAAGAGCCGCCCTCCTGGTCGCGGCGGGTTTCCAGGTCGCCGCCCTGGACGCCCCGGGCCACGGCGACCGCGCCACCACTCCCCTCGACCGCGCCGCCCCTGCGGTCGATCGCGCCGCCACTCACACTGGCCACGCCGCCACTCCCCTCGGCTCCGCCGGCTCCGCCGCCTCTGCCGCGGGGAACGCCGGTTCTCCCCTGCCGGGTGCGGCCGACGATCTGGCCGGGCGGATCGCCCGGGTCAACGCCGACATCGCCGAGCGAGCCGTTCCGGAATGGCGGGCGGCCCTGGACCTGCTCGCCCCGGACGGCCCGGCCGGTTTCTGGGGCGTGTCGATGGGCGGGGCGATCGGTCTCGCCCTGATGGCGGTCGAGCCGCGCATCACCGCCGGCGTTGTCGGTCTGGCCACCATCGGACACGAACAGGCGGCTCGGATCACCGCGCCGATCGAGTTCACCCTCCAGTGGGACGACGAGCTCATCGCGCGCGAGGCCGGCCTGTCGTTGTACGACGCCCTCGGCTCCCCGGCGAAGTCGTTGCACGTCAACCCGGGCCGGCACGCCGACCTGCCGCGCTTCGAGGCCGAGAGCGGCGCCCGCTTCTTCACCCGCCACCTGAGGCCCGGCTCATAACCGAAAAGCTGTGGCCGCTCGTGATCGGCCGGGGCGATTTAAAAGACGGCGGCCAGGCTCGACTCCCAGAGCCGGGCCGCGCGTGACCGCGAGGTCGATCGGGGCGTGGCCGGGAACCGGGACCGTGAGGCGAAGTACCCGCCGGGCACGAGCGCCGCGGGGTCGGTGGCGAGCCATACGAGTGTGTCCGCCCCCTGCTCCGGAGTGCGGAACAGGGGGCGGGCCAGGCTGAAGGCGGGGCTCGACGTGCCGAAGCCGCTGCGCACCAGGCCCGGGAAGTAGCAGGTCGGCACGATGTGCGCGGCCGACCAGCGGCGGGCGGCCTCGACGGTGAACAGGATGTTGGCCTGCTTGCCGGCGCCGTAGGCGAGCCATCGCAGGTGCTTGCGGCGGCCGGGGCGGTCGACGTCCAGCGTCCCCCAGGCCTCGGCCGCGGACGACGTCGTGACGATCCGGGCCGGGACGGACGGCGTCGCCGTGGCCCGCAGGCGGTCGAGCAGCAGGTGGGCCAGCAGGAAACCGGCGAGATGGTTGATCTGCATCGACGGGTCGAAGCCGTCGGTGGTCAGCGGGCGTACGGGGGCCAACTGGCCCGCGTTGGCGGCCAGCACGTGGATGTGCTCGTGGTCGGCGGCGATCCGGGTGCCGGCCGCGCGCACCTCGTCGAGCACGGCGAAGTCGGCGCTGTAGGCGGGCGGCGTACGACCGCCGGCCTCGCGCACGGTTTCGACGGCGTGAGCGAGGCGCCGCGGATCACGGCCGAGCAGCACGACCTCGTCGCCGAGGCGGGCGAACGCCACCGCGGCCGCGAGGCCGATGCCTGAGCTTGCGCCGGTAACGACCACCGTACGGGGCATGGCTCGACCTTATCGATCATGATGGAGGGCGTGACCAGGGTGGCGGCAATCGGCGGTTCGATAGTGGTGACGGCGGGGGCCGTGATCATGCTGGTGGCGCTGGTCGCACCCGCGGGAAGCTGGTGGGACGGCTATGTGAGCGAGGCCGGCACGGCGGGGCAGCCGTACGCGATCCCGTACCGGACCGGTCTTGTCGTGCTCGCGATCGGCGTCGCGCTGATCGGGCAGGCGTTGCGCTCGCTCGTGCTGGCCTCGACGGCGCTGTTCGTGGCGGCGGCGCTGGCGGCCACGTCGGGGCTGGTGGCGTGCACCGACCGCTGCCCGTTACCCCCGTACGAGCCGACCACGGTGGCCGATGTCGTGCATGCCTCGGCCAGCGTCGCGGGCATGGTGATCCTGGCCGGGGCGATGGCGCTGGTGTGGCTGTCGAAGTTGCGTACGGCCATAACCCGCCTGGCCGGGGTGGCGGTTGTCCTGACCGTTCCGCTCGGTGCGACGCTCGGGATGCTCATGTTGTTCGTGGGGCGCAGTGATTTCGGGGCGCTCGTCGAACGCGCGGTTCTGTTCGTGGCCGTGTCGTGGCTGGCCGGGACGGGGCTGTTGCTCGCGGTCAGGCCACGCGCATACGTGCACTGAGCCCGCGCAGTTCGGCGCCGCTGTTGTTCGTTCGTGAGCGTTCGAGCAGGGTGTGGACGGCCTCGAGCACGTCGGCCGAGCGGTGCACGTGCTGTGGCGCGATCCGTTCGGCGGTGAGCAGCAAACGGACAGCGTCCCGGTCACGTCCGCGCAGTTTGGTGAGCGCTCGCGCAGTGTCGGCGTACAGGAAAACCTGCCGGAGGCCGACGGGGAGCGCTCCGGGGCTGGTCCGCCGGGCGATCTCCACCGCGTGCCCGGGGTCGCCGTCCTCGACCTCGATGCTGATCCGCCAGATGCCGACGTTGGTGGGGCCGAAGAACAGGCCCATCGCGTCCGTCTCCCCGGTGCGGGCGGCGAGCCGGGCCGCCTCGGCCGACCAGGACCGGCTCTCGTCCAGCCGTTCCAGGCCCTGACTGGCCAGCGCGCACATCAGATGCAGGGTGCCCAGCACCTCGGCGGCGCCCGGCCGGGACACGTGCCGGCTCAGATCGTCGGCGGCGCGCTCGGCCAGTGTCAGGGCCCGCTGGTAGGAGCCGGCGGCCGAGGCTGCGCAGGCCCGCGTGTACGCCGCGTACCCCAGCAGTGCCGGATCGCCCGACCCGGCGGCGGCTTCCCGGCAGCGTTCGGCGGCCAGCCAGGCGTCGGCGGGCAGACCGAGATTGCGCAGCACCGAGGAGGCAGTGTGCGCGGCCGCACAGAGCAATCGCAGCGCCCGTACGGCTTCCGGCCCGGCCGTCTCGGCGTGCAGATCGCGCAGCAGGCCGGGAAGCAGCCGGATGGCGCCCGCGTAGTCGCAGGCGTGCAACAGCGATTCGGCCAGGTCACCGGCGCGGGCCAGGTCGTCGAGGGCCGGCGGGACCCGGTCGGCGGGTTCGCTGAGGTCGATGTCGATCAGGGCCTGGCGGACGGCGTCGACACCGGCCAGCGCGGCCAGCGTCCGCGGATCGGCCGCGGGCATGGGCGCCTCGGCGAGCTCGGCCGGTGAGCATTCGAGGGCCTTGGCCATGGCGGCGAGCGTGAACCGGTTGTCAGCCGCCTGGAGCCCCCGTTCGATCCGGCTCCAGGTGGCGTGGGAGACCCCGGCCCGGCTCGCCGCGAACCGCACACTCCAGCCCCGGGTCAGGCGGCGCGACCGGATCCGGCCGCCGATTCCGGGGTCGGGGGTGGGGCGTGGCGTCATGGAACCGACGGTAGTCCGGCCTGCTCCACTGGTGGTACACGCCTGTACCGGCTGGTCACGTACTGGTTCTTGCCGGCGGTCTTGGCCGCGTACATGGCCTCGTCGGCGGTGTGCACGAGCTCGTCGGTTCCGGCCGGGTCACCCTCCGGGTCGCGCAGGGCGACGCCGACGCTGCAGCTGATGGTCACCGGCTGGCCGTCGATGTCGAACGGCGCCCGCAGGCCGTCCACGATCCGGGCGGCGACGGCCTCGGCGTCCTCGGCCGTGGTCAGCCCCTCGGCCAGGATCGCGAACTCGTCGCCGCCGAGCCGGGCCACGACGTCGCCGGCCCGCGCGCACTGCTCCAGCCGCCGGGCCGCCTCGACCAGCAGAAGGTCGCCGGCGCTGTGTCCGAGCCCGTCGTTGACCGCCTTGAACCCGTCGAGGTCGATGAAGAAAACGGCCAGAGCTTTCCCCGTACGGCCTTGAGCGCGCAGACCATGCGCGAGGCGCTCATGAAAAAGTGCACGATTGGCGAGAGCGGTGAGCGAATCGTGCTGGGCCAGGTGGCGCAGCTGGTCCTCGCTCTCGCGCAGCCGGGTCTCGACCACCTTGCGCTGCTCGATGTCGTGCCGCAGGGCGAAGGTGGCCTGGCCGACCTTCTTGAGCGCACGGCGCCGCGAGTCGGCCAGCCCACCGGCCAGGAACGTGACGAACAGGCCGATCGCCAGCGTGGCCCCGGGCAGGCGGCGATCGGTCTCGCTCAGCAGGCGGTTGGTCGGTTGCACGGAGACCTGCCAGTTCCGCCCGCCGACCGTGATCGTGCGGACACGGCGCAGACCCGGATCGGACAGTGAGGCGGCGGGCGCCGCGGTCGAGGCCACCGGAACGGTCGACGACCCGCTCAGGTCGCTCAGCGTCACCCGGACCAGCTTGCCGGCGAAGGCCTGCAGGGTCTCGTCGACGAAGTCGTGACCGCGCATCGACAGGACCACCCAGCCGATGAACTTGCCCGGCCCGGACGCGCTCGCCGCCTGGTTGACCGGGGCCGCCAGCAGGAAGGAGCGCTGCTGCTGCGAGGCCGGAAGCTTGCGGTCCTTGAGGAGCACGTACGGGCGGCTGGACGTGATCAGGCCGCTGGCCCGCGCGGTCCGCAGCGCCTCCGACGGCTCCTCGGCCGCGCCGAGATCGCGTCCGACATCCGGGGTCACCCTGTCCAGGGCCCGGCTGAAGATCAGGTAGTAGTGCTGGGCCGCGTCCCCGGCCGTGCGCAGGCGCAGGTTCTGGGCGCCGCGGTCACGCCAGTACGCCTGCACCGACGAGGCTCGCCCGGCCTCGGCCGGGACGACGAAGCTGACCGCGCTCGAGCCGGGCAGGCGGGCACGGTTGAGCCGGGAGGTCATCACCTCGAAGTCGGACAGGGTGAACGTGTTCTGGGCGGCCGCCCCGGCGCTCATGTCGGCCAGGGTCTCGGTGTAGCGGGCGGCCTCGTTGGCCACCGCGCGCTCGATCGCGTCGGCGTTGTGGTCCATCAGCAGACCCGCATGCCGCTGCTGCACCTGGCGTACCTCGGCCATCGCCAGGAACGACCCGCCCGTCCCGCCGGACACCACGGCCAGGACCAGCGCGATGCCGATCCAGCGGCGGCGGCCGGGTGACATCATGCTCGCGGTGTCCTCAACGTTTCAGCGGTGGTCGTCCCCCTCCTATCGACCGTTCCGGCCGCCGTGTGAGCGTTGCCGCGGCGTCTTCTCGGTCGGGTCACACGGGCCCGTGATCAAGTCGTAGAGTGTGCTGCCTCGCCCACGCATCGAGCGTGGTCGAGTTCTGCGGGAGGACCTCTCATGGCTCGGTGGTCTCGGTCGAGGCTGCGCGTTTTCGGTGTCGGACTGGCTGTCCTGGTGGGCGGATCACTGCTCGGCGCCGCCCCCTCCCCCGTGGCTGCGGCGGCTCCGCCCGCTGCCGACCGGGTCACGGCCCTGGGTAAGGGCTTCCGGTTTTCGGCGGCGTCGGGTGACGCGCGGGCGCCGTACGCGTTCGCGTCGACCGGCAGCACGCTGCAGGCGCGGGCGCTGGGCACCGGCGCGCGCCCGATCGCCCGGGCCGCCTCGGGCCGCCCGGCCCGCAAGGCCGCCGCGGTGTCCCCGTCGGCCGTCGAACACCGCACCACCATCACGATCGACTCGGCCAACGCGAGCGCCCCGTTCGCCCTGTTCGCGGTGTGGAACCGGCAGACGTGGACGCACATCCAGGTCGACAGCGTGCCGGACTCGCTGAGCGCCACGGCCGACCTGCCGCCCGGCGACTACTACGCGACCGCGCTCTACGGCGTCCCGAACGTGAACAGCTATCTGCTGACCAAGCCGTTCACGGTCACCGACGCCGCGCAGACAGTCGTGCTGGCCGAGAGCTCAGCCCGCGAGGTCGCGCTGCGGACCGACGACCCCACCGCGCAGCCGGAGAACAGCGCCGTCTGGCTGGCCCTGCCCCAGGGTGACCTGGTCGGCTTCGGCGGCGGAGGTCAGCAGACCCGCACGTACGCGACGTCCGCCTCGGTTCCGGGGCCGGAGCTGTTCGCCCACGAGGTGCTGACCCGCGGCGGCTCCTCGGTGAGCAACCCCACCCCCTTCCGGTACGACCTGGTCAAGCGGTGGGCGCACCCGCTGCCGGCCTCGCTCGTCGAGACGATTCCGACGGCCTCGCTGGCCCGGACCACGACCACGGTCCGCGGGCAGGGGGCGACCTCGCCGGGCACGTTCGGCAGCACATCGGGCGTCGGGCCCTATCTCGAGACCGCCATGCCGTTCCCGGCCACCTTCACCGAGTACGTGTCGCCCGGCGTGAGCATGTCCCGCCTGGTGCTGTACGGGTCGAGCCAGTACCTGTTCCTCGACGACCGGACGCTGCCCGCGGGTCCGGCGCCGGCCGGGACGATCGGAGCTGGTCCGCTGGTGCCCGGCCCCGGCGCCACCGTGGGCAACTCCCGGCGCACCGGCAACACGCTCTACTTCCGGGAGGCAGCCGTGGTGAGCGGCGCCGGCGCCACCGGCACCGACACGTCGGCCGCGTTCACGATGACGCTGAGCAGCGACGGCGAAGTGCTGGCGACCAGGGCGGGCGACGCGCTCGAGGTGGACGTTCCGGCCGAGGCCCGGACGTACGAGCTGAAACAGACCTGGACCCGGCAGGTGCCGTGGACCCGGCTGGCCACAGATGTGACCAGCGAGTGGACGTTCCGGTCGGGTGCGCCGGAGTTGGGCTTCCTACCCCTGATGGACGTCAAGGTCGCGGCGACCGGGCTCGACCAGCACAACCGGGCCGGGTCGGCCCCGGTCGGCCTGACGTTTACGCCGTCGGCCCGGGCGGCCCGCGAGACCAGCACGATCGACAAGGTCGAGTGGTCGGCCGACGACGGCGCGACCTGGACGGCGATGACCGGGTCGAGCATCCCGGTGCCGGCCACGGCGGCCTTCGTGTCGCTGCGGATCACGGCCTCCAACAATCTGGGCGGCAAGCTGGTCCGGACCGTGACCCACGCCTTCGCGGGCCCGGCCGAGCCCGGTGACGAGTCGGCCGGCGGCGCCACGATCTCCGGGCTGACGATCAACGACGGCCAGCCGGTGAACGTGGGTGTCGGCGGATCGCTGTACTTCATGGCCCGCTTCACGGCGACGCACCCGTCCGGCATCGCACGCGGCAGCCTGCGGCTGTGGCACGGCGACTATCGGACGCCGGACGGTGTGCTGGTGGCGCCGGCGTTCTGCTCGGATTCGACCTGTTCGGCCGAGTTCTATCTGCCCGACGTCCGCTCGGCGCTGGGGCGCAGCGAGCTGGCCGGAACCTGGCAGGCCGAGGCCTCGGTGACAGCCAAGGACGGACAGAGCTTCGCCGTACGCCATAACGCCAGGAGCGTGGCCCTGAAACGCACGACATGGCTGACCATCGACGCCACTCCCGAGCCGGCCCGCCTGGGCTCGACGATCACGGTGACGGGCACCCTGATTCGCGCCGACTGGACCACCGGCACTTACCTGCCGTACGGGAACCAGACCGTGACCATGCAGCGCGCCCGGTCCGGCGTGACCACCTGGTCCCCGGTCCAGTCGGGCAAGACGGACACCAGTGGCATCGTCCGGACCACCGCCGCGGCCGCGTACGACGCCAACTACCGCATGGTCTACCCGGGCGACTCCGCCACGGCCGCGGTCAGCAGCGCGGCCGACTTCGTCGACGTGCAGTAACACCGTCGCGGCCTTTTCCGCGCGCCGAGGGAACCGGATGCTCACCTGATGCCTTTGGGGAGGGTGACGGTTTCACCGGGCTACGGGGGCGGGCGATGACGGCGCACATCAAGGAGCTGCTGGACGACGCGGTGGCCGGGCTGGAGCCGGGCGCCCGCGACCCGGTCGCCGCCGTGATCGGGCGGAGCCGGGCCGCGCGGCGCCGGGCAGCGGTGACCGGTGTCGTGGCCGCGGTCCTGGCGGTCGTGCTGGCCGGCGGAGGGCTGGCGGTGAACCGTTTCGTCGTGAACCCGCCGCTGCCCGCGGCGGGCGTCGTCCCGTCCCGCACCACTCCGGCGATCCAGGTGATCGACGGGGTGGTGGTGGCGGGCGCGATGCGGCTGCCGGTGCCGACGGGGTGGAAGGTCGTCACCAAGGACTCGAAGGCGAAGTGCGGCGACCTGCCGAAGACCATCCTGCTGCGGGACGGGGTGAACGAACTTCCCTGCAACAACGCGCCCATCGAGGTCATGTCGAACACGTCGGCTTTCCCGCCCGGAAGCTGGGCCGGGCGCAAGGGCGACGGCAACATCATCACCGCTCCTGCCCACGTCACCCTGCCCGGCGGCGAACCGGGCTGGCTGCTGGACGCGCTCGACAGCGAGATGACCAGTCCGGACAAGGAACCCGGCTTCAGCTACTGGAACATCCTCAACCTGCCCTGGTCGCATGTGCAGCTGCAGATCCGGGTGGACGGGCCGACCACCCAGGGCATCCTGGACACGATGCGCAGCGAACCGGTCGGGGACGGCCGCCTGGCGCTGCCGGAGCGGGCCGCGGAGGCCGAGTTGTCGACCCCCGACGCGAAGGGGATGTTCCAGGAGGAGGGGTACGGCCGGACGACCGACCGCAAAACCGTCGGCCAGGTGCTGCGCCTGCTCGGCGAGCAGCGCGACGTGGTCGAGAACGGGGAGGCGTGCGCCCGCGGGGACCAGCCGGGCTATCGGCTGGCCCTGTCGGAACGGGTCACCGCACCGAGCCGGTCGCGACCGGACGATTCGCCGCAGACCCATGTCGTCATCGCGGTCGGAAGCGGTTGCCAGGAGGCAGTCTCGTCGGACGGTGGCCGGGTCCGGCTCGACGACGACGCCGTACGGAAGCTTCGCCGGATCTTCGGGCTCGGTGAGCGGTGAGCGGGGCTGAGTCGCCGGCCGGGTTCGCCGAGTTCGTCACGGCCCGTTATCCGGCCCTGGTGCGGTACGGCACGCTGCTGACCGGTGATCGCGGGCACGGCGAGGACCTGACGCAGGAGGCGCTGGTGAAGACGTACCGGGCGTGGCGGCGGCTTCACGAGCAGGGAGACCCGGAGGCGTACACCCGGCGGGTGATGGTTCGGGCGGTGTGGCGGGCGAGCCGGCGGTTGTGGCGGCGCGAGATTCCGGCCGCGGCGCCGCCCGAGCAGCTTTCCCCCGGGGACCCGTACGAGAGTCACGACACCGCGTCGGTGGTGCTGGCGGCGTTGCGGTCGTTGCCGGCGGCCCAGCGGGTGGTGCTGGTTCTGCGCTACTGGGCCGGACTGTCCGAACAGGAGATCGCGGCCCAGCTCGGCTGTTCGACCGGCACGGTCAAGTCGCGGGCGAGCCGGGCCTTGGCCACCATGCGCCGCACGGACGGGCCGTTCGCGCTGATCGAGTCCATGGACGGTTCGCGCTGAGCGGATCCATGGACGGCTCGCGCTGAGCGGATCCAGGGACCGTTCGCGCTGAGCGGATCCATGGACGGCTCGCGCTCAGCGGATCCAGGGACCGTTCGCGCTGATCGAATCCATGAAGCAGGGCCGCGTCCGGAAGGACGCGGCCCCGTGGTTCAGCTGGCTCAGCGGTGACGCCAGTGGTGCCACGCGCCGCGGTAGTCGCCGCCGCGCCAGCTGTTGTACCAGCCGCCGTACCAGTTGTCGTTGTCCCAGCTGCCGTTCCAGTCGTTGTCCTCGACCGTCAGGACCCACGAGCCACGGCCCCAGCCGAAGCCGGCCCGGTCGCAGTCGTAGTCGTCCCAGCGGTCGCGGATCTCGCCGATGCGGCCGACCCGCTCGCAGGCCCGCAGGGTGCGGAAGTAGCCGACGACCTCGTCGTCGTCCCAGCCCACCCGGGTCTGCGTCGAGGCGCTGGTCGAAGCACCCTGCGCGGAGCCGGTCGCGGCCTGAGCCGGAACGGCCGCGACCGCCACGGTGCCCAGCCCGAGGCCGGCGATGGCGAGAAGACGAGTAACGCGATTCATTGCTTTTCCCCTCTCGACATAACGTGTTGCCCACAAAGACAACCACGTATCGGACGAAAGGGACTAAATTCGCATTTTGATCACCCAATAGAGATCATTTGCCGGGCGGGCGCCCAGTCGGCCTCAACCCCGGAGCCAGAGTGGGCCGTACCAGCGGGCGGCCGTTCCGCCGAAGACGTCGGCGCGCTCGGCCGGGCTCAGCGACTCGGTGAAGCGCTCGGTCAGGGCGATCACGCCGTCGTAGTCGATGCGTTGCCGGTGGACCGGCCAGTCGGAGCCGAACATCACGCGCGCCGGGCCGAAGGTGTCGAGCACGTAGCGGGCGTACGGGGAAATGGTCTCGAGATCGGGGCCGGCCTCGGTGATCAGACCGGAGAGCTTGCACGCGACGTTGGGGTGGCGGGCGATCTCGGTCAGGTGGGCGCGCCACGGATCGGGGCGGCCGGCGGCGATCGGCGGCTTGCCGGCGTGATCGAGCACGAACCGTAGCTGCGGGAGCCGACGCACCGCTTCGGCTACGGCCGGTAACTGCTCGGCGGTGACAACCAGGTCGTATGCGAGGTTGGCGGTGGCGACCGCGGCGAGCCCGCGCTGCACGTCCGGGCGCAGCAGCCACTCGGGGTCGGGCTCCTCCTGAACCTGGTGGCGAAGGCCGACGAGGTGGGTGTCGCGGGGCAGCCGCTCGGCGACGTCGGGCGCGGTCAGATCGGTCCAGCCGACCACGCCGAGGATCCGCGGCTGGGAGCGCGCCAGGGCCAGCATCTCGGGCGTCTCGGCGGCGACCGTGACCGTCTGCACCAGGATCGTGCCGTCGATGCCGTGCCGGTCCAGATCCGGGGCCAGGTCACCGAACGTGAAGGTACGCCGGAGCGCGGGCAGGTCGCGGGTCCACGGCTGGTCACGTACGGAGAGATCCCACACGTGATGATGAGCGTCGATACGCATGTCGCAGCCTAGAACATGTCCGGCGTGACCGCGGTGGGCACTCCGGCGCGCGCCTTCACCTCGACACGGTCGTCGCCGAGCCGGACGGTGACCGCCCGGTCGGTGTCGCTGACCAGTCGCGCCTCGACCAGCGCGCCGCGCGACCAGGTGGCGTCGACGGTGATGCCGCCGCGGGCCCGGAGGCCGGAGAACGCGCCCTCGGCCCATTGCCCCGGCAGGCACGGCAGGAGGTGTATCTCGTCGCGGTGCGACTGCAGAAGCATCTCGGCCACACCCGCGGTGAACCCGAAATTGCCGTCGATCTGAAACGGCGGGTGGGCGCAGAACAGGTTCCGATAGACGCCGGCGTCGCTACCGGCCGGGCGGAGAAACCGTTGCACCGCCGCGAGCGCGTCACCGGTGTCACGAAGGCGGGCGCGCAGGGCGATCCGCCACGCGAGCGACCAGCCTGTCGACTCGAGCCCGCGCGCGTCGAGGGTGCGGCGAGCGGCGGCGGCGAGGTGAGGCGTGCTGTCCGGGTCTATCGAGCTCCCCGGAAAGAGGCCCACAAGATGCGACGTGTGCCGGTGCTCCGGCTCGACATCGGTGACATCGGCCGACCACTCGGCGAGGCGGCCGTCCGCGCCGGCCCGCTCCCCCGGAATCCGGCGCAGGGCGTGCGCGGCCCGCTCGGCCAGCCCGCCCTGCCGCGCCGACGCGGACGGCTCCTCGTGCTGAACCTGTGCGGACGGCCCGTGGGTCCGGGCCTGCCCCGACGGCTCGTGGTGCCAGACCTGCGCGGACGGCTCATGGCGCCCGGGCGGTGTGGACTGCCCTTGGTGCCGGGGCAGCGCTGACTGCTCCTGGTCCCCGGGCGGCGCTGACTGCTCCTGGCGCCGAGGCAGCGCTGACGGCTCTTGAGGCCGGGGCGGCGCTGACGACTCGTTGTGCGCGGCCTGTGCGGCCGGCTCGGGCGGGAAAGGGCGGTGACGGCGGGCTTGCTCGGCTGCGGTCGGCCGTAGGCGAACCACCGCGGTCAGCAAAGCCCGGATCAGCGCGAGGTCGGCGGTGGTGGAGACGCTCGCTCCGGCTGGTTGGCCGTCCGGGCCTACGTACTCGTTCTCGGGCGACGTCGACGGGGACGTGCCGAGCGAGCCGTCGGGCATTTCGCGCAGCCAGGCCAGGCAGAATTCGGCGGCTCCGTCGAGCAGGGGCAAGTATGAGCCGTCGCCGGTGTAGTCGGCGTGCTCCCACACGTGCCGGGCGAGCCAGGCCGCGGCCAGGGGCCAGAACGACCAGCGGACCTCGTCGCCGCCCACCCCGGCCGGATGCGCGAAACACCAGGCGTCGGAGTTGTGGTGCAGGGTCCAGCCGGGGAGCTCATACAGGTCGCGGGCCACGTCGGACCCTCGTACGGCGGCGTGGGTAAGCCAGTCGAGCAGCGGACGGTGGCACTCGGCCAGGTTTGTCACCAGGGCCGGCCAGTAGTTCATCTCGAGGTTGATGTTCGTCGTGTAGTTGGCGTTCCAGGGCGGACGCACCTGTTCGTTCCACAGGCCCTGCAGGCCCGCGGGCAGACCACCCGGACGCGACGAGGCAAGGAGCAGATACCGGCCGTGCTGAAATTGCAGGGCGGCCAGCGCCGGATCGTCCTCCCCGGCCGCGTGGGCGCGCAGCCGATCCGTGGTGTCGAGGCGGGCAGCGGCCTCCGGCGGTCCCAGCCGTACGCCGACCCGCCCGAACAACCGCAGATGCTCCCGCTCGTGCGCGGCGCGCAGCATGCTGTAGCCGTCCCTCTGCCGCAGAACCGTCGTCACTTCGTCGAGGCGCTGCCAAAGCCGCTCGGCGATCGGACCGTGCGGCGGCGTGAACGGGTCGACATAGTCGGTGACCGCCGCGACGACCACCATCAGCTCGGCACTGGCGTCGACGACAAGCTCATCCCCGTCAACTTCGACACGGTCCGCACCAACCACCCGCACGCCGACCATGGCGGTGACCGACCCCTGCTCGTAGGCGACTTTCCCCGGCATCGGCGGCACATCCGACGGCATGCGGACGGTCATCACGAGAGTCTTCTCGGCCTCGCGAGGCAGCGGACCCGGCGTCGTCCGTGGGTGGGTGGTCGCTTGCTCGTTTTGGCCAAGTGCGCTGCCCGGGATGACCGCGCCTGTTGAGTTCAGGTTCCCGCCCAGGTGTTCGACCACGGCCGTGGGGTGCGGTGATGTCAGGCGCAGCCGCAGCTGGGTCGGGTTTTGCATGCGGCGCCGGACGATGAGCGCCTGCGGTCCGATCCAGGATTCCTGGCTGACCCGGCCGTTTTTCCCGCTGTGGGTGTGCGACACCACCGCCGAGCGCATGTCGAGTGAGCGCTGGTAGACGCTGGGCGCCGCGCCCGCGGGCTGGGTGATCCACAGGTCGGCCAAAGGCTGGTAGGCCTGACTGTTGCCTCCCTGCAGCCCGTGCAGGTGCCGTTCGGCGGCGCGCACGTCTCCGCGAGCGAGCGCTGCGCGTGCCGAGGCCACCAGCGCGGGGCCGTCGGTGACCGGACGACTGCCGTACGCGCTCGAAGGCGACCCGCTCCAACACGTGTTCTCGTTGAGCTGGAAGCGGTCCTTCTCGATCCCGCCGAAGCACATCGCGCCCAGCCGGCCGTTTCCCAGCGGCAGCGCATCGGTCCACTCGGCCGCCGGCGCCCGGTAGCGCAGGGTCGTGCACGCGTCCGCCATCATCTCAGCCACGTCGCCCCCGCGGCCGACCCGGCGCGGGTCCACGGCAATGTTCCTCGCCTCCGTCCGCGGGATCTTCCCGGACGGCCAACGTCGCCACCCACGGCAATGCGGGAAGCCCGGCCCCGATCCGCCGACGCCGACCCTGTTCGGGTCGTTGACGTCGGGTTGGAGGCAGCGAGACGTTCGAGGCCTGTTCCCAAGCCGGAGCGAGAGGGGGTCGAGTTTTCGTGTGATGGCCCATGGAAGCGCGGCCCCCGGTGCCGGAACCGGCTCGGGGACGCCACCGAGCCGAATCCGGGCTTCTCCACAGCCCCGCACAGGTGATGTGGCCGGCCTCCGGCGAGGCGATGGAGAGTGCGTATGTCATGGCCTTACCCAACGCGTGAGGTCGTCCAGGTCAGCCGCGACATAGCGGACCAGTCCCCGGCCGTATCGGTGTTCGGTGACCACGGGACGGTCGTCGACGGTCAGAACGACTGAGGCGCCGACCGGCTCGATCTCGTCCAGCCACACGCCGCACTCCCCCGGGCGATGACGCACAACCCGTACGCCGGTCAGATCGTCGAATGACCCCGGTGTCATCCGGGAGTGCTCGTCGGTCAGGCCGCTGCCGAACGTCAGCACCAGCGTCCCGCCGCCCGCGACGTACGAGCGCAGCGCCTTGTGATCTGCCGCCGTCACCATATGGAGCAACGGCACAACCACGATCTCGTACGCATCCAGCGACGCTCCAAGCGGCACGACATCGACCGGCGAACCCGCCGCAGCCCCACCCGGCCCGGCATCGGCGGGTGGGGCCGCGGCGGGTGGGGCCGCTGGAGGGCCGAGTGGCAGCACGTTCACGGGCGAGTCCGCCGGCGGGGCGGAGCGCAAGGCGTGATGCCAGCGGTGGGCCGTGGCCGTGTAGTCGATGAACGGGGTTGGCAAGTGAGGGGACTGCCAGGCCCACATCGACTGCTCGTCGTAGAGCAGGGCCCGCCGGGCGTCGACGTGAACGGGTGTGCGGGTGGCCAGCCACCGGCCGATGGGAGCCAGCTCGTCCAGTTGCGGCACCATCGCGGGGTGCCACTGTTCGGCGCCGCCGCGGGTGGGGCGCCATTGGAAGTACATGACGCCGGTGGCGCCGGCGGCTACGTAGGTTTCGGCGGCGGCCCGGGCTGAGCCGGGGGGTAGGACACGAGTGACACCGGTGGCATCCCGGAGGGCGCCGGGGGCGTGTTCCATGAGGATCCACGGCTTGTGGCGGGCCCAGCCGCGGGCCAGGTCGGCCGTGAACGCGCGCGCCGCCAAGTGGCCGGCCAACGTTGACGGATAGTCGTCCACGGCCACGACGTCGACCTCGCGCGACCATCGGGCGTGGTCGACCGGCACCCAGCCGCCGAGCACGAAGTTGGTGGTCACCGGCCGGCCCGACGGACGCAGCAGGTCGCGCTGGGCCATGTAGTGCGCGAGCATCGCGTCCGACACGAAACGGCGGTAGTCCAGCACGTGGGCGGGGTTGCTCAGATACTGGGTGGCGCGCGGGGGCAGCACCTCGTCGAAGTGGCGGTAGCGCTGCGACCAGAAGTCGGTGCTCCAGGCGTCGTTCAGGACACCGGTGTCGCCGTACGCGTGGGAAAGCCAGCGCTGGAAGGCGAGCGCGCAGTGGTCGCAGTAGCAGGTGGTGCCGTACTCGTTGTGCACGTGCCACAAACGCAGCGCGGGATGCCGGCCGTAGCGCTCCCCCAGTTCGCCCGCGATCCGTTGTGACGCCTGCTGATAGGCGGGGGCGTTGACGCAGTACGTGTCGCGGGAGCCGTGCGTGAGCCGCACTCCGTCGGCGGTCACCGGCATGGCGCCGGGGTGAGCGCGGGTGAACCACGGCGGCGGCAAGGCGGTCGGGGTGGCCAGGACGACGCCGATTCCGTTGCCGTGCAGCAGGTCCAGCACCTCGTCGAGCCAGGCGAAGTCGAAGACGTCCGGCTCGGGCTGCAGCCGGGACCACGAGAACACCCCGGCCGTCACGAGGTTCACGCCCGCCGACCGCATCAGCGCGACGTCTTCCCGCCACACGGACGGGGGCCACTGCTCGGGGTTGTAGTCGCCGCCGAAGGAGATCATCCCTTGATCGCCCCGAGCAGCACGCCCTTGGTGAAGTGACGCTGCACGAACGGATAGATGAGCAGGATCGGGATCAGGGTCAGCGTGACCACGGCCATCTGGATCGCCAGCGGCGTGATCTCCTGGGTGCCGAAATACTGTCCCGTCGTGTTCTGGCCGCTGCCGGGCATCGCGTTGCCCTGCAACGTGTACGTGTAGATGACCATCTGCAGCGGCCACTTCTGGTTGTCCGGCAGGAACAGCAGCGCGTTGAAAAACGTGTTCCAGTAGCCGACGGCGTAGAACAGCGCCACCACAGCGGTGACCGCACGCGACGTCGGCAGCACAACCGACCACAACGTACGCCAGTCACCCGCCCCGTCGATGGCGGCCGCGTCGATCAGCTCCTGCGACGTCGCCGAGAAGAACGCCCGTACGACAAGGATGTTGAACACGCTCACGGCGGTCGGCAGGATCATCGACCAGTAGCTGTCGTATCCGCCGAGAGCCGAGACGACCAGGAACGTCGGAATCAGTCCGCCGCTGAAGAACATGGTGACGACCAGGATCAGCAGGATCGGCCGGTGCGCGAAGGAGCCATGACGCGAGAGCCCGTACGCGCAAAGGATCGTCACCACCATCGAGATCAGCGTGCCGATGATCGTGATGCCCAGGCTCACGAGCAGGGAATGCATGACGAGCTGGTTGGTGAAGATCTGCCGGTACGCGGCGAAGGTGATGCCGTCCGGCACGAGCACCATGCCGCCGGCCTCGTTGACCGCGCTCTGCGTGGACAGGCTGGTCAGCACGACCATCCAGAGCGGGATGAGCACGACGGCCACGACGATCAGCAGGACGACGCCCTTGCCGGTCTGCCCGGCCGCGGTGGGCGGCTCCTCCCAGTTGGGCCGGTTGCGGTGACGGCGGCTGGGATCCGCCAGGGGGGTCACGACAGTCATCGCCGATACAGTCCGTCCTCGCCCAACAGGTGCGCGATCTTGTTGGCGGCCAGCAGGAAGAGCAGCGACAGGACGCCTTTGAACAGGGTGGCGGCGGCGCCCAGGCTGAAGTTCGCGTTCACGACGCCGTAGAAGTAGGCGTACGTGTCGAGCACCTCGGCGGCATCACGCCCGACGGCGCCGCGCTGGATGAGCATCTGCTCGAAGCCGACGGTGAGCACGTTGCCCAGGCGCAGCACGAGCATGAGCACGATGACGCCGCGGATGCCGGGCAGCGTGATGTGCCACATGCGCCGCCATCGTCCGGCCCCGTCGGCGGCGGCCGCCTCGTAGAGCTGGGTGTCGATGGCGGCCAGCGCGGCCAGGAACACGATGATGCCCCAGCCCGCTTCCTTCCAGATCACCTGCGAGGTCACCAGGATCGCGAAGGTGTCCGGGTCGGTCATCACGTCCCAGGTGCCGAGGCCGTTCTGGCGCAGGAACTGGTTGAGCGCGCCGGCCCCGCCGAGCATCTGCTGGAAGACCGTCACGGCCAGCACCCAGGAGAAGAAGTGCGGCAGATAGACGACCGACTGCACGATCGTACGGACCCGGTTGCTCATGATCGAGTGGAGCAGCAGGGCCAGCGCGATCGGCACCGGGAAGTAGAACACCAGCTGGACGAGGCTGAGCAGGAGTGTGTTGCCGAGCGCGCTCCAGAACAGCGGGTCCGCGAACAGCTGGCGGAACGTGTCGAGCCCGGTCCACGGGCTGTGCCAGAAACCGGCGTAGATGCTGTACCGCTGGAACGCCGTCGCCGTGCCGACCATGGGCACGTAGTTGAAGACGATCAGCAGCACGACGGCCGGGACGACCATCAGGAGCAGGCTGCGGTCGCGGCGGAACCGGCTCTTCTTGACCGGCGGCTCGTCGGGCGTGCGAACAGCCGGTGGCGCCTCGTGCAGAGCAGTCACTGGCCCGTGCCGTACTTGCTGCGGATGTCCTCGTAGAAGGCCCGCAGCTGATCGCCGCCCTGCGCCTTCCAGGTCTTGAGCCCATCCTGGAACGCCGAGACCGGCTTGCGGCCGTACCGGATGTCCTTGACCAGGTCGACCATCGGCTGGTTGATGTTCGCGTACTGGGCCGGCTCGGTCACGTTCATGCCGTAGAAGGCGGGCTTGGCCGCGTACTTGACCATGTCGGCCTCCCACGCGGCGTAGTCCTTGGCCACCTGGGTCTGACCGGCGATGACGGTCGTCGGCGAGAGCGGCGTGACCAGGAACTGGTAGGTGGTCGCGACCTCCTTGCTGCCGCGCTCGGTGAGCACCGGGTTGCCGTCGACCATCGTGTAGTCGGTGCCCTCGACACCGAAGTTGACGGTCAGATACTCGGCCGACCCGTACGGCGCGGCCAGGTAGTTGGCGATGGCCAGGCACTCCTTGATCTGGTCGCCGCTCAGCTTGGCGTTGAGGAAGCTGTACATGCCGGCGCTGGGGTTCATCCAGATCTGCGGCTTGCCGTCGGTCGACAGCAATTTGAAGGCAGCCCTCTCGTACGAGGGATTGGCCGCCTTTCCGCTCTTGGCGTCGTCGCCCTTCCACGCGCCCGGCCCGTCGCCGGTGATGGCCACCTTGCCGCTCCAGAAGCGCTGCTTGGCCTCCTGGTTCTTGTCGGCCAGCGCGTCCGGGTGCACGTGGCCGGCCTTGGTCTGCGCCTGGAACCAGTTCAGGGCCTCGATGATGCCCGGAGTCTCGTACCGGTGAATGATCTTGCCGCTGTCGTCGATGACCCAGCGGTTGGGGTCGACCGGGAACTTGTAGATCTGCCCGAGCGAGTCGAACACGTCGTCGAACGCCCACCGCCCGGCCGAGGCGCTGGTGAGCTGCTTGCCCAGCTCGGCCAGGTCGTCCGGGTTCTTGATGTCGTCGGGGTTGATGCCCTCCCGGGCCAGGATGTCCTTGCGGTGGAAGATCGTGCCGGCGATCGTCGCGCCGCTGTAGTAGACGGGCAGGCCGAACAGCTTGCCGTTCCAGATGCAGCACTGCCAGGCGCTGGTCGGGATGGCGGCGAGGTTCGGATACGCCTTGATCGCGTCGCCGGACAGGTGCGGGCCGAGGTCGGCGAACTTGTTGACCGCGTCGGCGAAGCCCAGGTTGCCCATGTTCCAGCTCGGGATCTGCACCCAGTCGGGCAGCTTGTCCCCGGCGAACAGGGTGGGCAGCACCTTGTCGTAGTTGTTGCCGTCGGCCGGCTGCAGCTTGAGGGTCGCGCCGAGCGCCTTGTTGACGGCCGCGTAGTACGCGTTGCCGCTGGCCGACGGGATCGCGCCCCACAGCGGGGTCATGGTCGTGTAGCTGCCGCCCTTGCCCGGGACGCCCGTCGAGGCGGTGACCGGGTTGGCCGGGTACTTGAGGAAGGCCGGGCTGCTGAAGAACCCGTTCGCCCCCTGCACGCTCGGGATGTCGGCCTTGACGAGCTCACTGGGGGCGTACGCGGGAAGCAGTTTCTGCAGTTGATCCTGGGTGGTCGTGCCGGGGCCGCTGGACGTCTTGGCGTCGCCGCACGCCGACAGCAGGCCGCCGCCCGCCACCGACAGCGCGCCGAGACCGGCCAGCTCGAGGAAACGCCTTCTATCGAAATTATTCACTGTCTCGCTCCGTCTATGGGTATCTTTAGTTGGGACGGTAAACGAACTAATGGCGGGGCCACAAGCCCCGGGGGCGGCCGGTGCCGTAGTCTGCGGGGGTGGGTTGGGGGCGTTGGTGATCACTAGGGACGGCGGTCCGCAGCCGGCCGACTTCGCTGACGTGAGGGCGACGAACCTGGCCGTCGTGCTGCGGCACGTACGCACACATTCGCCCTGCTCACGAGCCGACATCGCGGCCACCACCGGCCTCAACAAGGCCACCGTCTCGTCGCTGGTGACCGACCTGATCGAACGGCGCCTGGTGCGCGAGGTCGGCATGACGGAAAACCGGATCGGCCGGCCGGCCATGATGCTGGTTCTCGACGGCTCCCCGTACGCGGCGGTCGGGCTCGAAATCAACACGGACTACCTGACCGCGGTGGCCCTCGACCTGGCCGGCGAGCGCCTGCTGTCGTGGCGCCGCGCCTCCACCGGCACGGCCGGCCAGCCCGGTCAGGCCATCGCCTCGCTGGCCGCGCTGGCCCGCCGGGCGGTGTCAAAGCTGGAACGCGAGGGCCGCCAGGTGCTGGGCCTCACGGTCGCGGTCCCCGGCCTGGTCGACGCGGACGGCGTCGTCGAGCTGGCCGCGGGCCTGGGCTGGCAGCAGGTCGACCTGCGCAAGTCACTGACGGCCGCGCTGGGCGAGCCGGCCTACCCGCTGATGGTCGAGAACGACGCCAACCTCGCCGTGCTGGCCGAGCAGCGGCTGGGCGACTCGTCGGCCGTGGGCGACCTGGTCTATCTGACCGGTGGCGCCAGCCTGGGCGCGGGCATCATCTGCGACGGCCGCCCCCTGCGCGGCGCGCGCGGCTTCGCCGGCGAATTCGGGCACCTGCCACTCGACCCCGCCGGCCCGCCTTGCGGTTGCGGGCGGCGGGGCTGCCTGGAGGCGTACGCCGGGCTGGGCACCCTGATCCGCCAGGCCCTGCCCGACGTGGGCATCGAGACAGCGCTGTCACCGTCGGAGTTCGGCCCGCACGTGGACGAGATCCACCGCCTGGCCAAGGCCGGGGATCCTCAAGTGCTGAGCGCACTCGCCGACGTGGGCCGCCACCTGGGCCACGGAATCTCGATCCTGACCAACCTGATCAACCCGGCGTGCGTGGCCCTGGGCGGCTACTTCACGGTCTTGTCCCCGTGGCTGATCCCGGCGGCTGCCGAGGAGCTGGCGACCCGCTCGGTGGCCGCCAACTGCGGCGGCACGCGCCTGGTCGCCTCAGCCTTGGACTCGAGCGCCGCGGCCGCGGGCGGGGCAACCCGCGTCCTGGACGCCATCGACGCCGGCGTCCTGCCTCCCCCACAGACGGCTGGCGCCCGCTGACCTCCGCCTTCACTGCGGGCCGGATGAGGTCACGGCCCGCGCTACTGACCACAACCCGTCAGCCATCCTAGGAACCTAGTTTGAACTGCCTGGGGTCTCGCACTCCGGTTCGCGCCCGAGCATCCCGATCTCTACCCGGTCGAGGACTGCTACGCCGGTCTGCTGTGGACCGCTGCCCACGCCGACGAGCTGGGAATCGACCCCGCGCGCATCGTGCTGACCGGGCAGAGCGCCGGCGGCGGACTCGCCGCGGGCACCGCGCTACTGGCCCGCGACCGGCAAGGACCACCACTGTTCGGCCAGATCCTGATCTCCCCGATGCTCGACGACACCGACTCGACCGTCTCGACCCGCCAGATCGACGGCGTCGGCGTTGCTGACCGCGCCATGACCCGCTTCGGGTGGACCGCCTACCTCGGCGACCGGCGCGGCGGTGACGACGTATCCCCCTACGCCGCCCCGGCCCGGGCCACCGACCTGACCGGCATGCCACCCACCTACCTCGACTGCGCGAGCGCCGAGGTGTTCCGCGACGAGACCGTGGCCTACGCCGGCAGGCTCTGGCAGGCCGGCATCGACGCCGAACTGCACGTCTGGCCCGGCGGATTCCACGGCTTCACCAGCATGATGCCCCAAGCAGCACTGTCCCGGACCGCCACCGCAGCACTGAAAACCTGGACCAGCCGGCTGCTCGCTGCATGACCGTCGGCAACGAGCAACCCTGCGTTCCGCCTCAGACGCGTGGTGGCTTCATATGGTTTTGCTTCTACGCCATCTCGGCCCGCCGGCGGGCGCTGCGCGGATCGTCGACGGATGTCCGCACACCGAGCGTCCCCGGTTCCGGCGGAGACGTGGCAGCGTCGGCGACTCCGAGACTTGCGTGACCTCCCAGCCCGAGTTCAATCCCGGAACGTGGACGGCCGGCTACATCTCTCAGTGGCAGAGTGCATGAAGCTTCGCCCGATTGCGGCGGCCTGGATGCGAAGCTGAGCCGAAGGGCTCGGCGGCGTCCGCGCTGGTGGATGACATGCCTAAGCCGCACGAATCTGATGAGAGGACACCGGTTCAGCTCTTCGGCTATACCAGTCTGGGTCTTGCAAGGGAACCATCGACGAACTGACCAAACCTCGATCGCCGCATCAGACCATGCCAGTTCAGACCGTCGAGAGCCTGAGGCAATCGTGACGTGGACCCGGGACAACAAAATCAACTTCGCCATGATGGTGATCACCCTGCTGGCTGCATGTGCTGCATGGATTCCGCCCGCAAAGGAATATATCTCGTCACGCCACCAGGCATCCGCCAAGATGCTCGAGCCAAAAAATAATGAAATGCTTCGAGGAGCAGAACACGAAGTGCGAGGAGAATCAAAGAATATTCCGCAAGGCAAAGACATCTGGCTCGTGGTCCGCATTGCCAGCGGCTTGTGGTTTCCCGTTGAGAAATGCGATCTGACAACAGATGGATCATGGTCCTTCCGGCCGGAGGACGTGCACTTAGGAGCGAAGACGGCGGGCAAAGATCTCGGCGTATACACGTTGAGCCTCTTCCTGGTGGGGCCATCTGAATCGCAGCCGTTCCAGGCGTATGTCCGCGGTCGCGACTCAGGTAGGGATCCAGGCCTGATGAGTTTGCCCGGTGGCGCCATCCACTTAAACAGCATCAGCGTCGCGCGGACCGCCTAGCAAAGGGCCGGCCGGCACTCGGGCCGGAAGAGCGAACCGCGAGTCGCGCGGTGACCCCGCAGAGAGGCTGTGAGCTAGCAGATCCATTAAGGTCCGCGCGCTGAATCATGCCGACAAACTTCACAACATGCCGGGCCCATCCGAAGCACCAGCATATCGGAGGTTAAGGTTTAAGGGTTTCGCGGACCGCATACAAGCCGTCACTCTCGCAATAGGCGTCCTGACGCTACTGTTAGGGGTTTTGACGCTTTACCCCGATCATCGGAGACGACGACGGCAGGCAACTCTTGAGGCCTATCTGCAGGCAGGGCAATATCGTCGCGAACTTCAAGACGCGGTGAACTAACTGCGTGCAGACGACGTAAGCCTTTATTCTCTGGAGTGGGCCAATGACCTCAGCTCGGGAAATTCGCGGCTAGCCGACAATCTGAGGGAGTACCTGAACTTCTGGGAGCAGATAGCCGTAGGTGTCCAAATGGTGTATTCGACCACAAGACCCTGAGGATCTTGTCCGAGTGGCACCTCAGCAACCTCTACAAGCGATACGCGTCCTACATATACTTCATCCGCCGGCACGAGCCCGAAGCGGATTTCTATCGGGCTTTAACGGATTTAGCGGTCGAGTTCGGCGCGGAAGTTGACGAACGACCCTTCGGGCAGTTCTTGGTGGAGCGGGCGAAGCGTGAAGACCGGCCCAGTCAGTAGCGGTCGAGGTTGCACTCTTTGCCGCTGATCGAGGTCGGGACTCGCCGGCGATCGTCCGTGTCTGCCTCCCCACCCCATGGCAGGAACTGCATCCGAGTCCAGCCGACCTGCCGATTGCGCAGATAACGTGACGCCGCGACGCTCGCAGCATGTCGCTGGAAGACGAGTTCGAGTCAGCGTGCGCCGAGGCGATCGACGCCTGCCGCAAGCTGTCCCCGCCATATCATCCGACCGTCTGGCAAGCGATGATCGATAGCCACGGCGCGGCGGAGGCGGCTCGCCGGCTTGTCATCAGCGGTGACATCCAGTCTGGGTATCAGCGCCTTGTGAGCTTGGGCCGCCCCGACCTGACCATCGAGTGGGCCGTCGTTGACCCATACTGGCGGCCGCTGTTCGGTCCCCAGTATCGAGAGGCCGCGCAGTGGCGGCTGGATCAAGCTGGCGTTACATACCACTAACGGGCGACTGGTCACGTGTTGTAACTCCGGCCGGGCCGACTCAGGCCGGCCCGGTACACCCTTGTGCCGATTAGCGGATACTCGTCTCCCGTTGGCTGCGGCTTGATCCGGGTGGGTCTCGCCGGGTCGTGGGCCGCGTCTGTACGGTGGTCAGGGTGCAGGCGCTGCCGGCATCGGTGCAGCCGGCGAACGAACCGGCGGAACCGAGAGGCGTCACCGAAGTGTTCGCACACCGCTAGTTACATGCAAAGCCCAACTGGCCGCGAGGATGAATCCTGCGCTCCTGATCGATAGGCCATATCAGCGCCACGCTGGCCGGGCGCGAGGCGCGCGGATGCCTTCCTAGCTGGTCTTATGCGGTGCCAGCGCCACAGACCGCGTCAGCCTCGGCTGACAACAGCCGCCTCCCGATCCGACAGCCCTTCCAGACGCTGCAGCACCATCACGACCGCCACCACCGACGGCGGCACCGACCGCCGCCCGGTCCGCGCGAACAAGTCAGCGAACAGGCCGTCGGGAAACAGCCGGTCGCGGTGCTCATGCAAGAACACGAAGATCGAATTCGGCGGCAACGTCTCCCCGCAGAACCGGCTGATCGGATCAAGAAGATCAAGCTGCAGCGACGCCCTACCCAAGGCCATCACCAGAACTAGCTGATATAGATAGAAAACGATGGCTGCCACTCCGTGGCAAGCCATCGTTTAACACCAGTCACCTAGGCCGTCGGGAGGATCGGCTTCTTTCGCATCGCTAGCTGCCAGACGTCGCAGTATCGCGCGCGGAAACCGGCCTCGAAGTAGGCAAAATAGAGCGTCCAGAGCCGGATGAAGGTGTCGTCGAAGCCCAGCGCGCGTACCTCGCTCGCCGCGTCGATGAACCGGTGTCGCCAATGTCGCAAGGTGCTTGCGTAGGAGTCGCTGAGCCGGCGAAGCTGAACGGTTTCCAGCGTCGTCTCCCGCCCGGTGATGCGGAAGAGCTCGCGGATGCTCGGGAACTGCCCGCCCGGGAATATGTAGCGGTCGACCCAGGAATAGCTGTCCCTCGACGCCACCATCCGGTGGTGCGGGAACGTGATCACTTGCAGAGCAAAATGTCCCCCTGGGGCCAGCAGTCGTTCGACCGCGGAGAAGTAGTCCGCCCAGTACTCTGCGCCGACTGCCTCGATCATCTCCACGCTCACCACGGCGTCGTACGTCCCCACGTGGTGCCGGTAGTCCTCTAGCAGGAACCTGATCCGGTCGCCCAGCCCATCCCGTTCAGCCGACCGGACCGCATACTCGAGTTGCTGCTGCGACAGCGTGAGGCCGGTGACCTGTGCGCCGCGCAGGCCGGCCGCTCGCAAGGCGAGGCCACCGAACCCGGAGCCCACGTCGAGCAGTCTGGTGTTCGCTCCCACCTGAGCCAGGTCGAGTATGGCGTCGACCTTTCGCAGCTGAGCCGCCTGCAGGTCGTCGCCGTGCTCGAACCAAGCCGACGAATATGACATCGACTGATCCAGGAAAAGCCGGAAAAGGCGGCTGTCTAGATCGTAGTGCGCTTGTACGTTGCGAAGCGCGCCCGTGGCGGAGTTGCGCTCGGCGATGGGCAGCACCTGACGCCACAGTCGACGTACGCAATAGAACAGTTTCGACTCGCGGGCGTCCAAGGCGGACGCGTACGTTGTCAGCCAGGCTGCGAGTTGATCGGACGCGGCCGGCTCGCCGTGGTGGCCATCGCCGGCGTCCCAGGCACGCAGCAGGTACGCCTCTCCGAAGCCGAGTGAGCCATCCTTGCCGAGTCGTACGAAGAAGGTCTCGGGATCAAGGATACGCAGCGTGGGGCATTCCGCCGGGTTCCCCTTCCCGAAGAGCTCACCCGACGGCAGCGAAACCAGCAGCGGGAGGTCGCGGACGCTCCGCAGAAAGAGTCTCCTGGCCAGCGCTGCGCGGATCGGGTGCCTGCCGTTCGTCCGCAAGTAGGGCCAATCCCGGCCGGCCGGCACGGCGGTTTCGATTCGTCGCATCGGAACGTCTCCCACGTTGGCCTCGGGTAATCGCAGCAGTCGACCGTCGCCTCCGGTGATCCCTCGGGCGAGCCTGAGGGCGGCGGCGGGTCAGAAGATCAATCTAACAATCTGGATGAACGCCCAGATGCCCGGGAGAATCTTGATCACGCCACCGCCGAGGTTGGCCACTGGTATGCGTCGCCAGGTCACCAGGTCGGAGGCGGCCACAACGTACTGCCCGGTGCTCATGGTGCTCAATTCGTGCACCGGGTCCCGGACGAGGCTGAGCTGCAGTCGGACCTTCACGGCCTGATGGGCGGCCAGCATTCGGGAGATCGAGGTGACGACGATCGTCAGGTTGGCCAGGATGCCGACGAGCGTGAACGAAGCGGCGACTCCGAGGGTCCAAGCCTCGCCGCGCAGCATGTCGAAGACCGCGAGCATGGAGATAGCGAAGTTCACGGTGGCGAAATAGATCAACATCAGCAGGCCGGTGACCGGACTCCAGCCGTAGCTCTTGTCCCGCCAGCGCGGAACGTAGTCCAGAGGGAGGTCCTCGGGCGCGGCCTTGCGGGTGGCAAGAAGGATGCCCCCCAACCTGACATAGAGCCAGACGGCTCGCGCCGCGTAGTAGACACCCACCGTGCCGATGAAGACGCACAGCGCGGCCAGGAAGGGGTGGGTGTGATAGTTGGCCCACCAGCCAGCGCGAAGCGCATCCGCAGTCACCGTCCTGCCCTCGTTCGAGTTGGCGAGCAGGGTGAAAAGGTGGCCCTCGGTCAAATTACGCAGGTATAGCCAGATCGTGAAAGCGGCCGACGCCGAGAACAGCAGGATCCTTTTCGGGGTGGTCAGGTCGACGGCAATGGTGAGGTGTTCGATGCTTCGTCGGATGGCCGATGTCGGCTCTTGGCGATGCAGAAGCCCGGTGGCGGTCGCCGCGTCGAGCAGGGAGGAGAGGCGGCGGCGGAGTAGTCGATAGGCGACCAGCGCGTAGGGCGAGGTAATCGACAGGAGCAGGCAGGGGATGTCCGACAGGAACGGCACCGACCGGCAATTCGTGCTCGTCGCCGGCAGGAAGAAGAGGTTGGCAACGAAGTTTCCGGCGCTGTTGCAGCCTGCGGCGTACCCGACTCCCTGCAGGCTGGTCGCGATGAGGACGACGCAGAACGTCAGAGCCGGAAAGAGAACCAGCAGCATCGCCTCGCGCACCCCGCTGACCGGGCCGTCCGCCGACAGCGGATCCAGACGGCGAGCCAGGGTCCGAAGGGTTCTACCAAGCTGCCGGTGCGCCACGACCAGCGCGCGCCACCGTCGGCTGATCCGGCCAGCAGGCGAACCGGCGGGAGGCGGGGGACTTGCCGGTTGAGGTTTGATGGTTCCGGTGTCCATGCGGGCCTCAGTCGTCTGACGGCGGAGCTTGAGACGACCCTAGCCGAGACGGTCAAGAACCGGCCCGGTCAATGCTTTCGGATGGCGCGGTGCCGGCCTAAGGCGCGGAACCCCATAGGTTGAGTGCCTTGAGCGTTTCGTACGGTAATTCGATCAGATGCAGGTGGCTGGCCTCGGTGAGGGTAGTGCACCGGGCGTCCGGTTGACACTTCATGAGCCGTCGCATGTCCTTCAGTGGGACGAACCAGTCGCTGTCCCCGAACGTGGCCCAGATGGGACACTGAATCTTCGCCCATTGGCGATCCGGATCGTATCCGTCCCCGTTTGCTGCAGTCTGGATCATGCCTTTCGGGTTGTGTTGAGTGCCTAGAGCCTTGACCACCGATTCCCGCAACCAGCCAGGATGCTTGGCTGCCGGAAAGGTCAGAAGCCGGAGAATTCCGAGCCGGTACAGGACTTTTACCAGCGACACCCCATATCGCCCGGCGAGGGCCAGAAGGTATTGCGACCCGAATGCGGCGGCGGTTTTGGCGGAGTGAAAAAAGCCAAGCAGCGGATGCTGTATGCAGGTAAGGATCGAGAAATAGGGGCCGGCCGCCAAATGAAGCGATTCGATCCGCCCGACATGGCGGCTGGCCATGTCCAAGGCCAAGAATCCACCCATGGAGTGCCCGACGAGCCGCACTTTCGGATAGCCCAGCGAAGCCGCGATCTCCAGGTACAGGTTGCCGACGTCCACGATGTTCAAGCTGTTTAGCTTGTTCTCGGAGTCCCCAAAACCGGGCATGTTGATCAGGATCTGATCGTGTACATCCATCTGGAGGGCGGCCTCAGCGGACAGGATCGGTGTCCAGGTCGTCCAGTCGGCCCCGATGCCGTGCAGGTAGATGGTGCCGACATCAGACCGGCGTTCTCGGCTGACCCGGGCCACCACCCGCCCGTACCGGGTCTCGATCGCGGTGGCGACCAGGTCGACGCCGGTCGGCTGTGGAGTGACATCGAATGGGCAGTAGAGCCGTCGTCGTGCCGTCCGTGACCGCTGATCGAGCATCGCCGAGTTCCCCTCTGGTGGCCTGCGTCTCGGCTGATGGCGACAGCCGTGCACAGGATAGCCACGGGAGCAGGGCGAAGCCTGTCAGTCGCTCGACGGCAGTAGGTGGCGCCTGCGGCGTACGCGTGGCCTGGCGCGGATCGTCGAAGCAGGACAGCCGTCGCCGCCGCGACGTAATATTGACCGGCGTCGTAGTTCGTGAGCTAATCAAGCGCCCAGGACGCCAAGGCATGAAAGGTCGCCAATGGAAAGTGCCGGTGCGGCCGTACGCTTGTGGGTGTTCGGCAGTTTCCTCCGGTTACCCCTATTTGGCTGGACGCTCGCCATGCCACTGTTCGGGCTGCAGAGTGTTCCGGAGGCGGCTGGGATTCGGGCTGTCATCCCCTTCCTCATGGCCATTCCGTTCCATGTTGTCTTCGCCGTGGTCAACGATCTCGCGACGATCGACCTTGATCGGCGTGACCCCCGAAAGGTGAACCGGCCGCTGGTCAGCGGTGCGGTGAGGTCGGCTACCGCCAAGACCCTCGTCGCGGTCGCGGTGTTAGCGGCGTTTCCCCTGGACGCGCTCCTCCTGGGCTTTGATCTGCAGCGAATCTCGGCCTTGGCGGTCGCATTTCTCGCGACTGCCGCCTACAACGTGTGGGGAAAGCGCACGCGGGTTCCACCGGTCATGGACTTTCTCCTGGGTGTTGGTTCGGCGGCGCTTATTCACTACACCATGCTTGCGGCGCACGGAGCGGCGACCGTAAGCGGACTCCTCGTCGAAGCCGCGGTGATCGTCTATATCACTCTCAATAACGGTGTTCATTTCGGCGTACGCGACATCGCGGCAGAATACGAATACGGCGAACGGACGACGCCGATCGCGTTCGGCGTCCGGGCCCGGCCCGGCCCGCCGTATCTGCCCCCGGGCTTCGTCGTCTACGCCTGTGTCCTGCAGGTCGTACTGACGATCGTGACCGTGGGACCCGTGCTGCTCGGCTTGCGACGCGGCGAAGTCGGCTGGCCCGCGGTCGTCGTCGCTCTCGCCCTCATGGTCGGCTCCTACGTGTTCATCTACCCGGCGATGTACGCGCCGACGGCGGCGACCCGCTACGCGACCGCCTATCTTCAGTCGTTGTGCGGCTTCGGCTCGGTTGCGGCCCTTGCTGCAGCGCGGCATGGCGGCGCGGCGATCGTGGCGGTGCTCGCCGTGCTGACCGTGCCGTTATTTGCCAAGCAGTGCGTGTCGGCAGTTCGGACTTCCATGCGTCGGCTCAACGCGTAACGAAGGGACCGCCCGTGGCAAGTACCTATGCGGAACTGCTGCAAAGGGTCAAGGCCGAAAAGCTGCTGAGCCGCCGGCCCGGCTACTACTTCGCCCTGGTCGCAGGCTGGTCGGTCGCGCTCGCCTCGACGTGGTGGATGTTCGTCGAGATCGGCGACTCCTGGGCGCAGTTGGCGACGGCTCCGGCGTTGGCCGTCATCTTCGGCCAACTGGCCTTCCTCGTGCACGATGCCGGGCATCGCCAAATCACCCGATCCAAGCGCTCGAACGACCTGATCGGCATGGTGCTCAGCACCCTGATGCTGGGATTTGCGTACGAATGGTGGATCAAAAAGCATTACCGACACCATCTGCATCCGAACCAGGACGGCAAGGACCCGGACATCGTCAACAAGTTCGTCGCCTTCGCGCCCGGCCAGGCCCGGCCCCGGAGTTGGCCACGACGGGTGGTTCTGCGCAGCCAGGCTTACCTTTTCATTCCGTTTTCCCTGCTGCAGGCGCTGTCGATGCATGCGCACAGCGTCCGGGCGCTGTTCACCACCGGATACCGCCACCGGCGGGTCGAAGGTGTGCTGATCTTCCTGCATGTCGCGGCCTACGGTCTCCTGGTCGTGACCACGCTTTCGCCGGCCCGAGCTGTCGTTTTTATCGTTGTGCATCAGGGCGCTCTGGGGTTGTACCTCGTCTGTGCTTTCGCGCCCAATCACAAGGGCATGGAAGTTCTGGGTGAAGGAGATGAACTCGACTTCTTGCGTCGGCAGGTGGCCCCCTCCCGGAATGTGCGTGGCGGTCCGTTTACGGACCATTTCCTGGGCGGCTTGAACTACCAGATCGAACATCACTTGTTTCCGTCGATGGCCCGGCCGAACCTGCGGCGGGCCCAACCCATCGTTCGTTCCTTCTGCCTGGATCATGAAATTCCGTACGTCGAGACCGGCCTGTTCGACTCGTACCGAGAGGTGCTTCGGCACCTGCATCGGGTTGGTCGCGGAACCACCGACGACGGCAAGTCCACACTCCGCGCCCCGCGGAGTGCATGACCAACGCGGGCTTCATCGGCAGGCCCCCGCGCGGCGGCCACGTGCCAAAGTGCATTCCGGGTCGGCCGTCTTCGTCAGTCTTTGGGAATGAGGCCTGCGATCAGTTGTTCGGGAGTGGCGAAAGCGAGCGGCGGGTGCCGAGCGAGAAGCTACGTGACACGTTGGACAGCATGGTTGGGCGCCGTTGCTCCGCCACGAAGGTGCTGATGGCGTTCATGATGTTGGTGGAGACATCGGCTGCCCTCCGGCCGCCCAATGGAAGTCCTGGTCGGTCTCTATCCTCCGAGAGCAGACCATGTGCGATGGTTCCACCGGCGTCCCAAGCGACCGCTGCTACCAGTCTCCAACCTCCGTTGACCGCGCCGGCCACGGTGCCGATCACGATGGCGGCGATGGTAGCCCAGCTGGCCGCATCCTTGCTGTTGCCATCCTGGCTGAGGCTTTCCACCGCGAGGATCGATTGATCGAGCAGGGTAAACACCGATTGCCATCGCCGAATGTAAAGAATCTTGCAGCAGATATGTTGATCCCGGACCAGCCGGGTCAGATGTTGTTGATTCGAAATTGCCGTATCCAGCGGCCGCATGAATTTGTCCCCGAAGCTATCGCTGAGCCTTTTCATCCTGCGTAGCGGTTGGCTTCGACGTGGTGCAGAACGAGGATGGCCCGCACGATCACGGTCGCTCGGCGGGGGCAGCGCAGCTTGGCCAGTAGCCTCCAGGTCTTCAAGGTCGCGATGGCACGTTCTCCACGTGTTCGGATCCGGACGTGCTAGCGGCTGTAGCGCTTCTGCCAGCGCTGGAGCTTCGGCCGGGACCGGTGCCGTTTGAACGGCACCCGAATGGTGCCGCGGGCGCCTTGGTATCCCTTGTCCGCGAATGTCATCACGTCTGCGCTGGTCAGGGCGTCGATGATGCCGAGTTGGGGGGTGGCGCTCAGGTCATGGGTTCGGCCGGGCAGTGCGGCGGAGGTCCAGATGAGCCGGTCGGCCGTGTCGGCTATGACCTGGACGTTCACGCCATGCCGCTTGTGTTTGCCGGAGTAGTACGGCCGCTGGTTGGCGACCCGGTTGATCACGATCAGGGTGCCGTCGAGGATGGCGAACGCCAGCCGACGGATCCGGTCCATGGCGGTGACCAGTTCTTCTGCGGCGCGGCGAGCAGGTCAACGGCTTCGCGGACGTAGCGCCAGGCGGTGTCCACACCGATACTGAAGCCTGCCGCGAGGCGGGTGTAGGTGTCGCCGTTCCGCAGGTGCGCAGAGCGGGTAATGCCTGCTCACCAGGGTTGAGACGTCGCCAGCGGGAGCCGCGTTCACGGCGATGGGCCCCGATACGGTCAGCGAGGTAGTTCAGACCCCGATTGGACAGCGGAATCTTGGCGGGGTAAGACAGCACAGCGAGGCTCCCGGTTGGGGCATCGGATCTTGGTCGACTGCTGTCTTACCGGGGAGCCTCGTCCTATGTCGACAGCCGCTCGTCTGCACCTGCGATGACCAGCACCGTCAGGTTGGAAGAGGCCAGTAGTGATTGGATCCTCCAAGCCGTAGGCACGGAGCTGGCTGGGGTCAGGGAGGCGTCGCTAGGGCAATGTGCTGGCGACGCTGGTCTGGGTTGTGCGCCGCCGCACGGCGGGTAGCGTCACAATTGGCCTCCTAAGCTGCGGGTATGCGGTTCTTATTCTGCCAACTATGGTCCGCCAGGTTCGATCCGCCCGACATCTACGATACGAGCGGATCGAGCCTTCACACCTCACACGGCAAAGCATGAGGTCTCGACGGCCGAGATGCGACCGTGGCCACGGCAGATCAACACGACGAGAGAGGCAGCCAGTCCTCAACCAGCGTCATAGTCGGCATTCGTTCAGCTGGCGAGCGAGCCCACGCAGCCGTGAGGCGCCGTTACACAGGTGTTCACACACCCCCTGGTCAACGCGAAGCCCAGGCGGGCCGCGAACACGATCCCCACGCCCATTGGCCAGCAGGCGGCTCAGTGCCGCGCCGGCCGGTACGCGAGACGCCCGGACGGCCTTGCGAGCTGGGCTTATGCGGTGTCAGCGCTTGATGGCCCGGGCAGCCTGCACCGGTAGTGGATCATCAATGAAATCTAGAACTGGTTCCGCATCTTGTTGGTTCGGGCCCACATAGGTGGCAATGCGCGAAAGCGCGAAGCGGAGGTCGCTGTGTCATCCGGGCCAGCGCTTTCGGTGTCGGGTGCACGATCGTCGACGCCAGTATCTGCAGCCGGATGGTCAGGGTGGAGCCGACCGTGAGCGCGGCGCCGGTGTGTACGCCCCGGCCCAGCTTGCTCGGTCGGTTCCGCGTTCGCGACGTTGATCTTCTGTCGATGACGGCGAATTCGTGAACCAGTTCTGAGGCCAGCCGGCGGGTCTGCTGACGACGTCACGGGGGCGCACGGTGTTGAGCAGGGCGCGGGCCCGCTGGGTACTCAGGGACGACTTGCCTCGCAGGGCACCCGGTCGAGCACGCTTGCCAGGATGAGAAGGCGCGGCGCAGGCATGGCCGGCCACCGGACCGCGGCCGACCACCTGAGAAGGCGGGTCGCCCCGCAGCGGGCTCAACACCATGCGGCGCCGTCGTGAGAGCCTCGGAGGGACAGGCCGTATTCGTCTTCGGGGGCCTTCTCCTGGTCCGGGAGGCCGTTGAAGTCGCTGGGGAACCACACCGACAGGTAGGCCGTGGCGCCGTCGATGTCCTTGGTCAGGCAGGTTGCGGCGGCGGTGACGGCCAGGCCGTTGGACGGCGGTGGGGAACCGTCGCCCTCCCACTTCCAGCCGTCGCCCTCGGCCGCCGCTCGGTAGAACTCGACGATCTCTTCGCGGCTCAGGTCGCTGCGGAAGTCGCGGCCCGCGAAGGCGAAGCCGTCGTCGTCGTCGCAACCGGAGTGGGCGCTGATCTCGTCGGCGCCGGGCGGGTGGACGGTGAGGATCGGGGCGTCGTCCAGCGTCACCGAGAAGTTTCTGTCGCGCTGGCTGCAGCCGTAGTCGAGCAGCTCGCCGCAGCCGCTCAGCGTTCCGGCGCACAGCAGCATTACGCCGGCCAGCGACATCTTGATCACGGCGGCAGCATAGTGAGGCGCGGCAACGCGGCAAGGCCCGGCAGGCAGCACAGCGAGGGGCAGCACTGAGCGAGGCACGGCAGCGAGCCAGAGAAACGGCAGCAGAGCGAGGCGCGGCAGCAGAGTAAGACCCGGCAGCAGAGCGAGGCGCGGCGGAAGCCCGCGGGCGGCGCGCGGGAAACTGCCCGGCCGTCGCGGCCGGCAGCGGATCGAAGATGGTCTCTTGACGGGTCCGGCACGGCTCGGGTAGACAGTTCGTCAATTCGCCGAAACACGGATGACATGTTGGCCGACCCGTGTCGAAGCGCTTCGAAAGGTGGGTCGGCGACGATCCCGTGGGACGCCTGTTGAAGCGCTTCGACGAATCCCCGGATGTGACCCATGAGCGAGACACCGCTGTTCCGCCGGTACGACGCACCGCTCGCGGAGCGCGTCGAGGACCTCCTGGCCCGGCTCACACTGCCGGAGAAGGTGGCGATGCTCCACCAGCATCAGCCGGCGATCGACCGCCTCGGCGTGGCCGCCTTCACCACCGGCACGGAGGCCCTGCACGGCCTGGCCTGGCTGGGCGAGGCCACGGTTTTCCCGCAGGCAATCGGCCTGGCCACCAGCTGGAACCTCGATCTCGTACGCCGGGTCGGCGCGGCCACCGGCACGGAGGTCCGGGCCGCGCACCAGGAGGGCCGGGCCGGCCTCAACGTCTGGGCCCCGGTGGTCAACCCGCTGCGCGACCCGCGGTGGGGGCGCAACGAGGAGGGCTACGCCGAGGACCCGTTCCTGACCGGGCTCCTGGGTGACGCGTACGCGCGGGGGCTGGCCGGCGACCATCCGCGGGTGCTGCGGACAGCGCCGACGCTCAAGCACTTCCTCGGCTACAACAACGAGACCGACCGTTGCCTCACGTCGAGCAACCTGAGCCCTCGGGTGCTGCGCGAGTACGAGCTTCCGGCCTACCGCACGGCCATCGAGCGCGGCTCCGCGGTGGCCGTGATGGCGTCGTACAACCTGGTCAACGGGCGCCCGGCGCACGTCTCGCCCTATCTGGAGGACGAGCTGCGCACGTGGACGGGCGACGAGATCTTCGTGGTGTCGGACGCGTACGCCCCGACGAACCTGGCCGATCCGATGCAGCAGGCCTTCTTCACCGATCACGCCGAGAGCCACGCCGCGGCCCTGCGTGCGGGCATCGACAGCTTCACCGACGCCGACAAGCGCAGCGACGTCACCGTCGAGCGGATCGACGAGGCGTTGCGCCGCGAGCTGATCAAGGAGGAGGACGTCGACCGGGCCGTGCGGCGCGCGCTGACGATCCGCGTCCGGCTGGGCGAGTTCGATCCGGCCGAGCAGAACCCGTACGCGGAAACCGTAGTTGATTCAGAACAACACCGGGAACTGGCCCGGGAAGCCGCGCGCGAGTCGATCACGCTGCTCAAGTCGGAGTGCTGCCTGCTCCCGCTCGACCCGAAACGGCATCGCACGGTCGCGGTCGTCGGCTCGCACGCCGATCGTACGTTCACCGATTGGTACAGCGGTTCCCTCCCGTACGCGGTGACCGCCCGCGACGGCCTGGCCGAGGTCATGCCCGAGGTGGTGCACGCCGAGGGCGCCGACCGCATCGTGCTCAAACTGGGAGCGCTCCATCTGGCCGCCGACGAGAACGGGCTGAGCCTGACGCCGGGTCCGGCCGCGTTCGACGTCTTCGACTGGGGCAACGGGGTCGTGACCCTGCGGTCCACGGTCAACGGCAAGTTCCTGCGGGCGCGCGACGGACAGGTGGCCGCCGACTCGGACGGCCCCTCCGAGTGGGTCGTCACCGAGCTGTGGAAGCTGGAGCGCCGTCCCGACGGGTCGGCCGGCCTGCGCACCCACCCGGGCCACGACGCGGTGACCGCGCAGCTGACGCTGGGCCCGCGCGCGGCCCGGTTCACCCTCGAGACGATCGTCGACGGCGCCTCGGACGCGGCCGACCTGGCCGCCACGGCCGACGCGGTGATCGTGGTGGTCGGCAACCATCCGCTGGTCAACGGGCGCGAAACCGAGGATCGGACGGACCTGGAACTGCCGCCGGCGCAGGAGCGGCTGCTGCGCGAGGTGTACGCGGCGAACCGGAACACCGCGCTGGTCCTGGTCTCGAGTTACCCGTACGCGATCGGATGGGCCGACACGCACCTGCCCGCCGTGCTGTGGATGTCGCACGGCGGCCAGGAACTGGGGCATGCGCTGGCCGACGTGCTGACCGGCCGGGCCGACCCGGGTGGCCGGCTGACGCAGACGTGGTATCGCAGCGCCTGCGAGCTGCCCGACATCCTCGACTACGACATCATCACCAACGACGCGACCTACCAGTACTACCGCGGCACGCCGCTGTATCCGTTCGGGCACGGCCTCTCGTACGCATCGTTCGACTACTCCAACCTCGACATCTCGCACACCACCGCGGCCGCGGGCGACCGGGTCACGATCACGGCCTGGGTCACCAACCTGGGCAAGCGGGCCGGTTCCGAGGTCGTCCAGCTCTACACGCATCAGCAGGTGTCGCGGGTGAAGCAGCCGCTGCGCCGGTTGCGGGCGTTCGAGAAGGTGCGCCTCGAGCCGGGCGAGTCGAAACTGGTCAGCTTCGACCTGGACGTGGCCGGCCTGGCCTTCTGGGATGTGACGTCGAACAGGTTCGTGGTCGAGACCGCGCGTCACAAAATCCTGGTCGGGCGCTCGGCCAGCGACATCCGGCTCACCGGCACCCTGCCCGTGCGGGGCAGCCGGGTCGGGGCGCGCCGGGCCGCCGACCGGACGATCCGGGCCGGCGACCACGACGAGTACAGCGGGATCACCCTGGTCGCGACCGGCGATCCGGTCCGGGGCGAGGCGGTCAAGGCGACCGAGGACGGCGCCTGGTGCTGTCTCAACGGCACCGACCTTTCCGGCGTACGCGAGGTGGCCGTGGACGGCGACGGGCCGGACGTGACACTGCGGCTCGACGACCCGTACGCGGGCGGGGAATTCGCTCTCGTGACACCGGGGTCATCGGTGGCCGTGCCCGAAACCGACGGCGTGCACGACCTCTACCTCGCCATGGACGCCGGGAGCCGGATCAGCGCGATCACGTTCCGGTCGTGACCCCTCCCCCGGTCACCATCGCCGACGTCGCCCGGCACGCCGGGGTCTCGGCCAGCACGGTCTCCTACGTGCTCAGCGGCAAGCGGGCCATCTCGGCCGGGACCCGCGAGAAGGTGCTGGCCAGCGTGCGGGTGCTCGGGTTCCACCCGCACGCCGGGGCCCGGGCGCTGGCCGGCAACCGGTCGAACATCATCGCGCTGGCGCTGCCGCTGCGAGCCGGGATGAACGTGCCGGTGGTCATGCAGTTCGCGGCGGCGGTGGTCGACGCGGCCCGGTCCTGCGACTACGACGTGCTGCTGGTGACGGCCGACGAGGGCCCGGCGGGCCTGCGGCGGGTGGCGGGCAGCGCGCTGGTCGACGGGCTGATCCTGATGGACGTCGAGACCGACGACGACCGGGTGCCCGCCCTGCGGGAGCTGAACCGGCCCAGCGTGCTGATCGGGCTGCCCGCCGACCCGACCGGCCTCGTCTGCGTCGACCTGGACTTCACCCGGGCGGGCGAATTGTGCGTGGAGCATCTGGCCGGGCTGGGTCATCGGCGGGTGGCGCTGCTGGGGGCGCCGCCGGCCGTGTACGACCGCGGGACCGGGTTCGCCCGCCGCACGCGCGACGGAGTGCGGGCGGCCGCCGTGCGGTGCGGTGTCGAGGCGTACGCCGTACCGCTGGAACCGCTCTTTCCCGCTGCTCTGGCCGCGCTGAACGAGATCGGGGACGCCACCGCCCTGATCGTGCACAACGAGAGCGCCATCGACCACGTGCTGACCGCGCTGCGCACGCTGGGCCGCCATGTCCCCGGTGACATGTCGGTGCTGGCGATCTGCCCCGACGACGTCGCGCTGGCCGCCACCCCGCAGGTGAGCAACGTCGGAGTGCCGGCCGCGTCGCTGGGCCGCCTGGCCGTCGAGCGGCTGCTCGCGCGGCACGAGGGCGACGACGTGCCGGCCGCCACCCTGCTGCCCCCGGCCCTGACCACCCGCCTGTCCTGCGAGCCGCCCGGATCCGCCGTCCGCCAGTTCTGAGTGTGTCCTCGACGGCAGGAGAAGGGACGATGATGAGACACGATTCGCGGCGGCTGGTTGATAATCGAATCATGATCATGGGGGATGTGCGATGCCGAGCGGCGGGGTAGGCCGCGTCATGGAGCTCACGCCGGCGCAGCAAGAGCGGTTGCAGCAACTCCTGGAGAACGAGTTACGGGATGCTCTGCGGGCCTCGCTGGGGCGCAACGATCCGGCGGCGGTCGCCGAACTGGTCGCCGAACGCCGCCGGGCTCTCGAACGGCTAGCCGGCGGGACCGCGCACGACGCGCAGGACCCGCTCGATCAGAAACTCGAGGGCGACGGGATCGTCGAGCAACGCTGACACCCGTTCCTCGCGACCCGTCCCCGCACCGGGCGCCAGAGCCATCTCGTCGGCTCCGGACCCGCGCTCGAACAGTTCCCGGAGAACATGCTGAACCGTGGCTGCGGCGTCCTCGCCCCGCCCCAGCCCGGCCCGGATGGCCTCGACGGCCACCGCGGCCAGCTCGCTCACCCCCGCCTCGACGGCCTCGCCGGGATCGGCCCCCGGCAGCGGACGCGGCTCGCCGGGCCCCTCGCCCGGGCAGCCGCCGACCGGCGCGACCTTGTGCCCGAGCGGGGTCTCGATGTGGTCGTGATACCAGTCCGGCCGTTCCCGCATGGCCGCCAGCACCTTTTCCACATCGGCCAGCACCTCGGCCGGGGAGATGCCCTCCTCGCCGGCCCAGCTGTCGACCGGCCACAGCGTGGAGCCGGCCCCACCCGGTACGCCCACCCAGTCCTGAATCTTCAGCGCGAGCGCGCACAACCACGGGTCGCCGCCCAGCGCCGCGGTCAGCCATCTGGTCTCGCGCGGCCGCTGCGGCGCGCCGATGGCCCCGCGGCGTTTGCGGTACGCGTCGATGGTGATGCCCCTGGCCCGGGTCGCGATCCACCCCTCGACGTCCAGGACCTCCTCGGTGGTGGTGAGCAGCCGCCCGACCACCGCCTCGAGGTCGTCATGGAACCCGTCCAGGCAGCACTCCCCCAGGAACCGCAGCCCACGCGCGCAGTGGTGGTGGCCCCGCCTGCGCGCGACGGGCCGATAGACCACGTCGAACACGATGGGGTGGGCGACCTTGTAGGCGGCCGGGCGCAACAGGTTACGCTCGGAATCGGACAGCGCGCCGAGCTCGCCGAGGCGGGCCAGGTCGCGCAGACGCGTCAGGTTGTTCTCTTCTTCGTCGTAGCCGCGCGTCACCGCTGCCCCCACAGGGATGACGCGTCCGGCGTTATCGGAACTTCACTCTCCGTGTATGTCTGCCCCCAGATCATCCGGTAATGATGTCGGCGCGAATACCCGGATCGAGGCCGTTCAGTGGCCTTTCTTTGGCCTACCGGTGGCCAGGATCGCCCGTCACCGTCCGTAGAGCTCGGCGGAGTCTAGACCCTGGCTGCGACTGACCGGATAGCTACACGACGGTCGCCGGCCGAGACGCACCCGGGTAACTTTCTGTCTGTTGTGTAATGACGGAACGTACGGCTAGGAGTCCCATGGCCCCCGCCTCCGATCTGTACAAGGAACTTCAGGACCTGCGCAGCCGCCAGGGTGTCTACCGCAGCGGCCTCTACGAGAGCCTCGGCCTGCGCCTTCGCATCCTGTGCGGGCTCAACCACAAGGACACCGACACCCGCACCCGCGAGGTGGTCGAGAAGTGGCTGTCCACCCTGGCCGCCACCCTGCACACCGATCTGCAGCAGGCGGCGCTGGTGTCCTTCGCCGTCGGCCGCCCGTACCGCCTGGCCACCCTGGACCTGCGGATCGCCGAACTGGCCAACCTGCAGCGGGTCTCCCGGCGTACCGCCCGGCGCCTGGCCGACAAGGCCCTCGAGGCGCTGGCCAACGCGGCCGACGAGGCGCACGTCCCGCCCGGCGACGACGGCTGCGGCTGGCGGGTGTCCTCGCTGTCCTCGCTGTTCCGGCTGGACACCCCCACCCCCGAGCTGTACGAGATCAGGACGATCGTGGCCACCCGGGCGATCACCGAGATCGTCGTGCGGATCACGCTGCCCGGCACCCCGCCCGGCGTCGGCGAACCGGTGGTCAACGCGCTGTTCGGGGCCCGCTTGCGCCGGACCGAACGGGTGAACGGCGGGAACAGCCGGCTGCTCACGCTCGACCTGCCGCATCTGCTGGAGCGCGGCGACACCCACGAGTTCTGGCTGCACGTGACGCTGCCGCCGGGCCAGCCGACCCGCCCGCACTACGCGATCGTGCCGCTCGCCCCGTGCGACTCGGGCAGCGTACGGGTGCGGTTCGCGGCCGGCCGGATGCCGGACGAGGTGTGGCTGCTCGACGAGGTGGCCTACCCCGACCTGGACGCCCGGCCCGGCGGCCTGGAGACGATCACGCCGAACCCGCAGGGCGAGGTGTTCCGCGAGTTCCGCAACCTGCACGAGGGACACGCGTACGGGATCGCCTGGACTCTGCCGGACTGAGCGGTCCGTCAGAGAAGGGCATGCGAAACCTGTACGCCCTCCTGGTCGGCATCGACCGGTACCGGGCGGTTCCCGGCCTGTCCGGATGCGTGCGCGACGTGACCGACGCCCGTGACCACCTGCAAGCCACGCTTGCGCCGGGCACCCGGTTCGTCCCGCTGATGCTGCTGGACGACCAGGCCACCCGCGCCGCCGTCACCGGCGCGATCGGGTCGCACCTGGGGCAGGCCGGGCCGGACGACGTGGCGCTGTTCTGGTTCTCCGGGCACGGCTCCGAGTGGCGCGCCCCCGAGTGGGCGAAAAGGTTCGAGCCGACCGGGATGATGCAGACCCTGGTCTGCGCGGACAGCCGCTCCGCGGGCGTCCCCGACCTGTGGGACAAGGAACTGTCGCTGCTGCTCGACGGGGTGAGCGACCGGGCCGGGCACGTGACGGTGGTGCTGGACAGCTGCCACTCCGACGGCGCCACCCGCGAGCTGATCAAACGGGAGCCGGCCGTACGGACCAGATCTGTGCCGCCCGGGCGCGGGACCGTGCCGGACAGCCTGGGCCCCGCGCTGCTCGAGCGGCTGGCCGCGGACCGGCCGGTCGAGCACGTGGTCCTGGCGGCGTGCCGGTCCTTCGAGTCGGCCGAGGAACGAACGCTCAATGGGCAGCGGCGCGGCGTCTTCAGCTGGTCGCTGTTGCGCGCGATGCAACGTCTCGGACCGGAGGCCACCTACAACGACCTGCTGCTGGCCGCGCGGACCGAGGTCGAGACGCACGCGTGCCGGCAGACCCCGCAGGGCCGCCCCCTGGCGTCGGCGCTGCTCGGCCAGCCCTTCCTGGGCGGGGCGGTGACCGCGACCGACCGCGGCATCCGGCTGCGGCACGGCCCGGAGGGCTGGACGATCGACGCCGGGGCGATGCACGGCCTGCCGTCCGGGGACGGGTTACGGGTGGGCGTGCGCGACGGGAAGCCGGGTGAGCAGGCCGACGTGGTCGAGGTCCGCGCGATGGACAGCCGGGTCGAGCCGGTCGCCGGCTGGGCGCCGGACACGCGGAACCAGTACCCGGTCGTGGTCACGTCGGTGCCCACGCCCGCCACGCTCGTGGCCGTCGACGACGAGGAGCTGCGAGCGGCGCTCGCCGGGTCGCTCGACGTGCGCGTGCCCGGCGACGACGTCGTTCCGGACCTGCGGGCGGACTACGAGGACGGCGAGCTGACCGTTATCGACCAGCACGGCGAGACCCTGCTGGAGCGGCGGCTCTTCGCCGGCGAGGCGGCCCCGGCGCTCGAGCACATCGCCCGGTGGCTGCAGGTGTGGCGCAGGCGCAACGACGCGTCGGCTCTCGGTTCCCCCGTACGGATCGAGCTGCTCGCGGCGGACGACGGCCGGGTGCTGAAGCCCGACGCCTCCGGCGAGTACGTCCTGCGCTACGACGGCGGCGACCCGCCCGAGGTGCTCATCCGGCTGCACAACACCGCCGGCCGCATGCTCTTCTGCGCGCTGCTCGACCTGACCCCGCGCTTCAAGGTGGACGCGGTGCTGTTCCCGGGCGAGTTCATCGCCGGGCACGGCGTGGGCCACTGCCTGAACGGCCGGCGGATCCGGGCGTATCTGCCGCCCGGCATTCCGGCCCGGCCCGGCGCGTACGTGCGGGACCGGCTCAAGCTGTTCGTCGCCGAGGAGCAGTTCGCCGTCGACCCCTACCTGATGCCGGCTCTCGCCGACACGCTCGGGATGCGGGGCGAGCGGCGCGACCTCGCCGATGCCGCGCTGCCCACCGGACACGACTGGACCACGGCCGAGGCGGTCATCAAGATCGAGGTGCCCGCGGTGGAATCGCACCGTTGAGCCGTCACTTGTCCGGCTCGTCGAGGATGGTCAGCGCGGCCGACACGATCGCGTTGACCCGCCGCTGGTCGGAGAGCGCGCCGGTCACCCCGCCGAGCGGGTCGGCGCCCCCGTGCGGGGCCTGGTCGAGGGTGCCGGTGAACATGCCGCCGAAGACCGTGCGGACCACCTCGACGACCACGTCCTGGGCCGGTTCGCCGCGGTCGATGCGGTCGCCGATGGCCCGTACGGCGTCGGAGGCCAGGCGGCGCAGCTCCGCCTCGACGTGGTCGTCCGGATCGCCCAGGCCGAGCGGGGCGACCGGTTCCCCGTACGTGTCGGTGGCCATGGCCATGACCGGCGGCTGCTTGGCGCCGAGCGGGCGCTCCACGAAGGACGCGTACCAGTCGGGGCGCCCGCGCATGACCGTGAGGACCCGGTCGATGTCGCGGCGTACGGTGCCCGGATCGCTGCCCTGCCAGTCGCCGGTGCAGGCCCCCCGGGTCTGGGCCCAGGCCTCGAGCGGCCACAGCTCGCTGCCGGCGGTGCCACTGACGCCCACCCAGACCAGGATGTCGACGGCGAGGGTGGTCAGCCACCGGTCGCGGCCGAGCCCGTCGGCCAGCCAGCCGGGCAGCCGGGGCCGCTGCAGCGCGCCGCGCTCACCCCGGCGGCGGCGGTGGGCGTTGACGGTGGCCGCGCCGACCCGGGTCGCGACCCAGGCCTCGAGCTGGCGGATCGGCCGGTCGGCGTGCGTGATCAGATCCTCGACCACCGCCTCGACGTCGTCGTGGAAGCGGTCGAGGCACTCGTCGGCCAGATTTTCGACCCCGGCGGCGCAGAGGGTGTGCCCGCGCTGCTTCTCGAACCGGCGGGTGACCCGCATGAAGACGATCGGCCAGACCAGCGTGTACGCCGCCCCGGTGAGCTCGGCCCGCTCGGCGCCACCCCCGGCGGCGACGGCGGCCAGCTGCCCGGTGGCGGCGAGTTCCCGCAGCCGGCGTTCCGGCGCCACCGGCTCCGGCGCGACGTCCCAGTCAGCCCAGGCCGAGCGCGAGACGTAGAGGCCGGCCGCCTCCCCGTTCCTCGGCCGGCGACGCAGGGCGTTGGCATCGAGATGCACCGTACGCGCGTTCGCAGTGCCCACCGAGGGCTCCTTTCGTCCGTGGCGATCGGTGGTTGAAGCCTCCTGCACGCACGCTCGGTCCTCCAGCTTCCACGCTTGGTTAGGCCTCTTCGTGGTCCGATTCCGAACACTCAGGCGACCTATTCCGGCTTCGCCTGACCGGGTGGCCCAGTCAGGTCTCCCACCGCGGCGCCACGAACGGGTGACGCGGGCGCCTCAGCGGGCCGTGTAGCCGCCGTCGATCGGTAGGGTCACGCCCGTGATCATCGAGGCGGCGTCGCTCAGGAGGAAGGCGATCGGGGCGGCGATCTCCTCCTCGGTGGCGTAGCGGCCCAGCGGCATCTGGGACAGGAACGGGTCCTTGATCTCGGGGCGGCCCCAGTAGGAGGCCGACATCGGGGTCATGACGACGGTCGGGTTGACGCTGTTGACCCGGATGTTGTGGGGGCCCAGCTCGAGGGCGGACACGCGGGTCATGTTGTCCAGGGCCGCCTTCGAGGCGCCGTACGACATGTGGCCGGTCAGGGCGACCACGGCGGCCTGGCTCGAGACGTTGACGATCGCGCCGCCCCGGCCGGCGGCGATCATCGTGCGGGCCGCGTACTTGGTCACCAGGAAGGCGCCGCGGGTGTTCACGGCCATGACGCTGTCGAAGACGTCCACGTCGGCGTCGACCAGCGGGCCGACCACACCGCCCAGACCGGCGCAGTTGACCACGCCGTACAGGGGCAGGCCGTCCAGGGCCTTGCGGACGCCGTCCTCCGACACCAGATCGAAGGCCAGCCCCCGTACGCCGGTCTCAGCCACCAGAGGAGCCAGAAGCTCGTCGCTCGGGCCCGCGGCGATGACGTCGGCGCCGTGTTTCTGCAGGAGCCGGACCGTCGCGGCGCCGATGTTGCCGGAGGCGCCGGTGACCAGGATCGGGCGGTCAGCGAAGTCGTACATGCGGATCCCGTTCTCGTTTCTCGTTCCGGAACAGTCGATCATGCCAAGGTGATCATTTCACCGCGCCCATGGAAAGTCCGCGTACCAGCTTGTTCTGGGCCAGCCATCCCGCGATCAGGACCGGCAGCGACACGATGGTCGCGGCGGCGCACAAGCGGGCCAGGAAGGCGCCCTCGGACGAGATGAACCCGACCAGGAAGATCGGCGCGGTGCTCGAGTTGGTGGCGGTCAGGTTGAGCGCCAGGAAGAACTCGTTCCAGGCGAAGATGAAACAGATCAGCGCGGTCGCGGCCAGGCCGGGGCTGACGATCGGCAGGATGATCTTGCGGATCGAGGTCAGCAGGCCGGCCCCGTCGACCTCGCCGGCCTCCAGCACCTCGCGCGGCACCTCGAGCAGGAACGACCGCATCATCCACACCGCCAGGGGCAGGTTCATCGAGGTGTACAGGATGACCATCGTCCACACGTTGTCGAGCATGCCCGCGTGCTTGACCAGCAGATAGACCGGCAGGAAGGCGGCCACGGCCGGCATCATCTTGGTGCTGATGAAGAAGAACAGCGAGTCGGACCACTTCTCGACCGGGCGCAGGCTCAACGCGTACGCGGCGGGGGTGGCCAGCAGAACCACGAGCAGGGTCGAGAACAGCGACGCCATCAGGCTGTTGAGCAGGAACGGCGTCATGTTCCGGTCGAAGACCTGCGCGTACTGGTCGAGGGTGGGCTCGAAGAACCAGGACGGCGGGTTCGAGGCGGCCGCGTTCTCCTGCTTGAAGCTGGTCAGCACCATCCAGATGACCGGGAACACGAACACGATGCCCGCGACCCAGGCCACCACACCCCACGCGGAATCGATCAAGCGGCGGTTCATCGGTTGGCCTCCACCTTGAACAGGCCCGAGATGACGCGCAGCGCGAACGTCGCCACGATGATCGTCAGCAGCACCACGATCACGCCGGCCGCCGACGCCTCGCCGTACTCGAACTTGCGGAACATCGTCAGATAGATCTCGTACGGGAGATTGGTCGTGGCCGTGCCCGGGCCACCCTGGGTGATCGTGAAGACCGCGTCGAACGTGTTGACCAGATAGATCGAGCCCAGCAGCGCGCCCAGCTCCAGGTATTGCCGCAGGTGCGGGATGGTCATCCGGCGGAAGATCTGCCAGGCGTTGGCCCCGTCGACCTTGGCCGCCTCGATGACGTCGTTCGACTGCGACTGCAGACCGGCGAGCAGGATCAGCATCATGAACGGCGTCCACTGCCAGACCAGCGTGGCGATCACGGCCGCCTTCGGATAGGACGACACCCAGTCGGTCGAGCCGCCGAAAAGACCATTGATCAGCCCGTACGTCGGGTTGTAGATCGCGTGTTTCCAGAGGAGCGCGGCGGCGATCGGCATCACCAGGAACGGCGTGATGAGCAGCGTGCGCACCACCGAGCGGCCGAGGAACTTGCGGTCGAGCAGGACGGCCAGGGCCAGGCCGAGGATCAACGAGAAGATCACCGCGCCGGCCGTCAGGAGAACGGTGTTGACCAGCGCGGCCCGCAGGCGGGTGTCGGTCAGCACGGTCACGTAGTTGTCGAGGCCCACGAACTCGCGCTGACCCGGCCGCAGCGCGTTCCAGCCCTGCGTCGACAGATAGAGAGTGACCAGGAACGGCACCTGGGTCACGATGATCGCGAAGATCAGGGCCGGCAGCAGCGGCGCGCGGCGGACCCAGCGTTCCTTCGCGCCGTGCCGGGCCGGGGCGGGTGGCACCGGCGTGGGGGCCGGCCGGGTGGCAACATCGGTCATGGTCGTGGCCTTCCGCGGGGGGCGCGCCGGACTCGGCCCGGCGCGCCCGCGAGCACTACTTGTAGTTCTTCGCCACGGCCTCGGCGAGCTTCTGACCGTCGTTCAGCGCCTGGTCGACCGTCTTCTGGCCGGTCAGCGCGGCCGCGATCTCCTGCGACACCTTGGTGCCGAGATCCTGGAACTCGGGGATGGCCACGAACTGGACGCCGGTGGCGGGCCGGGGCTGCAGGCCCGGGTTCACCGGGTCGGCGTTCGCGATCGAGTCCAGCGTGATGTCGGCGAACGCCTTGGCCGACTCCTTGTACTCCGGGATCGAGTACGTCGAGGTGCGCTTGCCGGCCGGGACGCGCGACCAGCCGAGCTCCTTGCCGACCAGCTGCTCGTAGTCCTTGCTGGTGGCCCAGCTGATGAACTTCCACGAGGCGTCGGCCTTCTTGGTGGTCTTGGGCATCGCCCAGTCCCACGACCAGAGCCAGCCGCTGTAGTCCGTCTTGTTGACCGGGGCGTACGCGTAACCCACCTTGCCGGCGACCTTGGAGGCGTTCGGGTCTTCGACCGTGCCGGCGGCCGACGTGGCGTCGTACCACATGGCCGACTTGCCCTGGCTGAAGATGTTCAGGCACTCGGTGAAGCCGGACTGCGCGACACCGGGCTCGCCGTGCGCGCGGGCCAGGTCGACGTAGAACTTGGTCGCTTCCTTGAACTCCGGCGCGTTCAGCTTCGGGGTCCAGTCCTTCTCGAACCAGGTGCCGCCGTACGTGTTGACGATCGTGGTGAGCGACGCGATGCCCTCGCCCCAGCCGGGCAGGCCGCGCAGGCAGATGCCGGCCACGCCGTTGGCCTTGTCGTCGACCTTGGCGGCCAGGTCGGCCACCTGCTGCCAGGTCGGCTTCTCCGGCATGGTGAGGCCCTTGGCCTCGAACATCTCCTTGTTGTACATGAGCAGCGACGACTCGCCGTAGAACGGGGCGCCGTACATCTTGCCGTCCTCGCCGCTGGCCACGGTCACCATCGGCTTGAGCAGGTCGGCCTTGTCGTAACTGGCGTCCGCGTCCATCTGGGTGGACAGCTCGTGCAGCCAGCCGTTCTTGGACCAGATCGGCACCTCGTACGCGCCGATGGTCACCACGTCGTACTGGCCGCCCTGGTTGGCGACGTCCTGGGTGACCTTGTCGCGCAGTTCGTTCTCCGGCAGGATCGTGTACTTGACGGTGATGCCGGTCTGCTTGGTGAAGTTGTCGGCGGTCAGCTTCTGGATGTCCTCCATCTGCGGGTTGCCGACCATCAGCACCGTGATCTCCTGAGCTCCCTCCGAGGAGCTCGTGTCATCCGACGTGCCGGCGCCCGAACAGGCGGACAACGCCAGCGCACAGGCCGCCGCGGCGGCTATGGCTGCTCTCGATTTCCACATGAAATGACCTCCAGAATGCGTGTATCAGCCGGGGAGGGCTGGTGGGGGTGGAACTGCTTATGCGGTGACGACGACTTTCACGTGGCGGCCGCTGCACGCGGCGGCGAACGCCTCGCCGATCTCGTCGAGCGGGTAGCGGGCGGTGACGATCCGCTCGGGTTCGACCGCGCCCGAGGCGAGCAGGCCGATGGCCGTCCGGATGTCGTCCCGGGTGTAGGTCGCGCTGCCCTGGATCCGGACCTGCAAGTCCTGGATCTCGGGCAGCGCAACGGTGACCGGCGCGGCCGGAACGCCGACGATCACGACCGTGCCGCCCTTGACGGCGATGGCGACGGCCTGGTCGACCGAGCTCTGCACGGCCACGCAGTCGAACACGACGTCCGCGCTGGTGCCGAGGTCGTCGCGGATGTCCTGAACCATCGCCGGTGACGCCGCGTCGTGCACGGAGTCGGCGCCGAGCGCCCGGGCCAGGTCTCGTTTCCCGGGGTTGAGGTCGCTGACGGCGATCCGCGCGGCGCCGGCGTGACGCGCGGCGGCCAGCGTGAGCAGGCCGATGGTGCCGGCGCCGAGCACGGCGACGGTCTTGCCGGTGAGGTCCGGGCCGGCGAGCCGGACGGCGTGGACGGGGGTGGAGAGCGGTTCGACGAGGACAGCGGCCAGGTCGCTGACCGCGTCGGGCAGGGGGATCGCGCGGTCGGCCGGGACGACGAGGTAGTCGGCCAGGCCGCCGTGCTGGGTGGTGCAGCCGAAGAACGTCATGGTCGCGCAGAGGTTGTAGCGACCGTCCCGGCAGTATTTGCAGTGGCCGCAGGCGAAAATCGGCTCAACCGCGACCCGGGTTCCCACCGCGAGGCCGTTGCCCGGCGCGAGGCCGTTGCCCGACGCGAGGCCGTTGCCCGACGCGAGGTCGTCGCCCGAGCCGTCACCCGCGTTGCGGTTTTCTGCCGGCCCGGAGCTGCTGCCCGCCTCGGAGCCGCTGCTCGCCGCGGGCTTGCCGCCCGCCGCGAGGCTGTTGACTGCCGCGGGGCTGTTGGCCGCCGCGGAGCTGTCGGCCACCACGGCGCCGTCGGCCCCTACGGAGCGGTCGCCCTCCGCGGGGCTGTCGGCCACCGCGGGGCCGCCGCTGGCCTCGACCACGCCGTAGATCTCGTGGCCGGGGCTGTAGGGCAGCGACACGAACGGGTGGCGGCCGTGGAAGGCGTGCACATCCGAGCCGCAGATGCCGGTCATCCGCATGCGGATGACGACCTCGCCCGGCCCGGCCTGCGGCACATCGGCGGGCTGGATCTCGACCTGGCCGGGCCCGGTGACAACGGCCCGGCGAGCGGCGAACGGCTTCATGCGAACTCCTCCAGGGCCTGTGAGCGGAACCACTTGTTAACTCGGTTGAAACGCACAGTAGGTCATGTCACCGGTGTTTGTCACCGGTGTCATGGGTAATTCTTCGGAATCATGTCATCGGTGTCATGACATAGATTGCCCAGCTCAAAGAGGGGCGTGCCGCTTTACGGCTTGGCGACCTTGCAGGACTCGCGCTCGATGAGCGTGACGTCCAGAATGTTGGTCCGCTTGAGCCGCCGCTTCGGGAAATCGGCGCGCTCGAACACACGGGTCGCGGCCAGCAGGCCGATCTGGTCGGGATCCTGATCCACGACCGTCAGGGCCGGCCGCAGCAGGTCGGCCATCGGGAAGTCACCGAAGCCGACCACCGCCACCGACTCCTCCGGCAGCACGCGCAGCAACAGCATCGAGCTGCGCGCGTTCGACGAGAAGACCGCGGTGGGCCTTTCCGGCAGCGCCATCAGCCGGGCCACCGCTTCCTGAGTCGACTCGCGATCCTTGACGTACGAGGCCACGAGCGCCTGGTCGAACGGAAGGCCGGCCTCCTCGAGGGCACGGCGATAGCCCGCGAGACGGTTCACCTCGGGCGACAGGTGGAAGCTGTCCCCGACGTACGCGATCCGCCTGTGACCGTGGTCGATGAGGTGACCCGTCGCCAGGTAACCGCCGGCCTCGTCGTTGTCGGTGAAGATGTCGGCCGCCAGACCGGTCGGCGAGCGGTCGACGAACACCACCGGGGTGTTGTCGGTCCACCGCTTGAGCCACGAGTGGTCGGTGCCGATCGGCGCGACAATCAGCCCCGCGAGACGCCGGCTGAGCAGCGACTCGAGCACGTCACGTTCGCGGGCCGGGTCGTCGCCCAGATTGGTGAGCAGCGTGGCCACTCCCCGCTTGCGGGCGACGTCGTCGACCGCACGGGCGATCGCGGCGAAGAACGGGTCGACGATGTCAGGCACCGCGATGCCGATGGCCGACGTCTTGCCGGACCGGAACGTGGTGGCCAGAACATTGGGGACGTAATTGAGCTCCCGCATGATTTGCTCGACGTGCGCCCGGGTCTCGGGCAGCACGTGCGGGTCCTCGTTGAACACCCGGGAGACCGTCTTGGCCGACACTCCCGCACGGGCAGCCACGTCACGCATCGTCGCCATGGTCACCTCCGCACGTCCGTCAGCGCCGACGCAGCATATCGGACCGGCCGCGGCACGTGCTCAGTTACGCCCGTCCACCACATCGGCAAGTTCGTGCAGACGAGGCAGGGCCCGCTTGGTCAGGTAATCCTTGCGGAGATCGTGCGACACCGAGAGGCTGTCCTTCCACAGCGACCGCCCGGCCATCGCCCCCGCCGCGCCATTGGCCATGGCCGTGGCGACCTGACCCAGGAACGTCTCGTGGTCGACGCCGGCCGACAGCACGGCCCACGGCACGCCCTGCGCCGCGGCGGTGACGGCCGCGCAGCCCTCGGCCGAACCCGCGTACTGCAGCTTGAGCACCTTGGCGCCGCATTCGACGGCCAGTTTGGCACCGTCGGCCACCAGCTGGGGGAACTTGGCCGCGTACTCCTCCTCGCTCTCGCCCTTGAGCTGATAGGTGAGCAACTCGACGATGAGCAGCAGACCCTCGTCCGCGCACGCCGCGACCAGCTCGCGCATCTCCTCGGCCACCCGCGAGTCCGGGCCCTGCTTGTCGGGCCGGATGTGCCACAGCATCTTGGCCACATCACCCCCGAGTTCCCGTACGCGGCGGGCCGTCATTCCCGGCACGTACTGCGCGTACCGGAGGCCGTCGACGGTCTCGTAACCCGACGCGTCCATGCCCACGACCAGCGACGTGCCCCGGGCCAGCACCCCGTCGTCGACGACCGCCGGCAGCGCAACCTCGGGGTCGAGCAGGATCGCCGGCGCGTTGTTGGCCAGGTAGCGCAGCAGGTCGGCCTTGGCCGCGGCCAGTTCCTCCCGGCTGATCGAGTCGGGGCCGCCCGGCGCGTCCTTCATCGCGGCTTTCATGCCGTTGCGCTGGTCGGCGGCGACGATGAGCATCCGGCCGCCCGGGGTGGAGATCGCGGACATGCCGCGACGTTCGAGGGTGGTCAGCGGGTTCACGGTGCGGTTCCAATCTTCGGTGGGATGGTGCTCAGCAGTCGTGCGGCGACGCGGGTGGCGCCGTACGCGGTCTCTTCCTCGCGGGTCGAGGCGGTCATCGCGGGCAGAACGTGGGCGCGGGCACGCCGGACAGCCGCCATGCCCGCCCAGCCGCCGGTGAGGGTCGAGGTCGACGCGGCCGGCAGCTCGCGGTCCATGGCCTCGACGAGCAGCGCGATCTCGTCGTTGCTGTGCCGCAGCACCGCCCCGAACACTTCGGCCGGGCTGATCCCGTCGGCCCGTACGGTCAGCTTGAGAACCCCGTCGTCGTTCCGGGCCCCCGCCACCTCGATCGCGCCGTCGGGCAGCCCACCCTCGTACGGCAGAGCCATCACCGCGGCATCGAGCGCGTCCCGCCCGGCCCGGTCCTGAATGCCGGCCCCCTGCAACACGCGGCGCAGCAGAAGGCCCGTCTTCACCCCCGCCACGAGCACGTGCTTGCCCGGCACGACGTGGCGCACCTCGTTGATGAGATGCTCGGCCAGCCGGCAGCGGGCCTCGAACCCGAGCGGCGCGTCGATGACCCGCAGCAGCACCTCGGCCGTGCCCAGCGAGACGTGATAGTGGCTCGGCGGAAGGCCACCAGTGGCTTCGGCCGCAACCAGATGGTCGTGGCCGGCCACGGTGAGCATCGCCCCCGCGACGTTGGCGGGCAGCGGGCCGATCGCGCTCAGACCGAGACCGCCGCCAAGACCACCGCGAGGGTTGCCGCCCAGACCACCGCGGGGGTCGACGCCGCGACCATCGCGGGGGTCGACGCCGCGACCATCGCGGGGGTCGACGCCGAGATCACCGCGGGCACCGGCGCCGGAACCGGCGCGGAGTACGTCGTCGGAGCCACCGCCAAGACCACCGCGTGAATCACCAGCAGGAACACCGCGGAAACTTTCGCCCGAGCCAGAGGCATAACCGTCACGGGAGCCACCGACAGGGCCACCGCGGAGAACGTCGCCCGAGCCACCACCGGGACCAGCGGGTGCACCGGCAGGACCGAAAGCGCCGACAGGACCGAAAGCGCCGGCAACACTGGGAAGGCCATCGCCGAGGTCGCCGGAGCTGCCGTCGCGGAAACCAACGGCGGGACCATCGGCGAGGTCGCCGGAGAGGCCGTCGCGGGAGCCGTCAGCGAGGCCGTCACCGGTGTCATCGTCGAATCCGGCTGCGAACGCGCCGTCGAGGCCGTTCGGGGTCGGGCCGTCGAGGCCGTTCGGGGTCGGGCCGCCGGCCTGGCCGAGTCGGGTGCCGGCGTGAACCAACGGGGGCAAAAATGATTCGTCGACCCCCAACTCGCGGAGCATGTCGGGCCACGGCAGGCCGGTGTCCTGGTCGAGCAGGCCGGTCCTCGAGATCAGGGAGTATTCGCTGACGGGGGTGCCACCGAGGGCGACGGCGACGAACTCCGGGAGGTTGAGCCAGCGCGTTCCGTGCAGGCGGACGCCCTGGTCGCGCAGGTAAGCCAGCTTGGCCACGCTGACCTGGGCGCCGAGCGGCAGGCCGGTGCGGCCGGCGAAGTCGGCTCGGATTCGCTCGGGGAAGGCCGCGGCCTGCTCGGAACCGCGCGGATCGAACCAGGCGTAGGCGGGGGCGATCGGTACGCCGTCGGCGTCGATCAGCATGCCGGTCTCACCCATGCCGGCCAGGGCGATGACCTCGATCGCGACATCGGTGACATCGGCGAGGCGGCAGGCGACCGTGGTGATGAGCTCGCGGACGGCGGCGAGCAGCTCACCGGCGTCCATCTCGGTCGTGCCGCCGGGCCCGGAGCGCCACGGCGTCGGCACCTGAGCAGCGGTGATCTCGCTGCCCGCCTCGTCGGTGACGAGCATCTTGAGGCCGGTGCTGCCCAGATCGATGCCCGCGACCAGACGTGCCGGATTCACCACGCGCGTTCTCCTGACCGCTGAAGGATGGTCGTGTCACCGGTGTCATGACAAGACATGACACCGCCGCTTTCTGAATTGATTCATGACCAGACGGGCCGGGTTCACCCCGAGGGCGTTTCACCGGCCGCTGACATTTGAGTCATGTCACCGGTGTCGTCAACGTCCATGACACCGGTAACATGACGCTCATGATGTGGCCCCCCTCGACGGATTGTCAACAGCCCGAGCGTCTCGTCGTTGCCGTTTCCGGCGCCGCCGGCAGCGGCAAGTCCACGCTGGGCCGAGCCCTGGCCACGACCCTGGCCGCTCCCCTGCTCGACCTCGACTCGGTCACGAATCCCCTGCTGGACGCGCTTCCGCCGGAATCGCTCGGCGGCCATTGGCTCGCCTCACCACACGCCGCCGTCATCCGCGCCGGTCGATATGCGGCCTTGTGCGCGACGGCCCGCGACGTCATCAGCACGGCCAACTGCGCCGTCCTGGTGGCCCCTTTCACCGCCGAACTACGCGGCGGCCCCGAGTGGACCCGCCTGCGCGAGGCCGTCGGCGATGACCTCCGTGTCATCCACCTCAGCGGCGCCGACGATCTGCTGGCCTCCCGCCGGGCCACTCGCACGGAACCGCGTGACCGTCACCGGGTGCCCGAACCGTTCATCCCACCCGCCGTTCCGGTCATCGAGATCGACGCCGAACTGACCACAACCCAGCAACTGTTGCGCGCGGTGGTCGCCCTGAGCCTGAGAGTCCCCATCCAGCGCGGCTCCCGCTCCGCCGCGCCCACCGCAACGCCGGCCGAAATCGGCTCAGCACCCGAACGGGACGGCCGGGCCCAACAACGAAACGACACAGCGCAGGAGGCCACCGGCTCACCACGCGACGGCACCCAGAGGACACAGCAACGACCCGGCACGGCCGGCAAGCCACACGACCGCGACCAGGCGGTGCAAGCCGGCACGGCTGGCACAGCACACGGCCGCGACCAGGCGGCGCAAGAAGGACCTGGCACGGCCGGCACGGCACACGACCACGACCACGACCACGACCACGACCACGACCACGACCACGACCACGACCACGACCACGACCAGACGACACAGCAACGACCCGGCACGGCCGGCAAGCCACACGACCGCGACCAGGCGGTGCAAGCCGGCACGGCACACGGCCGCGACCAGGCGGCGCAAGAAGGACCTGGCACGGCCGGCACGGCACACGACCACGACCACGACCACGTGGCGGACGCAAGGCGTGGCACGGCACGGGAGGCGAACAGCCCGACTCACGACCGCGGACGCACCGCGCAACCGGGATACAACATCGACGGCTCGACTCACGCGCACCACCACGCGGCGAACGGAAAGCATGTTGCGGCATGGCACACCAGCAGCCCGACACGCGAACACGCCAAGACGTCGCTGGAACGGCCCGGCCGCGACGGCTCGGCCGGGGAACACGACCACGCGGCGCAGGAAAAGCCCGGCGGCAACGGCTCGGCCGGGGAACGCGACCACGCGGCGCAGGAAAGGCCCGGAGCCGAAGGAGTCAGGGTGGGTGAGGGGCGCGTCGAGGGAGGGCGGCCTGGGGCTTACGGGCTGTTCGACCAAGACTTCGATGCGGTCCTGTTCGACCTCGACGGCACCCTCGCGGACTCGACGGCCTCGGTTCTGCGGTCGTGGCGCCGGTTCGCGGTCGAGACCGGCGTCGACACGCAACTGGTTGCGCAGAATCACGGCCGGCCCGCCCGTGCCCTCATGACACTTCTGTTGCCGCCGGAACGCACCGCCGAAGGGCTGGCCCGGATCCTCGACATCGAGATCGCCGACTCGGCCACCGTGCGCCCCACACTGGGCGCGGCCGAGTTTTTCGCCGCCGTGCCTGGGGAACGACGGGCGATCGTCACCTCCGGCTCGGCCGTGCTGGCCACCGCCCGGCTGCGGGGCGCCGGTCTGCCCGTCCCGGAGGTGATGGTCACGGCCGATGACGTACGGGTGGGGAAGCCCGATCCGGAGCCGTTCCGGCTGGCTGCCCGGCGGCTGGGTGTCGATCCCCGGCGTTGCCTGGCCGTTGAGGACGCGCCCGCCGGCATCCGTTCGGCCCGGGCCGCGGGTTGCACCGTGCTCGCCGTGACGGGAACCTCCCCTGCGCACGAGCTGGGCGAGGCCGACGTGATCGTCGACGGTCTCGACCGCTTGCGCATCCACTCGGCCGGCGGCCAGGTCCGGGTTGAGGCCAGGCACTGACCGTCAGCCCGGGCCAACTCCAGGGCGCATCCGAGCCGTCAGCCCCGGGCCAACTCCAGGGCGCACCCGGACCGTCAGCCGCAGGCCAACTCGGGGACGTATCGGACCGTCAGCCGCAGGCCAACTCCAGGACGTATCGGACCGTCAGCCGCAGGCCAACTCCAGGACGTATCGGACCGTCAGCCGCAGGCCAACTCCAAGGCGCACCCGAGCCGTCAGCCCGGGCCAGCTCCAGGGCGCACCCGAGCCGTCAGCCTCGGGCCAGTTCCAGGGCGTATTTGGGCCACCACTGGCCGGCCACCGGGGCGCCGTCGCCGCAGGCGCCGTCGGATTCGCCTGGGCGTTTGATCCAGAGGTAGGCGTCGACGAGTTTGTGGCCGGTGGACAGGGTCGGCGGGTCGCCCAGGGCGCGGCCCGGTGGGTTGCACCAGTGGTCGTCGCCGGCTGTTTTGCGGGCTGGGCCGTTGCCGTTGCGGCTGGTGTCGATGACGAAGTGGGCGCCGTTCAGTTTTTTCGACAACCTGGTCCCGTACGCGATGTTGCTCCTGGTTGTTTCGAAGTTGGCGACGTTGAGGGCGAAACCGTCGGCCCGCTGGACGCCGGCCTTCCTGAGCGCGTCGCTCATCCGGGTGGTGTCGGTGATCCAGCCCGAGTTGCCGCCGTCCAGGTAGACGCGCAGGCCCGGGTTCTTCTTCAGCGTGTCGATCGTGGTGGCGAGCAGGGCGTAGCGCGCGTTGCGTTCGGCGTTGCTCAGGCAGCCCTGCACGGCCTGCGCGACCGAGTCGGGCTCGAGGATGATGATGGCCTTCTGGCCGGCCAGCGCGGCCGCCATCGAGCGGATCCACGCCGAGTAAGCGGCGGGGCTGCTCGCGCCGCCCGCCGAGTGGCTTTCGCAGTCGCGTCCGGGGATGTGGTAGAGGGTCAGCACGGGCAGCCGGCCTGCCGCCGCGGCCGCCGCCGTGACCTCCCGGGCCCGGGTGACCTGCTCGTCGGCGAACCAGGCGGCCACCGGACGGGTGGCGATCTTGCGGATGAGCGCGGCGTCGGCCGTCCGGCCCGCGGCCTCGTACGCCCTGACCTGCTCGACGGCGGGGCCGGCCGGCTCGACGTACAGGGAAGGAGCGACCGAGGGCGACGGCTTGGCCGAAGGAACCGGAGCCGGGGTGTCCGGCTTGACGATCAGCCAGGTCGCCGTCAGCACCCCGGCCAGCCCGGCCGCGAGCACGACAAGCCGGCCCCGACGATGACGAGCCACTAGGCGACCCGCACCCACCGGGCGACCGAGGGCACGCCCCGGTCGTCGACGACAAGAAACGGCACGAGGGCCTTCGTCTCCGGGATGCTGATGGCCAATCCGTCCTCCGTCGGGCGCGACAACGTGCGTCACGTCGCCGGGCCGCCCACGCTGCACGTCCTTGCTCTCGGAGGGAACGTTACCGTCGTGCCGCGCCGGACGGTGGCAGGCCCGCCAATGACGGGAAGGGCCGGCCCTTCGCAGGTCAGGACGAGGCGACCCGGTAGATCGCGCCGGCCTGGTCGTCGCTGACATAGATCGCGCCGTCGGGGCCCTGGACCGCCATCACCGGGCGGCCCCAGCGGGAGCCGTCCTCGCGCTGGAAGCCGCTCAGCAGGGTCTGCTGCGGGCCGAGCGTGCCGTCCCGCCAGGCGAAGAACGACACCTCGGGCGGGCGGGGCGGCTGACGGTTCCACGAGCCGTGGATGCCGACCAGCGCGCCGGGGCCGTAGCCGCCCGGCACATCGGCGACGAAGCTCATCCCCAGGGGCGCCGAGTGCGCGCCCATGCCCTGCTCGGACGGCTTCAGCTTCGAGCAGTCGAGCTTCGCGCCGTTCCGGTTGGTCTGCACGTCGCGCACGAACGGGCGTCCGGTGTAGCTGATCTCGCCGTTGTCCAGGTCGGGGTCGGGGTTGCAGTACGGCCAGCCGAGGTCACGCCCCTCGGTGAGCAGCGCCAACGGCTCGAGCGGGTGGTCGTTGACGTACGACTCCTCGACGTCGCCGTTCTTCGGGTTGGCGATGTTGTCCCGGTTGTTGACGGCCGTCCACACCCCGCCGTCGGGGTCGATGGCCAGGCCGGTGCCGTTGCGGACGCCCCGCGCGAAGGTCTCGGCCGGCTTGCCCTTGCGCGCCCGCAGGATCGCCGCCCGCTCGGGCCGGGCCTCGCGGTCCTCGGCCGAGATGTTGCCGGTCGAGCCGATCGAGACGTAGATCGAGCCGTCCTTCCCGACGGCCACGCTCTTGAGCGCGTGCGCGTACTTGCCGCCCAGCTCGGGGCTCTTCTCGTCGGGCAGGTCACCGATGACCACGCGCTTGTCGCCGGCCCGGCCCGCGGCGTACGGGAAAGCATCGACCTGATCACTCTCGGCCACATAGAGCGTGTCGCCGTCGAAGGCCAGCCCGTGGGGTTGATTGAGGCCCTCCACCAGGGGCTGCTGCCGCTGCTGCTGATCGATGACGAGCACGTCGCCCGACTCCGGCCGCGACACCAGCAGCCGCTTGTCGGGCGTCCAGGCCAGCAGCCGCGCCCCCGGCACCTGCGCCCACACGCTGACCGTCCAGCCCGGCGGCGCCTTGATCCGATGCCCGTCGCCGCCTCGCACCTCGGTCTCGGCCAGCGCCGGCACCTCGACCGCCGCCGACGCCGAAACGGTCTGTTTCGGGGCCGCGGCCGGCTCGTCGCCGGAACAGGCGGCCACTCCGGCCAGCAGTCCCACGGCCGCCGCCGCACCCACGATTGCTCTCATTCGCATCCTTTACCCCGGTTCCGCCTCTTCGAAGACCAGCAGCGTCCGCGTGTTGACGACGCCCGGCATGCCCTGGATCCCGTCGAGCACCAGCCGGCCCAGCGCCGCGTTGTCCTCGGCCCGGACCAGCATGATCACGTCGAACTCGCCGCCGACCAGCGCGATGTGCACGACACCGGGCAGCGAGCGCAGCCGTTCGGCCACGTCACGCCACTCGGCCTGATTCAGATTCACCGTCACGTACGCCGTGGTCGGAAGACCCGCCGCGACATGGTCTACGTCCGCGCGGAACCCGCGGATCACTTTCGCCGTACGAAGCCGCTCGACCCGGGCGTACGCGTTGGCCCGGGAAATGTGCAGCCGCTCGGCCAGGGTGCGCATCGACAGCCGTCCGTCGTGCGTGAGCTCGGCCAGGATCTGCCGATCGATGTCGTCGAGGTCGTTGGCCACTTGTCTTGCCTCCCCGCCCACAGGGCCGTGATCGTTGGACGTTCGGCCGCTCAGGGACCGCACTTGACGAACTCTTTCTCGGTTCCGCGCCAGCACTGGAATCCAAATGGCAACGCTACAAGCATGGCGTCATGACAGGTGACACACACCACCTTCTGCCCTCGGGCACCCCGGTGACCCTGATCGGCATCGACGGCCACCCCGTCGCCGACTCGGGCCGCGTCTTCCCCTCCGACGCCGAACTGCGTCAGGCCCTGGCCGCCCTGATCACCGCCCGGCGGCTCAACGACCAGGCGTACGCCCTGGTCCGGCAGGGCCGGCTGGCGGTCTACCCGTCGTCGCACGGTCAGGAGGCCTGCCAGGTCGCCGCGGCCCAGGTGCTCGACGACGGCGACTGGCTGTTCCCGACGTACCGCGACACTGTGGCCGCGGTCGGCCGGGGCGTCGACCCGGTCGAGGCGCTGACCCTGCTCAAGGGCGACTGGCACTGCGGCTGGGACCCGTACGAGCACCGGGTCGCCCCGCACGCCACTCCCCTGGCCACCCAGCTCCCGCACGCCGTCGGGGTCGCGCACGCCGCCCGCCTGCGCGGCGAGCCGACCGTGGTGATGGCGCTCTGCGGCGACGGCGGCACCAGCGAGGGCGACTTCCACGAAGCGCTCAACTTCGCCGCGGTGCTGCGCTCCCCGGTGGTGTTCCTGATCCAGAACAACGAGTACGCGATCAGCGTGCCGCTCGCCCGGCAGACCGCGGCGCCGTCCCTGGCGTACAAGGGAATCGGTTATGGCATCCCCGGCGAACGGGTGGACGGCAACGATGTGGCCGCGCTGCTGACCGTGCTGGGCGAAGCCGTCGCGCGGGCCCGGGCCGGCGAGGGGCCGCAGCTGATCGAGGCGCACACGTACCGGATGCAGGCGCACACCAACGCCGACGACGCCACGCGGTATCGCACGCCGGCCGAGGTGGAGGCCTGGGTGGCCCGGGATCCGATCACCCGCCTGTCCCTTCATCTCGACCTGCCGCCGGCCGAGGTCGCGCTGCTGGAGGAGGAGGCCGAGCGGGTGGCCGCCCATCTGCGCGACGGCCTCAACCGCGACATCACGCCGGTTCCCGCGCGGCTGTTCGAGCACGTCTTCGCGACGCCGACGCCGCAACTGCGGGAACAACAGGCCCTGCTGGCCGACGAGCTCGCCCGGGAAGGAGCGGTGGGATGAGCCACGAGAAACTCACCATGGCGCAGGCGCTCAACCGGGCGCTGCGCGACGCGATGGCCGAGGATGACACCGTTGTCGTGTTCGGAGAGGACGTCGGCGCGCTCGGCGGCGTCTTCCGGGTCACCGACGGGCTCACGGCCGAGTTCGGCGAGAACCGCTGCTTCGACACCCCGCTGGCCGAGGCCGGCATCGTCGGCGTGGCGGTCGGCATGGCGATGAACGGCATGCGCCCGGTCGTGGAGATGCAGTTCGACGCGTTCGCCTACCCCGCGTTCGAGCAGATCGTCAGTCACGTCGCCAAGATGCGCAACCGCACCCTCGGGCGGGTCGCGCTGCCCATGGTCATCCGGGTCCCGTACGCCGGTGGGATCGGCGGCGTGGAGCATCACTGCGACTCGTCCGAGGCCTATTACGCCCACACGCCCGGGCTGCACGTGGTCACGCCGGCGACCCCGGAGGACGCGTACGGGCTGCTGCGCGAGTCGATCGCCTCGCCCGATCCGGTCGTGTTCCTGGAGCCCAAGAAGCTGTACTGGGCCAAGGAGGAAGTGTCGTTGCGGCCCTCGCCCCTGATCGGGCGCGCGGTCGTCCGGCGGGAGGGCACCGACGCGACGCTGATCGCGTACGGGCCGAGCGTGACCGTGGCTCTCGAGGCGGCCGAGGTCGCCGACCGCGAGGGGCGCAGCCTGCAGGTGGTCGACCTGCGCTCGATCGTGCCGTTCGACGATGAGACGGTGTGCGCGGCGGTGCGCTCGACCGGGCGGGCGGTGGTCGTGGCCGAGGCGGCCGGCTTCGCGAGTGTGTCGTCCGAGATCGTCGCGCGGGTCACCGAGCGGTGCTTCCACTCCCTGGCCGCCCCGATCCGGCGGGTGAGCGGGTTCGACATCCCGTACCCGCCGCCGAAGTACGAGCACCTGTATCTGCCCGGGGTCGACCGGGTGCTGGACGCGGTGGACGACCTGCAGTGGGAGGACTCGTGAGCGAGCAGGTCTTCACGCTGCCCGACCTGGGCGAGGGACTGACCGAGGCCGAGGTCGTGCGGTGGCTGGTGGCCGAGGGTGAGACGGTGTCGGTGGACCAGCCCGTCGTCGAGGTGGAGACGGCGAAGTCGCTGGTGGAGGTGCCGACCCCGTACGCCGGGAGGGTCGCGACCCGGCACGCGCCCGAGGGGTCCGTGCTCGAGGTGGGCAAGCCGCTGCTGACGGTGGCCCGGAACGAGTCGGCCGGCGAGACCTATCGCGAGGAGGAGCGGGCCGGGTCGGGCAACGTGCTGATCGGCTACGGCACCGCGGGCGCCTCCACGGCCCCGACCCGCCGTCGCCGTCCCCGAGCCGCTACTGCCGCCCCCGTCCCTGCTGCTGCCCCTGCCGCGCCCGTCCCTGCCCCCGCCGACGCCCCTGCCCCGATGCCCGCCGCCGTCCCTGCCCCCGCCGACGCCCCTGCCCCGATGCCCGCCGCCGTCCCTGCCCCCGCCGACGCCCCTGCCCCGGTGCCCGCCGCCGTCCCGGTTTCCGCCGCGTCCGTTCCCGTCCCGGCCGCCGCCGCGTCCATGTCACCGGTGACGAGCTCGGCTGTTTCACCGGCGGCATCGGCGCTCTCAGCCATGCCACCGGTGTCAGTTTCTCCTGTTGCTTTGCGGGTGCCTCGCGTGATCTCGCCGCTGGTGCGCCGCCTGGCTCGTGACACCGGTGTCGACCTCAAATCGATCGTCGGCAGCGGGACGGACGGGCTGATCGTGCGGGCCGATGTGCAGCGGGCGCTGTCCGCCCCGGCCCGTGACACCGGTGTCTCGTCCCCGGCTCCCGAGCCGCCTTTTTCGCCTGACACCGGTGTCTCGTCGGCCCCCGGGGAGCGGCGGGTGCCGTTCAGCGGTTTCCGCAAGGCAGTGTCGACAGCGCTCACCCGCAGCCGGTCCGAGATCCCCGAGGCCACGGTCTGGGTCGACGTCGACGCCACCCGGCTCTGGGAACTACGCGAGGCCACGCGCCCCGGCCCCGGCATCCTCGCCTACATCGCGCGCTTCACCGTGGCCGCGCTGCGCGAATACCCGGTGCTCAACTCGCGCGTGGACACCGAACGCCAGGAGGTCGTCGAACTCGAGCGCATCGATCTCGGCATCGCCGTACAGGGAAACCGGGGTCTGGTCGTTCCCGCCGTCACCGATGCCGGCGCTCTGACCACGGCGGGCCTCGACGCGGAGATCCGCCGGGTGACCGAGAGCGCGCGCCAGGGCACGGTGCTCGGCCACGGCACGTTCACGCTCAACAACTACGGCGGTTTCCGGGTCGACGGCAGCGCCGCCATCATCAACCATCCGCAGGTGGCGATCCTCGGCTTCGGCCGCATCCTCGACCGCCCGTGGGTCGTGGACGGCTCCATCTGCGTCCGCAAGATCACGCAGATGAGCTTCGTCTTCGATCACCGGGTCTGCGACGGCGGCACGGCGGCCGGCTTCATGCGCAGCGTCGCCGACGCCATCGAGGACCCCGCCTCGGCGATCGCGAGACTGTGACGTTCGCGGCCTGCAACGAACGGGAGGCTGCAACAATCGCCGGATGCTGAGCTGGCTGCCTGAGCCGACCATCGAAGCGTTGCGAGCCGCGCTCCGCACGGTGGCGCCTGCCTTGGCCGGGGGCGCCATCGTGCCGCGAGGGTTGGAACGTTCCAGCGATCCCGAATGGGCGGCGGCTACGGCTGTGGTCGACGACGCCTATGTGGTCAAGTTTGCCTGGGCGGAACCACCGGCCCGGCGAATCGTCCACCAAGCCCGCATCCTGGACGTGCTGCGAACGGCGGCCCCGCGCCTGCCGCTGCCCGAGGTGGTGGCGTTTTCTCCCTCGCCGGCCCTGCTCGTCACGCGCCGCTCCCCCGCGGTGCCGTTCTTCGACGTGCGGCATCAGCTCGCACCCCAACCCGCGGCGCGCGACCTGGCATCCGCGCTGGCGGCGCTGCACCACCCCGACGTGCTGCGGGCGGCCGACTCGCCACCCGCTCACAACACGGCAGACCCGGCGCGCGCAGTAGTCCAGTCGCCGGGCCACAACACGACCGAGGGCAAAACGACGGTCCAGCCGCGCGCGGAAGTCCAGCTGCCCGGTCATAACACGACCGGCCCGTCGGGTGCAGCAGTGCAGTTGCCGGGCCACAACACGACCGGCCCGTCGCGTGCGGCAGTCCAGTTGCCGGGCCGCAACACGACCGAGGACCGCAACACGAACGATCCGTCGCGCGCTACAGTCCAGCTGCCCGGCCGCAACACGACCGAGGGCGGCAACACGACCGACCCGGCGCGCGCGGCGGTTGAGCTGGGTGAGGCAACCGACCACACGTCGACCGGCGAGCTGCGGGCGCGGCTTCCCGCTCTGGTTGGGCCCGGCCGGGGTGCGCGGGTGGTGGCGTGGTGCGATTGGGCCGACGAGGTCCTGGCCACGCCGGGGCGGCGCGTTCTCGTGCACGGGGACTTCCACGGCGACAACCACCTCTGGCTCGGCGGACGCCTGCGGCTGGTCATCGACTGGGAATCGGCTGCGGCCGGGGAGCCCGAGTTCGACCTGCGGTGCCTGCCGTCGGACTGCGGGGCCGAGATGTTTGGTGCGGTTGTGGCCGAATACGAGAGGTTGACCGGGAGCTTCGTGGACCTCGACCGGGTCATGGCCTGGCATCTGCGCGCTGTGCTGGGGGACGTGTTGTGGCGGGGCGAGGCCGGTGTTCCGCTTCCGGGCGGCGGCACCCCGGCGCAGTGGGTGGACGACCTGGGGGCGAGACTTGCGGTCGCGCGGCGTTCCTAGGACGGGAGAGGCTCCACAATGGCCACAGTAAGGGTCGAGGCCGTCATCGAGGTGTCCGCGTCGCGGGTGTGGGAGGCGGTGGCCGATGTCGGGGCGGTGCACCGGCGGCTGCTGCCGGGGCGGGTCGCGGATGCCCGTCTCGACGGTGACGTGCGGGTGCTGACGATGCCGGACGGGTCAGAGATCCGCGAGCTGATCGTGTCGGTCGACCACGACGACCGGCGATTGGCGTACGCGGTGGTCGAGGGTCAGAAGATGCCGTTGACCTATCACCACGCGAGCTTTCAGGTGTTCGCCGACGGCGACCGGAGCCGGCTGGTGTGGCTGACCGACGTGCTGCCGCATCCTATGGCCGGCGCTGTGCGGGCGCGGACCGAACGCGGCATCCTCGAGATCAAGGACGTTCTGGAGGCGGCGCACGCTTGACCTCGGGCAGTGAACGGGTCCCCAGCGTCGGGCGACGGCCGGCGCCCGGATCGCTACACCGGTACCCGGGCCAGGACCGCAACACCGGCAGCCAGGATCGCTACACCGGTACGAGGGCCCGGATCGCTACGCCGGTACGCGGGCGTGGATCAGGAAACGGTGGGCGTACGCGCGGAAGAAGCCCTCGGCCCGGATTTGGGCGTCGACGCGGCGCAGGGCGGGGCGATACCGGTCGACGGTGAAGTCGGGAATCTGCCAGGGCACCGCCCGCAGTTGATAGACCAGCGCCCCGACGTCGTAGAAGTCGAACGGCGGCCGCTCCTCGCGGACGTCGACGATCGAGAACCCGGCCCCGGCCAGCCGCTCGGCCGCCACCTCGGCGGTCCAGTCGTGGCCGTACGCGGCGGAGGCGCCGAGCGTTTCGTTGACGGCCGCGCAGTCGTCGCTGCCGACTTGCTGGGTGAGGAGGGTTCCGCCGGGCTCGAGCACCCGCGCGACCTCGGCCGGGTCGAGGCGGCCGTGCCGGTTGAGGACGAGGTCGGCGGAGCGGGAGGCGACGGGCAGGGTGTTGCCGGGCGCGAAGACGACCGTGGCTCCGAGCGGGGCGAGGCGTTCCCGGGCGACGGGCACATTGGGCGGCCAGCCCTCGGTTGCCGTGGTGCGGGGCGGCAACGGCGCCAACCCGGCCAGGACCTCGCCGCCGCCGGTGTCGATGTCCAGCAGCGCGGAACTGTCACGCAGCAGGTCACCGGCGAGCGCGGGGTAGGACCACGACGGCTGGGAGCCGGCGGTGCGGCCCTCCAGCCAGCGGAAGTCCCACCCGTGCAACGGTACGGCGGCCGCCTCGTTCACGAGCTCCTCGAAGGCCATCCGGCGACCCTAGGCGGGACCGCGGGACGGTTCCATCGAGTTTCAGGACGGGGTGAGGTCACTGATCGCGTAGCAGGATTCCTCGTCCACGGCGTTCTTCTCGGGATCGATGTCTATGCGCGTCGGATTCCCGGCCGCGTCGGTCTCGAGGTCGGCCCGGTGGGCGCCCGTGCGCCGGGCCTCGTTGAGCTGGCCGATCAGCTGGGCGACGGTGGGGATGGGTTCGCTGCGGCCGGTCGCGACCATCTGGCGGCCGGCTTCGTCGAGGCCCTCGGCCTTGGTGACCTGACCGTTCTCGACGGTGATGCGGAAACGACCGATCAGCGCGCGCTCGCCGCAGGACGACTCCAGCACGTACGTGTAGGCGGCGGGCTCGGTCCAGGTCACCGGCTCGGACGGACCGCCACATCCGGCCACCAACAGAACTGCACCAACGGTCCACCGGCGTCCGCGTGAAGTCATGGCGTCTTGGACGGAGGCGGGAAGAGGGTGGTTCCGGTGACATTCAACGCCCGGAACGGGCCTTGTCGAGAGGCCGCCAGGAGCGCTGAGATGCGGGCGCCTGGTCCAGGACACGCGTCGGCCCGGCGTTGAGCGCGTCCAGCGGCCGCCAGGCAAGGAGCGCATCGCGCGGCGGCCCGGCGCTGGCGACATCGTGCGGCTGCCAGGCGATGAGCGCCAGCAGAAGCAGGGCGAGGGCCACGACGGGCAGATAACGGTCCTGCTGCACCCACAGGTAGGGCAGGCCGATCTTGGGGAGGCGCAATTGCACCACGCCGCGCAGCGACCCGGCGGGCACGGGGGCGCTGCCCTGCAGGATCAGGCGGCTCTGGTCGTCGTGGCCGATCAGGCGGTCCGGAAGCAGGCGTCCGGGCTCGGCCGGGTCCTCGACCAGCACGACGGTGCCCGGCTCCACGTTTCCGGCCTCGTCGATCGGGGCCGCGGCGACCACATCGCCCGCCTTGATGAGCGGTTCCATCGCTCCGGAGTCCACGACGGTGCTGCGCCAGCCGATCACGACGGGGGCCACGGCGGCCAGCAGCATGCCGACCAGGCCGGCGACGAGCGCGGTCCGCACGCCGAGCAGCAACCGGATCAGGCGCTCGCCGGTGATTCTCCTGCCCTGCATCACTGCCTTTCCGAGAACTCCCCCGTCCTCCGATCGGCCGGTGACGTCAACTGCTGAGCCCGTACGACCCGGCGGGGCTGAGCCGCAGGGTCGAGGCCGCGGCCGCATCCGTCACCATGGCGTCGACGCCGCCGGAGTATTTGGCACGGTAGGCCGCGTCGACGGCCGGGCGGGCCCGCTCCCCGACGTCCTCCACCACGACGTCCGTCTCCAGCGCACCGGCCCGGATCCGGGCCTGCCCGGTCCGGAGGACGCCGCCGAACCAGCCGGTGTCCCGCCGGTGCCAGGTCCGGACGAACACCTCGCCGTCCGCGCAGACGACCCAGATGGGCGTCCATCGTCCCTGGCTGCCGTCCTTCCGCCGCACGGCGATCTCGAGCTCCACGCTGTCCCCGATCGACCGCAGGTCGGCCGTTTCCCAGTTCTCGCTCATGCCCCAAGCTTGCCTCCCGGCCCGCCGGCATCGAGCAGGACCAGGTCGGCCAGTTCCTCCGGCAGGCCGGGCGAGAGGTAGACGTGACCCATGCCGGGCACGATGTGCAGTTCGGCCTGCGGGATGGCGGCGGCCAGGGCTTCGCCGTGCGCCACCGCATAGATCGGGTCCTGGTCGCCGTGCAGGATCACGGTGGGGGCGGTGATCGCGGTCAGCGGCGCGAACCTGTCGCGGGTCATCCGGGTGACGGCGCGGTTGTGGTTGGCCGCCGCGGACGGGTCTGCCGCACGGGCCCAGCACCGCGCGAGCATCGACCGGGTGGCGGGCTCGTCGAACGGCCGCACGTCGCCGTTCATCACCCGGAAAAGCGCGACGTCGGATTCGACACCGGGCGGCGTGTCACCGGTGTCGGCCAGGTGCTGCAGGAAGTGTGGGGCGGGCGGGGGCAGGTGGGCCGGGTCGGCGGGCTGACCGTTCATCGCGCGCTGCCAGAGCTGGCCGGGGTCGTAGCCCATCGGCGTGCTGGAGAGCAGGGTCAGCGACCGTACGCGGGCGGGCTCGTGCACGGCCAGCCACTGCGCGATCACGCCGCCCATCGACGCTCCGGCGATGTGGGCCGAGGCCAGCCCGTACGCGTCCAGGACGGCCAGGGCATCGTCCGCCATGTCGGATATGCCGTACGGATTCCTGTCGAAGTCGACGGTGCTGGATCGGCCGGTGTCGCGGTGGTCGTAGCGGATCACCTGCACGCCCCGGGCGACGAGCCGGTCGACCAGCGCGTCGGGGCAGGTCAGGCTCTGGGCCGCCGAACCCACGATCATCAATACGGCCGGGTGGTCGGGATTGCCGAACCGCTCTGTCCACAGACGTAGCGGGCCGGCCGTGATGAAGGTCATGAACGGCGACCGTAGCCGACCGGCTGGGCGGGCCACACCCCATTAACGAGCGCAGATCGAAGGTCGCCGACGTCTGCAATGATCTACACCGACAGGCCAGAAAACGATCGATCTGACCTTTCGGATTGACCGGCGGCCGCACGGGTACGGCAAATGTTGATCTCGCAAGGAAAGAGGTACCCAAGTGCCGGCCCAAACCCATGACATCGAAGACCTTCGCGTCAACAGCCGGATGTATGACGCGGTCATCGAGGAGATCGACGGCCGCAGGATCCGGATCGGCCAGGACTGGCTGGTGGACTGGGCGTCCTGCAACTACCTCGGGTTCGACCTGGACCCGGAGGTCATCGAGGCCGTCGAGCCCCAGCTGCGCAAGTGGGGCACCCATCCCAGCTGGTCGCGCATGCTCGGCAGCCCGCGGCTCTATCCGCAGCTCGAGGAGCGCCTGACCGACCTGCTCGGCGCCGAGGACGTGCTGCTGCTGCCGACGATCTCGCAAATCCACCTGGGCGTCATCCCGGCCCTGATCGGCCAGGGCACTCTCATCATGGAGAGCCGCGCCCACCGCACCATCTACGACGGCTGCGTGTTCGCACGCGGTCAGGGCGCGACCATGCGCCGCTTCCGTTCGGGCGATGTCGAGGAGCTCGAGCGCCTGCTCAAGGAGGCGACCGCCCGCCCGGTCATGGTCTGCATGGACGGCGTCAACAGCATGACCGGCGACATTCCCGACCTCAAGAAGTACGCCGCCCTGTGCCGCGAGCACGACGCTGTCCTCTACGTCGACGACGCGCATGGCATGGGTGTCATCGGCGAGCGGAGCCCGGACGAGCCTTCCCCGTACGGCCTGCGCGGCAACGCCATCGTGAAGCACGCGGGCGAGTCGTACGACAACGTCATCCTCGTCGGCGGCTTCTCCAAGGCGTACTCGTCGCTGCTGGCCTTCCTGGCCCTGCCGACCGCGGTGAAGAACAAGCTGAAGGTGGACGCCCCGACCTATCTGTACTCGGGTCCGTCACCGGTGGCCTCGCTGGCCACGGTCATGGCCGGGCTCGACGTCAACGAGAAGCGCGGCGACGAGCTGCGCACCCACCTCTACCAGCTGACGGCGAAACTGCTTTCCCACGTACGGGGAATGGGTGTGCACACGCTCAACGTGCACGACACGCCCGTCGTCGAGATCCCCATCTCCCCCGACCACGACCTGATCGAGGTGTCGGAGCGGCTGTGGGCGGCCGGCCAGTACGTCACGCTCGCGCCGTATCCAGGCGTGCCGCGCGACGAGATCGGCTTCCGCGTGCAGCTGACCGCCGCGCACACCGAGCAGCACGTCGACGACCTCAACAACGTGCTCACCGAACTGGCCCGCGACGGCGCCCTGCGACCGGCGATACCCCAGCAGCGGCGCCCGGCATGACATCGGTGACAGAGCCGATCGAAACCGCGTCCCTCGACGAGTTGCGGGCGCTCCAACTGGAGCGGCTACAAAGGACACTGCGGCACGCGTACGAGAATGTGCAGCTCTACCGCCGCAAGTTCGACGAGGCCGGCGTACGCCCGGAGGACTGCCGCTCGCTGGCCGACCTGGCGCGGTTCCCGTCCACGACGAAGCAGGATCTGCGGGAGACGTACCCGTTCGGCATGTTCGCCGTGCCGCGCGACCGGATCGCCCGCCTCCACGCCTCGAGCGGCACCACGGGCCGCCCCACCGTGGTCGGCTACACGCAGGCCGACCTGGACATGTGGGCCGGCGTGATGGCCCGTTCGATCCGGGCCGCGGGCGGCCGCCCGGGCGATCGCGTGCACGTCGCGTACGGCTATGGGCTCTTCACCGGCGGCCTGGGCGCGCACTACGGCGCCGAGCGGCTCGGCTGCACCGTGATACCGGTGTCCGGTGGCATGACCGAACGGCAGGTGCGGCTGATCGCCGATTTCGAGCCGGACATCATCATGGTGACACCGAGCTACATGCTGACCATTGTGGACGAGATGGAACGGCAGGGCGTCGACCCGCTCAAGACGACGCTGCGAGTGGGAATCTTCGGGGCCGAGCCGTGGACCGAGGACATGCGGGCCGAGATGGAAAGCCGGCTCGGGATCGACGCGGTCGACATCTACGGCCTGTCCGAGGTGATCGGGCCCGGGGTGGCGGCCGAGTGCGTGGAGACCAAGGACGGCCTGCACGTGTGGGAGGACCACTTCTATCCCGAGATCATCGACCCGGTCACCGGTGACGTGCTCCCGGACGGCGAGCAGGGCGAACTCGTGTTCACCTCGCTCACCAAGGAAGCCATGCCGATCATCCGCTACCGCACCCGCGATCTGAGCCGGCTGCTTCCCGGCACGGCCCGCACGATGCGGCGCATGGAGCGGATCACCGGCCGCACCGACGACATGATGATCGTGCGGGGCGTGAACGTCTTCCCGACCCAGATCGAGGAGCTCATCCTGCGCGTGCCCGGCCTGGCCCCGCACTACCAGTGCGTGCTGACCCGCCCGGGCCGCATGGACGAGCTCACCGTGCGGGTGGAGGCCCGGCCCGGCGCCACGCCCGAGGGCCGCGACCTGGCCACCCTGATCAAGCAGAACATCGGTGTCACGGCGGCGGTCGAGGTGCTGCCGCCGGACGCCCTGGAACGTTCCACCGGCAAGGCTCGCCGGATCGCCGACCACCGCGGCTGACGATCGGGTGGGCGCCGGTCCGGAGCGCCCACCCGGTCGCCTCAGCCGCCGGTGATGGACCAGTGCCAGGGCTCGGACGGCAAGTTGATGAAGCCGTACGCCCGGGCGTGCGCGACCAGCCACTTGTAGCCGGTGCTGGAGCGGGTCAGGGTCTTGCCGTCCTGGCTGATGTCGACGGCCATGCCCAGCTCGTGCAGTGAGCGGCCCGGGATGGCCGTGGGCACGCGGCAAGACGACGACGGCGCGGTCCACACGTCGGGGCAGCCGTTGGACTTGCGGAGCTCGATCTGGCGTTCCTTGGTGCGGAAACCCCCACCGGAGAGCACGATCCCGTTGGCCCGGGCGTCGCCGAGCATGCGCTTGAAGGCGTAGGCGACGCTCCGGTGCACGGTGATGCCGTAGACCTCGGTGGTGTCGGCGACCGCGAAGCCCGTACGCGACTGGGTCACCACGTCCCGGCTGAGCGCGCCGGCCTGGGTGGCCAGCGAGTAGGCGGTCGGCAGCGCGGCCAGCTTCTGCTGACTGGCCGTGACCGCGCCCGCGGCGGCATCCCGGTTGGTGATGGCGGTGGCGAGCGTGGTGGTGGCCGTACGGGCGTTGGTCCGGGCGGTCGTGAGGGCCGTGGCCGCCTGCTGGGCCGCGGTCTTGCGCAGGTTGAGGGTCTTGGTCGCGGCCGTGACCGCGTTCCGGGCCTTGGTGACGGCCGTCTTGTTGAGGGGCTTCTTCTTCGACGCCTTGGTCAGGTTCTGCTTGGCGGTGGTCAGAGCGGTCTGCGCGGCGGTCACCCGGGCCCGGGCGTTGGTGTCGGTCGTGGTGGCGGTGTTCAGCTGGGTCTGGGCGAGCGTGCCGGCGTTGGTGGCGTTGGTGACCTCGCTGTTGCGGATCACGACGTCGGCCTTCTGGGTGGTGATCGTGGCCTGCATGGTCGCGGCCGTCTGCTGGCGGGTCAGGCTGCGGTACATCAGCGTGTTCCAGGTCTGGGCCACCGCCGGCGGCGCGGCCTCGGCCGGCGTGGGGGCGGCCAGGGCGGTCAGGCCGAGGGCCAGAGCCGCGAGCGGAAGGGTGATGGCCCGGCGGGCTCGGCGGATCGTCGGATCCGGTCGGAGTTCCTGTCGTGTCGTCACCCGGAAGAGACTCCGGGGCGCCGGGAGCTACACCGTGCCCTCGCGGGTGCGGGCCGGTTGCGCCGGTTGGGCCAGCGCGGCGGCCGCCGCAGCGGCGCGGGCGGCGATGTCGTCGACACTGTGCGCGCTTCGGTTGAAGAAGCCGTCGTCGTACAGCGAGGCGTAGCCGTGGGCGACCGCGATCGTGGCCTCGACCAGCAGGAGCGACTGCTGATGGGTGGGCGCGGCGGCCCGCTCGAACAACGTCGCCATCAGGGCCCGGGTGTGCTCGCGGCGTTCCTCGTCGGGCACGGCGGCGAGCTCACCGGCGAAGATGACGGGAAACCCGGCGCCGGTGCGGGCCACGAACCGGACGTAGGCCTCGGCGACCGCGGGCAGACCGTCCCGGGCGTCCGCGAGGATCTCGGCGCGCAGGTCGCGGGCGGCCGCCCCGGACACCGCGCTGAGCAGGCCGGCCCGGTCGGGGAAATGCCGGTAGGGAGCGGCCGAGCTCACCCCGAGGCGCCGGGCCACCGCGGCCACCGAGAACTTCTGCAGCCCGCACTCGGCCAGCAGCTCGAAACTCGCCGCGATCAGCGCCGCCCGGAGATCACCGTGGTGGTAACCCTGCTTCGCCACGCCGTCCTCCCGCTTGCATCGGTGTAAGAGGGCTCTTACATTACCTGGTGATAGTCCTCTTACATGGAGGGCGCCTTCTTTCTCGTGGAGGAACAGTGACCATCCGGCTCGGATATCAGATTCCGAACTTCTCCTATCCCGGTGTCCCGAACGAGAACCTCTTCGACACGGTCGCCGCGCAGGCCCGCGAGGCCGAGGCCGCCGGCTTCGACACCGTGCTCGTGATGGACCACTTCTATCAACTGCCCGGCATCGGGACGCCCGACCAGCCGATGCTCGAGTCGTACACGACGCTGGGCGCCCTGTCCGGGGTCACCTCGACAGTGCAGCTCTCGACGCTGGTGACCGGCAACACCTACCGCAACCCAGCCATGCTGGCCAAGACGGTGACGACGCTCGACGTGGTCTCGAAGGGACGGGCCATCCTCGGCATCGGGGCCGGCTGGTTCGAACGCGAGCACCACGACCTGGGTTACGAGTTCGGCACCTTCACCGAGCGCTTCGAGCGGCTCGACGAGGCCCTGAACATCATCGCCCCGATGCTCAAGGGCGAACAGGCCACGTACGAGGGAAAGTGGTATGTGGCCCGGGGCGCGATGAACAATCCGCGGGTCCGTCCGAACATCCCGATCATGCTGGGTGGCTCGGGTGAGCAGAAGACGTTCCGGCTGGCCGCGCGGTTCGCCGACCACATGAACATCATCTGCGACCTGGCCGACCTGCCCCGCAAGATCTCGGTGCTCAAGCAGCGCTGCGAGGAGATCGGCCGCGACCCGGCCACCCTGGCCACCAGCTTCTTGATCATGGGCATGGTCGGCGAGACCGAGCAGGAGGCCAAGGAGCTGGGCGAGTCGATTCCCGACGACCGCCGCAACCGCGCCTTCCTGGGCACTCCCGGCCAGGTGGCCGAGCAGATCCAGGAGAAGATCCTGGACGCGGGGGTCGACGGCATCTGCATCAACCTGATCCGCAACGGCCACCGCCCCGGCGTGGTCTCCGCGGTCGGCGCCGCCCTCAGCCCGCTGGTGAAGTAAACCGGAACTCGTTGCCCTCCGGGCCGGCGAGCACCCACCACGGGTGCTCCCGGCCGGGTTCGGCCTTCAGGGTGCCGCCGGCCTCGAGAAGGCATGGCGCGGCTGTCACACAGAACCTTGATCAGCGGCTGACTGCTCCGGCGCGGAGCGGAGGACGGCCCGCGCCTGGTCGGCGGCCCGGGTGACGCTCTCGCTGATGAAATCCAGGAAGCGGGCCACATTTTCCAGGCGGGCCGCCGCATCGGTGCCCGGACCGAGAACGGCGGCACCCTGGCGAGCGACGGCGACGAGCTGGTCGTTGGCCCGGGCACTGGCGATGGTCGCCTGATAGAAGAGCTCGTCGTCGACGATGTAGCGGTCGCGGCGGCGCTCGTCGCGCTCCCGGCGGACCAGGCTCTGACTTTCCAGGAAGGCGATCGCCTTGGAGACCGACGCCGGGCTGACCCGCATGCGCAGGGCCAGCTCGGACGCGGTGAGGCTGCCGCTGTCGGTGATGAACAGGCAGGTCAGGACGCGGGCGCCCATGCGGGGCAGGCCCGAGGCCATGAGCACGGTCGTGAGCGTCTCCGCATAGTCGGTGACGGCGCCGATGTCGCGTCCCTCCGGGCCGCCGCCCGATGCGGGACCGCGGACGGCGGCCGCACGACTGCGGTGCGCGCGGCGTTCGGTGGCCCGGTGTGCCAGGTCGGCGCGGTAGCCGTTGGGGCCGCCGTTGCGCATCACCTCACGGGTGACCGTGGAGGTCGGCCGGTCGAGGCGCCGGGCGATCTCGGCGTAGGGCAGATCGTCGGCCAGACCCAGCGCGATCTGCTGACGCTCCTGCTGGGTGAGTCTGCCTCCCGGCATCCCGGTCTCCTCGATAGTCGATTGCGACCGGGCCACCATAGCGTTCACTTCTGGTCATTGCAAAGACAGTCCGGCCCGGCATTGCGTTACCGCACACCCGGTTGCAACGTTTGAACAGCTCTGAGCTGGCATTACCCGATCTCGTTGCAATATTGACGTTGCCTTGTTGTGGAAAGCAACGTAGCGTTTCGCATGTCAGAAACGAAACGCGAGCACCGGAGAAGACCATGCAGAGCTTCGCCACCCCCGCCCCGATCGCCGCCGTCCTCGACGTCCCGGCCGGGCGCATCCAGCTCATCGCCGTCGAGCGCGCCGACACCGTCGTCGAGGTGCGCCCGGCCGACCCCGGCCGCAGCCGCGACGTCCGGGCCGCCGAGCAGACCACGGTCACGTACGCCGACGGCGCCCTGCGGATCGCGTCGTCCCAGCCGTCGAACGGGCTGGTCGGCCCGACCGGATCCGTCGAGGTCACGGTCCAGCTGCCGGTCGGCTCACGGATCGAGGGCCGGACCGCGAGCACCGAGTTGCGGGGCGTCGGCCGGCTCGGTGACGTCAGCTTCGAAGGCGCCTACCGGCAGATCAAGATCGACGAGGCCGCGAGCGTACGGCTGACCGCGGTCGACGGCGACGTCGAAGTGGGCCGCCTCACCGGGCCCGCCGAGATCAGCACCGGCCGCGGTGACATCCGGATCGCCGAGGCCGTCCGGGGCACCCTGCTCCTCACCACCCAGCAGGGCGACATCACCGTCGGCGCCGCCACCGGCGTCTCGGCCACCCTGGACGCCGGCACCGGTCACGGCCGGGTCAGCAACGCCCTGAAGAACGACGGCACCGCCGGCCTCGACATCCGCGCCACCACCGCCCAGGGCGACATCACGGCCCGCAGCCTCTGACCCACGACGGCCGCCTCACACCCCTCGAAACGCTCGCCCCTCGGACAGGAGTACGACATGACCAGCACCGTCACCCCGTGGACCGGCATGATCCCGATCGACGACACAGCCCTCGCCTGCACCGACACCGGCGGCACCGGCATCCCGGTCGTCTACCTGAACGGGCAGTTCGCGACCCAGGGCTACTGGAAGAGAGTCATCGCCGACCTCGGCCCCGGCTGGCGGCACATCACGTACGACGAACGCGCCCGCGGCCGCAAGTCGAAACCGTCGGCCGACTACTCGTTCGAGGCCGGCATCCGCGACATCGACGCCGTCCTCGCCGCCCGCGGGGTGGATCGGGCGCTGGTTGTCGGATGGTCCTACGGCGCGTTCCTCGGGGCGCACTGGGCCGGCCGCAACCCGGACCGGGCGATCGGCGCGGTCCTGGTCGACGGCGCGATGCCGCACGACTGGCTCGACGACGCCATGGAGGAACGGATCCGGACGATGTTCAGGCGGATGGCCTGGTTCATGCCGCTGCTGCGCCCGACCGGCCTGGTCCCGCGCCTGAACGCCGACCAGCAGGCCACCAGCAACATCGAACTCGGGAAGCTCTCGCGGGAACGCGAACTCGGCCCGGTCATGGACAGCATCGCCGTTCCCACCCGCTACGTCCTGGCCTCCGGCACGTCGCTCGGCAGCAAGGGCGACGAGCAGGAGGCGATCCGGGCGAGTCTGGACAAGGTGGTGGCCCGCAACCCGCACATCCGGATCAGCGCCAAGGTCCCCAGCAACCACAGCATGATCCTGCGCAAGGATCACGCGGCCGTGGCCGCGGCGGCCCGGGAGGTGGCAACCGTTTAGGCGACATCGGGCCGGGTCATCAGGGGCGCCCGCAGGTGCAGGTCCAGCCGGGGGCCGGTGAGTGGCACGACGTTCCAGGTGGCGGTGGCCGTGGCGCCGTCGACGACCAGCCGGACCCGGTGCGGGGTGGTGATGACGCAGAGCTCGGCGACGAAGCGGCTCCCCTGCCATCCCGCGCAGGCGACGACGGGCCGGCCGAGGGGTGCGCTCTCGCGCCACTCGCCGGGCCCGGCCTCGATGTCGAACGACGGGCCGAGGCGCACGACCCAGCCGGAGCCGGTCGGCTCGACCGTGACGGTCGTACCGTCGGGCAGGGCCGAATCGGGGGAACTGCCGTCGATCCGCGCCTCGACGGGACGGTCCGGTCCGGCCGTCCCGGTCGTCACCGGCAACGCCAATCCGCGCAGGCGTTCCGCGAGCTCTTCGTCGTCGGCGGCGCTGCCGGCGGAGTCCAGGCCGGGCAGCAGGTTGTCCCAGAGGGCGTCGAGCATCGCCTGGGGCTCGGTCATGGCCCCGGTCACCGCGACCACCAGCTCGTGCGACGGGACGACCACGCACATCTGGCCGAAGGCGCCGTCGCCGCGGAAGCCGTGCCGCGACATCCAGAACTGGTAGCCGTAACCGTGCAGCCAGTCGGCGTTGCGGACGTCCTCCTCGACCGGCAGCGTCTCGATGTGGTGGCTGGTCGCCAGCCGCACCCAGCCGGGCGGAACCAGCTGCCGGTCACCCCACCGGCCGTCGCGCCGCAGGAGCTCGCCGAACGCGGCCACCGCCTCGGTGGTCAGGTGCAGACCATGGAACCCGAAGACGGCGCCACCGGCGACCCGGTCCCATTCGGCGTGTGTGACACCCATCGGGCCGAAGAGGCGTTCGTCCAGGAACTCCGGCAACCCCCGGCCCGTGACCCGCTCGACCATGCGGGCCAGCACATAGGTGGTCGCGTTGTCGTAGGTGTGGCGCGTGCCCTCGGCGTACGGGAAAGGCACCCGCAGGAACCCCCTGGTCAGGTCGCCCGGTTCCAGCTGCCATGCCTCGGCCAGGCTGTCATCGCCGTGCCCGGTGGTCATCGACAGCAGGTGGTGCACGGTGAGGCGCTTCGCCTGCTCCGGAGCACCGGGCGAAAGGTGGCCGGGCAGAACGTCGACGATCCGGTCGGCCGTCGAGAGCAGCCCGTCGCCCATGGCGATCCCGGCCGCGATCGAGGTGAACGACTTGGTCAGCGAGTAGAGCAGGTGCGGGCGGTCGGCCGAATAGGGCGCCCACCACCCTTCGGCCACCACGCGGCCACGGCGTACGACCATGAGCGAGTGGCACTCGACGGCTTCCGCGTCGAGCTGGTCCAGCATCGCGCCGACCGCGCGGGACGAGATCCCGGCGGCGGCCGGCGTCGATCGGGGCAACAGTGCGGGCATCCCGGCACCGTAACCAGGTCAGGCCCAGGGCGCGAACGCATTCTTCCCGGCGGGCAGCACCGCCGACAGTTCGGGGCAGTGGCGGTGAATGAGGTCGGTCATCGTCGTGCTTGCGATCCAGTCGAGGCCGAACTGGGTGTAGATCTCGGGGCGGTAGTCCGCGGTCAGGAAGCGGTCGCTCTGCAGGCGCCGGGACGCCATCAGGATGAACACCCGGAAGGCCGTGTCGGAGAAGCCGAAACCCTCGGGCGGTGTCTCGGCGAACAAGCCGACCATGGTGTCGATCTCGTCGATGCTGCGGTACACCGAACGCAGCTCCTCCACAGTCGACGGTTCGCCCAGATCCTCCCAGCGCGTGATGCGGGGCATGTGCAGGGCCTCGCGGAAGTCGTTGTAGCGCGGCACCCCACGCATCCGGGTGCGCACCAGGTCGACCACCGACAAGTCGATGAGCTCGCCGTCGCGCTCTAGGCTGAGCAGGGACAGCGGGAAGTTGTGCAGCGTGATCGCGCCCGGGTGGGCCGTGCCGAACGAATACAGGACGTTGGTGAGGCCCAGCGACCGCAGCTCCTCGTCGGCCCGGCCGCCCTGCAGGTCCAGGAACGTACGGGAACCCAGGGTCTGACCGTCCGGTGTGGAGAAGTTGTAGTCGTCGGGGATCAGCGGGTGCATGCGGTAGACGGTGACGAAATCCTCGGTCAGCGAATAGGGCGCGCTGTGGTGGTCGGGCGTGGTCTTCGGAATGCCGTGCAGCGCGTTGACATCGGTGAGCCACAACCCGATCCGGCTCAGCAGATCCTTGGCCGGTACGCCGTTCCAGTTCACGTTCATGCCGCGCCGCAGCACGTCGGTGGCGAGGATGGCGGGCGTCCACTCGACCGTGTGGATCTTCGCGATGAGCGCGGACACGATCAGCCGGGCGGTCTGGTAGACGCGATCGTCGTCCCACTCCGGGTGGCGCTCCCGCAAGCCGTCGCAGAGCAGGTTGTGCTCGCGCGCGAAGAGCGTGTGCATGCTGCTCAGGCCGAGCCACCAGGCCTCGTTGAAACCGGTGATCTCCGAGCCGGCCACGTCGACCGGCAGGTAGCCCTCGGGGGTGAGCCGGATCTTGGCGCCGTCGCGCAGCTCCCGGGCCTTGGCCGTGTCGGTGCCGTAGACCTCGGAGCCGTCCCACCAGTGCGAGGCGGCGTTGCCGAAGAGCAGTTCGGTGCCGTCGGGGCCGGTCCCCCGGCTGATGTTGCCGCCGATGCGCATCTCGGGTTCGAGCGGGCCGCCGGGAGTGTTGGCCCAGCCCGGCATGCCGGGCGGCAGCGGCACGCGCACGTCGTCGACGCCGAGCGGGTGGCGGGCGTGGACGACCCAGTCGTGCACCTGGAACTGGATCCAGGTGGCGGCCAGGATGTTCAGCGAGGTGGCGGGGCGGAACGTGTCGCGGCGCAGCAGCTCGCGGCTGACCAGGATCGGGTTCGGCTCGTTGACCAGGTCGGGCCGGTGCACGGCGGGCACGTTGCGCCCGAACGCGGCCCCGACGGCGCCCATGCCGGGGGCCGACAGATCATTGGACCGGCCGTCATGCGTACGGAACTCGCGCTCTTCGTCCTGAGGCGGCACGGGCACATCCCGTACGCGGGGAGGCGCCTCTCGATTCTCCGTGTCGATCAGGTTGTCGCGCCGGAGCACGTCGCGCAGCGCGGCCAGGTTGAGCAGGGCCAGCGCGTCGGGCAGGCGGTGCCAGGGCCGGAACCGGTTGACGGCGCCGAAGATGACGGTCATGGCCGAACTGGCGATCCGGTTGCGGGCCGGCACCTCGGTGAGCCAGCGTTGCCGGTCGCGGTGGGCGGCACTGGCGTCGTAGGCGGCCTTCCGGACGCGGTTGAGGTTGCCCAGCGGCCGGAAATCCTCGGTGGTGTTCCACGGGTTGAAGCGCATCGCGTGCACGACCGGGTTGTCGCACGAGCCCGACCGGATCGTCAGCGTGGCCACCGGTTCCGGCGGCGCGCCGGCCGACCGCCAGTCGACGGCCGCGTCCTCGATCGGCGTCTCCTGCGCGCTGCGGAACCGTTGCACGCACAACTCGAAGCGAACGTCGCCGTTCCGCAGCCGCGCGGCCATCTCGGTGGTGAGGAAGTCGGGGCCGTCCGTCCGGGCCGGCGCCTCCCCCGGCAGGGGCCGCAGCAGATATTGGACGGCGAGCTCACCGCCCCACGTGATCGGGATGCGGCTCCAGTACGTCTCGGTGGCCACGCTGTCGATACGCCGGCGGCCCTCGAGGACGTTGCGCACGATCCGCAGCGTCTCGACCGGCCCGATCGCGAAGGGCAGCCGGGCCAGACCCAGATAGCGCCCGGCGCCACCGCCCGCCGTGGCCAGCGCGAACTCGGCGAACTGGCGGGCGTCGCGGGCGTGCGAGACCGGGGCGTTGGTCATCAGCAGGTCATGCTGCTCGTCCGGGCTCACCGCCACCCGCAGCGCCGCCCCGCGCAGGTCGGGCTCGCGGTCGTCGAGGATGCGGCCCTCGGCGTTGCTGAACCGCACGGCCGTGCGGTAGACCGCGCCCGGCTGCGCGAACCCCACCCGCAGGTCGGCCGGCAGATCGTCGCGGAAACGCAGCTCGGCGTCGTCCACGGCGTACGTGCCCTTGGCCTGGAAGCCGGCCACGACCGGCTCGCCGTCCCGCCGGTTCTTGAGCTGCGTCCGCATGATCTGCACGGCCATCCGCTCGAACAGCCGCCGCTCAGCCTCGGGCGATCCACCGAGGTAGACCTCGCGCCATTGCACCCTGGTCCCCGTCGTCATCGGCACACTATGGCCCGGTCCGCTCCCCGGCGCTGTCGGTTAGCCGATCCCCCATCGACCTTTCTCGACAGGCCGCCCCGTTCCACCGGCGGATCGGCGACGGCCCTTTCGCCTCGTAGTAGACCGAGCAGCCCGACGGCGGCGCGGCCAACCGCATCGACCTGGCCCGATGGGCCCGATCGCGGTGACCGCGCCGGTTGCGGTTACTTCTTCAGCTTCTCGAGGTCGACGACCTCGGCCGCGGGCGGGGCCTTGATGTCGGTGAAGGTCTCGCCGAACTCGGTGAAGTTGAGCGCGCCGTCGGCCGGGTTCGGGCCGGCCAGGCGCAGCGGGTAGGGCTCGCCGGTGGTGGCGATGTAGAGCGTGCCGCCGTCCGCGCCGCTGTCGGTCAGCGCGATGGCCTTCTTGCCGTCGATGTCGGAGACGGCGCCCTTGGTGACCGTGCCCTCGGGGTCGAGGAGCTCGCTGACATCGGTGGTGCTGAACATGCCCTCGAAGCTCTTGTCGCCCGCCTTGACCAGCACCCAGCGGTCGCCGACGAGCTGGGCGATCGCGGCGCCCTGCTCGGCCCCGCCGCTCATCTTCCAGAAGTTCGCGTCCGGCTTGATGTACTTCCGGCCGTCGACGGCCAGCAGCTTGACGCGCGGCCCGTTCAGCGACATCGTGCCGAGGACCTCTTCGCCGGCGATCTTGAAGTCGAGGCCGATCTTGCCTTCCTCGGCCTTGACCGAGCCCTTGAAGTGGAACGACTTGGCCTTCGCCAGGGCCGCCTTGGCCTTCTCGAGGATCTGCGCGGCCTCGAGGGACTCGACGCCGTTGCCGGCGGGCGCGGCCGCGGACGCGGGCCCGGCCGGCTCCTCGAACTTCGCGCCGTCGTCCTGCCCGGCGCAGCCGCCGGCCAGCAGGGCGGCCGTGGCCAGGCCGGCCAGCGCACCGGCGAGTTTGCTCTTCATGGTGGTGCCCCCGTTCGGTCGCCCCGGCCGGCTCGTGCCGAACGGTAGCGCGCCCAAGGTACAGGGAGCCGTACAGCCGACTCACAGGTGACCGCCCCTCGGCCGTTCAGGCCAAGCCGGGCAGGTCACCTGCTTGTCGTCGTCAGAAACGCCTGCCGATTCCCGACACAACCGTCACGCCGGTTCGGGCACACCGCCCGGTTCGGGCGCCGGCTCGGTCGGCACGGGCGAGGGCTCGGCCGGCGGCGGGGGCAGCGGGTCGGGGCTGCCCGGCTCCAGCTCACCCGGGTCGTCCGGGATCGGCGCGCCCGGGTCGAGCGGCGGGTATTTGTCCGGATCAGACGGAATAATCATGCCCGCCTCCGTACCCTGGTGATCATTTGCCAAACACCGGGTCATCCGTTGACGGAGTCCCGCCAGGCGAGCCATTCGCGCAGGTCGGAAAGGTCGTAATCCGGACCGCTGGCACTCACCGTGAACAGCGAGACACCGAGGTTTAGCAGGGTCGGGCCGACCTCGGCGGGCTTGCCCTGGACCGCGGTGGAGATCTCGATCTCGGCCGGGTCGCGGCCCACGTCGGCGCAGTGCTGCCGGAGGATGCCGGTCTTGCGTTCGACGGTCTCGGCGTCGCCGAAGCTGTGCCAGATGTCGGCGTGCTTGGCCACCAGGCGCAGCGTCTTCTTCTCGCCGCCGCCACCGATCAGCGTGGGGATCTTGCGGGTGGGCGCGGGGTTGAGCTTGGCGTACCGCGACTCGATCCGCGGCAGCGCGTCGGCCAGCGCGTCGAGGCGCCCGCCGGCGGTGCCGAACTCGTACCCGTACTCCTGGTAGTCCTTCTCGAACCAGCCCGAGCCGATGCCCAGGATGAGCCGGCCGTCGCTGATGTGGTCGACGGTGCGGGCCATGTCGGCCAGCAGCTCGGGGTTGCGATAGCTGTTACAGGTGACCAGGGCGCCGATCTCGATGCGCGACGTCTGCTCGGCCCAGGCGGCCAGCATCGTCCAGCACTCGAAATGCAGGCCCTCGGGCTCGCCGTACAGGGGATAGAAGTGGTCCCAGTTGAACAGGATGTCGGCGCCGAGCTCTTCGGCCTCGGCGGCGGCGCGGCGGATGGTCTTGTAGTCGGCGTGCTGAGGCTGGATCTGCACACCGATCCGGACGGGCCTGGAAGTCATGATCGCCAGCCTAGGCGCTGACGGTGCCGTCGTCCTGCCGAAGTGGGGCTAGCCCTACCCGCGGACGGGCCTCAGCACCCGTGTGCCGGAGCGGCCACCGGACGAGCATTCTTCGCATGGGAATCTCACGACGTACAGTGCTGGCCGGCGGGGCGGCGGCCCTGGCCGGCGCCGCGGCCGGATCGGGCCCGGCTTCCGCCTCGGGCGGCCTCCTCGCCATCACCGGTGTCACAGTGGTCGACGCCGACGGGCGGCGGCGCGGGCAGAACGTGCTGGTCCGCGACGGCCGCATCCTCGATGCCGGCCGCGTCGCCGTGCCGCATGACACGCGTGTCATCGACGGGCGCGGGAAATACCTGATCCCCGGGCTCGCCGACATGCACACGCACGCGACCGGGATCGACCGCTTGGAGCCCGAGATGTACGTGGTCAACGGGGTCACGACCACACGCGAGATGTCGGCCAACGAGCCCGCGATCGGCTGGCAGCGCGAGATCGAGGCCGGGGTGCGGGTCGGGCCGCGGTGGATCGTCGGCAGCGCGATCGTGGACGGGTCACCTTCGCTGTGGGAGGGGCTCGGGGTCCCGTACGTCGCGGTGGCGGACGCGACCCAGGCCCGGGCGGCCGTACGGGCCCAGTCGGCGGCCGGCGCGGCGTTCATCAAGACGTACAGCCGGTTGAGCCGCGAGTCGTTCCACGCGATCGCCGCCGAGTCGCGCCGCGAGGGACTGCCGTTCCTGGGCCACGTCCCCGATTTCGTCCCGGTCACCGAGGCCAGCGACGCCGGGCTGCACACCATCGAGCACCTCTTCGAGTTCTGGTACGACACGTCGCACGACGAGGAGCGGCTGCGGCGGGACATCGCCCGCATCCGGGTGGACGGCGGGGACTACGCGAGCTGGTTCACCAAGCTGCACCCGGTGGAGTTCGCGGCCGCACGCAGCTACGACCGGGACAAGGCGGCGCGGCTGTTCGAGCGGCTGGCCCGCAACGGAACCCGGGTGACGCCCACGCTGAGCGTGCACCGGACCTGCGACACCCCGCAGGACGTGCCGCACGACGACCCGCGCTTCCGGTACGTCAGCGCCGACACCCTCGCGTACTGGCAGTGGGCCAACGAGACCATCTATCTGAAGGGGCGTACGGCGAAGGAGAGCTTCGAGCGGCGTGAGCTGTTCGCCCGGCGGCTGCGGCTGGCCGGCGAGATGGCCCGCGCGGGCGTGCCGCTGCTGGCCGGCACCGATCTCGGCACCGCCTATCTGCTGCCGGGTTTCAGCCTCCACGATGAACTGCGGCTGCTGGTGCGGGCCGGCGTCACCCCGGCGCAGGCGCTGCGGGCGGCGACCCTCGAGCCCGCGCTCACGCTGGGCCGTCGCGACCAGGGCCTGGTGAAGCGGGGGCACGTCGCCGACCTCGTGCTGCTCGGCGCCGACCCGCTCCGCGACATCGCCCACACCACAAAGATCGACAGCGTTCTCGTACGGGGTCGTCTGATCGACGCGGCGGCGCGGCGCCGGATGCTGGCCGAGATCGAGGCCGCCGCCCGCGCCCAGGCGCCCTCCGGGGTGCTGCCCGTGACGGCCGGATGCGCCTGTCATTCGTCAATTTCCCGAGCCTGATCGCGTGGCGCGCTGGGCGGTTCGCCGACGAGTCGCTATGTTGGACACATGGTGACGGGTGAGCTGCTCAGCGCGATGCTGTTGCTGCCCCTGATCCTGGCCTTCGCCGGTCTTCTTTCGCGGCCCGCTCCCCTTGTGGAGGTCCGGGTGGCCGCCGAGCCGGTCCCCGCCGACCGCGCCCCGGTTCTTCTCTCGCAGTTCACCGCCGGTGTCCGCGGTTCCCGCGCGCCTCCCGTCGCCTCTGCCTGACCATCCCGCCCCGCGCCGCGCCGGCGCGCCAGCCGATGGTCGCAGCCTGCCATCGACGACTCTCGCGGACGGAACTCCCCCATGAACGTAGTTGCGGAAATGCTCCTGGCCGACCCGGCTCCGGCCGCCATCTGGGCCACCCTGATCCTGCTCACCTTCCCGGCGCTGCTCGTGCTGGGCAGCCCCGAGGCCATGCGCCACCCCGGCCGGATGATCCGTGACCTGGTCCACGCGTTCCGCAAACAGGAAATTCCCGACACCACCCCTTCCTCGTACGCCGCCGAGGTGCGCGTCGCCGCCGACCGCGCGTCCGTCGCGGCGCAGCGCTGGCAGGAGCTGTGGGAGCAGGCCGAGACCACCATGAACGCCGCGTACGAGGCCTGGCTGGACGCCGACGCCCGCCTGCGCTCGGCGACCGTGGCGGCCCGGTGGGGCACCCCGTGGTCGGTGCGCACCTGCGAGGAGTACGCGGCCCGCGAGCGTTTCCTGCACCGCGCCGTCGCTGCGGCCTGCGACCGCGGCGACCTGCCCGCCGAGGCTCTGGCCGACGCCCAGGCCGGCCGCAACGGCTGGGACGCTTGCCTGCACCCGGTCGACCAGGAGCTGGTGATCGCCCGGGCGACCGCCGCCTGGCTGCGCCACCGCTACGAGACGGCCGCCGAGGCCGAGCGCACCGCCTGGCACGACGTCGACCTGGCCCGCCGCTCCGCCGCCAGCCTGCAGCGCGAGGCTCTGGAGGCCACCGACGAGGCCACCCCCGCCGGCGCCACCGTCGCGTCCCTCTCCCCCACGGCCACCCGCCGCCCCTTCGCCGTACCCGCCACCTGATCACCGCCGGGTAGGTTGCCGGGCATGACCGTCGTCCGCTCTCTGCTGCTGTTCATCCTGGCCGCGTTCGCGGAGATCGGCGGCGCGTGGCTGATCTGGCAGGGCTGGCGCGAGAACCGCGGCCTGTGGTGGATCGCCGCCGGTGTCATCGCCCTGGGCGCCTACGGCTTCGTCGCCACCCTGCAGCCCGACGCGAACTTCGGCCGGATCCTGGCCGCGTACGGCGGAATCTTCGTCGCCGGCTCCCTGGCCTGGGGCATGGTGGTCGACAAGTTCCGCCCCGACCGGTGGGACCTCATCGGCGCCGCGATCTGCCTGATCGGCGTCGCCGTCATCATGTACGCGCCCCGGACCGCTTCCTGACCAGCCGTCTACGCGATTCCTCTGGTTGGATGGCCACGATGCCCTCCACACCACGTGCCGCAATGTCGCCGTCGCTGCGTACCCGACGTCTGAGGCTGGACGCCTTCACCCCCGGCGACGCCGCCGAGCTGCACTCCCTCTTCGCTGATCCGGACACGCACACCATCGGATCCGGACCTTTCACCGCCTTCGAGCAGACCGAGCGCTGGATCACCCACCGTGTCGAAGCGCAGCGCGACCATGGCCTGTGCTGGTATGCCCTGCGCTGCGCCGAGACGGGCCTGCTGATCGGCAACTGCGGAATGCTCAAAGGCCGCACCAGCTTCGAAGAACCCGAGATCGGCTACCTGATCGGGGCCTCGCACCGGGGCCGGGGCTATGCCTCCGAGGCAGCCGCGGCGGTGCTGCAGCAGTGCCACGCCGCCGGCCTCCGCCGGGTGTGGGCCAGCATCCGCCCGCACAACCTCGCCTCGCGCCACATCGCCACCGGGCTCGGCATGCGCGTGGACCGCACGGACAACGACGAACATGGCGAGCTGCTGTTCTACGTCGTTGACTTGCGCGCCCGCTGACGGGCACGCGCGGGGACGGAACAGGCTCCGGTCAAGTTCACGGAGGGCTGATGGGCGGACCGACCGAACAGGACATGATGCGGGCCTCGGCGGCGCTGGCGCCGTTCGTGCGGCGCTGGGATCTGCCGCTCAATCCCGAGGACATGGACCAGATCATCTATGCCCTGCTGCTTCACTCCCGGTCGGCGGAGTCGTGGGACAACATCTCCGCAGCCGTGGAACGGCAGATCGATGAGCATGAGAAGTCGATGCGCGAGATGTACGAGTCGATGGGCGAGGCGATCCGAAAGCCGGCGGGCGGCGCGCGGGGTCAGTGCTGGATCGGGCCTCCGACGGGGACGGGCCCGACGTGGCCGGTGGCGGGACGCAAACGCGCGAGGGCCAGGCCGACGTCGACGAGACCGGACCGGCGTAACGAGGCCACGCCGTCGAGCGCGGTCCAGGCCGACGCCGCGGTTTCGCCGTCCGGCTCGGGGCGCAGCGAGCCGCCGGTGACCCGGACCTGATAGAAGATGCCGACGTTCTGGTGATCGGCCCCGGCGAGGGCCTCGGCGGCGGGGATCACTCTGGAGTCGACGCCCAGCAGGCACACGACCTCGCCGTCGCAGCCGGTTTCCTCGGCCAGTTCGCGGATCACCGTGTCGTACGGGTCCTCGCCGTGCTCGACGCGGCCTCCGGGCAGGGTCCAATGCAACCCGCGGTAGTGGGCCAGCAGCACCCGGTCGTCGTCGAGGCACACGGCGTAGGCGGCAAGGCGGAAACTCACCCGCCCGATGCTAGACCGCCGACGGGGTGCGGTGCAGGGCCTTGTGGACCGCGTGGAGCAGGTCGGGGGCGGTGAACGGCTTCTCGATGAAGGGGGCGGCCGGATCCAGCATGCCGGTGGCGTCGAGCATGCCGTAGCTGTAGCCGGACATGAAGATGACGGGCAGGCCGGGCGCCCGCTCGTGCAGGAGCTCGGCCAGGCGGGGGCCGGTCATGTCGGGCATCACGACGTCGGTGATCAGGGCGTCCACCGTACGGTCGCCGACCACCACCAACGCCTCGGGGCCGGTCGCGGCGCCGAGCACCTGGTAGCCGGCCACGGTCAGGATCCGGGCGGCCGCGCGCATCAGGGCCGGCTCGTTCTCGACGATCAGGATGGTGCGGCCGTCGCCGGACGGGGGCGGCCCGCCGTTGTCGGTGCCGGTCGAGGGGACGCCGGCCAGGGGTAGGTGGACGCGGAACGTGGTGCCGACACCAGGTTCGGAGTAGACGGCGATCGAGCCGCCTGCCTCGGTGACCATGCCGTAGACGGCGGCCAGGCCCATCCCGGCGCCCTTGCCCGCCTTGGTGGTGAAGAACGGCTCGAAGACCCGCTCGGCCACCTCGGGGGCCATGCCGGTGCCGGTGTCGGAGACCAGCAGCCGGGCCTGACCGCCCGCCATGCCGGTCTCGAGGACCAGGGTGCCGCCGTCGGGCATGGCGTCGCGGGCGTTGGCGGCGAGCTGGGCGATGATCTGCTGGAGCTGGCCGGGGTCGGCCCGCACGGTCAGAGGGCCCGGTCCGGGGCGGGCGACGATCGTGATGTTCTCGCCGGTCAGCGGTTCCAGGTCGGTGCGGGCCTCCTGGAGGGCCACGTTGAGGTCGACGTCGCTGGGCCGGCCGCCCGCGCCGCGGTTGAAGGTGAGCAGCTGCCGGGTCAGGTCCTGGGCCCGGTCGGCCGCCGAGCGCACCTGCTGCAGGTCCTCGCGTACGGCGGGCTTGTCCTCGGTCTCGTCGATCGCGAACTCGGTGTAGTTGACGATGATGCCGAGGATGTTGTTGAAGTCGTGGGCCAGCCCGCCGGCCAGTTTGCCCAGGCTCTCCATCCGCTGGGCCTGGTGGGCCCGGTCCTCGTCGGCGCGGCGCTGGTCGGCCGCCGCCTTCAGAGCGCTGATCTCGCGGGCGGTGACCGAGACCCCGGTGACGGCGCCGACCGAGTCGCGGATCGGGGCCATGTTGATCGACAGTTCCAGGGGGGCGCCGTTACGGTGCAGGCGGCGGGCCTCGTAGTGCAGGTTGCGCTCGCCGTGCCGGATCCGCGCGATCATCGCCATCTGGTCGGCCGCGCCGGTGTCGCCCGAGAAGATCGACATGGGCTGGCCGATGGCCGAGCCCGCGTTGTAGCCGAACAGCCGTTCGGCACCGCGGTTCCAGGCGGTGACCCGGCCCTCCAGGTTCACGCCGATGATCGCGTCGTCGGTGTGCTCGACCACGGCGGCCAGGGTCGCGCGGTGTTTCTCGGCCGCGTTGAGGGCGGCCTGCTCGCGGGCGCCGGCCTCCTCGAGCCGGTGCTGCTCGCCGGGCGACGTGAAGATCGAGCCGCCGCCGAGCAGCACCTTGTAGCTGCGGCGCAGCGTCCAGTAGTAGACACCGATCAGGGCGGTGAACAGGTCCCAGGCGGCCGACGGCCACTCCCAGCCGGGCTGCAGGTGCCCGTGCCCGCCCTCCGACGTGGCGCGGATGGCCATGAAGGCATGCAGGCCGTGTCCCACCGCGCAACTGAAGAAGATCATCGCGGTGGCCACGGCGAGCTTATTGCTCCACAACTGCCCCGCCTGGGTCACCGGCACCAGGATGGCCGTCATGATCGAGGCGTAGGCGACCATGATCACCAGGTTGCCCAGGATATAGAGCTGTTCCGGCACGATCGTCCTATCGGCGGCCGCCCGGCGGACCTGAGCGGTTAGCTTCGGACGACCGGGGCGTAGAGGCGGGCCGCGACCGAATCGACGATCTCCCCGGCCCGTACGGCCGCCGCGGAGAGCAGCGTGGAAGTTATTCCGTGCGCGTGTTCGGTGCCGCCCTGCAGGTACAGCCCGGCGTGCAGGCGGGCGTCGGTGACCAGCCGGTAGTCGCGGTGCACGCGCAGCAGGTTCTCGTCGTCGCGGTGGCAGTGGGCGCCGGCCGCCCCGAGCAGGCGGGTCGCGTCGACCGGGCGGTACCCGGTGGCGTACACGATCGCGTCGGCCTCGAGATCGGTGCGCTTGCCGGTGGGCAGGTGCTCGACGACCGCGGTGACCCCCTCGTCGCCGGGCCGCAGCTCGGCGATGCGCGACGCGTTCATCATGTGCAGCCGCTGCCGGCCGGTCACCTTCTCGCGGTAGGCGCGGCGGTACAGGTCCTCGATGAGGTCCCCGTCGACCACCGAGTAGTTGGTGTTGCGGTGATAGTCGAACAGCATCTGCTTGACGTCGGCGGGCGCGTCGAAATAGAGGTCGACCGCCTCCGGGTCGAAGATCTGGTTGGCGAAGTTGCTGTCGTCGGCCGGGCTGTAGCCGTAGCGGAAGAACACCGAGTGCACGTCGGCGCCCGGGTAGCGCTGGTGCAGGAACGACACCGACTCGGCGGCGCTCTGACCGGCGCCGACGACGATGAATCGCCGCGGCCGGGGCACGTCGAAGCGGGCGACCCGGTGCAGCAGGTCGAGGTTGTGCCACACCCGGGGTCCGGGCGTCACCTCGGGCGGCAACGACGACTCGAGCCCGACCGCCACGACCACGTTCCGGGCCCGGATCGTACGGGTCTCCGTGCCTTGGCGGGCGATGACGTCGACGGCGTGGAAATCCCCCCGCTCGTCCGCCACCGGCACGACGTCGGTCACCGTGTGGCCGTAACGGACCTGGTCCCGTACGCGGTCGGCGGCCCACCGGAAGTAGTCGTGGAACTCGATCCGCAGCGGATACACCGACTTGTAGTTGATGAACTCGGCCAGCCGGGCGTGGGCATGCAGGTACGACACGAAGCTGTAGTCGCTGGCCGGGTTGCGCATCGTGACCAGGTCCTTGAGGAACGACACCTGCATGGTGGCGTCCTCGAACAGCATGCCCCGGTGCCAGCCGAAGTCGTCCTGCTTCTCAAGGAAGACAGCGTCGATCCGGTCCTCCGTACGGGCGCAGGCGCGGTTGTGCTCCTCGACGGCGATCGCCAGGGCCAGGTTGGACGGCCCGAAGCCGATGCCCACCAGGTCGTACACCGGATTCTCCATGGTCTTACCTTTCGGTGAGGGCATCGGTGAGCTCGCCGGTGGTGGCGACCACGCCGCAGCGGTCGTTGACGTGCCGCAGCGCGTCGCGGTGGTGGGCCGGGCTGAAGTCGGCCACCGCGTCGGCCACCACGAACGGCTGGATGTCGCGCATGAACGCCTCGAGCGCGGTCGCGAGCACGCCGATGTGCGCGTAGACGCCGGTGACGATGATCTGGTCGCGGGTCTCGAACTGCGACCCCAGGGAGGTTCCCGCGAAAGCGCTGTAGCGCCGCTTGGTCAGCCGTACGTCACCGGGGCCGGGCGTGAGCCCGTCGGTGATGGCCAGCGCGTGCGGGTCGGCGGGCGGGCCGTCGCCCCAGAAGTCCTGCAGCAGCCCGCGTTCGCCGGGTCCCTGACCGCCGGGCTGGGCCGAGAAGACGACCGGGATGCCCAGCTCGGCGGCGTGTTTCTTGAGCGTCGCGATGTTGTCGACGACCCGGGCCAGCAGGGCGTTGTCGGCCGTGCCGAACGGGGCCAGGAAGTAGTTCTGCATGTCGTGCACGAGCAGCACGGCGCGGGCGGGATCGGGCCGCCAGGCGACGCGGGCGCGGTCCATGCCGAATCCGGTCGGGATCGGGTACGGGGTGATGCGGGGCAGCGACACGGGGGTCAGCCTTCTTTCAGGGAGGTGCGGAGGGCCGCGCGCAGCTCACGCCGGCTGATCTTGCCGACGCCGGTGACCGGGAACGCGTCGACGACGGTCAGCCGGTCCGGGATCTTGAAGGCGGCCAGGCCGCGCTCGCGCAGGTAGCCGCGCACCTGGGGCAGGGTGATCGAGGCCCCGGGACGCGGCACGACGAACGCGCAACTGCGCTCGCCGAGATAGTGGTCGGGCACGGCGACGACGGCGACGTCGTGCACGCCCGGATGGGTCAGGAGGTGGTTCTCGACCTCCTCGGCGGCGATCTTCTCGCCCCCGCGGTTGATCTGGTCCTTGGCCCGGCCCTCGACCACGAGATAGCCGTCCGGGCGCAGCCGCACGAGGTCGCCGGTGCGATAGAAGCCGTCCGCGGTGAACGCCGTCCTGTTGTGTTCCTCCGCGTTCCAATAGCCGCGGATCGTGTACGGCCCCCGGGTGAGCAGCTGACCGATCTCCCCCGGCGGCACGGGCCGGTCGTCGTCGTCGACGACCAGGATCTCGTCGTCGGCCGAGATGGGCCGTCCCTGCGTGTGGAGCACGATCTCGTCGGGGTCGTCGAGGCGGGTGTAGTTGACCAGCCCCTCGGCCATCCCGAAGACCTGCTGGACCCGGCATCCGAGCACCGGCTCGACCCGCTCGGCGACCGTGCTGCCCAGCTTGGCCCCGCCCACCTGCAGGATCCGCAGGCTGGACAGGTCGGGCCGGGACGCCAGGCCGCCCACCGCGTCCAGCCAGAGCAGGGCCAGCGGCGGCACGACGGCGGTGATGGTGACCCGCGCGGCGGCGATCAGCGGCAGCACGGTGGCCGGGTCGGGCCGCCGGGCCAGCACGATCCGCCCGCCCGTGTGCAGGATGCCGAGCACGCCGGGCGACGACATGGTGAAGTTGTGCCCGACCGGCAGGACGGCCAGATAGACGCTCTCCGGGCCGAGCTCGCAGATCTCCGCGCTGGCCCGGACGCTGTAGAGGTAGTCGTCGTGCGTGCGCGGGATCAGCTTGGGCAGGCCGGTGCTTCCCCCCGAGAGCTGCAGGAACGCGAGGTCGCCGGCAGCGGGCCCGACCGGCAGCCCGGCGGGATCGCCGTAGAGGGCGGACAGCGCCGTGAACTCCCCCGGGTCCCCGGCGATGATCACGTGGGCGTCCCCGGCCACCGCGGCCAGCGTACGGTGGTCGAAGCCCTCGTGTTCGCCGGTGGTGACGAAGGCCTTGGCCGACGTGTGCGAGCAGAAGTAGCCGATCTCGGCCGACCGGTGGGCCGGCAGCGCGAAGACGGGCAGCGCCCCCAGCCGGAACAGCGCGAAGATCACCTCGAAGTACTCGGCCACGTTGGGCAGCTGCACGACGACGCGGTCACCGTGCCCGATGCCGAGCCCGTGGAAGCCGGCCGCCAGCCGCTGCGCGTTCTCGTGGAGCGCGCGGTAGCTGACCTCGCGGTCGCCGTCCACGACGGCGATCCGGTCGCCGAACCGCCGGGCGCCCGAGGCGAGCAGGTCGTCGAAGGTCTGCCCGGTCCAGTAACCGAGCTTGCGGTAGCGCTGGGCGTAGTCGTCAGGCCACATCGTCGAGCTCCAACCCGAGGGCGGTGAGCATGGTGCCGAGCTTGGCCGTGGTCTCGGCCAGCTCGGCCCGGGGGTCGGAGCCGGCCACCACGCCGGCCCCCGCGTACAGGTCGAGCCCGTCCTCGTCGGCGGTGGCGCAGCGGATGGTGACCGCCCACTCGCCGTCGCCGGAGGCGTCGGTCCAGCCGACCGCGCCGGTGTAGAACCCGCGCTCGAACGGTTCCAGCTCGGCGATGGCCGCGCGGGCGGCGGCGGTCGGCGTGCCGCAGACGGCCGGGGTCGGGTGCAGGGCCGTGGCCAGGGTCAGCGACGACGCGGCGGGGTCGGAGACGACTCCGGTGATGAGCGTGCCGAGGTGCCACATCGTGGCCGTGGCGACCAGCGAGGGGGTGGGCGGCACGGTCAGGTCGTCGCAGTACGGCCGCAGCGCGTCGGCCACCGCGTCGACCACCACGGCGTGCTCGTGCCGGTCCTTGTCCGACCGCATGAGCGTGGCCGCTCGCCGCGCGTCCTCGGCCGGGGTCGCGCCGCGGGCGGCCGAACCGGCCAGCGGGTGCGCGGTGACCCGGCCGCCCCGCCGGGCCACCAGCAGCTCGGGGCTGGCGCCGAACAGGGTGCGGCCCGCGCCCAGGTCGACGCCGAACGTGTACCCGCCGGGGTCGCGGCCCGCGAGGGCGCGGACCACGGGGGCCGGGTCGAAACCGGGGGCGTCGACCCGCAACGAGCGGGCGAGCACGACCTTGGTGTAGCGGCCGGCGTCGATCTGGCCGACCGCCTCGGCGACGGCCGCCGCGTACTGCTCGGGCTCGGGCACCGGGCGCACCTTGTCGGCCCGGATCGCGGGCCGCTCGACGACCGTGGCCACCGGTGGCCCGCCCCGGCGCAGCCGGTGGGGCACGACCAGGTGGTCGGGGGCGCCGGGCGCGAACGGGATCGCGCCGACGACCGTGCGGACCTCGTGCCCGGCCGCCTCGGCCACGCCCAGCACGGCGTCGACGCGGCGGGCCAGGTCGGCCAGGTTGTCCGAGCGCCCGGACGGTGGAACCGCGAAGTAGCTGCCCTCGGCGAGCAGGGTCCCGCTCGGCGAGGTGAACAGGGACGAGCTGCCGGGGCGGTAGCCGGCCAGCAGCTCGGCCGCGGTGGATGCGGCGCTGACGGTAGTCACTGATGGTTCTCCCTTTTTCAAGCCCGGAGCGTCGCGCCGCCGTCGACGTACAGGTCGTGCATGGTGATGTGCCGGGCCCGGTCGGAGGCCAGGAACAGGACGGCGTCGGCGACGTCCTCGGGCTCGGCGATGCGGCCCAGCGGGATGCCGGTGCGATAGCTGGCCAGATCCCCCGCGATCACCGCGTCCGGGCCGCCGGTCGTCCACAGCGACCGCTGCATCGGGGTGTCGGTCGAGCCGGGGGCGACCACGTTGCAGCGGATCCCGTACGGCGCCAGTTCGAGCCCGAGGCATTTGGTGAAGGCCGTGGCGGCGGCCTTGGAGGCGGCGTACGCGGCCATCCCCGAGCGTGGGACGCCGGCCGCGTTGGACGAGACCGTGACGATGACGCCGGCGCGCCGGTCGACCATCCGCCGAGCGACCGCGCGGCTCGTGTGGAAGACGCCGTCGGTGTTGACCGCGAACGTTTCCCGCCAGTCCTCGTCGGACAGTCCGGTGACCGGTCCGGTGCGCAGGATCCCGGCCACGTTGGCCAGCACGGTGATCGGTCCGAGGTCCTTCTCGATCTGGGCGACGAGCGCGTCGACCTGCGACGCCGAGGACACGTCGGCGGTGTAGCCGCCGGGCAGCTCCGTGCGGTCGACGGCCGCCACTTGCAGGCCCAGCTTGGCGAACCCGTCGGCTACGGCCCGGCCGATGCCTTGCGCGGCCCCGGTGACCAGTGCGACGCCGCTCATGTAGAAGCTCCCGTCAGAATCCGTTCGCGTTCTATCTCGGCCTCGTTGGGCTGGACCCGGGACATCGACCAGCGCAGGATCGGCGGTCCCATCACCGAGGTGATCACCGCGATCAGCACGATGACCGTGTACGTGGCGATGGACAGCACGCCCAGGCGCAGCCCGGTGGTGGCCACCACGACCTCGACCACTCCGCGGGCGTTCATGCCGGCGCCGAGCGCGATGCCCTCCCAGTGCGACAACCGGCCGGACCGCGCCCCGAGGTAGGCCCCGGCGAACTTGCCGACCACGGCCACCAGCAGCAGGGCGACCGCGGCCAGCAGCACTTTCGGGTCGGCCAGCGCGGTCAGGTCCATCCGCAGGCCCGCGGTGGCCAGGAAGAGCGGCGCCAGCACCGACAGCACGACGGTCCGCAGCGGGGCGAGGTCGGGCCAGATGCCCCGGCCGGGCCGCGGGTCGGGTGGCTCGGCCGCCCGGGCCTGGCCGATCAGGATGCCCGCCACGAACGCGCCGAACAGCGCCTCCATGCCCATCGCGTGGGTCGCGGCCGCCCCGAGCAGGATGATGACGACCGACGTGGTGACCCGGGGACCACCGTCGGCGGCCCGGCCGCCCCGGTCGAGCGCCCACCGGACGAGCGGGCGGCCGGCCACGAGCGCCGCGACCAGGAAGCCGATCAGATAGGCCAGCGACAGCCCGACGGCCCCGGCCCGTACGCCCGTGGTCGCCGCGGCCGACACGACCGAGAGCAGGAACCAGCCGACGGCGTCGTCGACCATGCCCGCGGCCAGGGTGAGCTGGCCGATGTCGCGGTGCAGCAGGCCCATGTCGGACAGCGTCTTGGCGATGACCGGGATGGCCGTGACGCACATGGCCACACCCAGGAACAGCGCGAACGTGCCGCGTTCGGTGCCCTCGGTCAGCAGCGACGCGGGCACGAGGAAACCGGCCGCGATGCCCAGACCCAACGGCAGGATCAGACCCGCGAGGCTCACCCGTACGCCGGTGGCCCCGCGCTTGCGCAGCATGGCCGCGTCGAGCTGGACGCCGGTGACGCCGACCAGCAGCAGGACCCCGAGCTGCCCGACGGCGTCGAGCAGGTGCAGCTGCCCGGCGTCGGCCGGCAGCACCCACGTCAGCGCGCCCGGCGTCAGCGTGCCCAGCAGGGACGGGCCGAGCAGGACGCCGGTGAGCAGTTCACCGACGAGCGCGGGCAGGCCGAGCCGGACGGCCAGCCGACCCAGCGCGAGCGCGACCAGCAGGAGCAGCGACACTTGCAGCAGGAAGACGAGCAGGGTGTGCGGCTCCAGCGCGGGGAGCGGGCTACTCATCGTCGTCCTCGTGATGGTCCAGGTTGACCGTGCCGCGCTTCCAGTAGCCGTCGATCTCGGCCCAGTCCCGGTTGTGGCCGGCCGCCCGGATGTGGCGGCGGATCGGCTTGAGCCCGGTCGCCTCGCCCGCGACCCAGACGTAGCCGTCGCCCGGCGGCAGCTCGACCGCGCTCAGGGCGCCCGGCAGCGACTCGCCGCGGTCGCGGTGCAGCCAGCGGACCTCGCGGGCCAGCGGCTGCTCCTCGGCCGCCCCGGCGACCTCGGCGTACGCGTGCACCGGGGCGCCGGTGGGCAGCTGCTCCAGCCAGGCGGCCAGCGCGGGCAGGGCCGTCTCGTCGGCGCCGAGCAGATACCAGTCGAACTCGTACGGCACCAGGTTGGAGCCGCGCGGGCCGAGGATGCCGACCCGGTCCCCCGGCCGGGCGGCCGCGGCCCAGCTGCCGCCCGGACCGTGCTCGTGCAGCACGAAGTCGATGTCGAGCTCGCGCTGCCCGGGCCGCAGGAACCGGATCGTGTAGTCGCGGAAGATGGGCAGCGGCGAGCCGGGCGGCGGCGGTTCCAGGCCGTCCTCGCCGAGCGTCGGCATGACCGGCAGTTCGGCCCCCGGCTCGGGGAAGAAGACCTTCACGTGGTCGTCCGGCGCGCCGTAGCGGAAGCCGTCGAGATCCTCCCCGCCGAGCGTGACGCGGACCATGTTCGGGGTGAGCCGGATCGTGCGCCGCACCTCGAGCAGGCGGGGGGTGAGGTCGTGCCAGACGAGCTCGACCTTTTTCATGGGTTCTCCTTGAAGAATGCGATGAGCGCGGCGTTCACGGGTCCGGGCTGCTCGAGGTAGCCGTAGTGCCCGGCGTCGGGAATCTCGGTGTAGCGGGCGCCCGGCACCGCCCCGGCGATGCGGCGCCCGCCGGGCGGTGGCGCGATCAGGTCGTCGGCGAAGCTGATCACCAGACAGGGCACGGCGATTTCCCCGTACGCCTTGAGCCGGTCCTCGTCCTGTCCGGCCTCGAGCCGGCTCGTGCCGCCCCGCGGGCCGCCGCCGGGCAGCGGCATCTGGAAGACGTCGAGCCAGTCCTGCGCGTGCTGGTCGTCGGCCAGGGTGCGCGGCGACAGGTTGAACGCGGCCCGCACCACGGCCCGGTATTCGGCCGGCAGATCGGGCCCGGCCGCGCGTTCGCCGAGCGACATGGCGTTGAGGAACGCGCCCGGCCGGTCGAAGGTGGCCATCAGCGCGACCCGGTCGACCAGCTCGGGGCGCTGCAGGCACAGCTCGGCGGCGACCCGCGCGCCCATCGACGAGCCGGCCACCCGGCACGGGCCCAGGCCCAGGTGCTCGATCAGGCCGGCCGCGTCGGCCACCAGGTCCGGCATGGTGACCACCGGCGGCACGTCGCTCGGGGCCAGCCCGCGGGTGTCGAAGGTGACCACCCGGTAGCCGGCGGCGACCAGGGCCGGCACCTGATGCAACTGCCAGGTGCGGCCGTGGGCGCCGGTGCCGGCCAGCAGGAGAACTCCGGGACCGGTGCCGGACTCCTGGTAGGAGAGGCCGTTGTGGAAGGGCATCAGTGGTCCTCCTGGGTGAGCCGGCCGTGGTGCAGCCGCACGATCCGGGGAAGGCGGTCGATGGTGGACGGCCGGTGGGCGATGACCAGCACCGTGCGGCCGGCCCGGAGGCGGGCCAGGGCCTGTTCGATGCGGTGGGCGGTGCCCGGGTCGAGGTCGGCGGTGGCCTCGTCGAGGATCAGCACCTCGGGGTCGGTCAGGGCGGCCCGGATGAGCCCGGCGAGCTGCCGTTCCCCGGCCGAGAACCGTTCGCCGCGGCGGCCCAGAGGGGTGTCGAACCCGTCGGGCAGGGCGTCGACCCAGGCGGTGAGCCCGAGACTCGCGGCCGCCCGGGCGAAGTCGTCGCGTCCCGGGTGACCCGGGGCCAGGCCCAGGTTGTCGGCCAGCGTTCCGGCGATCATGTGCACCTGCTGCGGGATGAGCACGACCCGGCGCCGCAGTTCGCCCGCGTCGAGGGCGCTCACGTCGTCGCCGCCGAGCCGGACGACGCCGCTGTCCGGCCGGTAGAGCCCGCAGAGCAGCTTGGCCAGGGTGGTCTTGCCCGAGCCGGTCTCGCCCACGATCCCGGCGTGCTCGCCCGGCGCGAAGGCGGCCGTGATGCCGTGCAGCACCGGTTCGCCGGGCCGGTAGCTGTAGGTGACGTCCTCGACGGTCAGTCCCCGGTGCGGGGCGGCCGGAGCGGCCGGGGAGACCGGCGCCGCGGCCGCGGGGCGGGTCACGTCGAGCAGGTCGAGCAGGCGGGCCAGGCCCGCCCGGGATTCGAGCATCTCCCCGGCGACCAGCGTGAAGTCGTCGACCGAGCTGAACAGGTCGCGGCTGGCCAGCACGAAGGTCACGACCACGCCGACGGTGACCACGTCCTCGGCCGCCAGGAGACCGCCCGCCACGAGCAGGGCCGCCGAGGTCAGTCCCTGCACGATCCACGTGGCGTCGATCCAGTTGGCGCCGCGCTGCGCGGCCCGGGCCCGGCCCAGATAGGCGTCGGCGTCGGCGCGCAGCCGGTCGAGCCAGCCGCCGGTGGCCGCGTCGATCTGCAGCTGCTCGCGGGCCAGCAGGCTCTCGGCGAAGGTGGCGGTCAGCGCGGCCTGGGCGGCCGCCTCGGCCGGGTAGGCCTGCTGCGCCGCCCGCCGGAAGCGTCGCCCGAGCCACCACATGGGCGGCGCGAACACCAGCACCAGCAGCCCGAACAGTTCCCACGACGAGGACAGCAGCACGATCACGCTGAACAGCAGGTAGCCGCTGAGCGAGATCAGGTCGGGGAGCTGGCTGCGGACGAACGTGGCCAGCTCGGCGATCTCGACGGTGGCCCGCTGCAGCAGGTCGCCGCCGCGGTGGGCCTCCAGGAACCGCAGCGACGTGCGGCCGAGCCGCTCGACGACCAGGTCGCGCAGGCTGTGCACGACCTTCTCGCCGACCCGGGTCAGCAGCAGCTCCGACCAGCGCAGCAGCACGGTCCGGGCGATGACCAGGCCGAGCACGACGCCCGCGGCGACGAGCAGGCCGGTCCGGTCGCCGGCCAGAAGCTCGTCGACGGCGCGGCCGATGACCACCGGCACGAGCGTGAGCGACAGCGTGGCCAGCAGGTTGACCGCGACCGCGGCGGCCATCGCCCGGCGGTGCTCACGCAGGTGCGGCCAGGCCCGGCGCAGCACGTGCCGCTGGTCGGGCTCGTCGGTCAGCAACTGGACGTCAGCCATGACTCACCAGCCGGTCCTCGTGGACGCCGAGGTCGACGATCCGGTCGGCGCGCTCGGCGACGGCCGGGCGCGAGGTGGCGAAGACGACAGTGATGTCGCGCTCGCGCAGGCCGTCGAGGATGCGCTGCTCGGTCACGGCGTCCACGGCCGAGGTGACGTCGTCGAGCAGCAGCACCCGGGCGCCGCGCAGCAGCCCCCGGGCCAGCGCCAGCCGTTGCAGCTGGCCGCCCGAGACGGTGCTGCCGCGCTCTCCCACGAGCGTGCCGAACCCGTCGGGCAGCGACTCGATGTGGTCGAGGATCCCGGCCGTCCGGCAGGCGTCGCGCAGTTGCTCGTCGGTGAGCCCGGCCCGGCCGAGCCGCAGGTTCCCGGCGATCGTGCCGCTGAGCAGCAGGGGCCGCTGCCCGACGACCGTGATGGTGTCGCGCACGTCGGCGATCGCCGCGTCCGGCAGGCCGGTCCCGCCGTACGTGACGGTTCCGGTCACCGGGTCCTCGAGGCGGGCCAGCAGGCGCAGCAGCGTCGACTTGCCCGTGCCGACCGGCCCGACGACCGCAACGAACTCGCCCGGTTCGACCGTCAGATCGGGCAGGCGCAACGGTTCGCGCCCGTCCCGTTCGACCGTGAGACCTTGCGTGGCCAGCGCGCCCCCGCTCAGCACGACCGGCGCCGGCGGATCGGTCAGGGCGGGCGCGGCATCCAGGACCGCGCCGATCCGGCCGGCCGCGGTCCAGGCGTCGCCGAGCTGCCCGAACCGGAACGTCAGCATCATGACCTGGCGGCCGAGCAGCGCCATCCAGCTCGCGAACGCGACCAGGCCGCCGACCGAGAACCGCCCGTCGAGCACGGCCAGGCCGCCGAAGGCGAGGCCGATCGCGGTGGCCAGCCAGGGCACGAACGGCGCGTGGGCCGCCCAGCCGGCCGCCACCCGGGCCAGGGCGAGAGTGCGGTCGCGGACGACGGCGCTGGCCCGGTGGTGCCGCTCGACGAGTACCGTTTCGCCGCCGAGCCCGCGTACGGCCGTACTGGCCGAAAGAAGGTCCTCGACGGCGTCGGCCCGGGCGCCGTGGGCGGTCGAGAGCGCGGAGTTGGCGTTCTCGTAGCGCCGCGGATACCAGAGGTTGACCGCCACCAGCAGCGGCACCGTGCTCAGCCCGACGACGGCCAGGACCGGGTCGAGCGTGCCCACCACGACGAGCACCGCGAGGAAGCCGAGAACCCCGCTGACCAGCGAGGGCACGGTCGAGATCCAGATGGTGACCTGCTCGGTGTCGCGGGTGCCGCGGGTGACCAGGTCGCCCGAGCCGAACCGGTGCGCGGTGGCCGCGTCCCAGCCCAGCACCCGCTCGGCGATCCGCAGCAGCAGCCGGTTGCCGGTCCGGACGCCGGCCAGGGTCGCCCACCACCGCATCGCGAACTCGGCCCCGGTCAGCGCGACGGAGACGGCCAGGGTCGCGCCGGCCCAGACGAGCAGCGCGCCGGTGTCGCCGGTGGTGATGCCCTCGTCGAGCGCGCGGCCCAGGCACCAGGGCAGCAGGATGAGGCCGGCCTGATAGCCGAGCCCGCCCACACCGGAGGCGACCAGCCCGCGGCCGGAATCGCGCACGGCCCAGCGCAACAAGTCGGCGGGCCTCATGACTGCTCCCCTCGGGCGAGCGCGGCCACGGTGCCGCGGGTGATCAGGTCGCGCAGCGCGAGCGGCACCCCGGAGGATCGGGCCAGGCTGACCAGCCGCATGGCCGAGATGCTGTCCCCGCCGAGGTCGAAGAAGCTGTCCTCGGCCCCGACCGCGTCCAGCCCGAGAACCGTCGCGAACAGCCCGGCCAGCCGCTGTTCGGCCGCTCCGGAGGGCCCGCGCCCGGTGACCGCGTACGACGGCCTGGGCAGGCGGGCGCGGTCGAGCTTGCCGTTGACCGTGAGCGGCAGCGCGTCGAGCGGGACGACGGCGGCCGGCACCAGATAGGACGGCAGCCGCTCCCCCGCCCAGGCGCGCAGCTCGGCCGGGGTGACCGCGCCGACCACGTAGACGACCAGCCGCCCGCCGTCGGCGATCACCGCGACCCGCGCGATCGAGGGATGCTCGCCCAGCACGGCGGCGACCTCGCCCGGCTCGACCCGGTGCCCGCGGATCTTGACCTGGTCGTCCGAGCGCCCGAGGTAGTCGATCCGCCCGTCCGGCGTCCACCGGGCCACGTCGCCGGTGCGGTACATCCGGGCGCCGGGCGTGGAACCGAACGGGTCGGCCACGAAACGGGTGGCGGTGAGCCCGGCCCGGTTGAGGTAGCCGAGCGCCAGCTGCGCCCCGCCGATGTAGAGCTCCCCGGCCACGCCCGGCGGCACGGGCCGCAGACGCGAATCGAGCACGTACAGGGTCAGGTTGGCCACCGGCCGCCCGATCAGCGCCCGCGGCACCTCCTTGACCCGCTGCACGACCGCGTCGACCGTGCATTCGGTGGGGCCGTAGAAGTTGTACGACTCGGTGTCCGGCAGCGCGGCCATCGCGGCCCACAGCGCGTCGGGGACGGCCTCGCCGCCGACGCCGAGCACGGCCAGCCCGGCCGCGTCGAACCCGGCCGCCAGCAGCTGGTCGAGGTGCGAGGGGGCGACCTCGACGACGTCGATCCCGTTGTCGCGCAGCAGGGCCGCCAGCAGGGCCGGGTCGTGCTGCGGCTCGTCGGTCACCAGGTGCAGCTCGTGCCCGCCGAGCAGGGCGAGCAGCGGCTGCCAGGAGGCGTCGAACGCGAACGACCAGTTGTGGGCGACCCGCAGCGGCCGGCCGAGCCGTTCCGACGCCGGCCCGAGGATGCGGTCGGTGTGGCTGGCCAGCAGGTTCACCACGGTCCGATGCGGCACGAGCACGCCCTTGGGCCGCCCGGTCGATCCGGAGGTGTAGATGACGTACGCGGGATGGTCGGGGGTAATCGGCTTGGGCTCTTTGCGCATGTCCGGCCGCGGCCCGTCGAGCAGGAGCCGTGGGCTTCCGGCGGGCACCAGGTCGGCGGTGGAGGCGACGGCCAGGGTGACGATGGGCCGGGCGTCGTCCAGGATGCCGGCGATCCGGGCCGCCGGGTAGGCGGGGTCGATGGGCAGATAGGCCGCCCCCGACCCCATCGCGCCGAGAATGGCCGGGACGATGTGTTCGCCGCGCGGCAGCAGCAGCGCGACGATCTCGCCCGGCCCGGCCCCGAGCGCGGCCAGGGTCCGCGACAGGTCCTCGGCTTCGGCGACCAGTTCCCCGTACGTCCACCGCCGGCCCCCGACCACCAGCGCGGTCGCCTCCGGGGTGGAGCGGGCCCACGAGCGCACCAGCTCCGGCAGCGTGGCCGGGGTGACCGGGAGCGATCCGGCGTTCCAGTCCACCAGCACGGTCCGCCGTTCGTCCGCGGTGAGCCCGTCGGCCCGGTCCACGGCCTCCGACGGGTCCGCGGCGACCGTGGCCGCCAGCGTGACGAGCCGGTCGAGCAGCAGCCGGGCGGTCGGCCCGTCGAACACGTCGGGCCGGTATTCGAGGGCCAGGTGCAGCCCGTCGTCGTCGGCGGCGACGAGCGTGAGCGGATAGTGGGTGGCGTCGCGCCCGGAGACCCCGGCCAGTTTGAGCCCGGCCGCCCGCTGGCTGTCGTCGAGCCGGTCGGCGTCGACCGGGTAGCTCTCGAACACCAGCAGCGTGTCGAACAGTTCGCCCGCCCCGGCCAGGCGCTGGATCGGGGCCAGACCGAGGTGCTGGTGGGCGAGCAGAGCCGCCTGCTCCTGCTGCAGCCGGGCCAGGAACGCCGCCCAGCTCTCGCCGGGCCGCAGCCGTACGCGTACGGGAAGGGTGTTGATGAACAGGCCGATCGTCTCGCCGGACCCGGTCAGCTCGGGCGGCCGTCCACTCACCGTGGCCCCGAAGACCACGTCGTCACGCCCGGTGAGCCGGCCCAGGAGCACCGCCCACAGAGCCTGCACCAGCGTGTTGGGTGTGACACCGAGCGAGCGGGCCAGATCGGCGGCGGCCGGCGGCAGTTGCGCGGTCACCTCGCCGGGCAGATGCGCGGCCCGTCCGGTGACGCCCGGCGCGACCAGGGTCGGTTCGGCCAGGCCGTCCAGCGCGGCCCGCCAGGCCTCGGTGGCGGCGGCCGTGTCGGCGTTGCCCAGCCAGGCCAGGAAGTCGCGGTAGGGGCGGGCCGGGGCCGGCAGCATTCCCGCGTACGCATTGAGCAGCTCGCGCGCCACGAGGGGTCCCGACCAGCCGTCCACGAGCAGGTGGTGCTGGGTGAGCACCAGCCGGTGCCGGTCGTCGCCCAGGCGCAGCAGCAGGAACCGCAACAGCGGCGCACTCTCCAGGTCGAACGGCCGCACGCGCTCCTCGTCGGCCAGCCGGTCCGCGCCGGCCCGGCTGTTCACCCGCTCGACCCGGAACGGCACGGGCACCGCGGCCGGGACGACCTGCACCGGCGTACCGGCCGACGTGGTGGTGAAGACGGCGCGGAGGTTGGGATTCCGGTCGAGCAGCGTCATGGCCGCACGTTCCATTCGGGTGGCGTCGAGCTCGCCGTCGAGGTCGAGCTGCTGCTGCACGGTGTAGACGTCGCCCGCCCCGTCCAGCGTGTGCAGATAGAACAGGCCTTCCTGCAGCGGAGTCAGCGGCAGCACGTCGGTCAGGCCCGGGTAGCGGCGTTCCAGGTCGTCGAGCGCGGGCTGGTCCACGGCGGCCAGCACGTCCGAGGGGGTGAGCCCGCCCCGGTCGGCGTGGGCGTGCAGGGTCTCGAGGGCGGCGGTCCACGCGCCGAGCAGCGTTCGCACCGTTTCTAGGGTCACGAGCCTTCCCGCGTACGCCACCGACAGCACCAGCTCGTCGCCGGACACCGTGGCTTCGACGCTGACCACGTGCCGCGCGGGCCGGTCGTCGCCCGCGTCGCCGAGCAGTTCCCCCTCGCCCGTACGGCCGAGGTAGTTGAACAGGATCGGCGGTCGCGGGTCGTCCCGCCGGAGCAGCCCATAGCCGATCCCGCCGTCCGGGGCCGCGCGCAGCAGCTCCTTGACGTGTTTGAGCGCGTCCACCGGGTTCATGTCCGGCGCCGACAGCCGTACGGGGTGGGAGGTGGTGAACCAGCCGACCGTGCGGGACAGGTCGGCCCCCGCCAGCAGCTGTTCCTCGCGGCCGTGCCCTTCCAGCTCGACCAGCACGTCGCCGCCCACGGCCAGGGCGAGGCCGGTGAGCAGCACGTCCTGCGGGTTGGCCCGGACGGCCGTGGTGAGCCGGTCGGCCGGCACCCGCACCGCGATCTGCCGCAACGTGCCCAACGTGTCCCGCTCCGGGTCGGGCACGAGGTCGTCCAGGTAGGCCGGGCCGTGCACGACGCTGTCCCAGTAGGGCTGTTCGGCGCCGCGATCGAGGCCGTCGAGCGCGCGGGCCCAGGCCCGGAACGAGGTGCCCACGGCGGGCAACGGACCGTCGGCGGCCAGGTCCCCGAGCAGGATCGGCCAGGACACGGCGTCGACGGCGAGGTGGTGGATCGTCAGGCGCAGCCGGTCGCCGTCGACCTCGGCGGCGACCATGCGACCGGCGATCGGGTCGAGACGGCCGCCGATGACGTCCGCGGCCCGCACCGAGCCCGGGGGCGGGACGTGCAGGCCGTCGCCGGTCCAGCGGGCGCGCAGCATGTCGTGCCGGTCGAGCAGCGCCTGCAACCGGCGGGGCAGCTCGTCCGGCACGGGGATCACCATCGACTGGCTCAGCGCCGGGTCGGCCGCGTCCACGCCGCGCATGAACGCGGTCGCGGGCAGGTCACCCCAGCCGTCCCCGGGGGTGGCCGCGGCCGCGGCGGGCGTGGCCACGGCGGCCATCCCCTCGACGGTCGGGCGGTCGAACACGTCGCGCGCCGAAAGCCGCCAGCCCGCGGCCCGCGCCCGGGCGGTGAGCTGCAGCGCGAGGATGCTGTCGCCGCCGAGCGCGAAGAAGCCGTCCCGCACGCCGACCCGTTCCAGGCCGAGCACGGCGGCGACGAGACCGGCGAAGACCTCTTCGGCCGGGGTGCGCGGGGCGTCGCCGCCGGTCCGCGCGGCGAAGTCGGGGGCGGGCAGGCGCTTGCGGTCGAGCTTGCCGTTGGGGCTGAGCGGCAGCTCGGGCAGTTGCACGAACGCGGCCGGCACGAGGTGGCCGGGCAGCGTCCGGGCCAGCGCGGCGGCCAGGTCGTCCGGGGCGTCCGGACCGCCGGTCACATAGGCGACCAGACGGCGGGACGGGCCGTCGTCGCGAGCGACCACGGCCGCGGCGGTGATGCCGGGCAACGCGGTCAGGGCGGCCTCGATCTCGCCGGGCTCGACGCGCTGCCCGCGGATCTTCACCTGGTCGTCGGTCCGTCCCGCGTACTCGAGCAGGCCCTCCAGGGTGAAGCGGGCGAGGTCGCCGGTGCGGTAGAGGCGTTCGCCGTTCGCGTGGGCCACGAACCGCTGCGCGGTCAGGCCGGGCCGTCCGAGATAGCCGCGGGCGAGCTGGACGCCGCCCAGGTAGAGCTCGCCGACGACGCCCGCGGGCACCGGGCGCAGCCACGGGTCGAGCACGTGGACCTCGGTGTTCCAGACCGGGCGGCCGATCGGCACCGGGCCGTCCGCGGTGACGTCGGCGCGGTGGTGCGTGACGTCGACGGCGGCCTCGGTCGGGCCGTACAGGTTGTGCAGCTCCACCTCCGGCAGCACCCGGCCGAAGGTCCGGGCGAGGTCGCCGGGCAGCGCCTCGCCGCTGCAGATCACCCGTCGCAGCACCGCCGCTGTGGAGGCGGCCGACGGGTCGGCCAGGAAGGCGCGCAGCATCGACGGCACGAAGTGCACGGTGGTGACCCGCTCGGCCACGATCAGAGCCGACAGGTAGGCCGGGTCGCGGTGGCCGTCGGGGCGGGCCACGACGAGCGTCGCGCCGGTCAGCAGCGGCCAGAAGAACTCCCAGACCGACACGTCGAACCCGGCCGGGGTTTTCTGCAGAACCCGCTCGCCCGGTTGCAGGCCGTAGGCGTCCCGCATCCACAGGAGACGATTGACGATCGACCGGTGCGAGACGGTGGCGCCCTTGGGCCGGCCGGTCGACCCCGAGGTGTAGATGACGTACGCGGCGGCGTCCCCGGGCAGCTCCGGCGCTTCGGCCGGCGGACCGGTTTCCCGTACGGTCGTCGCGTCGATCGTCAGCGTCGCGCCCGAGTCGGCCCGCAGGAAGCCGTTGCGCTCGCGCGGATGCGACGGGTCGATCGGCAGGTAGGCCGCGCCCGCACGGTGGACGGCGTGCAGCGCGACGACCAGGTCGAGACCGCGGGGCAGCGCGACCGCCACGACCGTCTCCGGTCCCGCGCCCTGCTGCCGCAGCCACCCGGCCAGGGCCGCGACGCGCGCGTCCAGCTCGGCGTACGTGAGGCTTTCGCCCTCGAAGACGAGCGCGGTGTCCCCGGGACGGGCCCGGACCGCCTCGGCGAACAACTTCGGCAGCGTCGTCGCGGGCACGGCGTGGGCGGTGCCCGGGGCCGGCCGGACGTGGCTCGCGGCCCGGCCGATCGGGGTGCCCGGTCCGGCCGCCAGCTCGGCCAGCAGCGCGCCGTACCCGTCGAGGATCTCCGCCGCGGCGGCGTCGGTGAACACGTCGGAGCGGTAGGCCAGCCCGAGCCGCAGTCGCTCGCCCGGCGCGACCGCCAGGGTGAGCGGGTAGTGCGGCGCGTCGTCGCCGGTCACGTCGGTGAGGTGCAGGCCGCCGTCGCCGGTCGACGCGTGCAGGCCGTCGGCGTCGAGCGGGTAGCTCTCGAAGATGGTCAGCGTGTCAAACAGCTCGCCGATCCCGGCCAGGCGCTGCACGTCGGTCAGCGGCAGGTGCTGGTGCTCGAGCAGGGCGGCCTGGGCGTCGCGCAGCCGGTCGAGCAGCGCGTTCCAGCTGAGGCCGGGTTCGAGCCGCGCCCGTACGGGCAGGGTGTTGATGAAGAAGCCGATCATGTCTTCGACGCCGGGCACCTGAGCCGGGCGGCCGCTCACGGTGGTGCCGAAGACGACGTCGGTGCGGCCGGTGAGCTGCACGAGCAGGACGGCCCAGGCCGCCTGCACCACGGTGTTCAGGGTGACCTGGCGTTCCCGGGCCAGCGCGGTGAGCCGTTCGGTGACCTCGCGCGGCAGCTCGCGCTCGATCTGGCCGGGCCGCGCGTCGAGCACGGGTCCGGCGTCCGGCGCGACCAGGGTGGGCTGGTCGAGGCCGTCCAGGGCGTCCCGCCATGCGTCAACGGCGGCGGCCCGGTCGGCGCGGGCCAGCCAGCGCAGGTAGTCGCGGTACGGGCGGGGCGCGGGCAGGGCGCGGCCGGCGTAGAGGTCGAACAGCTCCCGTACGGCCAAGGGGGTGGACCAGCCGTCGAGCAGGATGTGGTGGTTGGTCAGCACGAGCCGGTGCCGGTCGTCGCCGGTGCGCACCAGCGTGAGCCGCAGCAGCGGCGGCGCGGCCAGGTCGAACGGGCGAGCCCGGTCGGCCGCGGCGAACTCCTCGAACGCCGCCTCGCCGGCCAGGTCCAGCTCGGCCCAGGGCAACTCGGCGGTGGCCGCGACGACCTGCCGGTGGGCGCCGCCGGGGCCGGGAACGAACCCGGCCCGCAGCGACGGGTGGCGGTCGAGCAGGGCCTGACCGGCCGCGCGCAGACGGGCCGGGTCGAGGGCGCCGTCCAGGTCGAGGACCTGCTGGACGACGTACGGGTCGACGGTGTCGGACACGGCGGCCAGGAAGAGCAGGCCCTCCTGGAGCGGGGAGAGCGGCCAGACGTCCTCGAGGCCGCCGGGCCGCTGTTCCAGGATGTCGATCTCGGACTGGGTGAGGCCGGGCAGCAGGAGGTCGGACGGGGTGTGACCACCCTCGGCGGGCAGGGCGCGCAGGGCCGCGAACCAGTCGTCGGCGAGCGCGCGGACCTCTTGCTCGGTGAGGACCTCCGCGGGATAGGTGAGCGTGGCGGACAGTCGCCCGTCGAGGACCGAGGCGTTGATCTCGAGTGCCCGGGTCAGCGGCATCCCGGGGTCGGCGCTGCCCCCGAGACCACCGATCGGCGTCCACGGCTCCGGCTCGTCGCCGCCGCTAGTGAACCGGCCCAGATAGTTGACGACGATCTGCGGCTCGGGCCGGCCCTGCAGCGCGGCCCGGCCCTCCGGGTTGAGGTGCCGCAGCACGCCGAAGCCGGATCCGTTGCCCGGCACCGCCCGCAGCTGCTCCTTGACCGCCTTGACGCCGCCGGCCGGGGTCAGGCGTACGGGGAACTCGGTGGTGAACCAGCCGACCGTGCGCGAGACGTCGGCGTCCGGAACGAGGTGGTCCTCGCGGCCGTGCCCCTCCAGCTCGATCAGCACGCTGTCGCGGCCCGTACGCGCGGTGACCGCGGAGGCCAGGCCGGTCAGCAGAATCTCGGCCACGCCGGTGTGGAACGCCTCGGGCAGCGCGCCGATCAGCGGGGCGGTCTGTTCCGCGTCCAGTTCGACGGTGACGGTGCGGGCGGTGGCCACCGTGTCGCGGGCCGGGTCGACCGGGCGGGCCCCCAGCGGCGGCTCATCGGTGTCGAGAACGTCCAGCCAGTACGGGAGTTCGTCGGTTCTCGTCGTCGGCAGCGCCCGGGCCCACTCGCGGAACGAGGTGCCGACGGGCGGCAGCGGCTTACCGGCCCAGGCGGTAGCCAGGTCGTCGAGCAGAATCCGCCAGGACACGCCGTCGACGACGCTGTGGTGGATGACGAAGGCGACCTCGTCGCCCTCCCAGGTCGTGGTCAGCAGTCCGCCGTCCGCGCCGGTCACCACCAGACCCTGCTCGGGCGACCAGGTGGCGCGCAGCAGGTCGTGGCGCTCCCGCAGGGTCCCGACCAGCTTCTCGAGCCGCTCCGCGGTCAGCCCGGCCGGGGCGCGCACGGTCATCGACTGGGTGTAGTTCGCGGCCGGGCCGTGGTCGCGCAGCCAGGCCAGGGCCGGCGTCAGCGGCACCGGGCCGGTCGCCTCGGTGGTCGGCTTCCGCACCGGCTCGGCCGATCCCGCCACGGCGGCCAGCGCGGCGACCGTACGGAGCTCGAAGATCTGCCGCGGCGTGACGGCCAGGCCGGCCGTCCGGGCCCGGGCCACCAGCTGCAGCGACACGATGCTGTCGCCGCCGAGCGTGAAGAAGCTGTCCTCGACACCGACGGCCGGGAGCCCGAGCACCTCGGCGAACAGGTTGGCCAGGATCTCCTCGCTCCGCGTGCGGGGCGCTTCGGCTCCGGTGAGCGCCCCGAAGTCGGGCGCCGGCAGGGCCCGCTTGTCGACCTTGCCCGCGACCGTGACCGGGATCCGGTCGAGCCCGACGACCGCGGCCGGAACCAGGTGGTCGGGCAGGCGCTCGGCCGCCCACTCCCGCAGCGTGCCGGTCTCGCCGACCACGTACGCCACCAGGCGCCCGTCTCTGGGCACAACCACCGCTTGCCGGACGTCCGGGTGCTCGCTCAGCTTGGCCGCGACCTCACCCGGCTCGACCCGGAAGCCCCGGATCTTGACCTGGTCGTCGGCGCGGCCCACGAAGTCGAGCTGCCCTTCGGCCGTCCACCGCACCACGTCGCCGGTGCGGTACATGCGACGGCCCGGCCGGAACGGGTCGGCCACGAACCGGGTCGCGGTGAGCGCCGCCCGGTCCTTGTAGCCGCGGCCGAGCTGGTCGCCCGACAGGTAGAGCTCGCCCGCGACGCCCTCCGGGACCGGGCGCAGCCAGCCGTCGAGGACGTAGGCGTGGGTGTTGCCGATCGGGCGTCCGACGATCGGGGTTTCGCTGTCGGCCACCCAGGCCATCAGCGTGTCGACCGTGCACTCGGTCGGGCCGTAGAGGTTGATTCCCTGGGTGGCCGGCGCCTCGCGGATCGCCGTCCACAACGCCGATCCCGCCGCTTCGCCGCCCAGAAGGATCAGCGCCGGGGCGTGGATGGTGCCGCTGTTGCTGCCTTTGTCACCGCTGTTGCTGCCTTCGTCGGCGCTGTTGCCTTTGTCGCCGCTGTTGCCTTTGTCGCCGCTGTCGCCGCCTTCGTTTCCGAGGAGGCCCGCGTTGACGAGCTCCTGCCCCAGTGACGGCGTGACATCGAGGGCGTCGATCCCGTGCTCGCGGACGTAGGCCACGAACAGCTCGGCATCCCTGCGGGTCTCGTCGTCGAGCAGGTGCAGCTCATGCCCGGCAACCAGCCAGAGCAGCCCCTCCCACGACGTGTCGAACGACAGCGACGCCGACAGAGCCACCCGGACCCGCCGCCCACCCGACACCGGCACGATCAGCCGCTCACGGTGGTGGTGGAACAGATTGGCCAGGCTGCGGTGCTCGACCACAACGCCCTTGGGCCGCCCGGTCGACCCCGACGTGTAGATCAGATAAGCGCCGTTGCGGGCTGCAAGATCGCCGGGGTGCCACCGCCTCCCCCGCCCACCCAAGGGCAGGGCGGTGACGCTACCCCGCGCCGAGGCCTCGTCCGGGGTTGTCCACAGGCCCTCATGTGCCAACTTTCCGGCCATTTCCGAGGCCGATCCCGATGACGGCCGGGCGGCTTCGTCGGCACCAGCGGCACCTCGCGGGGATGGGCTGTCCTCGACCGGTCGGTCCCCGCCGACCCGCGCCGAGACGTCACCCACGCCGGGGAGACCGTCGAACGAGCCACCAACGGCGTCGAGCAAATCCGGCGTCACCACAACAGCCGGTGCGGCGTCCGAGAGCAGATACTCGACGCGCTCCCGCGGATAGTCCACGTCGATCGGCAGATAGATGCCACCCGACCGCAGCGCCGCCAACCACGCCACCACGGAGTCCACGCCCCGCGGCAGCAGCACGGCCACCACCTGCTCCGGGCCAGCACCGTGCGCAGTCAGGACCGAAGCCAGACGGTCCACGCGAGCGGCCAGTTCCGCGTACGTGAGAGAAACCGCCCCGAACCGCAGGGCGACCGCGGACGGCATGCGGGCCACGGTGGCGTCGAACTCGTCGAGCAGCAGCCCGGGCGGTACGGGCAGCACGGTCGAGGACGCGGGCGGCAGCGCGGCCGGGCGGAGGGCCGCGAGCCGCCCCGCCGGATCGGCCGCGAAGGAGCGCAGCAGGGCGGCCAGGCGGTCGAGCACGTGCGCGGCCACGGGGGCGGGCAGCGCGTCGGGCCGGTATTCCACGCCGAGCACGAGGGAGTCGCCGGGTACGACGGTCACGGTCAGCGGGTAGTGGGTGGCGTCGTCGCCGGTGACCTCGGCCAGGCGCAGCCCGGCCGCGTCCTCCAGCGCGCGCAGGCCTTCGCTGTCGAGCGGGTAGCTCTCGAACACGAGCAGCGTGTCGAACAGCGGGCCCACTCCGGCCTGCCGCTGGATCGTGGCCAGCCCTATGTGCTGGTGGTCGAGCAGGGCGGCCTGGTCCTGCTGCACGCGGGTCAGCAAGGTCTTCCACGTGTCGGTGGGCCGGGGTCGTACGCGTACGGGAAGGGTGTTGATGAACAGGCCGATCATCTCGTCGACGCCGGGCAGCGCGGCGGGGCGGCCGGACACGGTGGCGCCGAAGACGAGGTCGTCGCGGCCGGTCATCTCGGCCAGCACCAGGGCGAGCGCGCCCTGCACGACCGTGTTGAGGGTCAGGCCGAGACGGCGGGCGGCCGCGGCGATTGCGGAGGCGTCGATCGTCGCGGTCAGGGCGGCCGATCCCAGCAGCGCCGGTCCGCGGCCGATCAGGGTCGCGTCCTCGAGGCCGCCGAGGTACGACTGCCAGGCGAGCAGCGCGGCCTCGCTGTCCTGCCGGGCCACCCAGGCCAGGTAGTCCTTGTAGGGCCGCGACCGCGGCGGCTCCCCGCCCGCATAGAAGGTGAGCAGGTCCCGCACGATCAGCGGCGCCGACCAGCCGTCGAGCAGGATGTGGTGGGCGGTCAGGATCAGCCGGTGCTGCCGGGGTCCGTGGCGCAGCAGCTTCCACCGCAGCAGCGGCGGGCGGGCCAGGTCGAACGGGCGGCGCAGCTCGGCCGCGGCGTGCGCGGAAGCCTCCGACGCCGGCGCCTCGGCCACCTCGAATGAGGCCGGAAGCGACGACGGGATCAGCTGCACGGGCTGGCCCGCCTTGCGCGGCCGGAAAGCGGCGCGCAGGTTGGCGTGCCGGTCGAGGACGGCCTGCGCGGCGGCCCGCAGCCGGTCGGTGTCGAGGTCGCCGTCGAGCGTGAGCACCTGCTGGACGACGTAGACGTCCGAGTCCCCGGCGTACGCGGACAGGAAGTACAGGCCTTCCTGCAACGGCGACAGGGGCAGGATGTCCTGCAGTCCGCCCGGGCTGGTCACGAAAGCCTCCAGTCGTCCTCGAAGTCGTCGATCTCGTCCTGGCTGAGGGTGACCAGGAGGTCGGATGGGGTGTGCCCGCCGCCGCCGGACGCGGCCTCGCGGAGCCGGTCCAGCGCCGCGAGCCACCGGTCGCCGAGCGTCGCGACGTCGGCCGCGGTCAGGACGCCGTCCACGTAGGACAGCTGGATGTCCAGTTCGGGGCCGGTGGGCCGGTCGGCGGTGGCGGCGTTGATGTCGAGGGCCGGCCCGGCCGGGAACGCCGGGTCGAGCCCGTGGCCGAGCGTGTCGTTGCCCGGTGCGGCCACCCAGTCGCCCGAGTCGGCGGCCATCCGGCCCAGATAGTTGAACAGGATCTCCGGTTCGGGGGTCCGGCTCAGCGACCCGCGCACCAGCCCGTAGCCGATTCCGTTGTCCGGCACGGCCCGCAGCTGCTCCTTGACGAGTTTGAGCGTGGTCGCGGCGTCGTCGGAGCCGGTCAGCCGTACGGGATATTCGGTCGTGAACCAGCCGGCCGTGCGGGTCAGGTCGGCCCCCGGCACCAGGTGTTCCTCACGCCCGTGGCCCTCCAGCCGCAGCAGGACGCCGTGGTCGCGGGTCGCCGGCCGCCACTCGCGCAGCGCCAGGACCAGCCCGGCCAGCAGCACGTCCTGCACGCCCGCGTGGAACGCCTCGGGAACCGTGGTGAGCAACGGCCGGGTCCGCTCGGCCTCGAGCCGCAGGGTGTGCTGCCGGATCCCGGCCACGGTGTCGCGTTCCCGGTCGACCGGCCGGCTTCCGATCGGTGCGGCCGGGGCGTTCACAACCGTTTCCCAGTACGGGATCTCGCCCGTACGGTCCACGGCGGTCAGGCTGGTCGCCCAGCCGCGCAGCGAAGTCCCGACCGGGGCGAGGGCGCCGCCCCGGGTGGTCGCGGCCAGGTCGCCCACGATGATGCGCCACGAGACGCCGTCGACGACCAGGTGGTGACCGACCAGCAGCAGTTCGCGCCGCGCCGGGAACCAGACCGCTTGCAGCATCACGCCCCGGGCCGGGTCGAGACGGCGTACGGCGGCCTGATGCTCCTCGCGGAGGTCGCCGTCGGACTCGCGGACGGCGGGGGCGACGGTGCCCTTGGGCGGGATGACGAGGCCGTCGGGGGTCCAGCGGGCGCGCAGGGCGTCGTGGTGGTCGAGCACGGCCCGCAGCGCGCCGGTGAGCGCCTCGCGGGTGAGGCCGGCGGGGACGCGTACGAGCAGGGACTGGTTGAAGGTGTCGATCGGCGCGCCCAGAGACCGCAGCCAGGCCACGATCGGGGTGATCGGAACCGGTCCGATCGCGGCGCCCGCGGGCTCCGTCCGGGTGGGCGCGGTCCCGGCCACCTCGGCCAGGGCGGCCACGGTCTGGTGCTCGAAGACCTGGCGGGCCGACAGTTGCAGACCGGCCGCGCGGGCCCGGGACACCAGTTGCAGGGCCACGATGCTGTCGCCGCCGAGCGCGAAGAAACCCTCGTCGGCGCCGACCTCGTCCAGGCCGAGCACTTCGGCGACGAGGGTGGCCAGCAGTTCCTGCCCGGGGGTGGCGGGGCGTTCGGCCGTACGCTCGACGACCGGCTCGGGCAGCGCGGCCCGGTCCACCTTGCCGCTCGCGTTGCGGGGCAGCGCGTCCATCACCACGACGGCCGCGGGCACCAGGTAGGCGGGCAGTGTCCGGGCGGCCGCGGCCTTGAGGGCAGCGCCGTCGGCGTCACCCTCGACGTAGCCGATCAGGCGTCCCTCGCGGGCGATCACGGTCGCTTGGCGTACGCCGGGCTGCCCGGCCAGGACGGCGGCGATCTCCCCCGGCTCGATGCGGAAGCCACGGATCTTGATCTGGTCGTCGGCGCGGCCCAGGAACTCGATCTGCCCGTCGCGGACGCGGCGTACGAGGTCGCCGGTGCGGTACATGGTGGTGCCGGCCGGGCCGAACGGGTCGGCCAGGAAACGCTCGGCGGTCAGCGCCGGACGGCCCAGATAGCCGCGGGCCAGACCCGCACCGGCCAGGTACAGCTCGCCGGGAACACCGGGCGGCACCGGACGCAGACGGGCGTCGAGCACGTACGCGCTCTTGTTGCGGTCCGGCCGTCCGATCAGCACCGGCTTCCCGGCCGCGCACTCCCAGTAGGTCGAGTTGACGGTGGCCTCGGTCGGCCCGTACGCGTTGAGCATGCGGTGCGTGGCGGCCCAGCGCGCGACCAGCTCGGGCGGCAGCCGGTCGGCGCCGACCACGACGGTGACGCCCTCGGGAATCGACGGCACCGCCGACAGGGCCGCGGGCGGCAGCGCGAAGTGGGTGATGCGCCGCTCGCGCAGGAACTCCGCGAAACCGTCGCCGAGCCGCTGCTCCTCGGGCACGATCACCAGGGTCGCGCCGCGCAGCAGCGACACCGCCATCTCGGCCACCGTCACGTCGAAGCTGGGCGAGGCGAACTGCGCGATGCGGTCCCCCGGGCCCACCCGCCAGGTTTCGGCGAACGTGTCGGCCAGGTCGCCCAGACCGGAGTGCGGCACGACGACGCCCTTGGGCCGGCCGGTCGAGCCCGACGTGTAGATGACGTACGCCGCGTTGGCGGGGTGGATCCGGAGGCCGAGCGGCGACGGGTCGTCGTCGAGCTCCTCGGGACGCACGATCGGCACCCCGGCCGTGGGCTCGTGCGCGATGGCCAGGATCGGGGTGGCGTCCTCGGCCAGGGCGGCGATGCGCTCGGCCGGATAGGCCGGGTCCACCGGCAGATAGGCGGCCCCGGCCTTGGCCACGGCCAGCTCGGCCACGAACAGGCCGGCCGACCGGGGCAACAGCACCATGACGATGCGGTCCGGGCCGGCGCCCCGGGCTTGCAGGGTTCGGGCCAGCCGGTTCGTGAGGCGATCGAGTTCCGCGTACGTGAGAGTGCGTCCGCCGTCCTCGATCGCGTCGGCCTGCGGGGTGCGGGCGAGCTGGGCGGCGAACAGCTCCGGAAGCGTGCCCGGCTCGCGCGGCTCGCTGACGCCCTGCCAGCCGGTTTCGAGGTCCGCTTTCTCCGCCGCGGACAGGATGTCCAGCTCGGACACCCGGCGCTGCGGGGCGGCGACCGCGTCGGCCAGGACGCGGACCAGTCGCTCGGCCAGCGTGGCGGCGGTGTCGCGGTCGAAGAGGTCGGCCGCGTATTCGACGACGCCGCGCAGCCCGTCCACGCCGTCCTGTTCGGTGACGACCACGCCCAGGTCGAACTGGGCCACGCCGGTGTCGATCGGCAGCGGCTCGCTCGTCAGGCCGGGCAGCCCGGGGTGCTCGGACGGCACGTGCTGGAAGGCGACCATCACCTGGAACAGCGGGTTGCGGCCCAGCGACCGTTCCGGGTTGACGGCCTCGACGAGCCGGTCGAACGGCACGTCGGCGTGGCTGAACGCGGCCAGGTCGGTGGCGCGGAGGCGGCCGAGCAGGTCGGCGAACGTGGGGTCGCCGCTGACGTCGGCCCGCAGCACGAGCGTGTTGACGAAGAACCCGGCGAGCTGGTCCAGTCGCGCGTCGGGGCGACCGGCGACCGGGCTGCCGAGCGGGATGTCGTCGCCCGCGCCGAGCCGGCTCAGCAGCGCGGCCAGCGCGGCCTGCAGCACCATGAACGGCGTGGTGCCGGTGCGGCGGGCCAGCTCGCGCAGCCGTCGGTGGCTGGCCGGGCTCACCTCGAAACCGACGATGCCTCCGGCGTGACTGGCCGCCGGGGGCCGGGGCCGGTCGGTGGGCAGGGCCAGCTCGGCCGGGGCGCCTTCCAGAGCCGTTTTCCAGTACGCCAGCTGGCCGTCCTGCTTGGCGTCGAGCAGTTCGCGCTGCCACAGGGCGTAGTCCGCGTACTGGACGGGCAGGGGCTCCCAGCCGGGGGCCGAGCCGCGGCTGCGGGCCTCGTAGGCGGTGCCGAGGTCGGCCAGCAGGCGGCCCTCCGACCACTCGTCGGTGACGATGTGGTGCAGGAGCAGCAGCAGGACGTGCTCGTCGGTTCCGGTGCGGGCCAGGTGCGGGCGGATCAGCAGCTCGCTCTCGATCGCGAACGCGTGCCGGGACGCCGCGGTCAGGCCCTCCTCGGTGGCGTCGAGCTCGTGCCACTCGGGGCGTACGCGATCGAGGATCTTCTGGGCCGGCCGCCCGTCGACCGTCGGGAAGACAGTGCGCAGGCTCTCGTGGCGGTCGAGCACGTCGTTGAGGGCGGCGTGCAGGGCGGGCACGTCGAGGGGGCCGGTCAGGCGCAGCGCGAACGCCACGTTGTAGGTGGGGCCGGGGCCGTTGAGCTGGTGGTGCAGCCAGAGCCGGTGCTGGGCGGGCGAGACGGGAAGCGTGCCCGGACGTTCCCGCGCGGAAAGCGCGGGCTCGCCGGCCGGCCGCGCTTCGAGATGCGGCGCCAGCGCGGCCACCGTGGGCGCGTCGAACACCGTCCGGACGGCCAGGGGCGCCCCGAACACCGCGCGGACGCGGGCGGCGAGGGCGGTGACGGTCAGCGAGTGCCCGCCCAGCGCGAAGAAGTCGTCCGACCGCCCGACCTCCGGCAGCCCGAGTACCTCGGCGAACAGTCCGGCCAGAATCTCCTCGGCCGGGGTGCGGGGCGCGTCACCGCCGGTCAGCTCGCTGAAGTCGGGTGCGGGCAGCGCACGCCGGTCGGCCTTGCCCGCGACCGTGGTGGGGATGGCGTCGACCGCGATGACCACGGCCGGGACGAGGTGGCCGGGCAGGCGTTCGGCGGCCCACTCGCGCAGCCCGGCGGTTTCCCCGGCCACCACGTACGCGACCAGGCGCCCCTCGTGCGCGAGGACAACGGCCTGCCGTACGTCCGGGTGCTCGGCCAGCTTGGCCGCGACCTCGCCCGGCTCGACCCGGAAGCCCCGGATCTTCACCTGGTCGTCGGCGCGCCCCACGAACTCCAGGAGCCCTTCGGCCGTCCAGCGCACGACGTCGCCGGTGCGGTACATCCGCTCGCCCGCGGCGAACGGGTCGGCGACGAAGCGGGCCGACGTGAGCGCTGCCCGGTCCTTGTAGCCCCGGCCCAGCTGGGCGCCCGCCAGATAAAGCTCCCCCGGCACGCCCGCTCGCACCGGCCGCAGCCAGCCGTCGAGCACGTACGCCCGGGTGTGGCCGATCGGTCGGCCGACGAGCGGGGTGCCGCTGTCGCCGACCCACGCGATCAGGGTGTCGACCGTGCACTCGGTCGGCCCGTACAGGTTGAGGCCCTGGGTGCCGCTCGCCCGCAGCGCCGACCAGATCTGCGGGTCGGCCGCCTCGCCGCCCAGCGCGATCATCGCCGGTTCGCTGCGCAGCACACCCGCGGCGACCAGCGGTCCGGCCAGCGACGGGGTGACGTCGAGGAAGCCGATGCCGTGGTCGGCCACGTAGGCCGCGAACAGCTCGGGGTCGCGCCGGGTCTCGTCGTCGAGCAGGTGCAGCTCGTGCCCGGCGACCAGCCAGAGCAGCCCCTCCCACGACGTGTCGAACGACAGCGACGCCGAAAGGGCCGCCTTGACCCGCCGCCCGCCCGCTGTCGCCTCGATGATCGCCGCCCGGTGGTGCGCGAACAGGTTGGCCAGGCTGCGGTGCTCGATCACGACGCCCTTGGGCCGCCCGGTCGATCCCGACGTGTAGATCAGGTAAGCGCCGTTGTGCGCTGCAAGATCGCCGGGGTGCCACCGCCTCCCCCGCCCACCCAAGGGCAGGGTGGGGACGCTACCCCCGGCCGGGACGCCGTCCGGGGTTATCCACAGGGCATCCGATGCGATCTCGCTGACAATCTCCGCCGCGACCACAACCGCCGGCGCCGCATCCGAGAGCAGATAATCGACCCGCTCCCGCGGATAGTCCACGTCGACCGGCAGATAGACGCCACCGGAACGCAGCGCGGCCAGCCACGCCACCACCGAATCCACACCCCGCGGCAGCAACACGGCCACCACCCGCTCCGGCCCCGCACCCCCAGCGGCCAGGGCCGAAGCCAGACGGTCCACCCGACCAGCCAGCTCCGCGTACGTGAGAGAAACCGCCCCGAACCGCAGCGCGACCGCGGACGGCATCCGCGCCACCGTGGCGTCGAGCTCGTCCAGCAGCGTCCCGCCGAGGCGCGGACCGTCCGCCGACGCATACGGCTGCGCGCCACCCACCGGCAGGGCCGCGAGCCGACCCGAGGGCGCCTCCACGAACGCGTCCAGCAGCTCCCGGAAACGGCCCAGCAGCCCGGCCGCGGCCGTGGTGTCGTACAGGTCGGGCCGGTGCTCGAGCCGCAGGCGCAGTTCGGCGTGCGGCACGACAACCAGGCTGAGCGGATAGTGCGTGGCGTCGACCGGGATCCCGCCGCCGATCTGCAGCCCGTCCACGGCCGGCATCGTCGTGCCGGCCGGGTAGCTCTCGAACACGGTCAGCGTGTCGAACAGCTCCCCGAGCCCGGCCATCCGCTGGATCTCGGCCAGCCCGACGTGCTGGTGGTCGATCAGGGCCGCCTGCGACGCCTGCAACCCCTGGAGCAGGGTCACCCAGGTGTCGTACGGCTTCGGGCGTACGCGGACCGGCACGGTGTTGATGAACAGGCCGACCATGTCCTCGACGCCGGGCAGCCCCGCCGGGCGGCCGCTCACCGTGGCGCCGAAGACGAGGTCGTCCCGGCCGGTCAGCTCGGTCAGCAGCATCGCCCAGGCGCCCTGCACGACGGTGTTGAGGGTGACCCCGTGCCGGCGGGCAGTCCCGGTGAGCCGGTCGGTCTCGCCCGCCGGCAGCACGATCTCGGCCACCGACGGCAGCACGGCCGTGGCCGGCGCGTCCGGGGCCACGAGCGTCGGCTCCTCCAGACCGGCCAGGGCCGTCCGCCAGGCCTCTTCGGCGGCGGCCGGCGACTGCGCGGCGAGCCAGGCCAGGTGGTCGCGGTAGGGCCGGGGCGCGGGACCGGGTTCGCCGGCGTAGAAGCCGAACAGGTCCCGCATGGCCAGCGGCCCGGACCAGCCGTCCATCAGCAGGTGGTGCTGGGTGAGCACGAGCCGGTGGTCGGTGTCGCTCAGGTGCACGAGCACGAAGCGCAGCAGCGGCGGGGCGGCCAGGTCGAACCGGCGCCGCCGTTCGGCCTCGATCAGCGCCGCCGGGTCGGGCGCCCAGACCTCGTCGAACGGAATCTCCACCGTGGGCGGGACGACCTGTACGGCCCGGCCGGTCGAGGTGCGGGCGAAGCCGCCGCGCAGGTTCGGGTAGCGGTCGAGCAGCGCCGCCGCCGCGTGCCGGAGCCGGGCGGCGTCGACCGGGCCGGTCAGCGTGAACACCTGCTGGACGGTGTAGACATCGGCGTCGTCGTCCAGCCCGGCCAGATAGAACAGGCCCTCCTGCAGCGGCGACAACGGCAGCACGTCGGCCACGCCGGGGCCCAGTGCGGCGAGTTCGGCCTCGTCCAGACCGGCCAGGGGTACGTCGGCCGGGGTGAGCGCTCCGGCGCCGGGTTCGAGGGCGGCGGCCCGCAGGGCGATCAGCGCGGCCAGCCAGTCGTCGGCCAGGCGCCGTACGATCCCGGCGTCGATCGCGGCCGCCGGATAGCCGAACGTGGCCCGCAGCACCGGCCCGTCCGCGGTCTCGACCGCCGACACGTCCACGGCGACCCGGTGCCTCAGCGGCATCTCGGGCGTGGCGACCGCGTGCGCCACCGGCAGTTCGGGGGCGATCCCCCACGCGTCCGCGGAGTCTGTGCCGCCGAACCGCCCGAGATAGTTGAACAGCACTTCGGGCGCGGCGACGGGCAGCGTCCCCTTCAGGTAGCGCAGAACGCCGTAGCCGAGGCCGCCGTCCGGTATCGCCCGCAGTCGCTGTTTGACACCGCGCAGCACGGCGGCCGCGCCCCCGGAGGCGGTCGGCAGCCGTACGGGATATTCGCTGGTGAACCAGCCCACGGTCCGCACCAGGTCGGCCCCCGGCACGAGTTGCTCTTCCCGGCCGTGTCCTTCGAGGCCGATCAGCGGCTCGGCCCCCGCGCGACGGCCCAGCGCGAGCGCCAGGGCGGCGACGAGCACGTCCTGCACGCCGGCCCGGAAGGTTTCGGGAACGCTGGTCAGCAGCGGCCCGGTGATCGACGCGTCCACGGTGACGGTGACCCGCGCGAGGGTGGCCGCGGTGTCCCGGGCCGGGTCGAGTTCGGGCCCGCCGAGCCCAGTGACCGGCCCGTCGAGCACCCGGGCCCACGGCGCGGCGTCGACCTCGGCCGCGTGCAGCCCGGTCGCCCACGCCCGGAACGGTGTGCCCTCGCGCTGCGGCTGCTCACCGCGGCCGGCCGCGGCCAGGTCCTCGGCCAGGATCCGCCACGAGACCCCGTCGACGACGAGGTGGTGCGCGACGATCAGCAGGCGTCCGCTCGCCGGGCCCCGGTCGAACCAGACGGCTTCGACCATCCGCCCGGCGGCCGGGTCGAGCCGGTCGGCCGCGGTCTCCCGTTCGACGGCGACGATCGGGCCCAGATCCGCGTCGCGCGCGTCCACCACGTGCACCGGGAGCTCGCCGCCCGCGCCGGTGGGCACGTCCAGCGTCCATCGCCCGTCGGCCGGGACCAGGCGGGCCCGCAACAGATCGTGCGGTGCGAGCGCGGCCGCCAGCACCCGGCTGACCTCGGCCCGGCCGGTCCCGGCGGGCGTACGCACCAGAAGTGCCTGCGAGTAGCGGTTCACCGGCGCGCCGAGTTCGCGCAGCCAGGCGATGATCGGTGTCTCGGGAACGACCCCGGCCGCGTCCCCGGTCCCGCTCGCCGGCTCGCTCAGCGGTTCGGCCACCCGGGCCAGCTCGGCCACGCTCTGGTGCTCGAACACCTGCCGCGGCGTGATCCGCAGTCCGGCCGCGCGGGCCCGCGAGACCAGCTGGATGGAGAGGATGCTGTCGCCGCCGAGCGCGAAGAACCCGTCGTGGCGTCCCACGGCGGCCGGGGCGGCGCCGACCAGGCCCGCGACGATTCCGGCCAGGGTGTGCTCGACCGGGGTGGCCGGGCGGTCCGTCGTCTCGGCGTCCGTCGCGGGCGGTTCGGGCAGGGCCTCGCGGTCCACTTTGCCGCTGGAGGTCAGCGGCAGCTCGTCGAGCGTCACGAAGGTGGCCGGCACGAGCGGTCCGGGCAGGATCGCGGCCGCGTGCGCGCGTAGTTCCTCGGGGCCGACCGGCTCGCGGGTGACGAGATAGGCGACCAGGCGGTGCGCCGAGGCGACCACGACGGCCTGGGCGACTGCGGGGTAGGCAGTGAGGACGGCCTCGATCTCGGCCGGCTCGACGCGGAAGCCGCGGATCTGGACTTGGTCGTCGGTGCGCCCCAGGAATTCGAGGTCGCCGGAGGCGCTGCGGCGGACCAGGTCGCCGGTGCGGTAGAGGCGGGCGCCGGGCGGGCCGTACGGGTCGGCCACGAACCGTTCGGCGGTCAGCGCGGGACGGCCGAGGTAGCCGCGGGCCAGGCCGTCGCCACCCAGATAGAGCTCGCCGGGGACGCCGGGCGGAACCGGGCGCAGGCGGCGGTCGAGGACGTGGGCGGTGCGGTTGAGCTCGGGGCGGCCGATCAGCACGGGGCCGTCGGTGGCGACCCAGCTGGTGGCGGTCACGGTGGTCTCGGTGGGGCCGTAGGCGTTGATCAGCCGCCGGTCGCGCCGCCAGCGGGCCACCTCGCCGGCCGGGGTCGCCTCACCGCCCACAATGACCGTGACCCCGGCCGGGATCGCGGTCTCGGGCAGGGCCGCCAGCAGGGCCGGCGGCAGGTCGACATGGGTGAGCCGCCGGGATGCGACGAACTCGCCGAGCGCCGGGCCCAGCCGGGCGTCCTCGGGCACGATGACGAGGGTTCCGCCGGAGAGGATCGTCGTGGCCAGCTCGCTCAGCGCGACGTCGACCGCGGGCGACACGAACTGGGCCGCGCGGGTGCCCGGACCGGCCCGGAAGACCGTCCGTACGCTCTCGGCGAAACCGGCCAGCCCGGCGTGCGGCACGACGACGCCCTTGGGCCGCCCGGTCGAGCCGGAGGTGTAGATGACGTACGCCGCCTGGGCGGGGTCGACCGGCACCGCGGGATCGGTGTCGTTCCCGGTCCGATCGGTGACCGGTACGGCGTCCGGCACCTCGGGCCGGTCGGTGACGACCAGAACGGGCCGGGCGTCGGCCAGCTGGTGGGCGATCCGCGCGGCCGGGTGGTGCACGTCGAGCGGCAGGTAGGCGGCGCCGGTCTTGGCCACGGCCAGCAGGGCGGCGATCTGGTCGGCCGAGCGGGGCAGCAGCACGCCGGCCACACGTTCGGGGGCCGCCCCGCGCGCGATCAGCCGGTGGGCCAGGCGGTTGGCCCGCGCGTCCAGTTCGGCGTACGTCAGAGACAGCGATCCGTCCTCGATCGCGACCGCCGACGGGGACGCGGCGACCTGCTCGGCGAACAGCTCGGCGAGGCTCCGGGGCGCCACCGGACGGCGTACGCCGTGGGAAGCGGAATGCTCGCCCGCGGTGAGCAGGTCGACCGAGCCGATGGGCCGCCCGGGCTCGGCCGTGACCACTTCCAGCAGGCGCACGAACCGCCCGGCGAGCGCGGACGCGGCCTCGGGAGAGAACAGGTCGGCCCGGTATTCGAGGCTTCCCTCCAGACGGCCGTCGCGTTCGGCCACGTCGAAGGTCAGGTCGAACTTGGCCGTCCCGGTAGGAACGAGCCGCGGCGTCACCGTGAGACCGGGGAACCCGGCGACCGGCGGCAGCTCGGCCTGGTAGGACACCATCACGTTGAACAGCGGGTGGTGGGCCAGCGACCGCTGCGGGTTCAGCTCCTCGACCAGGCGCTCGAAGGGCAGGTCCTGGTGGGCCAGGGCGGCCAGGTCGGTCTCGCGCACCCGGTCCAGCAGCTCGGCGAAGGCCGGATCACCCGAGACGTCCGTACGCAGGACGACGGTGTTGACGAAGAAGCCGACCAGGCGGTCCAGGGCGTCCTCGCCGCGGCCGGCGACCGGCGTGCCGAGCGGGATGTCGTCGCCCGCGCCGAGCCGGCTCAGCAGGACGGCCACGGCGGCCTGCACAGCCATGAACGGCGTGACGCCGTGCTTGCGAGCCACGTCGCGCAGGGCCGGGGTGACCGGGAACGTCACGGTGCCGCCGGCCGGCGAGGCTACGGCCGGGCGGGGGCGGTCGGTGGGCAACGGCAGGAAGGCGGGCGCACCGGCCAGTTCCGAGCGCCAGAAGGCGAGGTCGTCGGCGACCGGCAAAGCGTTGTGCCAGGCGGCGTAGTCGCGGTAGCGGACGGGAAGCGGCGCCCACTGCGGGGCCGAGCCGCCGAGCCGGGCCGCGTACGCGGTGGCCAGGTCGTCCAGCATCGGGGTCAGCGACCACTCGTCGCCCGCGATGTGGTGCACGACGAGCAGCAGGGTGCGGCCGGTGAGGTAGGCGCGCAGGGGCCGGTCGGTGGCCAGGTCGAACGGCCGGGTCAGCGGGTCGGTGTCCTCGAAGGAGACGGACGGCGGCAGCACGAGCGGGTACGGCGTTCCGTCCCGCGACGGGTAGACCGTGCGCAGCGGTTCGTGCCGTTCGACCAGGTCGTTGAGCGCCGCCCGCAGCGCCGCCACGTCGACCGGCCCGTCCAGCTCGAGCGACAGCGGCAAGTTGTACGTCGCGTCCGGACCGTTGAGGCGGGACAGGAACCACAGCCGCCGCTGCGCGTGGGACAGTTCGGCGGTCGCGGCGGCCACCAGCGGCGGGCGCGACGCGGCGGTTCCGGCGGAGACGCGCGCGGCCAGGGTGGCGACGGTCGGGGCGTCGAACACGTCGCGCAGGGCCAGATCGACCCCGAGGAGCGTACGGACGCGGGCGGCGACCCGGGCGGCCAGCAGCGAATGCCCGCCCAGCGCGAAGAAGTCGTCGTGGCGCCCGGCCGACGGCATCCCGAGGACGTCGGCGAAGACCCCGGCCAGCAGCTCCTCGGTGGGCGTGCGCGCGGCTTCGGCGGCCGCCGCGGTCAGGTCCGGCTCGGGCAGGGCGTTGCGGTCGAGTTTGCCGTTGGGGGTGGCCGGCAGCTCGTCCAGGACGACGAAGGCCGACGGCACCATGTAGTCGGGCAGTGTCGCGGCGAGCTTGTCGCGCAGGCCCTCGGCGGATCCTCCGGTCACGTAGGCGACCAGGCGCCGATCGCCGGGCCGGTCCTCGCGGATGATGACGGCGGATCGGCGTACGAAGGCCGAGAGCGCCGCCTCGATCTCGCCCAGCTCGATCCGGAAGCCGCGCAGCTTGACCTGGTGGTCGACCCGGCCGAGCACGTCGAAGTGGCCGGACGGGAGGCGCCGGGCCAGGTCGCCGGTGCGATACATGCGCTCGCCGGGGTGGAACGGGTCGGCGACGAACCGCGACGCCGTCAGTCCGGGCCGGTTCAGGTAGCCCTGGGCGACGCCGAGGCCGGCCAGATAGAGCTCGCCCGGGAAGCCGTCCGGCACCGGCCGCAGCGCCGCGTCGAGCACGTACGCGCGGGTGTTCCAGATCGGCCGTCCGACGGTGACCTCGTCGGACTCCAGCACGGTGGCGGTGGACCAGATCGTGGTCTCGGTCGGCCCGTACAGGTTGGTCACCGAGACGGCGTGCCGGCGCAGCGCGGCGGCCAGGTCACCGGGCAGCGCCTCGCCGCCGGCCAGCACCCGCACCCCGGACAGGGCCGCGAAATCGTCGGCCAGGGCCTGCCACAGCGTCGGCGTGGCCTGCACGACGGTGGCGCCGGTGTCGCGGATCAGCCCGGCCAGGGCGGCCGGATCCCGCACGGCGTCCTTGGCCGCGAGCACCACGGTGGCGCCGGTCAGCAGGGGCAGATAGAGCTCGAGCCCGGAGATGTCGAAGCTGACCGTGGTCACCGCGAGCAGCCGGTCGTCGGCGGTCAGCGGCACCTGCTCGCGCATCGAGAGCAGGAAGTTGACGAGGTTCTCGCGGGTGACGACGACGCCCTTGGGCTTGCCGGTCGAGCCGGAGGTGTAGAGCACGTAGGCGGGCGCGTGCGGGGCGGGCGGCGGTAGCGGCGCGACCGGCGCGTCGGTGAGCACGACCTCGCGGACGATCAGGGCCGGCGCGCTGTCCTCGACCATCCACTGCAGACGCTCGGCCGGGAAGTCCGGGTCGAGCGGCAGATAGGTGGCGCCGGTCCGCTGCACGGCGAGCAGGGCGACCAGCAGGTCGGCGTGGCGGGGCAGGCCGACGGCGACGATCCGGCCCGGCCGCGCGCCCCGGGCGGCGAGCACTCCGGCGAAGTTTTCGACCCGGGCGGCGAGCTCGGCATAGGTCAGGCTCGGCCCGCCGGGGACGGTGAGAGCAACCGCTTGCGGCGTACGCCGGGACTGCTCGAGCCACAGGTCGGTGAACTCCCGGGGCGGCAGGGGGCGGGTCGTGTCGTCTTCGGGCGGGGCGGCGGCGAGGGCCAGCCGCCCGGTCGCGGTGGCCACGTCGGTGCCGGCGACCGTGCCGAGGAGGGCGGCGAGCCGTTCGGTGTGCCCGGCGAGCGCGTCCGGGTCGTACCGGGAAGGATTGCCGTCGAGGACGAGTTCGAGCACGTCCCCGCCGCGGTCGTCGAGCGTGACGGACAGGTCGTCCACCGGTCCGGCGGCGAGGTAGCGCGGGGTGCCCGGCACTCCCCCGAAGTCGAGCGTGGCCCCGAACGGCTTGATGTTCACCCACGCGCCGGTCAGGCGCCGGTCCCCGCCGATGAGTCCGAGGTCGCGCCGGATGTCCTCGCCGCGGTAGCGCTGGTGCGGCCGGATCGCCTTGATCTCGGCGGCCACGCGGCGGATCAGCTCGCCGAGCGTGTCCGCGGGCGTGACCGCGACGCGCAGCGGCAGCACGTTGACCGCCGTGACCGGCACGCGGGCGGCCACCGAGCCGAGCCGTCCCATCATGGGCAGGCCGAGCACGACCTCGCCGGCGCCGGTGAGCCGGCTCAGATAGAGGGCCGTGGCGGCCAGCACCGCTTCGACCCGGGTGGCGTCCGCGGCCCGGCCGGTCGCCGCGAGACCGCGCCCGGTGGAGGCGGGCAGGGTCAGGCGGTGACGCAGGAAGGTGGAACTGGGTCGGGTGGGTCCGCTCGACAGGTCGGCCACCTCGGCGCCGGCCATCCGCTCGCGCCAGAACGCGCGGTCCTGCTCGTACCGGGCCGACGCCCGGTAGGCCGCGTCCTCGGCCACCACTTCGGCCAGTTTCCCGTACGGGCCGGGCTTGGCCGAACCGGAGTAGACGGCGGCCACCCGCTGCGCGACGAGGGCGGACGTGTACGCGTCCATCACGATGTGGTGGCAGCGCTGATACCAGGTCCAGCGGCCCGGCCCGCGCCGGATCAGGGCCTCGGCGAACACCGGCCCGGCGCCGAGGTCGATCGGGGTGGCCAGGTCGTCCCGCATCCACCGCTCGGCGGCCTCGTCGCCGAGGTCGAGCACGTCGAGCTCCCAGTGCGGTTCGGCGATCTCCTGGCGCGGTGTGCCGTCCTCGCCGGTGGTGTAGCGGGTCCGCAGGGCTTCCGCCTCGCCGATGACCTGGCGCAGGGCCCGCTCGAAACGCGCCGGGTCGATCTCGCCGTCGAGGTCGACGCACGCGGCGGTGGTGTAGGCCGGTCCCGGGTCGAGGTGCTGGGCGAACCAGACACCGGACTGGGCCGCGGTGAGGTCGAGACGGTCGGGCACGTGTTGCTCCTGGGGCATGGCGGGACGCGCCGCGCCGGGTCTCGGCGCGGCGGTCCACGGATGTTTCTCGTGAGGGCCGGGTCAGCCGTTCATCTGGTCGATCAGGCTCTGGGGCCGCAGGTCGGTCCAGTTCTTCTCGACGTATTCGAGGCAGGCGGCCCGGCTGTCCTCGCCGAACGCGACGGTCCAGCCGGCGGGCACGTCGGCGAAGACCGGCCACAGCGAGTGCTGGTTCTCGTCGTTGACCAGCACGAGGTAGCGGCCGTCCTCGTCCTCGAACGGGTTGGTCGTCACTTCGAGCCCTCCACCCACGACAGGCCGTCCGCGGCCGGCACGAGGCCGTCGGACAGCAGCGGTGTTTCGACTGCGTCGGCGCCCCGGACGCCGCGGACCTGGATGTTGTTCATCTCGGTCATGACCTCGCGGACCACCGGCGTGCCGAACAGGTGGTGCATCCGCTCGCCCGATTCGGTCTGCATGCTGCCGGTGCGCTCGACGGCACTGGCGAGCGCACCGGACGACTGCTGGAAGCTCTGGGTGAGAGCCTGTTCGCCCGAGTGCACGCCGCCGACGAGGGTCACGAACGCCTCCATGTCGGTGGCGTTGAGGTTGGTGACCTTGCGGGCCTTCCAGAAGTACGAGTCCTCGTTGCTCTGCATGTCGTAGAACGCCGAGAGGAACTCGTAGAAGACGCGGTACTCGCGGCGGTAGCGGCCCTCGAACTCGGCGAAGACCCGCTCCTCGCTCAGCTCGCCGGCCAGGACGCTGTTGATGGACCGGGCCGCGAGCAGACCGGCGTACGTGGAAAGGTGCACCCCGGTCGAGAAGACCGGGTCGATGAAGCAGGCCGCGTCGCCGACCAGCACCATGCCGGGCCGGTGGAACGTGCTGTTGGTGTACGAGTAGTCCTTGCGGGTGCGCAGTTGCCCGTACGTGCCCTCGGTGACGCGCGTGGCGTCGGCGAGGAAGTCCTTGACGATGGCGCAGCGGTCGACGAACCCGAGCAGCGCCTGTTCCTGGTCGCCCTGCAGCTTGGCCGCGTGCTCCCGGCTGATCACGGCGCCGACGCTGGTGAGGGTCTCGGACAGCGGGATGTACCACATCCAGCCCTCGTCGAACGCCGCGCACAGGATGTTGCCGCTGTCGGGGGCGGGCAGGCGCTTGCCGCCCTCGAAGTAGCCGAACAGGGCAATGTTCTTGAAGAAGTCGGAGTAGATGCGCTCGCCGCGGACGTGCTGGTGGACGCGGCTGCGGTTGCCCGAGGCGTCGACCACGAAGGTGGCCCGGATCTCGCGCTCGGCGCCGTCCGGATCGGTGTAGCGGACGCCGCGGACCCGCTCGTCGTCGTCGATGACCGCGGTGACCGGGCTGTTCTCGCGGACGTCGACGCCGTTGCGGGCCGCGTTGCGCAGCAGGATCTCGTCGAACTTCATCCGCTCGACCTGATAGGCGTACGAGGTGGGGCCGCTCAGCTCGGGGGCCACCGCGAACAGGAAGTTCCACGGCATGGGGTTGGTGCCCCAGCGGAAGCTGCCGCCGCGCTTGACCATGAACTTGGCGTTCTCGAGTTCCTCGGTGACGCCGAGCAGCCGGCCGATGCCGTGCACTGTGGACGGCAGCAGCGACTCGCCGATCTGGTAGCGCGGGAAGGTCTCCTTCTCCAGCAGCACCACCCGGTGGCCGCGCTTGGCCAGCAGCGTCGAGACGGTCGAGCCGCCCGGGCCGCCGCCGATCACCACGACGTCGGCGTTCTCCACCTGCGGGCTCACCTGGACTCCTCCGCGCCGGGCCCGGCGAGCAGGGTCCACCAGGCCTTGACGGTGGGCTCCTGGGCGAGTTCGAGATAACCGGCCTCGTAGCCGGCCTCACGCCAGCGGGTCGCGAGGCTCATGAGGCGGATCGAGTCGAGGCCGCGGTCGATGAGGTTGTCATCGTCGGCGAAGCTGCCGGGCTCCTCGGCGAGAACCTCGGCGACGTCGCCGCGGAGGCGGTCGAGGCTCAAGGGTGCGGTCATCTTCTGGGGTTCCTATCGCTTGGGTTAGGTAAGGCTTACCTCATGATTTCGTACGAGTAAAGCTGTTTTATTACGCGTCGGGCGATAAATCGCAAACGTGCAGCGCAGCCCGCTTGTGACCAAGATCCCTGATGCCCATCAATTGAAATCCGGCGCCCAGAAACATTCGGCGGGCCATCCGGTGACGCTCGTCGGGATCGGCGAGCAACCGGCGGCAGCGGGGATCGGCGGCCGCGAGACCGCCGGCCAGGGCGCGCACCATCGCCCGGCCGAGACCCTTGCCCGTACGCTCCCGGTCCCCGATCGCCAGGTGAAGTCCCAGGTCGTACGGGTCGGCGTCGTACTGCAGGCCGACGACGTCGCGCGGCGTGCGATAGATCTCGACGTACGCGAACGGCTCATCCTCGTACGCGACCAAAAAGGGACGGGAATAGTCGCCGGTCAATTGCTCCGCGATCGCTCGGGACCATTGTTCCGGCGGCCACGCCTGTTCCCAGAAAAGGTCGACATGCGGTTCGTTCATCCATCGGCTGACCAGGACCGGATCGGGGCCGTCGGCGCCGAGCAGCCGGAGACTCCACGGTGGCGAAAGCAGGGGCATCGGCGGAGGGCCCGCCGCGACGACCGCCGCGGCGAGACCTGCCGTCACTTCCCGGGTGGACACCCTTAGGCCTTGGCGGCTTCCGAGATCGCCGGGACGACGTTCTCGATGATGTACTGCACCGACAGCGGAGTCGGCGTGCGCAGCGAGGAGAACTGGGCGTCGGACAGCGCCTTGTAGGAGCCGCGCTTGACCGAACCGAGGTTCTTGAAGAGCGTGTTGCCCTCCAGGGCCGGCTGCAGGGTCTTGTCGGCGTAGTAGACGAGCGTGGTGTCGGCGTCGAGCACGCTCACCTTCTCGAGGCTGAGCTGCACGGCGAAGTCCTCACCCTTGAGCGCGGCCACGCCCGGGGCGAGCTTCATGCCGAAGTCGTTGAGCATCTTCACGCCGGCGTCCTTGTCGGAGCGCAGCACGCCGATCGAGCCCGCCTCCCACATCTGGCTGAGCGTGAACTGCTTGCCGGCCAGCTCCGGGTGATCGGTCTTGACCTTGGCCACCTTGCCCTCGACGTCGGCGATCACCTCGTCGGCCTTGGCGGTCTGCCCGACGGCCTGAGCCACCTGCTTGAGCGTGGTCTGCCAGGGGTCCTCGAAGGCGCCGGTGGTCTCGTACGCGGTGGTCGGCGCGAGCTTGCTGAGCTTGGCGTACTCGTCGTCGATGTAGTAGTCGCCGCCGGCCAGGATCAGGTCGGGGGCCAGGGCCGCGATCTTCTCCACATCGAACCCGGTGTCGCCGGCCGTCAGCACCTCGGGCTTGCCGGTGAGCAGCGGCTTGGCCCATGCCGTGATGCCACCCTCGCCCGACGACTCGGCCACGCCGACCGGCTGGATACCGAGCACCAGCAACGCGTCGAGGTCGGCGTCCGAGAGCGCGACGATGCGCTGCGGGGCCGCCTTGACCTCGGCCCGGCCCAGCTTGTGGGTCAGCGTGACCGGATATGCGGCCGCGGCCGGGGCTCCGGAGCCGCCGGGCGCCGCCGCCTCGCCGGTGTCGTCACCGCCGCACCCGCTGAGCAGGGCCAGACCCATGACGAGGGCCGCTCCGGCCGCGGAGGCTCGGATCGAAAAGGACATGTCGGACCTCACGTTCGGAGTTAGGTGAGGCTAAGCTAAGCGACGATCGTGAGGCAGGGCAAGGCGGGGTCCGAGTTTTGGTAAGGCTAACCTTCCATCGACCGATGACACGAGTCCCTCCGACGTGCGATTTTGGACCGGCGCGGGTCATCGCCGGGTTCTCAGAAAAATCTCAAAGGTGGTTCATGACGACGACACAGCGGGCGGCCCGGACGGATCGGCGGCCGCTGGTCCTGTTCGGTCTGTCCGTCGCGGTGCTGCTGGCCGTCGTGCTGTCGCTGGCGATCGGCGCCCAGTGGCTGCGCCCCGGCGACGTGTGGCAGGCCGTGACCGACCCCGAGCCGGCCGCCCAGGCCACCGCGATCGTCCGCGAGCTGCGCCTGCCCCGTACGGTGCTCGGGCTGCTGGTGGGTCTGGCCCTGGGCGCGGCGGGCGCGCTGATGCAGGGACACACGCGCAACCCGCTCGCCGACCCGGGGCTGCTCGGCATCTCGGCCGGCGCGTCGTTCGCCGTCGTCCTCGGCATCCAGCTCGGCGCGGGCGGGCTGACCGGCTACATCTGGTTCGCCTTCGCCGGTGCGCTGGCCGCCAGCGTCGCGGTGTTCGGCATCGCGTCCGGCCGCCGCGGCGGGCCCACCCCGGTCACGCTGGCCCTGGCCGGCATGGCGATCAGCGCCCTGCTCGCCTCGTTCACCCAGTCGATCCTGCTGGCCGACGACGCCAGCCTCAACGTGTTCCGCTTCTGGGTCGTCGGCTCCCTGTCCGGCCGCGACGCCGGCGTGGCCGCCCAGGTCGCGCCGTTCATCGCCGCCGGCCTGCTGCTGGCCCTGGCCAACGCGCCCGCCCTGAATGCGCTCGGCCTGGGCGAGGACGTGGCCCGCGCGCTCGGGCAACGGGTCTTCCTGGCCCGCGCGACCGGGGTGGCGGCGATCGTCCTGCTGGCCGGGGCGGCCACCGCGGCGTGCGGGCCGATCGGCTTCCTGGGCCTGATCGTGCCGCACGTGGCGCGGTCACTGGTCGGGCCCGACCACCGCTGGCTGGTCCCGTGCTCGGCCCTGGCCGGGGCGGCGCTCATGCTCGTGGCCGACGTGCTGGGCCGCATCGTGGTCAGCCCCGGCGAGCTCCAGACCGGCATCGTGCTGGCCGTCGTGGGCGCGCCGTTCTTCATCCATCTGGTCCGCAGCCGCCGGGGAGTCGTGAAACTGTGACCCAGGTCGTCGCCCCGCCCGGCCGCCGCGCCGTCCACATCGGCCGGCTCTCGGGCACGGTAGCCCTGCGCCCGGTGCTGATCGGCGTGGCCGGGTCGCTTCTGACCGCGACCGTGGCCGTCTACAGCATCGGCCACGGCAGCTTCACGATCGCGCCCGCCGACGTGGTGGGCACGCTGCTCGGCGGGGGCACGCCGGCCCAGAAGCTGATCGTGCTCGACCTGCGCCTCCCCCGCATCCTGACCGCCCTGCTCGTCGGGGCGGCCCTGGCGGTGTCGGGCGCGCTCACCCAGACCTTCGCCCGCAACCCGCTGGCCAGCCCCGACGTGCTTGGCGTGACCCACGGCGCGTCGCTCGGCGCGGTGGCCGTCATGGTGCTCGGCGGGGGCGCCGCGATCGGTCTGGTCCCGGTGGCCGCTCTGACCGGCGCCCTGCTGACCGCGGCGCTCGTCTACGTGCTGGCCTGGCGGCGTGGCATCGACGGGTTCCGGCTGGTGCTCGTGGGCATCGGCGTCGGCGAGGTCGTGACCGCGGGCGTGTCCTGGTTCCTCGTCCGGGCCGAGATCGTCGACGCGGCGCGGGCCACGATCTGGCTCAACGGCTCGGTCGCGGGAGCCGAATGGGACCAGGTGCGGCCGCTCTCACTGGCCCTGGCCCTGCTGCTGCCGCTGGCCGCGGCGACCGCGTTCACGATGCAGGCCATGCAGTTCGACGACGACGTCGCCCAATCCCTGGGCGTACGCCTGCAGGCCGCCCGCCTCGCCGTCGTGCTCACCGCCGTGGCCCTGGCCGCCGCGGCCGTGTCCGCCGCCGGCCCGATCGAGTTCGTGGCGTTCGTCGTCCCCCAGATCGCGCTGCGCCTGTGCGGCGGCTCGCGGCCCCCGCTGGTCGTCTCGGCCGTCCTGGGCGCGCTGCTGGTCTCCGCGGCCGACCTGGCCGCCCGCTTGGCCCTCCCCGGACGCGAACTTCCGGTCGGCCTGGTGACCGCCATGGTCGGCGCCCCCTACTTGCTCTGGCTCCTGATCCGTACGAACCGGAGGGTCTCCGCATGACCGATCCGTCTCCTGCCGCCCTGGAGGCGCCCCCGCGCACCGGCTCCCGTCTGCGCGCCCGCGGGCTGCGGCTGGCCTACGGCGACGACGTGGTGGTCGACGGCCTCGACCTCGACCTGCCCGACGGCGCGGTGACCGCGGTCGTCGGCCCCAACGGCTGCGGCAAGTCGACCCTGCTGCGCGCGCTGGGCCGACTGCTCAAGCCGCGCGCGGGCGAGGTACTGCTCGACGGCCACCGGATCGACCGGATCCCGACCCGCGAGGTGGCCCGCATCATCGGCATGCTCCCGCAGAGCCCGGTCGCCCCCGACGGACTGACCGTGGCCGACCTGGTCATGCGGGGCCGCCACCCGCACCAGAACTGGTTCCGCCAATGGTCCCCGGCCGACCAGCAGATCGTCACCGAGGCCCTGGAGTGGACCGACATGCGCGACCTGGCCGGGCGGCCGGTCGACGCCCTCTCCGGCGGTCAGCGCCAGCGGGCCTGGATCTCGATGGCCGTGGCCCAGGGCACCGAGATCATGCTGCTCGACGAGCCCACCACCTACCTCGACCTGAGCCACCAGATCGACGTCCTGGACCTGGTCGCCCGCCTGCACCGCGAACGCGGCCGGACCATCGTGATGGTGCTGCACGACCTCAACCTGGCCGCCCGCTACGCCGACCACGTGGTGGCCATGCGCGACGGCCGGATCGTCGCCCAGGGCTCGCCGTCCGAGGTGTTCACCGTGGAGTTGCTGGCCGAGGTGTTCGGGCTGGCCGCCCTCGTCGTGCCCGACCCGGCCACCGGCACCCCGCTGGTCGTGCCGCTGCCGCGCTCGGGATCCCGCGATCCGGCCTGATCGCTTCAGCCGGCCAAACATGTCGTACCCCTCCGGCAGACTCCCCCGCATGGCTGAGCAGACGACACACCACCACCACACGATCGACTACATCGAGATCACGGTCGGCGATCTGCCGGCGGCCAAGCGCTTCTACGCCGAGGCGTTCGGCTGGCAGTTCAACGACTACGGCCCCGACTACGCGGGCATCCGCCACCCCGACGGCGCCGGCGAGACCGGCGGTCTGCGCCCCGGCGAGCCGGTGGGCGTGGGCGGCCCGTTGGTCCTGCTGTTCTCCGCCGACCTCGACGCCTCGGCCGAGGCCGTGAGCGCCGCCGGCGGCCGGGTCATCGAGGGCCCCTACGAGTTCCCCGGCGGCCGCCGCTTCCACTTCACCGACCCGAGCGGCAACGAGCTGGGCGTCTGGTCCGAAAAGTAGCCGCCTCAGCGGACCGCCGGGTCCACCACGAGGGTGCCGGCCCCGGTGTCCAGGCGCGCGCGGACGCCGAGGCCGACGGCGATCTGCTGCCCGCCGTGCCCGATCGGCAGGCCGCCGAGCACCGGCACGCCGAGCGCGCCCAGTTGCTCCCGCAGCACCTCCTCGACGGGTGGATACTTCGGGTTCCGGTCGACGCAGTTCGTGAACTGTCCCAGCGCCACCCCGCGCAATCCCTCGAACCAGCCCGCCCGCCGCAGGTGCACGAGCATGCGATCAATCCGGTAAGGCTCCTCGTCCACGTCCTCGAGCAGCAGAATCGCCCCGTCCAGGCCGAGCGCGTGCCGCGTCCCGATCGTGGTCGCGAGCATCGCCAGGTTGCCCCCGAGCAGTGTCCCCTCGGCCGGCCCCTCCACCCGTACGCCGTAGGTCAGCTCCTGCTCCGACGCCACCACCGTGACCGGCTGGGCCTTGGTAACCGCCCTCCGGGCCGCGCGCACGGTCAGCGACGCGGCCCCGCGTTCGAACTGTCCCGCCGTCGGCCCGTGCACGGTGACCAACCCGGCTTCGCGCCACAGGGCCGCGTGCAGAGCCGTGATGTCCGAAAAACCCATCACCACCTTGGGATCGTTCCGCACGGCCCCGAAGTCGACGCCGTCGACGATCCGCTGCATCCCATAGCCGCCCCGCATGCAGAACACCCCGCGGACGGCCGGGTCCCGCAACGCGTCATTCAGGTCGGCCAGCCGCTCGTCGTCGGTTCCGGCAAAGAACAGATGCCGCCCACCCGCGTGCTCCCCCAGCCGGACCCGCAGTCCCCAGCCTTCGAGCGCCGAAACGGTCCGCGCCACCCGACCGGCCTCGCTGGCCCCCGACGGCGAAACCAGCGCCACCAGATCACCGGCCACCAGCCGGTCCGCTCTGATCATGAGCCGCAGCCTACTTCGGGCGCCCTGCGGCCACCCCATGCCCTAACGCAGCATGCATTTGTTCTCGCACAGGCCGGCCCGGATTACGCACGCCTTCCTTACCGCGGCGGGCATGCTCGACCCCCGCAGTGGGCGCCGCTCACCACCGCGGGGCCCTCAGCCGTGGCGAGCACCCTCCGGACCAGGTGGGCACAATGAGCCCGCCGTTCGCGCGGCCCATCCCGGCGCGGACCGCCTCGCCGTGGTCCGCCGGCTGGGCAGGGCAGCGCCAGAGCTGCGGCATGCTGCGGTGACTGACGGGTAGGCGTTGACAATCGTCGATGCGTCTTGGACGGTCAGGGCATGGGGACCCGTATTCGCTCGATCACTGTGGTGACGTTGGGCGCGATGGCGCTTCTGACCGGCATCGGGGGCGCGGCGGCGGCGAATCCGCCGCCGGCTACGACGCCCATCGGCACGGCGGGGCCGGCTCCGGTCCCCACGACTCCCGCCCCGCCGACCCCCACCAGGGCCAGCCCGACGCCGCCCGGTCCGCCCCCAACCCAGCCGGCGCCGCCCACCACGCCCGCGCCGCCCAGCACGCCGGCGCCGCCCACCACGCCCGCGCCGCCCACCACGCCCGCGCCGCCCACGCCCTCGGGGCAGGGGCCGAGCACGCCGACGGACTTCCGGGTCACCGCGGTCACGCCGACCTCGGTCACTCTCTCGTGGACGGCGTCCAGCCCAGGTTCGAGCCCGATCGCGGGCTACGACGTCAACTACACCCAGATGTTCAACGACATCTACTGGAACCAGCCGGTCGGCAACGTCACCTCGGTCACCATCACTTCGGGCATCCGCCCGACCAGCCAGTACCGGTTCTGGATGCTGGCCCGCGACACCGAGAGCCGGACGTCGATCTCCCCCGAGCCGATCACGGTGATGACCCCGGCCTCGGCCACCGGCGACACCACCCCGCCGTCCACGCCGGCCGACCTCCGGATCACCGGGACCACCGCCACCGGCCCCACCCTGGCCTGGAACGCCGCCACCGACAACCTCGGCGTGACCGGATACAACGTGTACTGGTTCGACAGCTGGTACACCTCGACGCTGGTCGGCACCACGACCGGGACGTCGTTCGCCGCGCCGTTCATGAGCGGCGGCTTCGCCACGCCCGGGTACTACGTGCGTGCCAAGGACGCCGCGGGCAACCTGTCGATCGCCTCGAACCTGGTGCCGTCGCCCGCCCCGCCCACCACTCCGCCCCCGGCGCGGACCTGCAGCGTCGCCTACAAGACCACGTCCGAGTGGCGCGGCGGTTTCGTAGCCGAGCTGACGATCACCAACCGGTCGGCCACCGCACTGGACGGCTGGACCCTGAACGTGACCATGCCCGGCGATCAGCAAGTCACCTCGAGCTGGAACGCCTCGTTCGCTCAGAACGGCCCGGCCGTGACCTTGACGTCGGCCCGCTGGAATTCCCGGGTCCCGGCAGGGGGAACCGCCACGGTCGGCATCCTGGGCCGCTGGACAGCGGACAACACCGCACCCACATCGTTCGCCCTGAACGGCTCCCCCTGCGACTGACCCCGAGTCGCCGGCGGGTCGCTCCGAAACGGCAAAACACTCACCGACAACCGGCACCTACCGATCGAGTGCGGCGATGGATGGCCCGCCGACACCCGAAGTCCAGGAATCGGCCGGGACGGTGAGGGCTTGTTTGTCGGGCTTGCCGCTCGGAGCGACAGGGACCTGGTCGATGAGGGTGACCGTGCTGGGCGCGGCGTGGGCGCCCAAGGTCCGGGCCACCGACGACGTCAAGGCGCGGAGATCGGGCGCCGGGCCGGGAGCGGGTACGACGAAGGCGTGCACCGCCTCGCCTGTGTTGTCGTCGGGGCGGCCGATCACGTACGCCTCGGCCACCGCGGGATCGGCCGCCAGCACCTGCTCGACCGCGCCCGCGTAGACGAGTTCGGCCTGCACGATGATGATGTCGCGGGCGCGGCCGGTCAGCCGCAGGAGGCCGTCGTCGCCGATGGCGCCGATGTCGCGTGTTCGCACCCAGCCGTCGACGAAGACGGCGGCCGTCTCGTCCGGATCGTTCCAGTATGACGACGCCTGCGCGGGGGCCCGCACATAGATTTCGCCGTCACGCACGTCGATGTCGACCGCGGGCCGGCCGACCGAGTCGAGGGCGGCGGGCGTCATCTCGTCGGGCGTCAACATGGCGATCATGCCGGTCTCGGTCTGCCCGTAGCCGTGGAAGACCACCGGCCCGAGCACGTCGACGGCCTCGGCGAGCCGGCCGGCGGGCAGCGGTGAGCCGGACACGAGCAGGGCTTGCAGGCTGCTCAGATCGGCCGGCTTCGCGCGCTGGTCCCGGACGAGTTGATTCAGCTTGCCCACAGTGATGACGCTGGCCGTGGCCCGATGCCGGGCGAGGGCGTCGGGGAAGCCGGGCGGCCGGGCCACCACGAGGGTGCCCCGGGCGGCCAGCGTCAGGACGCCGTATTCGAGCATGACCTGGCTGGTCAGCGACCCGAACACGAGATAGCGCCGCAACCGTGAGGCGAGGCTCCGGACGGCCGGCGGCCATCGGTCCGGGTGGGCCGCCCAGGCCGCCGTCATCGAGGCGTAGGTCTGGCCGCACCCTTTGGGGACGCCGCTGCTGCCGCTTGTCCACAGCACCCGGGCGACATCCCCGGGCCGCCCGGCGACTTCCTGTGGACGGTCCGGCCCGCGCATCCACAGGGTGACGCGCTCGTCATCGACCACGATCGACCCGGCATCCGGGGGAAGAACCTGATCCCGTACGCCGGACAGCCGGGCTCCCACGACGAAGGCGCCGATGATCGCGGCGAACGCCTCCGCGTTGACGCCGAGCCGCAGCACCACCCCGTCCCCGGCCACGACCCCGTCCGAGCGCAGACCCCCGGCCGCCCGCCGGACCATGGACAGCATCTCGTCACCCGAGACGAGCCGGTCGCCGTCCTCGAACACGGTCCGCCCACCGGCCGCCCCGAGCAGGTCCAGCACAGCCTGAGGCCAGATTCCGGTCGCGCCCCCGGTCACGGACGGCCGCCCGGCGGCGGGGTCTCGGCCAGCACGCCCTTGATGAAGACGGCCAGCGGCTCGACGTGCACGTGCGGCAGATTCCAGTCGTTCTCCAGGTTCTCGGCCAGGTGATGGGTCGCGACAACCTCCCCGGATCGGTAGGCGCGCACAACCGGGTGCAGATAGCTGGCGTCGTGCGCGGCCGCGGCGTCGTTCTCGGCTATCCGCGGCACCGTGATGTCGAACGGGTCCACCTGGTCGTGGTCGGGGCCGTACTCCAGCGTCACCACGAACGCCGAGTCGTAGGGCCCGAGCTCCCCCGACTTGAAGTAGGCGACCGGCACCTCGGGCAGGTACGACGCGGCGCCGTCCACCACCGTGATCACGTCGCCCAGAACAGTGAACTGCTGCCACAGCGCCGACGTGCGGTTGATCCGCTCGATGACGGCCCCGGTGATGGCCTCGGGCGTGTTGTCCACCGACGCCGACGGCCACGACTCGCCGCGGTGGCGCACGCCGAGGATGTGGTGGAGGGCCCGCACCGCGTACCGGAAGCCGTGGATGAACCCGCTCGTGGACTTCTTGAAGTCGCGCTGCTGCATGAGCGTCCCGGCGAAATACAGACCGGGCACGTTCACCGATTCCCACGCCGGGCTCTGCGCCGGAAACCGGTCGTTGATGGCCAGCTCGGGACGGGCCGGCTCGTCGAACGGCGAGGCGTCGAAGGCGAACCCGGTGCACAGGATGACCCGGTCGTATTCGAGCACGCGCACCGCCTCGGCCGTGCGCGCATAGCGGAACTCGACCCGATATCCCCCGTCGTCGCGCCGGACGATCCGCTCGATCGTCCCGTCCAGCACGGCGTTCTGCGACTTCAACTGGTACGTGTCGAGGAAGTTGTTGTTGACCGCGCGCAGGTGACCGACGTAGTGCGTCTGCCAGGCCAGCTTGATCGAGTGCGGCCCGGCCACATGGATGACGGCCGCGGTCTCGATCAGCGCGTCGGCCGTCTCGAAGCCCGAGTTGCCCTTGCCCACGATGAGGACACGTTGATTGACGAAATCACGAGGATCAACATTGACGGTGTCGTACCGTTCGGCCAGCTCGGCTCCCGGGACAGGCGGAACGTGCAGCCGGGACACGCCGGTCGCGACGATCACCCGCCGGCCCGAGAAGGTGCGATCGCCCGCGGTCAGCACGAACGCGTCGTCGGTGCGCGTGACCGAGTCGACGCGCGTGTCGTACGAGATCCGCAATCCCCGCGCGAAGTCGCCCAGGTAGCGGACCAGATCGTCGGCGGCCGGGAAATATCGCGAGCTGTACTCCTTGAACAGCAGCGCCGGGTCGTCGGTGAGCAGCGAGTTCCAGTCGGCCCGCAGGTTGAACTCGGGATCCTCCGACCCGGTCCACACCTTGTTGATCGAGATCAGCGTGCGATGCCGCGGATAGGTCCGGAAGAACGTGCCCGGCCCGTCGCCCGCCTCCAGGACGAGGTAGTCGTGACCGTCGCGCTCCAGCAGGGCGGCGAGTTGAAGCCCGGCCGGCCCGGCCCCGATGATCAGGTACTCGTGCGTCATGAGCCGGAACCTAACCGGACGATTTCAGAGGCTTCTGAGAATTCGGCCCTAGCGTCCGGCCCATGACGATTCAGGTAGACCTGGGCGGTCCACTGCGGGTGGCCGACCTGCTGGCCGCCCACCGGCCCATCGACGTCCGGACCGGCCCGGCCGTACGCGAGAGGATGGCGGCCGCCCGCGGCTTCCTGGACAAGGCGCTCGGCGACGACCGGGCCGTCTACGGCGCGACCACCGGTTTCGGCGCGCTCGTGGGCTACGCCGGCCGCCCGGACCAGCGCGATCAGGCCGACAACACTCTCGCCCATCTCGGCGCCGGGCAGGGCGCGGATCTGGATCCGGCGGTCGTGCGCGCGGCTCTGCTCGTCCGCGCCTGGTCGCTGGCCCAGGGCGCCTCGGGCGCCTCGCCGCACGTCGTCGACGCGCTCGCCGCGATGCTGGGCACGACGTTCACCCCGGCCGTGCCGCGGCTCGGATCGGTCGGCGCCAGCGGCGACCTGATCCCGCTCGGGGCGGCCGCCCAGGCGTTGCGGGGCCGCGGCCATGCCTATGTGGACGGCGAGCGCCTGCCGGCGTCCGAGGCCCTGCGGCGTACGGGACTGGAACCTCTGCCTCTGGACGGCCGCGACGCCCTCGCCCTGGTCAACGGCACCTCACTGACCACGGCCGCCCTCGCGCTCGCCCTGCACAGCGTCCGCCGATCGCACCGCTCGGCCCAGCTGCTCACCTGCCTGCTCGCCGACCAGCTCGGCTGCGATCCGCAGTTCCTCGACCCACGGCTGATCGCCCGTTTCCACCACCCGGGCGTGACGGCGGTGGCCGCGGACATGCGGGCCGCGCTGACCGGATGCACACCGTCGGGCGATCGGCCGCTTCAGGAGCCGTACAGCATCCGGTGTTCTCCCCAGCTGCTGGGCGCGGCCGAGGACGCCCTGCGCTATGTGGACAACGTCGTCGAGGCCGATCTCGGCGGGGTCAGCGACAATCCGCTGCTCTTCCCGGGCGACGACGCCGTCGTGCACGGCGGGAACTTCTTCGGGCAGCCCGCCGCCTTCGCCGCGGACCTGCTCGCGATCGTTCTGGCCCAGGTCGGCAACCTGGTCGAGCGGCAACTCGACCTGCTCGTCGACCCGCACCGCAACGGCGGGCTGCCGCCGATGCTGGCCGCCGGACCGGGCCGGCAGCACGGGCTGCAGGGGGTGCAACTGGCCTCCACCGCGCTGATCGCCGAGATCCGCCGCGACGCCACCCCGGCCAGCATGCAGAGCCTGCCCACGAACCTGCACAACCAGGACGTCGTCCCGTTCGGCACCCAGGCCGCCCTGCGCGCGCTCGATCAGGCTCACCTGCTGCGGCTGCTGTGCGGATCGCTCGCGCTGGGGCTGCGGCAGGCCGCGCACGTCGGCGCCCGGCGGCCCTCCTCCGCCGTCTGCGCGCGCCTGCTCGCCTCGCTCGAACACGCGATTCCGCCGATCGATCCCGACCGCCCGCTGGAGGCTGAAGTGCACATCTGCGCCCAGATACTCGAGGAAACTGATATTTCTCTGATTTCCGGTTCGTAGGGTGCGGTCCGTGACGCTCGACTACCTGATCATCGGGGCCGGGCCGGCCGGTCTCCAGCTGGCCGCCCTGCTCGAGGACGGCGACCAATCCGACTATCTGGTCCTGGAGGCGGGCGAGGCCCCGGGCACGTTCTTCCGGACCTATCCGCGGCACCGCACGCTCATCTCGATCAACAAGCCGCGCACGGGAACGAGCGATTCCGAGCTCAACCTGCGCATGGACTGGAACTCGCTGCTCACCGACGACCCGGCCCTGCTGTTCACCGGCTACACCGGACGCTACTTCCCGGACGCCGACGTGATGGTGCGCTACCTGGCCGACTTCGCCGCCAAGACCGGCGTGAAGGTGCGCTACGACACGCGCGTCACCAGGGTCGCGTGCACGGACGACGGTTTCGTGGTGAGCGCGGGCGACGAGACGTTCCGGGCCCGGCGGGTGATCGTCGCGACCGGGGTGTCCCGGGAGTACCGGCCCGCCATCCCGGGCCTGGAACTGGCCGAGGGCTACGGCGAGATGCCGGTGGATCCCGGCGACTTCCTCGATCAGCGGGTGCTGATCATCGGCAAGGGGAACTCGGCGTTCGAGACCGCGGACAACCTGATCGAGACGACCTCGCTCATCCATGTGGCCGGGCCCAGTTCGATCCGGCTCGCGTGGCGCACCCACTACGTCGGTCACCTGCGCGCGGTCAACAACAACTTCCTCGACACGTACCAGCTCAAGTCGGCCAACGCGATCCTCGACGGCACCGTCCGCGGCATCGAGAAGGACGGCGCCGAGTTCAAGGTGACGTTCGCCTTCGCGCGGGCCAACGAGGTGATCAAGGAGCTCCGGTACGACCGGGTGCTGGTCTGCACCGGGTTCGCGTTCGACCCGGGCATCTTCGACGACAGCGCCCGCCCGTCGCTGGTCATCAACGACCGCCTGCCGGCGCAGACCTCCGCCTGGGAATCGGTCGACGTCCCCGGCCTGTACTTCGCGGGCACGCTCACCCAGCAGCGCGACTTCAAGAAATCCACCAGCGGGTTCATCCACGGCTTCCGGTACAGCGTGCGGGCCCTCCACAAGATCCTCGAGCAGCGGTACGCCGGAAGACCGTGGCCGTCCGTCCCGGTGGACGACACGCCCGAGGGTCTCACCGACGCGATCGTCGCCCGGATCAACCGCACGTCGGCCCTGTGGCAGCAGTTCGGCTTCCTGGCCGACGTCGTGACGACCCGGGGCCGATACCTGGAGGAGGTGCCGGTCGACTACTTCACCGAGGGCGGGGTGGGCCCGGATCCGGCCTTCGTCGTCACCCTCGAATACGGTCCCGGCCACGACCAGGTCGACCCGTTCGACATCACGGTGAGCCGGATCGCCCAGGACTCCCCCGGCCAGGCCCACGACGCCGCCTACCTGCATCCGGTCGTCCGCTTCCACACGGGCGGCGAGGTGGCCGCCACCCACCACATGGCCGAGAACCTGGAGAACCGGTGGGACCGGCCCGATGTCCACGTCGCCCCGCTGACCGCCTTCATCTCCCGCTGCCTGCGGCGATGACGGCCGCCGACCGGGCCGCTGCGGTTGTTTCCGACGCGCTCCGCGGAAACAACCGCAGCCCGGCCGCGCAGGCCCGGGCGGTGCTGGACCCGAAGCACTGGGACTTCTTCGCCGGCGGGGCCGGGGAGGAACGCACGCTGCAAGCCAACGGGGAGGCGTTCGCCCGGCGCCGGTTAGTGCCACGGGTGCTGCGGGGCGTGGGGCAACCGCATCTGGGCACCTCGTTGCTCGGTTCCGACCTGAGCATGCCGGTGCTCATCGCTCCGACGGCGTTTCATCGGCTGGCCCATCCGGCCGGGGAGGCCGGGACCGCGCGGGCCGCGGCCGCGGCCGGAACCGTGATGGTCGTCAGCATGGCGGCCACCCAGCCGGTGGAGGACATCGCGGCGACCGGCGCCGGCCTGTGGATGCAGCTCTATCCACAGCCGGACGAGGCGTTCCAGCGGCATGTGGTCGAGCGGGCCGAGGCGGCCGGATGCCGGGCTCTCGTCGTGACGGTCGACTCCCCGGTGTTCGGCCGGCGGGAACGGGACAGGCACCACGGCTTCCACGATCTGCCCGACGGGTTCGCCTGCGAGAACATGCGGGACGCGGGCGGCCGCCTCCGGGACATCGCGATGGACCCCGAGCTGAGCTGGGAGCACATCGACAGGCTGCGGCGGTCCACCGGGCTGCCGATCGTGCTCAAGGGAATTCTCCATCCGGCGGACGCGCGGCTCGCCGTCGAGCACGGTGTGGACGCGCTGATCGTCTCCAATCACGGTGGACGGCAACTCGACGGCGCCATCGCGACGGTGGAGGCGCTCCCGGCGGTCGCCGAGGCTGTGGACAACCGGATCCCGGTCCTGCTCGACGGTGGCGTTCGCCGCGGCACCGACATCGCGGTCGCGCTGGCCCTGGGCGCCACCGCCGTCCTTATCGGCCGCCCGGTCATCTGGGGCCTGGCCACGTCCGGCCCGGACGGCGTCCGCCAGGTGCTGGAGTCCTTGCGGGACGAGCTGGCTCACACCCTGACCCTGACCGGGGCCAGGCGCCCGTCCGATCTGAGCGCGGACCAGGTCGCATGACCGGGCGGATCGTCGCGGCCGCGGGCGGTGGCAGATGATCGGGTTCGGGATCGCCGTCATCGCCGGGGCCGGATTGTGGAGCCTGCCCCGATGGTTGCCGCCCGCCGTCGTACGGGCCCGGGAATGGATCTTCAAGCGGATCAACGGCGAGGAAGGCATCCCGGTTCCGGGTCCGCTGGTGGGAGCCGAGGAGTTCGAGCGCGTCTACAGCGACCCGGCGGCCGACGGGCGCAGCCGGGGAGCGGGCCTGTCCGACCTGTTCTGGTACTGGCTCGCGCCTGGCCCTCAGATGCACCAGGAACACCTCGAACCCGGGGATCGCTACCGCACCGTGGCCCGCACGACCCGTCACGTGCTGGCCCTCCCGCACCGGCGCTCGGACGAGCTGGCCACGGCGGCCACCCGGCGCGTCCTCGACGAGCTCCGCCCGGACCGCACCAGCTTCACCCGCGTACGGGATCTGATGATGCCGGTGTGGGCCGAGGTCTACTACGAGCTCGTCTTCCAGCAGCCCTGCGACCGTCAGGCCCGCGACCTCATCGTGGCCAACGCGGACGACGTCGTCACGGCGCTCAAGGGAACCCGGCCGAGGCGGATGGGGCGGCGCGACCGGCTCACCCGCTATCTGCGGGCCCGGGTGGACGGCGGCACCTGTCCGGTGGTGCTGCCCGAACCGTTCACCGCCGAGGAGACGACCTGGTATCTGCAGGGCGCGTTCTTCAACACGGCTGTCGTGCAGATGTCCGAGGCGATGGCCCACATCCTGCTGTGCGCGTCGACCACCGGCACCGACCCGGAGGACGACGACGCACTCGACCGGCTGATCGACGAGACCCTGCGCGTGCACCCCCTGTTCGGAATCGCGCACCGCATCACGTCCGCGCCGATAAAGTTGGACAGCGGCGTCACGATCGCTCCGGGGTCCGTCCTGCTGTTCAACTATCTCGCCTTCCAGCGCACCGGTCCGGCCGGTGACGACGAGTTCCGCCCCGGCCGCTGGCTCACGCTCCGGCGCAAACAAGCACACTTCATCCCGTACGGGATAACCGCCAATCGGGCCTGCCCGGCGCGCGGGGTGGCTCCCGTGATGCTGCGCGCGGCGACCCGGGAGACGTTGCGACGGTTCGCCGTCACGTCGTCGGCCGCGCACACCCGCTCGTTGCCGAGCCGCGGGCCGGCCTATCTCACCCCGGCCGGACTGCCCGCGCCGGGCCGATGGCGGCAGAGCCTGATGCGCGTACGGGATCGCTGGGAGAACGCGGGCCGATCGGTGCTGCAGCTGGTCTTCGGCACCTGGATGGTGTTCGACGCCCGCCGCCGCCGGCTCTGCACCACCTATTTCGAGCAGGTCCACCCATGACTGAGGAGGCACGGCAGTGACACCGACCGAGCTGGCGCCACGGTTCTTCATCGCCGTCGCGGTGATTCTCCTGTTCTGCAAGCTCGTCGCCTGGCTGCTCGGCCGGGTGGGCCAGCCTCCGGTGGTGAGCGAGATGCTGGCCGGTGTCCTGCTCGGGCCTTCGCTTCTCGGTCTGCTTCTGCCCGGCGTACAGGAAACGCTCTTTCCCCCGGCCCTCTATCCCGTGCTCTATGTGGTCGGCCAGGTCGGGCTGGTGCTGTTCATGTTCCAGGCCGGCTACGCGTTCACGAGTCACCGCTCGGCCCGGCTGGCCGGCACCGCGGGCGCGGTCTCGCTCGCCGGGATCACCGCGCCCCTGGCTCTCGGCGCCCTGCTCGTCCTCGTGGCCGGCGGATCGATCGCCAAGGAGGGCGTGTCGATCGGCGTCACCGCGGCCTTCGTCGGCGTGGCCCTGTCCATCACCGCGTTCCCGATGCTGGCCCGCATCATCACCGAGCGCGGCCAGGCCGGCACCCGCCACGGCTCGCTCGCCCTGGCCAGCGGCGCGATCGACGACATGGTGGCCTGGATCATGCTGGCCGTCGTGCTGGCGTTCGCGTCCGGCGAGGCCGGACCGGCCTTCGTCACGGCGGGCGGCGCGGTGCTGTTCGGGCTGGCGCTGTGGCTGGGCGGGCGGCGGGTCACCGGCACCCTGATGGGCTCGCCGCGCATCGGCGAACCGGGCCGCCTGCTCGGCACGGTGGCGTTGCTGTTCCTGATCGCCTGGTACACCGACGAGATCGGCCTGTACGCCGTGTTCGGCGCGTTCGCCGTGGGCGTGGTGATGCCCCGCCGCCCCGAGACCGACCAGGTGGTGAACACGCTCACACCGCTCGCGTCGGCCGTCTTCCTGCCGCTGTTCTTCACCTTCTCGGGCCTGCGCACCGAGTTCGGGCTGCTCGGCGACCCGGCCGTGCTGATGTTCGCGGTGGCCTGCGTGACCGTCGCCGTCGTGGGCAAGTTCGGGGCCTGCTGGGCCGCGTCCCGGCTGCGGGGCGAGCCGAACGCCGTGTCGTTGCGCGTCGGGGCGCTGATGAACGCCCGCGGCCTGATGCAGTTGATCGCGCTCAACGTGGGCCTGGAGGCCGGCGTCGTCAACTCCTCGCTGTTCACCGTGCTGGTGCTGGTCGCCCTGGTCACGACGCTCATGACGACCCCGCTTCTGAGCCTGATCGAACGCCGCGAGCGGCGGCTCTCTCCCGTACGGGAAAAGCAACCGGTGGGATGAAGGTTGCATATTCAACTTTTTCCTATGCAAACACCGGGACATATGCCAGGGTCGATGGATGCACCGGCTTCTCCTCGTCGAGGACGACACCGAGCTGAGCGAGTTGCTGACCGACGCGTTGCGCGACGAGGGCTACGAGGTCGATCAGGCCCCCGACGGTCAGCGCGGGCTGCATCTGGGCCTGACCAGGCCGTACGACGTGATGGTGATCGACCGTTTGCTGCCCGCGCTGGACGGGCTGGACCTGCTGGCCCGGCTGCGCTCCCGGGCCGTGCCCGCCCGCGCCCTGATGCTCACCGCGCTCGGCACCGTCGGTGACCGGATCGCCGGCCTCGACGCGGGGGCCGACGACTACCTGGCCAAGCCGTTCGACCTCGACGAGCTGAGCGCCCGCCTGCGCGCCCTGTGCCGCCGCACACCGGACGCGACCGAGGTGCTGCGCGTCGGCAACGGCCTGCTCGACCTGGCCATGCGCGACGTCGTCAAGCCGGGCGGCGGCCGGGTCGCGCTGTCCTCGCGCGAGTTCGAACTGCTCCGGGTGCTGGCCACCCGCCCCGCGACCGTGCATCCGCGCCACCAGTTGCGGGCGCGCGTGTTCGACGAGGCCGCGGCCGCCTCCATCGTGGACACCTACGTCTACTACCTGCGACGCAAGCTGGGCCGCAACGTGGTGCGTACGGTGCACGGGCTGGGTTATCGGCTGGGCACGCTGTGACCGAGACCGAACGCGCGATCGTGCGCCGGGCGAGGCTACGGATGGGCCTGCTGGTCGGGCTGGCCGTGGGACTGCTGCTGACCCTCGTCGGCGGGGTGGCCTACGCGACCCTGGTGGCCAGCCAGGAACGCCAGATCCAGCGCGAGCTCGCCTGGGGCGCCGAGCACGGAACCGTCTCCGGCCCGGCCGGCTGCAACTGGATCATCACCCTCGACGGCGCCCGCCTCGAGGCCGGACCGGCCACGCCGCCGCCGGGCTTCCCGAGACGCGACGCGCTGGACCGGGCGGCCGCCGGAGGCCCCACCGAGATCACCACGGTCCCCCGGGGCGGCACGGTCTATCACGTACGCACCCAGACCACCGCCACCGGCGCCGTCCAGGTCGTGTTCGACGCCCGCTATCAGCTGGCCGACCGTCAGCATCTGCTGTGGGCGTTCGCGCTGGCCGCCGCGATCGGCCTGCTCGCCGCGATGGTCACCGGGCTGATCGTGGCCCACCGCTCGGTCGCCCCGCTGGCCGAGGCGCTCGCGCGGCAGCGCCGTTTCGTCGCCGACGCCAGCCACGAGCTGCGCACCCCGATCGCCCAGGTGCACACGCGCGCCCAACTGCTGGCCCGGCGCGCGCGAAGCGACGACCGCGGCGACCTGGAACGCCTAGTCGGCACCACCCGCCGCTTAGGCGAGATCGTCGAGGAGCTGCTGCTGTCGGCCCGCCTGGCCGGCACCCCCGACGACCGTCCGCCCACGACACCGGTCGACCTCACGGATCTGGCCGAGACCGCCGTGGCGCAGGAGGCCGACCGAGCCGCGGAGCACTCCGTCACGGTCACCCTGGCCACGCCGGGCCGGCCGGTCGAGGTCACCGGCATCGCCTCGGCCCTGCACCGGATGATGGGCGAGCTGCTGACCAACGCGCTCACCCACACGCCTGCGGGCGGCCGGATCGCCGTCACCGTACGCTCGGCGGGCGACCGCGCCGAGCTGATCGTCGACGACACCGGCGCCGGCTTCGACCCGGCCACCGCCGACCGCCTGTTCGACCGCTTCCACCGCGGCCCGGGCGCGGGAGAACCCGGCGCCGCCGGCGGGGAACGCCGTTTCGGTCTGGGCCTGGCGCTGCTCCAAGAGGTCGTGACCAGCCACGGCGGCACCATCGTGGCCGAGGGCCGCCCCGGCGCGGGCGCCACCTTCACGGTCAGTCTGCCCGCCGCCCCGCAGCCCCGCCGCCGCGAGCCGCGGCTCCGGAGCGTCCGCTGGTCCCACCCGCGCCGCGCCTACGCCCCGCGCCGCTGACCCGGCCCACCCCCGGGACCGGTCCGCAGCACCAGCTTGCGCAGCAGGCCGGCCAGCGTTCGGCGCTCGTCCGCGGCCAGGGCGGCCAGCAGCGACGCCTCACCCCGGTTCTCGGTGGTCGCGTGCCGTTCGAACGCGTCGTTCCCGGCCGGCGTCAGACGTACCCGCACCGGGCGGCGATCCCCCGGTCCGGGGCCCCGCTCGATCAGCCCGGCCTCCTCCAGCGGGCCCAGCCGGGCCGGCAGCGCTCCCCGGGTCAGCCCCAGCCGGTCGGCCAGTTGGGACGGGAGGGCCTCGTGCGGCGGCCCGCCGCGGCGCAGCACCAGCAGGATCTTGAACTGACCGTGCCCGAGCCCGCCCGCCGGGCTTGGGTGAGGACCCGGGCGATCGGAGGGGCCGCCGGCACCGGCAGGCCGAGTCCTTTCTGGCCGGGGAGCCGGTCGCCTAGCCGATCATCGGCCTGAGCAAATAACGAAAACCCATGGCTATCGATGGAGTGAATCGGGACACTACGGTGCCTCTCGGGCGGCTAGGGTCGGGCCCATGCCGATGCTGCCCCCAGCCGAGCCGGCCGCGCTCGACGATCTCCGTTCCCGGTTGCTGGCCACCCGCTGGCCCGACGCGCCCGAGGACGCCGGCTGGGAGCTGGGCACCGACGTGGACTATCTGCGCGAGCTGGTGGCGTACTGGGCCGGCGGTTTCGACTGGCGCAAGCAGGAGGCCGCGCTCAACGAGTTCCCGCATGTGTGGCGCAACGGCATCCACGCGGTCCACGCCCCCGGCCGAGGCCCCGACCCGTTCCCGCTGATCCTCTGCCACGGCTGGCCCGACTCGTTCTGGCGCTACACCAAGGTGATCCCGCTGCTGGCCGACCCGGGCGCGCACGGCGGCGACCCGGCCGACGCGTTCCACGTCGTGGTGCCCGACATGCCCGGCTACGGCTATTCCGAGAAGCCGGCCCAGCCACTCAACTCGATCGACGTCGCCAACCTGTGGGCCGCGCTGATGACCGACCTGGGCCACCGCCGTTTCGGGGCCGCGGGCGGCGACATCGGCAGCCAGGTCGCCCGCTGTCTCGCCCTCGACCACCCCGGACGCGTCACGGCCGTGCACCGCACCGACGCCGGCCTGCCCGTCTTCACCGGCGACCCGGCCACGCTCACCCCCGCCGAACGCGACTTCCTCGCCCAGGCCGCCGCGTGGGGCGCGCGCGAGGGGGCGTACGGGATGATGCACCGCACCAAGCCGCAAACGGCCGCCGTCGGCCTGAACGACTCCCCCGCCGGCCTGGCCGCCTGGATCGTCGAAAAGCTGCGCGCCTGGAGCGACGGCGACAGCCTGACCAGGGACGACATCCTCACCAACCTCACCATCTATTGGCTGACCGGCACGATCGGCTCGTCCATGCGCATGTATGCCGCCAACGCCGCAATCGACCCGGCCCAGCTGCAACGCCGGGTCGAGGTCCCGTCCGGCTTCACCTTCTTCCCCGCCGACCTGCTCCACCCACCCCGCCCCTGGCTGGACCGCGTGGCCAACACCGTCCGGGTGACCGAGGCCCCGCGCGGCGGCCATTTCGCCGCCATCGAGGAACCCGAGATCTACGCCCAGGAACTACGCGAGTTCTTCCGCCCCTACCGGGTGAACGCTCATCGCTGAAAACCGACGCATCCGTACGCCCCGGCGACTCCCCAACCGCACCAACCCTGAACCGGGGCTTCCTCGCAAGCCACCGGCGCTCAAGGCCCGTGCCGCGACCACCGGCCGTGGCGGGTGGTCACCCCAGCCCTTGCTGTAGCGCCAGTCTTCTCCTGGCGTCAACAAGCGCGCGGATCGCGGCAAAGCCGGATTCGTCGACGGGCGGCGGGACCGCGTTCGAGTCTCCGCCAACTGGTTGCATTGCGGGATCAGTCACGTACCCTCACTCTGGTTGCTAAATGCAATCAGTTCTGGCGCAAGCCTGACACCGCACCAGAGGGGACCACTATGGCCAAGTTCGTGACGATCGGATACGGCGACCAGGCCGGGTACGACCGCGTCGACCCCAGCGTCCGGGACGCAGCGCACGCGCACGACGCCCGGCTGCGCCACGATGGAACCGACATGGGCGTCGCGGGCCGACCGGTCCAGGTCCGCAACCACTATGGCGCCGAAGTGATCACATCCGACGGGCCGTTCATGTCCTCCGCACTGCCGGTGGCCGGATTCGCCATCATCGAGGCCGCGACATTGGCCGAGGCCATCCGCATGGTGTCGCGGACGCCCTGCGCCGTCGCGCATGGCGTAGTCGAGGTCTGGCCGCTGCACGAGTCACCGTGACCGCCGACCACACCATCCGCTCATCGGCAGTGGTCACCAAGATGAGCGTGGGTGGCGAGCGCCGGTGTTCAGGTGCCGCAGAAGGTCCGGTAGGCGCCGAAGTCCGGCGGGGCCGCAGTGGCGTACCGCTCGAAGCCGGGACGCTCGTCGTACGGTGCGGTCACGGCCTCCACCAGCCGTTGGAACGGGTCCAGATCGCCGTCGGTCGCGGCGGTCAGGGCTTCCTCGACGAGGTGATTGCGGGGGATGTACAACGGGTTGACCCGGTCCATCGCGTCGGTGTCCGGGCCCAGGGCGCGCCACCGCGTCACCCAGTCGTCGACCGCCGCGAGATCGACGAAGAGGCGACGCACCGGCTGGGCATCGCCGCGTCCGGCAACGGCGAGGGCACGGAAGAACGAGGTGTGGTCGACGTGGTCCTTCTGGAGCAGCAGAAGCAGCTCCTGCACCAGCGGCGACACGACTGTCTGGTCGACGCTGCCGGACAGGCCGAGCTTGGCCCGCATGCCGGCTGACCAGGCAGCATCGTACTGAGGCCGGAAACCGCCCAGCGCCTGCATGGCGAGCGCGACCGCCTGCTCCTCGTCGTCGTGCAACAGCGGGAGGACGGCCTCGGCCAGCCGGGCAAGGTTCCACTCGGCGATCAGTGGCTGGTTGCCGTAGGCGTAGCGGCCACCGTGGTCGATCGAGCTGTAGACAGCGGCCGGGTCGAAGGCTTCCATGAACGCGCACGGCCCGTAGTCGATGGTCTCGCCGGAAATCGTCATGTTGTCGGTGTTCATCACCCCGTGCACGAAACCGACCAGCATCCACCGCGCAATCAGTGACGCCTGGGCGGCAACCACCGCCTCGAACAGAGCAAGATAGGGCTGTTCGGCCTCGGCGGCACCCGGGTGATGCCGGCTGATCGCGTGATCGGCGAGACGACGCAGGAGAGCAACGTCGCCCGTGGCCCGCGCGTACTGGAAACTCCCGACCCGCAGGTGACTGCTGGCGACCCGGGCGAGCACCGCCCCCGGCAACAAGTCCTCGCGGCGCACCGTGCGCCCGGTCGCCACCACAGCGAGAGAACGCGTCGTGGGGATGCCCAGCGCATGCATGGCGGCGCTGACTACGTACTCGCGCAGCATCGGGCCGACCGCGGCCAGGCCATCCCCGCCGCGCGCGAACGGCGTACGCCCGGAGCCCTTGAGATGCAGGTCCCGCACACGGCCGTCGACGTCGACCAGCTCGCCGAGTAACAGCGCCCGCCCGTCCCCGAGCCGCGGACTGAACCCGCCGAACTGATGCCCGGAGTAGGCCTGCGCCACCGGCGTGGCACCGTCCGGGACGCTGGTGCCGACCAGCAGCCCCACACCGTCCGGGCTGCGCAGCCCGGCGGCATCCAGACCCAGCTCGCCGGCCAGCGCCTCATCGAGCACGAGCAACCGCGGGTCCGGGGCCTGTTCGGCTCGCCAGGCAACGGCCATCTCCGGCAGCTCACGCGCGAAACGATGATCCAGGGCGACGGCAGACAGCGGAGCAACACTCACCAATCAAGGGTACCCACCGGCGCCGACCACGGCCCCGCGTCAACGGCCGCCGAGGCCAGTCGCGGGGTCGCCGCGTGCTCAGCAGCCGAGGCGGCGACAGCAGAGCGCGATTGGGCGCCGACCACCCACGGGTCCAGGATTTTGCTCCCGCTCTCGTAATCCAGCGATGTGACGAGTGAGACCGGTCGTGAACCAACCAGTCGGGATACCTGTCCCAACACTTTCAGCGACGCCGCGCGGCTCAATGAGCAAAGCCACAACGAAGAGACCCGAGCCGGCGGCAACCAGGGACGCGGAAACGGACAAGTTCATCGGGTCCAATGTCCTTACTTCCTTGGATTTGCAGCGATGGCGGCCTCGTCTCGGCTGGGCCTACTGCAGTAGCAGTCGACCTCTGTGACCGTTACGAGAAAATGTGACCGAGAAGGAATCCGATGCCGAATGCCACGACGAGTAAGACAGACGCTCCAACGGTCCATGAACGCCGCTGCCGGCCAACGCGGGCCGCATAAGTAGGATTCCCGGCTAATTGCACGACCGCCTGAGGCCCCAGCGGCGAATGCAAGGCGATGTTTGCTGCGGCCCCAACTGCCGTCCAAATCGCCGCATCTTGACCAATCTGGAGACTTTCGCATAGAACATCAAGAACCTGGTGGCCGTCCCGGTTGCTTGGGATCGTGATCCAACTGCCACTGTGCCGTGGCGCATCGGCGCTTGTCATAAGCCCAGTATCAGAGCAGCAGGTATACAGGAGAAGCTTCACAGAAATGATCGTTTGAGAGATGGTGGGAAGAATGCCGCCGCTGGACGCAGTGCGACCGAAGCCCGCTCTCTTTCTCAGCATGACCGAGTGCACTCAACTCGGATGATTGCGAGGGCCGGGCGCCGCGTCGCTGTCCCGAGGGTCGGCGAAGGCCCGGTCGAAATCGGGGTTGCCGGCGGCCGTCTCGCTGGCGCCGAAGATGCTGTTCTTCAGGCAGAACACAGGCCCTCGTGGCTCGACCGGCTGCCGGGAGCGGCCGGCGCAGCGGAGGCAAGGCTGCTCGAGCGGCTCAGCCCTTGAGGTACCGCAGGACGGCGAGCACCCGGCGGTGATCGGTGTCGGCGGCGGCCAGGCCGAACTTGCCGAAGATGGCGCTGACGTGCTTCTCGACAGTGCCGTCACTGACCGCGAGCAGGCGGGCGATCGCGGTGTTGGAGCGGCCCTCGGCCATCAGGGTGAGCACCTGCTGTTCCCGGGCGGTCAGCCGGTCGAGAGTTTCCCGCTGCCGATTCGCGCCGACCAGTTGCCTGACGACGTCGGGATCCAGCACGGTTTCCCCGGCCGCTACCCGGACCAGCGCCGACACGAAGGCTCGGACGTTCGTGACCCGGTCCTTGAGCAGGTATCCGACTCCGCCTGCGCGGACGGCAAGCAGATCGGTCGCGTATCGCGCTTCGATGTACTGGGAGAAGACCAGAACACCGCGTTGCGGATAGGTGCGGCGTAGTTCGACGGCGGCGCGCAGGCCCTCGTCAGTGTGTGTGGGTGGCATGCGGATGTCCACCACGGTGACGTCCGGGTCGTGCTCGGCTACGGCGGCGAGCAGCGCGTCGGCGTCGGCGACCGCGGCGACGACCTCGTGGCCGTAGGAGTCGAGCAGCTCGGCCAGGCCGTCGCGGAGGACGGCGGCGTCCTCGGCGATGACGACCCGCAGTCGCGACGGGGATGGTGACCAGTGCGGGTCAGACATGATCAGGTACCTCCACGGTGACGGTGCTCGGCCCGCCCGGCCTGCTGTCGACGCGCAGGCGGCCGTCGAACGCGCGCAGGCGATCGATCAGCCCGTCCAGCCCGGTGCCGCCGCCGAGGCGGACGCCGCCGTTCCCGTCGTCGGTGACCACGAGACGGATCACACCGTGCCGATCGCTCACGTCGATGGTGACCCGTCGCGCGCCGCTGTGCTTGGCGGCGTTGTTGACCAGTTCGGTGGCGCAGAAGTACAGGCAGGTCTCGACGACCGCGGCGGGGCGGCGCGGCAGGGTGACGGACAGGTCGACGGGAACGACGCTGCGGGCCGCGACCGTGTGCAAGGCGGCTTCCAGACCGCTGTCGAGAATCGGTGGATGGATGCCCTGAGCGAGGTCGCGCAGGTCGGCGATCGCTTCGGTGGCGCCGCGGTGTGCCGAGTCGATCAAGGCGAGGACGCGCTCCAGGTCCGGCGGTGCGGCGTCGCCGGCGAGCATGGTGCGGGCCATGTCCAAGCGCATCGCCAGGGCGACGAGCTGAGGTTGGGCGCCGTCGTGCAGGTTGCGTTCGATGGCTCGAAGCTTCGTCGCCGCGTCCCGCACAACGTGCGCGCGAGTCTGTTCCAGGTCACGGATCCGCTCGTCGCTGCGGCGTCCGCCGAGCAGGCCACGGATGAGCCAGGCGTCCGCTGCCACCGCGGCGCGCACCGCCCACGGCGCCAGGATGAGCAGGACGAGCCCGGCACCAGCGGTGGCGACGGCGCGCGGCCAGCTGTCCAGGTAGGTGTCTCCGAGCAGGCCGAGACCCGTGTGAGCGCGACCGTGGCTGTCGGTCTGCACCGGCACGAACGACCACCACGCCGGATAGGTCAGAGCGAGCAGGCCGTACCCCCAGAAGATCACCGTGACCGCGACGGCCAGCAAAGCCGCCGGCACCTTCACGACGCGGTACAGCACGGCGCGCCACCCGGCTGCGTCCTGCAGCCGGCTCCGGACCCACCCGGCCAGACCACGTCCCGGCCTGCGCGGGCCCGGAGGCTGCACGGTGACTCCGAGCAGCCGGCCGGCCAGCGCGCGATCCACGGCCGCCGCAGATCGTGCGGTGACCAGTGCGACAGCCAGCACCAGCAGCCCGACAACGGTGATCGACAGGGCGGCGCCGGCAAAGAGGAGCGCGGCGACTGCCACCATGCTCACCGCGGCCCAGGGGAAGCCGATCACCGCATACAGGAGCTCGGTGCGGGTTCGTCTCATGCCCGGACCCCGGCCGGCTTGCGGGCGCGGCTGTGCCAGCAGTACCCGGCGATCAACAGGACCTCCAGCAGGATCGTGAGCAGATCGGTGTCGGCATTGTTGGGCCCGCCGACCAGCAGCGACGGCCCGTGGAGCCGTACGTGCACAAACGCGTTGTGATAGTCGGGCTCACCGGCGACCCCCGTCCCGAAAAGGTAGTCCTGGGCCCAGTTCCAGGCGGCATGGAAGCTGATCGCCATCCATAGGGCGCCGGTCCGGAGCCGGGTGAGGACCATCAACGAGGAGAAGAGTACGAAGTCGAGCAAGCCGATCGCGGCGTGCACCGGTCCGGACGAGCCGCCGAGGAAGTGTCCCGAGGAGAAGAGCAGGCCGGTGGCGAGGACCGCCCAGAGCATCGGCAGCCGCTCGCGCAGGTTCTGAAAGATGTATCCGCGGAAGGCCACCTCCTCGGTCACCGCAGCGGTCCCGTAATACAGCAGACCGACGGCCAGCAGACCGATCGTTGCGGTCACGCCGCGTTCGGTCAGTTCCCAACCGGTGACCTTCGCTGTGCCGAGCGCCACCTGGACCGCGAACCAGAGACCGACCGCCGTCACTCCGGCCACGAACCCGCCGCCGATCCCGGCCAGTTGCCGGCGATCCGGTACGACCAGGCCGATGTCGCACCAGGAACGCCGGTCGACGAAGCGCCGGAACACCGCGGTCAGGCCGGCCACCGCACCGACCACGACGAGGTGACCGAGCACATTCCGTACGACGGTCGGCTGCGGGCCGGCGACCAGGTTCAGCACACCCCCGTACAGCGCGAACCAGCAGACGAAGTACCCGAAGATGCGCCACCCCGTCCGAGGGCGGCGCTCGCCATCGACAACAACCTGTTTGAACGACATGAGCCGAAACTAGGACCGCCGGCCCGGGCCGGTAATGATGCTGCCCGCCAGCAGGATCTGGGGGACAGCCCTACCCCGGGTTTCGCTGGCGGCTCTCTATCATCGTGCGGTGATCGAATCGGGAGGGCTGGTCGCGGAGGATGTGGCTCTGCGGGCGGCCGGGGCGGATGCCGTGGTCGTGCAGGCCGGGCCGGTGACGTACGCGCGCGGAGCGGAGGCCTTCGTGATTGTCGTTCCGTCCGGTGAGGCCGGCAGCCGGCTGGCCGGGCGGGACGAAGTGGAACTGCGTGAGCCGTTTCCGGCGCCGGTCGCCGAGTGGCTGCACAGCTTCGACCGGCCGTGGCTCGGGTTCGTGCGCGGGAACGCAGGCTGTTTCGCGCTCGGCCGGCTCCGCCAGGTGCGCACGTACGGTGCGGACCGGCCGGGGCAGCCCGGCGGGGTGGAGCTGCGCGAAGTCGGTCTGGAGCTGGAGCAGCCTCTCTCCCCCGCGCTGCTCGACCGGATGCGGTCCCGTCCGGCGCAGGCGTTGGCGGGGATCGGCTGGGTGGCCGACGTTCCGCGGGATCGGGTCGCGGCGATGCGGGCCTTCCTGCGGGGCTGGTATGCCGGCGTTCCGGCGGTCGAGCCCGCCGCCGAAGTGGCCGCGGTGCCGGTGCCGCCGCCGCTCGCCGCCTTCTACGAGCTGGCCGCGCGCAAGCCGGTGATCTACGGCGCCGTTCATCCGCCGGAGGAACTCGAGTACGACGAGGACGAGGGTGGTGTCGTCTTCGCCGCCGAGGAACAGGGCGCGTGGGTCAAGGTCATCGAGCCCGGTGAGGACGACCCGGTGGTGTACGACGACGGGGAACCGGATCGTGAACGGCTCAGCGGGGTGTTGCTGCAGCTGGCGCTGGTCGAGGCGGCGACATCTTCCCCGTACGGCGGTCAGGCCGTGATCACCGGTGAGCAACTGACCCGGTTGACGTCCGGGCTGACCCGGGTTCCGCTGGCGCCGGCGACGTTCCCCGAGCGGGACAGCATCGTGCACGTGGCGCCCGGTCTGGTGGCCGCCGCTCACCCGCACGAGGACGGGTTTCTGCTATATGTGGGTGCTCGGCAGGCGGAAGCGCTGCAGCGGGAGCACGGGGAGGCGCAGTGGCCACGTTCGTCCTGATCCACGGTGCGGGTGACGTCGGGTGGTATTGGCATCTGGTCGAGGCCGAGCTGCGGTCCCGCGGCCACGACACCGTCGCCCCCGATCTGCCGTGCGACGACGACTCGGCCGGCCTCGCCGAATATGCCGACGCGGTCGTGCAGGCGATCGGCGGCCGCACCGACGAGCTGGTCGTGGTCGGGCAGTCGGTGGGTGGGTTCACCGCGCCGCTCGTGTGCGAACGCGTTCCGGCTGACCTGCTCGTGCTGGTCGCTCCCATGATCCCGGCGCCCGGCGAGTCGGTCGTCGACTACTGGGCGAACACCGGATACGACCGGGAGCCGACCGGGGACTTCGACGGCACCATCGCGCTGTTCTATCCGGACGTCGAGCCCGGGCTGGCCGCCGAGGCCGTCGAGCGCGGCAAGGACCAGTCCGAGGCGCGGATGGCTGAGCCGTCGCCGATGCAGGAGTGGCCCGCCGTGCCCACCCGAGTGATCCTGTGCCGCGACGACCGCCTGTTCCCGCCGCGCTTCGTGCGCCGGGTCGCCCAGGAACGGCTGGGCATCACGCCCGACGAGATCGACGGAGGTCACACTCCCGCGCTGAGCCATCCGCGGGAGCTGGCCGCCCTGCTCGACAGCTACGTCGGCCGGGCCTGAGTCAGCGGGGCGTACGCGCCGGGGTCTGCGAATAGAGCTTCCAGCGCCCCTTGCCGGCGTGCTTGGCGGCGTACATGGCCAGGTCAGCGCTGCGCAGCAGGCTGCCCGCGTCGTCGCCGGGCTCGGCGCACGCGGCCCCGATGCTCGCGTTGGCGCACACCACCGTGTCGTCGAACGGGATCGGCACGGTGAGCTCGTCGAGGATCCGCTCGGCCGTACGCGCCGCGCCGTCACCCGCGCAGTCGCGCAGCAGCACCGCGAACTCGTCACCGCCGAGACGGGCGACCAGGTCCCCCGGGCGTACGGCGGAACGCAGTTTCTCGCCCACGCCGATCAGCAGCGCGTCACCCGCGGCGTGCCCGAGCGAGTCGTTGACCGCCTTGAACCCGTCGAGGTCGATCAGCAGCACCGCCGTCCGGCCGGGCAGCGCCTGCGAGACCTCGTCGTAGAAGTGCGTGCGGTTGGCCAGCCCGGTCAGGCCGTCGGTCAGCGCCTGGTGCCGCAGCCGGGCCTCGTGTTCCCGCAGGTCGGCCAGGGTGGCGTCGAGCTGTTCGATGAGGCGCGTGTTGTCGCGGAAGGCGGCCAGCTGGCGGCCCACGACCAGCATGAAGATCAGGCCGAGCCCGGTGATCGCGCCCCACAGGCGGGGGTCGGGGCCCGCGGGCAGGACGACGACAACCGACACGAAGGCAACGGCGATGGACCCGTACGGGAGAAGGCTGTAGGTCTTGCGGCGACGGGAAGCGGTCGCGGTCTCGGCGTCGCGGGTCACCAGCTCCTGCAGGCGCGGGCCGATCAGGACGAGCATCGACGGCAGCAGACGGACGGCGTACACGTGGGCGGGCATCGGGCCGTCGGCGGCCGGCGCCAGGAAGAAGCCGAACGCGTTGACGACCGCCGCGGCGACCATCGACAGGGCGGCGCCCCGGTTCATCGGGGCGTTGCCGCTGAGCACCAGCTTCACCGCGGCGAACCCGGCAGTCAGGATGACCGCGCCCGTGGAGAGCGTGCTCAGCACGTGGCCCTGCGCGTCCGGTCCGACGGCGAAGCACCAGGCCACGACGGCGCCGCCGATGAGCACGGTGGTCGCGTCGAGCCAGAACGCGAGCAGCTCCGGGCGGGTGCGTCCGGGCATGGGGTGGGCCAGCATCGCGATGATCAGCGCGCCGACGCCGGCCGCGAAGCAGGCGCTCTGGAACGCGCCGCCCACCGTCGACCACTGGTCCTCGCCGCGCAGCGCGATGACCATCTGCGCCGTGTCACCGGCCACGAACAGCGCCGCCGCGCCGCAGAGCACCTTCCAGAACCGGCGGGCGGGTCCGGTGGTGAGCCGATAGACCCGCCACGACCCGTACACCAGCAGCGCGTCGAGCGGCGGCTGGAACGCCCAGAAGAGCTGGACCTGCCGGTTGGCCTGGCCCGCGTACGCGAAAAGCAGCACGCATCCGGCCAGCGCCCACAGCGCCGCCGCGATGATGACGGGATCCCGGCGGAACGCGACGAGACCCGACCTGTGCTGGTTCACTCAGACGGTATCGACACCGGGAGCCCCGGTCTGAGGGTTACGCCGCCCTTCAGGAACGGGATCGTGGGGAACGCGCCCCGCCCGGCCGGGAAGGCGACCGGCGCACCCTGATCGGCGCCACGTCGGCCGGCCGGACCCGCCGGCACCCTCCGCCGGTCACCGGTCGTGCGACCCCGTTGCCCGCCGGCGAGCACTGCCTCCGCCGCCAGAAGAACGACCACTGCATACCGCCACTCCTCACCACGCCCGGAACAGTGTCGGTCATCCGCCCGGCCCCCGGCCACCCGCCCTCAGCACGCTGTCAGCTTCGGCACACGGGATCGCCGCGGTTCACTCGCGGTGTGACCGCTCCGAGTTGAGCTTGGAATGGTGGCGGCCGTAGAAGTAGTACAGGATCAGGCCGAGCACGAACCACACGGCGAAACGCAGCCAGGTCACCGGGTCGAGGAAGGTGATCAGCCAGATGGAGAAGACCACGCCGACGGCCGGGATGATCGGCATGCCCGGCAGGCGGAACGTACGGGGAATGTCCGGGCGGCGGTAACGCAGCACGATGACGGCCACGCAGACGACGACGAAGGCCAGCAGGATGCCGATGTTCGTCAACTCGGCCGCCTCACGGATCGGCAGGAAGCCCGCGATGACCGCCGAGGCGATGCCGGCGATCCAGGTGACCCGGGTCGGCACCCGGCGCGTGGGGTGCAGTTTGCCGAACCAGGCGGGCAGCAGGCCGTCGCGGCTCATCGAATACCAGACCCGGGTGACGCCGAGCATGAAGGTGAACATTACGGTCAGGATGCCGATGATGGCGCCGACCGCGATGACGTCGGCCAGGCCGGAGAGCCCGACCGCGGCGAACGCCGAGGAGAAGCCGCTCTCCGGGTCGATCTCCCGGTAGTTCTGCATGCCGGTCAGCACCAGCGTGGCCATCACGTACAGGACCATCGAGATGATCAGCGAGTAGATGATGGCCTTGGGCAGGTGGCGGCGGGCGTCCTTGGACTCCTCGGCGGCCGTGCTCATCGCGTCGTAGCCGAAGACCGCGAAGAACACGGTGGCCGCGCCGGTGATCGCGCCGCTCCAGCCGAACGGGAAGAACGGGTCGTAGTTCGACCGGTTGATGTGGAAGACGCCGACCCCGACGACCAGCAGCACCACCAGGACCTTGAGGATGACCACGACGGTCTCGGCCCGGGCCGCGGCCCGGATCCCGCGATTGAGCATGTACGCGATGAGCAGGCACAACAACACCGCGAAGAGGTCGACCACGTGCCCGTCGCCGGTGCCGGGCGCGCCGAGCATCCAGGCCGGCAGGTCCACCCCGATCTCGGCCATCAGGAACGAGAAGTAGCCGCTGATGCCGATGGCCACCACGGAGACGATCGCCGTGTATTCCAGCAGCAGGTCCCACCCGATGAACCACGCGACGACCTCGCCCAGGACGACATAGCCGTACGTGTACGCCGAACCGGCCTTGGGGATCATGCCGGCGAACTCGGCGTAGCTGAGCGCGGCCGCGGCGCTGGCGATGCCCGCGATCAGGAACGAGAACAGCACGGCGGGCCCGGCCGTCTCGTTGGCCACCGCCCCGGCCAGCGCGAAGATCCCGGCGCCGATGATGCCGCCGACGCCGATGGCGGTCAGCTGCCACAGCCCGAGGGACCGGTTGAGGTCGGTGTCCCCTTCGCCGGACACGTCGTCGACCGGTTTGCGGCGGAAGATCCCCGATCCCCGGCCGAACCGCTGCGGTGACACGGACATGGCGGCCTCCTGACGTGAGCGCTCCTCTCGGAGTACCACGCCGGGCCGCTTTTCGCATCTACAGACATGGATGCGAGCGCCGCTCAGCCCCGGGCCAGCGCCACGGCGATGAACAGCCCGTAGAAGATGATGAAACCCGCGATGAGGGCGATCGTCGTTCCGGGCCCGATCGAGTGTTCCGGCTCCTCGTCATCCACAACTGCCCAACGAGCCCCAACGCCGCAAATCGACGCCCATTCACCCGTACGAGTCCCGGCCGCGACCTGGAGAGCGGCGAGCCGGGCGCGGTACGGCGGGCCGGGCGTGGCGGGCCGGGCGTGGCGGGCCGGGCGTGGCGGGCCGGGCGTGGCGGGCCGGGCGTGGCGGGCCGGCGTGGCGGGCCGGGCGTGGCGGGCCGGGCATGGACCCCGCCGGCGCGGTAAACCGGTGGAAGCGCGTCAGCGGCAGAGGCGGGACATCAGATCGTCGGCGGCGGCCTGCCACGCGCCCTCGGCGCGGTCGGTGATCTTTTCCAGGAGGGCGGGGACGCCGTCGACCTGGCGGCGGTCGCCCGACCAGCGCAGCAGCGTGTTGGCCGCGTGATAGCGGACCTGGAATTCGGGATCGCGCACCGCGGCCGCCAGCGACTCCACCAGGGCCGTGCTGGGCGGGAAGGCGCCCAGGGCGACGGCGGCGTCGAGGCGTACGAACTCGGAACTACTCTCGGCCAGGACGCCGGCGATCGGCGTGGCCCAGCCCGGGTCGCGCGTCAGAGCGTAGAGCGCCTCGGCCACCCGGATGCGGAACTCGCCGGTGGCGTGGATGAGCGCGGTGCGCAGGATGCTGACGGCGTCGGCGGGGGCGAGCCCGGCCGCGGCCAGGCCGGTGAACGACTGGGCCGCCACAGTGTCACCGGCGGACAGACCGGCCCGGAGCATGAGCTCGACCCGTTTGGGTTCGCGGCGCGCGGCCTCGATCAGGGCCGTGAACTGTGGCCCCTCGCGCCACACCACGTAGGGGTCGCCGAAGATCTCCTGTCGCCACTGCCGCCACTCCGCATCCCCGTTCATCGACGGACATTATTACCAGGTCTAGCTGAGAGTGGTCACATCGCCACCCGATCGATGCCCAACTGGCACAAATGTGAAGCCGCCGCGATCGAGATTCATGATCGCGGCGGCTGGGTGGAGCGGAGCGGGAAGGCGTCAGTGGGCCATGGCCTTCGGCGCGTCGGGGTCGACGGCCAGCGGGCCGGTGCGGAACAGCAGGGCCGACACCACGGCGCAGGCCAGGAACAGCCCGCACGACCACCAGAACACGGTGTGATAGCTGGCCAGCGAGGCCTCGGCCATCAGGGTGGCCGACTTGGGGTGCGAGGTGGCGTAGTTCGTAGCCGCGGTGGCCGCGAACGAGCTCAGCAGGGCCGTGCCGATCGAGCCGCCGATCTGCTGCACGGTGTTGATCATTGCGGAGGCCACGCCCGCGTCGCGGTGCTCGACACCGCTGGTGGCGGCGTTCTGGGTGGGCGCGAACACCAGACCGAGGCCGAGGCCGATGACGAGCAGGCCGGGCAGGACGCCGGAGGCGTACGTCGAGTCGAGGTCGAGGCGGGTCAGGAAGGCCATGCCGCCGGCCGCGATCAGCGCGCCCAGCGGAACCAGCGGACGCGGACCGATCTTGGGCGTGAGCATCGAGCCGGCCGTGGTGGCCGAGAGCATGATCGAGCCGAGCATCGGCAGGAAGGCCAGGCCGGTCTGCACGGGCGTGAAGCCGAGGTTGCCGACCAGGTAGTAGGTGAGGAACAGGAAGATGCCGAACATGCCCATGCCGGAGATGCTGATCGCGGCGTAGGAGCCGCCCCGGTTGCGGTCGAGCACGACGCGCAGCGGCAGCAGCGGGTTGGTGACGCGCAGCTCGATCACCACGAAGGCGACCAGCAGCACCACACCACCGATCATCGGGACCAGGGCGGTGGCCGAGGACCAGCCGTCGGTCTCGACCTTGCCCAGCCCGAACACCAGGCCGACGAGACCGGCGACCGACGTGATCACGCCGGGAACGTCGATGCGGGCCCGCGACCGGACCGGCTCGTCCGTGAGCTTGAGCAGCGCGCCGGCGACGGCGATGGCCGCGATGACCAGGTTGACGAACAGGCACCAGCGCCACGAGGCGTACTCGGTCAGCACACCGCCGAGCAGCAGGCCGACCGCGCCGCCGGCGCCCGAGATGGCGCCGAAGATGCCGAACGCCTTGCCGCGCTCGGCCGGCTCGGTGAAGGTCGTGGACAGCAGCGAGAGCGCGGCCGGGGCCAGGGCGGCTCCGAAGGCGCCCTGCAGCGCGCGGGCCACGATCAGCATCTCCAGGCCGTCGGCGGCGCCGCCCAGGGCCGAGGCCAGCGCGAAGCCGACCAGGCCGATGAGGAACATGCGCTTGCGGCCGAAGAAGTCCGACAGGCGCCCGCCGAGCAGCAGCAGGGATCCGAAGGCGAGCGCGTACGCCGTCACGACCCACTGCCGGTCGGCGTCGGAGAAGGCGAGGTCGGCCTGGGCCGTGGGCAGCGCGATGTTCACGATGGTCGCGTCGAGCACCACCATGAGCTGGGCCATCGCGAGCACCACGAGGGCCCACCAGCGCCCGGACGATGCCGGGGGTGCGGCCGGCGGCACCGCTTGGCGGGACTGAGTGTCGGTGGTCATCCGTAACCTTCCACGAGCGCGGGTTCGAGTCATGTCCCGCATCGGCAGAAGGCCGGTCGTTCATGAGCCACCTATAGGCGGAAGCTACCGATCGGCAACCAGATCGCGACGGGCCCGGTCCGCGTACGTCGCGAGTTCGTCGTCGATGCGCGCCGACTCCGGCTCGGTCAGCGTCACCGCGGCGTTCCGGGGCGGGCGCCGCTCGAGCATCTCGGCCCGCAGCCCCGACGGCGGGTGCGAGGCGAACAGCGACACGTCGGAGTGCCGGCTCAGCTTGCGCAGCAGCGGGATGTTCGGGGCCTGGTTGTCCCGCGCGACGACGGCGGCGGCCCGCCAGGCCTGCGGCCCGTTGCCGGCGCGGGCCTCCCGGCGGACGACGGTGTCGAGGGCGGTGGTGATCAGCAGGTGGTCGGCCAGGCGTACGGCGGCCGGGGTGCCACCGGCGCGGGCGCCCAGCTCGTCAGCGAGATATTCCGCGCGCTGCGAATCGCGCTGGCTGGTCCAGACGAGCAGCAGGTGCAGCGCCATCGCCGTACGGGAAAGGATCCACCCGATGCCCCGGGTGAGCATGCCGACGAAGCCCCCGTCGCTGCCGTCCGCGTCGAGCAGGTGCGCCACCCGTCCCAGCGTGGTCTCGGCGACCTGGGTGAGCGGGCCCCGGCGGACGTCGCCGTTGACGAAGTGCCCGAGCTCGTGACCGAGCAGCGCGACCCGTTCCTGCGAGCCGAGCGTCGCCCACAGCGGCAGGCCGAGGCCGAGAACCCGCCGTCGGCGCACACCGACCGTGGTGGTGTACGCATTCAGGTCGTACCCGAGCACGATGATCTCTGGCATGGGCGCGCCGATTTCACCGGCCACCCTCTGCACCAGCCCGAACAGCGCAGGCGCGGCCGCCGGGTCGAGTTCGGGGGCGCCGCCGAGCCGGCCGAACCGGGGCCGCAGCAGGATCGCGACCGACAGCAGCACGATCCCGAGCACCGTGGCCACGCCGAAGAAGTCAAAGAAGATCAACCACGTTCCGAGTACGCCCAGAGCCAGCACCCCGGCCAGCAAGAGAGCCGCGGCCGCGAGGGTCACCACGCGCGCGGCCCGGCCCGCCGGCCGACCGGCGCTGAGCGCCTCGAACTGCCCGGCGGTCAGCCGGTAGGCCACCCGGTGCAACCGCCGGTCCACCCACCGCCAGCCGAAGACGACGTCGGTGACCGCGTCGAGGTTCCAGTCGCAGGCCGGGCACCAGCGCTGCGGACGGCCGAGGGCGACGGTCGGCTCCGCGCACTGCGGGCAGGCGGTCACGGTGGTGGTCATGGGCGAAGATCATGCACGGCGGGGCGGCGGCGCGCGACCCCGTATCGACCGGTGTGGTTCTTGGCTGCGACCATGAGCGCATGCGTCGGCCGCGGCTGCCCGGGAGCAGATACTGGTTGTCCTATCTGTACGCCGGGATCGGCGCGCTGTTGCTGCTGGGCAGCTTCCTCATGCTCTATCCGCTGCGCCACACCGACGGCTTCGGCGACGAACTGCGCATCAACGTCGGCGCCAACCTGTTCGACCTGGTCCTCGCGGTGCTCGTGCTGCAACCGCTGGTGCTGTCGTTCAACCGCAACGCAGTGCGCTGGCGCACCCGGCTCGACTACCGCGAGGTGATCCGGCGCATCGACCGCTCGTCGGACCGCGTGGACATCTGGAAACACTGGACCGGCCTGCTCGAGCCGGCGAACCTGGACGCGTTCCGCGCCGCCGTGATGTCGGCGCTCGACCGCGGCGTCCATTTCCGCATCATGCTGACCGACCCGTCGTGCCCCGACGCCGCCGAACGGGCCCGGCAGGTCGCGCCGACCGACGCCATCGCGCTGATGCGGCTGAACATCGAGCGGCTCGACGCCTTTCTGCTGTCCCTGCCCGAGCGGCACCGCGAACGGTTCCAAGTCAAGATCAGCCAGGTCGGGCCGGCCCACGCCTTCTACCGGGTCGACGACTGGCTCTCGTACGGGCTGTTCCGCGACCGCCGGATGAGCGAGAACCACCAGCGTGAGGTCCGCGTCCGCGGCGATGTGGGCGGGCTCGCGCTGGAGGCGTTCACGACCCGGTGGAGCGCCGCCGGGCTGCAGAGCCTCCCGGACCACTACCGCGTCCGGGTCCGCGGCCTCGACCTGCGATATGTGCTGCACGACGGCGAGCACTGGGTCGACATCGGCGAGAGTGAACTGCCGCGTGAGGTGGCCGCCACCACCCTCGCCGACGTCGGCCCGGAAACGCGCAAGAACGTGCTGGCCCTGTACTCCGCGAAATACGGGCCGGGCCGGCACGCCGTGCTGCTGCGACTGGCGACCTGATCAGGCCATCAGCCTGCCGAGGTTTTCCGGAGCGAAGAACTCGGCCGGGGAGATGACCCCGGAGTTGAGGCGGGCGAACGCGTCCATGGCCGGCTGCTTGCCCGCGATCCCGGAGACGAGCTGGATCATCTGCTCGTCCGGCGGCTGCAGCGAGGCGATGCCCAGCGTCATCTGGTAGTGCGGCATCGCCCGGGTGTCGCGGCGGGACTGATAGCCGGCGAGCGCGTCGTCCCACGGCTTGCCCGCGCCCAGCGTCTCGTCGAGCGCCTCGGCCAGGCCCTCCGCGTCGAGGAAGGCGTCGGTGATGCCCTGCGCGGTGATGAAGTCGCGGCTGTAGCCGGCGTCACCGACCAGAGCCCAGCCTTTCCCGTACGGGACCCGGAAGTAGTTGGGGACCGAGGTGCCGGCGAACTTCTCCTCGCGCCGGGCGTCCCGGATCCGCTCGGCGAACTCGGGTGACGTCTCGAACGTGGCCATCAGCGTGGCCTCGACGTCGTTGCGGTGCTCGGCCAGTTCCGCGTGCGGCCAGCCGCCGATCACGAGCGTGAGATCGTCGTTGGTCGGGCACACCGCCCAGCCCCGGCCCGGCCGGCTGTAGGCCTCGAACGAGTCGGTCGGCAGGTTGCTCCAGTACGAGTAGTAGCCCACAGTCAGCGGCGGCACCTCCTCGTACGCGGCCGGTTGCACGGCCTTGGCCACCACCGAGTTGCGCCCGTCCGCGCCGACGACCACGCGGGCCCGCTCGACCTGCCCGCCGCTGCCCCGGATCCCGGTGACCCGCCCGTCCTCGACCAGCACGTCCTCCACCGTGAAGCCCTCGCGCACCTCGGCTCCGGCGGCCGCGGCGGCATCCACGAGGATCTTGTCGAGCAGCGGGCGGCGAGGCGCATAGGCGTACGGGGAATCGGCCGTGCCCGGCGCCCCGGCCAGCTTGAGCGGCCCGAAGTCGAACGAGTAGCGCCCGACCGGCGGGCACCCGGTCGCCACGACCTGGTCGAGCAGCCCCCACCGCTGCAGCGCGGAGGCGCCCGGCGGGTGGATGACATGGGTGGACACCGTGTCGCTGGGGAAGGTCGCCCGGTCGACCAGCAGCGTCCGGTAGCCCCGGCGGGCGAGCAACATGGCCAGCGGCGACCCGGCGCAGCGGGCTCCGATCACAATGACGTCGTACACCCCGCCATAGTGGACGACACCGCTCCCCCTGTCGATCCCCGATTCCGCATCGCCCGGTGTTGCTGGCCCTTGTCCGCTTGGGGACACAACTCTGGTGACCATTCCCCCATGCGCGCAAATGTGGGCTCGCGCCCTCTTCGGACGCTTGGCGCAAACGAGGGGAATGGACCATGACCGCACCAGACAAAAAGCAGTATCGCCGGATGCTGTCCAACATCCGGCACGGCAGCCAGGTATTACCGGATAGCGCACCCGGGGCGCAGCGGACCGCGGCCGGACTGGAAAGTGCCACACTGCTGAGCGCCGCCGCCGATCTGCCGGTGGGCGCTCAGGCCGAGATAGCGGAAGTGTCGAGCCCCTTCGATTACATGTTCGGCGATCTCGCGGCCGGTTTTCCGGCCCATCACATCCCGGGTGACCCGGCCGACGTGCGGCGGCAGCTGACGGCTCTCGGCATCGCGATAGCCACCGAGACGGCGGCCCCGGACGATCCCATGGAGGGCGCCGACACCTCGGTCATCCCGGCGATCTACACGTACTGGGGCCAGTTCATCGACCACGACATCACGGCCAACACCGACCGGAACAACGAGCTGACCGACCTTCGCAAGCCGGATCTGAAGCCGATCAACCCGCAGGTGGTCCGCGAATATCTGCGGAATCTGCGGCAGCCCACCCTCAACCTGGACTCGGTCTACGGCGACGGGCCGGACTTCGCCGGCGAGGGCACCACTTCGGCCGCGCTCTACAACGGGATCGAATTGCGCGTCGACGACACTTTCTCGGGTCCGGCAATCCGCGGCGACCGCATTCCGCCGGTCGACGACCTCCAGCGCGACCTGCCCCGGCAACTCGACGCCAATCTGCCCGCCGATGCCACCGAGGAACAGCGGCAGATTCACCGGACCACGGCGATCATCGGCGACGCCCGGAACGACGAGAATCTCATCGTCGCCCAGCTTCACGTGGCCTTTCTGCGATTCCACAACAATGTCGTCAAGCACCTGCGCGAAACCAGCAACGGGTATCAGAAGAGTGAACAGGAAATCTTCCTGCAGGCCCGTGACCTCGTCCGCTGGCACTACCAGTGGCTGGTGGTGCACGACTTCCTGAAGACCATCGCCATGCCTGGCACGGTCGACAAGGTGCTGCTGGACGGGAACCGCCACTACGTGCTCCAGGACGGCCAGGAGCCGTACATGCCGATCGAGTTCTCGGTGGCGGCGTACCGGTTCGGGCACAGCATGGTGCGGTCGCTCTACGACTACAACCGCAACTTCGGCCGCAAGGACGGCGGGCGGGGCGTTGTTCTGCCCTCGGCCCCGTTCGGGTTGCTGTTCGCCTTCACCGGCGGCCACAAGAACCCGTTCGCCGGCTCCAGCGACTCGACCCTGCCCTTCAACTGGGTGGTCGAATGGTCGCGGTTCGTCGACAAGGGCGACGGCACCTCCGACCACTTCGCGCGCCGGATCGACACCAAGCTGGCCGAGCCGCTGTCCAAGATGGTCAACCAGGTGTCCGGCGAAGACGAGAACGCCCCGGCCGACATCCAGGCGATGCTCAAGGGCCTGGCGATCCGTAACCTGCTGCGGGGCTACCACCTGTCCCTGCCGACCGGCCAGGCCGTCGCGGCCAAGGTCGGCGCCCGCCCGCTGACCACCGACGAGCTGCAGCGCGGCAATTCGCAGGAGGTCAACGACGCCCTCCAGCCGTTCCTCGAGCACACGCCACTGTGGTTCTACGTCCTCAAGGAGGCCGAGGTCCGCTGCCACGGCAACTTCCTGGGCGAAGTGGGCAGCCGCATCGTCGCCGAGACCCTGATCGGGCAGTTGCGCGCCGACCCCGAGTCCTACCTGGGCCGCTACCGCGGCTGGAACCCGGCCCAGGGCGTACGCCTGCCCAACGGCGAGCCGATCGTCACGATCACCGACCTGTTCCGCTTCGCCGGCGTCTTCCCGATCGACCCCACATAAAGCGCCCGAACGCACGGCGGCCGGCCTGCCCCGGCCGCCGTGTCGCACGCTAGGTCGTCGTGGTGATGACGGTGACGGCCACCGCGGCGGTCGAGGCGGCGATCGCGGCCGCGGTGCGGGTCACGGCGGTGTTCACGGCCTCGGCGCCCCAGTGGCCCTGCTCGAGTTCCTTGGCCCGCTTGATGACCGGGGTCGACCAGGCCAGCTGGGGCCGCAGCATCGGCAACGCGCCGCTGGAGGACAACAGGGCGATGAGGGCCGCCGTACGGGGGTCGGGCTGTTCGCCGTCGACCAGGACCGCGCGGATCCGGTCGCGTACCTCGGTCTCGTGGTTCGCATCCGTGGCCGGCAGCGTGTTCATCTTGAACAGGCCCAGCACCCGCTTCTTCTCGCGGCGGATGAGCCCGCGGCCGATCAGCCGCTCGACCACCGGATCGTAGAGCTTGCCGCCGATCTGCAGCAGCAACGACTGGGCGTCGCGTGGTTTCCCGGCCACCTTGTCGTACGCCTCCTGCAGCAGCGGATCGCCGAGCGGGCCGTCCCCGGCCGGGTGCACCTTGGGATCGCTGAGCCAGGATCCGCTGTTTCCGTCCGACTCGATCCGGCCCATCAGGGCCAGCTCGACCAGCACGGCGCCGCCCAGCGTGTAGGGCAGCGTGCCGGCGGCGGCCGGAACCCCGGTCTCGTCGTCGAGCAGCAACAGCATCAGGTCTTCCACCAGAAGCACGGTCTTACCTCACAACCAGTCGTGTTCGCGGGCATAGCGGGCCGCCTCGTGGCGGGTCTGGGTCTGGGTCTTCTGCATGGCACTGGACAGGTAGTTGCGGACGGTTCCGGGGGCGAGGTGCAGCCGCACGGCGATGTCGGCCACCGAGTAGCCGTCGCCGGTTACCCGCAGCACGTCCAGTTCGCGTTCGGTGAGCGGGCAGTCGTCGATGACGGCCAGGGCCGAGACGTCCGGGTCGATCCAGCGTTTGCCGGAGTGCAGGGTGGCGATGACGGTCGCGATGTGGGCCGGTTCGGCCGACTTGCTGACAAACCCCTGCACACCCAGTTTCAGAGCCTTCCGCAGTACGCCGGGGCGCGCGTGCCGGGTCAGCATGAGGATGACCTGCTGGGGGCGTTGCCGGCGGATCTCGGCGACCGCACCGAGCCCGTCCACGTTCGGCATCTCGAGGTCGATCACCAGGACGTCGGGCGTGTGCCGCAGCGTCTCGGTGATGGCCTCCTCGCCGTCCGACGCCTCGGCCAGCACGGTGATGGTCCCCTCGAGCGGCAGCAGGGCGGCCATCGCCTTGCGCAGCAGGGCCTCGTCGTCGGCCAGCACCACGCTCGTCATCGGGCACTCACCGCCGGAAAGAGGGCGGCGGTGGTGAACTCGCCGGACGTCACCGACACGGTCAGCTCGCCGCCGTCGTCGGCGATCCGCTGCCGCAGCGCCGACAACCCGCGTAGTTCGGGCGGCCCGTTCCGCGCGGCGCCGTCGTTGACGATCGTGATGCCGGCCGCGGTGAGCGTGATGCGCACCTGCGTGGCCTGGGCGTGCCGCAGGATGTTCGTCGTCGTCTCGCGCAGCACCTGGCCGAGCATCTCGCTCACGCGCGTGTCGGCCTCGGATTCGCGGGTGACGCGCACCCGGAGCCCGGCCGCCTCGAACAGGTTCTTCGCGTTCTCGAGCTCGGCCGACAAGTTCAACCGCCGTTGCGCGTACGCGAGCTCCTTGGTCTGCCGGATGGTGTCGCTCACCAGCCCGTGGATCTCGCGCAGCTCCTCCCCGGCCCGCGCCGGATCGCTGTGCACCAGCTTCTCGGCCAGCGCGGCCTTCAGCTTCACCACGTGCAACGTGTGTCCCTGGATGTCGTGCAGGTCGCCGGCGAAGCGCACACGTTCACGGATGACGGCCAGCTCGGCCTGACGTTCCCGGGACATTTCCAGCTCCTGCACGATGTCGTAGAACCGCTCGCCGACGAAGGCGAGCACGATGATCAGCACCGTGACGCCGGTCGGGATGAGCACGAACTGAGCCAGCACGTCACCGGCCCCGGCCAGGAACCGGGTGAGGCCGACCGGGGCCTCGACGTCGCCGTTGCCGATCAGCAGCCGGGTGGCGCCGATCGTGGCCACGAAGGCGATCAGGCCGGCGGCGGCCAGATAGCGGTGGCGGGGAAGGCGGGGAAGGGCCAGCGAGGCCACGCTGGTGACCCCCCAGTAGGCGTTGGGGCTGCCCACCACGAGCGCGCCGACCGGCCACGCCGCGGCCCCGACGATCAGGCACGGCCAGGCCACCCGGCCGATGTCGTTGGCCGTCCAGCGCTCGAAGGCCACCAGCGCCGCGATCACCCCCGGCGACAGCACGAGCACGTGCCACCAGGAACGCACGTCGACCGCCACCACGACCACCGCCGCCAGCATGATCGGCGGCATCGCGGTGTACAGGTTGAGGCGGCGCAGGCGTCCCTGGGTCGCCTCGGTGATGTGCAGCGATCTTGCCTTCACTCCCCCAGTATTCGCGGAAGCCGGGGCGGCCAGTAGTGACACCACGTCATATCCCGTTGGTGACACGGCGGCACTGACCGTACGGGTGGTTCGCTGGTGTCATCGAGTCATGCCGACAACGCCTGTCATCGAAGTCGAACACCTCAACCTCACGTACGGCGACTTCCACGCCGTCAAGGACCTCTCGTTCGAGGTCCGGCCCGGGGAGCTGTACGCGCTTCTGGGCACCAACGGCGCCGGCAAGACCTCGACCCTGGAGATCATCGAGGGGCACCGGGTCGCGACGTCGGGCACGGTCCGGGTGTTCGGGCACAGCCCGCGCGACCGTACGGCCGTGCGGCCCCGCATGGGGATCATGTTGCAGGAGAGCGGGTTCTCGCCCGACCTCACCGTCCGCGAGTCGGTCGGTCTGATCGGCCGGCTGACCCGGCGCACGGATGACGTGGACCGGGTCATCGACGTCGTCGACCTGACCCGCAAGGCGGGCACGCTGGTGGGTCAGCTGTCCGGCGGCGAGAAGCGGCGCCTCGACTTCGCGACGGCCGTCTACGGCACCCCCGAGCTGATCTTCCTGGACGAGCCGACCACCGGCCTGGACATCCAGTCGCGCGACGACCTGTGGAACGCCGTGGACCGGCTGCGCGAGAACGGCTCGACCGTCGTGCTGACCACGCACTACCTGGAGGAGGCGCAACAGCGCGCCGACCGCATCGGGCTGATGCACCGGGGTGTCTTCCACCGCGAGGGCACGGTCACCGAGCTGACCCGGACGCTGCCCGCCGTCATCAAGTTCACGCTGGTCGCCCCCGCGCCGCCGCTGCCGCTGCAGGCCACCACCGGCGCCGGCGGGTCGGTGCGGATCGAGACCTTCGGCCTGCAGAAGGACCTGCACGTGCTGCTGGCCTGGGCGCAGGACCACGGCCTGGAGCTGCGTGACCTGTCGGCCGGCGCGACCCGGCTGGACGACGTCTTCCGCGCCATCGAATCCTGACCGCACCGCCTACGCACGCCGAGGACACCGACATGCTTGCCATCGCTCGCACCGAGCTCATCCAGATCTTCCGCAACCGGCTGGTGCTGGTCACCAGTTTCATCATCCCGGTCGCGGTCAGCGTCTACTTCATCTATCAGCACGAGGTGTTCAGCCAGCTGGGCAGCCTGGGCTACATCGCCGCGATCGTGATGTTCACCGTCGGCGCGTTCGGGCTCTACACCTCGACCGTCACGACGCTGGCCTCGCGCCGGCAGAACCTGTTCCTCAAGCGCCTGCGCTCCACGGCCGAGAGCGACGCCGGCATCCTGGCCGGGCTGGTCCTGCCGGCCACCGCGATCGCGCTGGTGCAGCTCTCCGGCATCCTGATCGCGTTCGGCGTGGTCGCCGGGCGGCCCGCCAACGTGCCGCTGCTCGTGCTGGCCGTGCTGGCCACGGTGGCGATGATGATCGGCCTGGCGCTGGCCACGGCCGGGGTGACCAACTCCCCGGAGCACGCCCAGGTCACCACGCTGCCGGTCAGCCTCGGCGTCATCGCGGTGGCGAGCTGGGTCGGCATCACCGGCACCGAGGATTTCGAGCTGCTCAAGCGGCTGCTGCCGGGCGGCGCGGCCACCGAGCTGATGCTGAACGCCTGGAACGGCGGGGTGGCCCTGTCCGACTCGCTGATCCTGCTCGCGCCCACGTTCGCCTGGGTCGTCGTGGCCGTCTCGTTCGCCACCCGGATGTTCCGCTGGGAACCGCGCCGGTAGTGCGTTCAGCGCCGGTGGCTGCGGGGGCGTTCCCGCAGCACCGGCAGGACGACCGTGGCGTCGGTGTCGGCGGCCCCGAGACTGCGGGCGCGCAGGCGCTGCCAGACGAAGTAGCCGACCCCGATGACCACGCCGGCGATGACGATCTTCTGGAAGACCCCGGCGTACCCCTCGACGCGATGCCAGTTCTCCCCCAGGACGAACCCGGCCGTCACGAAGATCGTGTTCCAGATGAAGCTGCCCGCCGTCGTCAGCAGGGTGAACTTCCAGAAGCTCATCCGCTCGACGCCGGCCGGCAGCGAGATGAAGCTGCGGAACAGCGGGACCATGCGGCCGAAGAAGACCGCCTTGGTGCCGTGCTTGCCGAACCATTCCTCGCAGCGGTCGAAATCCTGCAGCTTGACCAGCGGGATGTACGCGACCAGGTTGCGGGTGCGCTCGCGGCCGAGCAGGGCGCCCGCCCAATAGACGATGATGGCGCCCACGACCGAGCCCAGCGTCGTCCACAGCAGGGCCTCGGGCAGGCTGAACACACCCCGGCTGGCCGAGAACCCGGCCAGCGGCAGCACCAGCTCGCTCGGGATCGGCGGGAACAGGTTGTCCAGCCCGACGATCAGGGCCGCGCCCACACCTCCCAGCGTCTCCATCAGGCCGACGGCCCACCCGGTCAGCCCTCCGGACGTGTCGGGGGCGGCTTCGGCGAGCACGTCGGTCACAAACGCTCCTCAACATCATCGGCGGCAGGTCAGTTCTGCCCAGAGAAGTATCGGAGACCTTTCTGAGAGTTCCCTGCCAGCCGGCGCGGCCGGCCCGAGTCAGTAGTACGTCGGCTGCCGCTCGTCCGGGTCCGCAGGCACGACGTCGAGGTCCGGGTCCGCGACGAGGCGGTCGACAACCTCACGGCCGGCGCCGATGCCGGCCCAGTGCGGGTCGACGTCACTGGCGAAACACCACGAATGATCCGCCGGCCAGACGAAGGCCGGCGCCGAGCCGGCCTCGGAGTCGAACAGGTCGCTCCACCCGGTCAAGTCGCTCAGGGTGCCGGTGAGCAGGACGTATCGCCGGTGCGGGAGCTCTACCAGGTTTCCGCCGGTCAGGGCCGGATCTCGGAACGTCGCGCCGCCCTCCCACACGCAGACATAGCAGTCGCGTGTGGAGGAGCTGTAGTCGGCGAGAGCTTCCATCGCTGCTCGCGCCATGTCGATCTCGGTAGTCCGGGGAGACGGCAGCCGCACGTCCGACTCGCGCATGTCCGGACGGACCGGATCGGGCAGATAGCGAAGACGCGCGTACGCGGGGAACGAGGCCGGCCCGAACGTGATCAACCGCGTCGGGCCGGCCTCGGTCGCGTACAGCCACGCCGCGGCAGAAAGCTCGTCAGTGGGCCGCAGTGTCATCGTCGGTCAGAACAGGTTCACGTAATCGATGGAGAGTTGCCCGCCCGGGGTGTTCAGATAGATCTCCACCCGGATCCGGGCCGTGCTGTCGAGGTGCATCGTGTTTTGCACGAGCTGGAACTCCGACGCGTTCTTCACCTGGAAAGGCGTGGTCGACGCGGCGTTGGTCGTCAGATTCCAGATAGCCAGCGCCCCGTCCGCTCCGGTCACCGACGTGACGTGGGCGAAACACGACACGCTGGCCGCCGTGATCGGGTCGGTGTCCTGGCCGATCGAGCCGCCACTGACCAGGGAGACCATGCTGGCGATGTTGTTTCCGGTGACCGGGGGCGGATTACTGCTGGGTCCTACGCTGAATGTCACGCTGCCCGCATGGTTGATCGGCTGCCAGAAGATCGGGCCCAATTCGAAACTCGGATTCCTCAAGAACGACATGGCGTCCTCCTCAGTCCTCGGATCGGGTCAGGCTATTCCGGCCGGCAAACGATGAGTGGCAGATCTCGGACGTCCTAGAGGTCGCGAATTGTGCGGGCGGAATTGTCGTAGCTGCGCGCGGCGACCAGCGACCCACGGGCCGGCGTCTCGGTCAGCAATTGGAGGGCCGCTGTCCGGTGTTCCTCGGGCATCCGCAGGGCCAGGCTGAGATGCGGCACCCATTCGGCCGACGGGGGCCACGCCTCCGCCAGCGACGACCACACCAGCGTGTGCAGTTCCCGCAGCGCGGCGTCCGGCGTCACGGGGAGCACCAGCGCGCGCCCGAGCAGGCGCGGCGGCTCGATCGCCACGTCGAGGGGCAACGGCAGCGGCGGCAGACCGTCCAGCGACGCCGCGGTCACCACGGTCAGATGCGGCCGGTTCGTCGGGTGCGGGTGCGAGGCCAGCGACGGCAGCCCGTGGGCACGCAGAAGATCCCACATTTCCCGTACGCGGGAAGCCAGCCCCTCGTCCGGCAACAGCTCGACGGTGTGCATGTCAGAACGCGTATCGGACGCGGCAGTAGGGCAGTCGCTCGCCGATCAGATTGACCAGGGCCGTCACGTACTGGCCCTTGGCGCCCGTCCGGTAGCGCACGTTCAGCGAGCCGTTCTGCGAGCGTTTCGGCTGCTGCAGGTCGGGCCGCCAGATCAGTTCCTCGGCCTTCGGATGCCAGCCCAGGTTGACCTCGTGCAGATCGCGGTTGTGGGTCAGGAAGATGACCTCGGCCGCGAGCTGGGCCCGCGCCGCCGGGCCGATCGAGGCGTCCAGCTGGTCGAGCAGCAGCGCCCAGTCCTCGAGCCAGCCGTCCCGCACGACCACCGGGCTGAAGTTGACGTGCACCTCGTAGCCGGCCGCCACGAAGTCGTCGATCGCGGCCATCCGCTCGGCGATGGGCGACGTACGGATATCGAGCAGTTTGGCGTCGCGCTGGGGCATCAGCGAGAAACGGATCCGGGTGCGTCCCTGCGGATCCCACTCGAGCAGGTCCCGGTTCACATGCTTGGTCGCGAACGACGCCTTGGCGTTCGGCATCCACCGGAACAGCGACACCAGATCGCGCACGTTGTCGCTGATCCGGGCGTCGACGCTGCAGTCCGAGTTCTCCCCGATGTCGTAGACCCAGGCCACCGGGTCACACTCGTTGGGCGCCGGCTTCGTTCCCTGCCGCGCCGCGTGACGCTTGACATAGCCTTCGATGCGGTCGATGTTGGCGAACACGGTGATCGGATTGCTGTATCCCTTGTGCCGCGGCACATAGCAGTACGCGCAGGCCATGGCGCACCCGTTGGCCGTGGACGGTGCGATGAAGTCGGCCGAGCGCCCGTTGGGCCGGGCCGTGAGCGTCTTTTTCACCCCGAGCACGAGGGCCTCACGCTTGATCCGCACCCACCGGTTGACGTTGGTCTCGTCTCCGTACAGCTCGTCGATTCGGTTGTGGCTCTCGACCTCGACAACCTGCGCCGCCGGGAACCGGGCCAGCACTTCCTTGCCCCGGGGCATCTCGGCCGCGGCGGGCTCAACGTAGATTCGGCGGAAGTCCAGCAGCTCAGAGCTCATAACCAGGCCAGCATATCCACCCGAATCGCCCCCCGCCCGGGCCACGCCGCGTCACCCCGGCGGCGGGGACGCTCCGTAGGCTGGCCGGCATGTTCGACGTGACACGCGTAGCCCGCCGTTGTTCGCGAATCGTCGATTCCCGCGCGTTCGAGGTGACGATCGTCGTCATGATCGGCCTCAATGCGGCCCTGCTGTGCGTCGAGACCTATCCGGTGGCCGAACGGATCTCGTACCTGCACTGGCTGGAGTGGTTCTTCCGGGCCGTGTTCGTGACCGAGATCGTGATCCGCGTTCTCGCGTACGGGCGGCGTCCGCAGGACTTCTTCAAGCACGGCTGGAACGTGTTCGACTTCGTCGTGATCGCGGCCGTGTTCATTCCCGGCCTGCACGGTGACACGGCCGCCCTGCGCATCATCCGCATGGCCCGGGTGGTCCGGCTCGTTCGTTTCTCGCCCGGCCTGCGCACGATCGTGACCGCCCTGCTGCGCAGCCTGCCCGGCGTGGGCGGGTTCCTGGCGCTGGCCCTGGTGACGTTCTACGTCTACGGGATGACCGGCTGGCTCATCTTCGCCGAGGCCTACCCGGAGCAGTACGGCACGATCGGCCGCGCCGTGATGACGCTCTTCGTGCTGCTGTCGCTGGAAACCCTCCCCGATCTGATCGAGCAGGGCCTGCGGGTGTCGCCGTGGACCCTCGTGTACTACGTCAGCTACGTGTTGATCACGGTGAATCTGCTGCTCAACATCCTGATCGCGGTCATCGTCAACTCGATGGAGGAGGCCCGCCGGCTGGAGATGACCGAGAGCCTGACCGTCGACGACGACCACGACGGCATGCCCGACGACATCGATCGGATCCTGATCAGTCAGCGTCTGGACGACCTGCGCACGATGATCACGGAGCTGGAGCGGGATCTGCGCATCGACCGGGACGTCGGCCGGGCCCGGCCGCAGATGGTCCGTCCACGCGGCGACGACGGATGAGCGGTCCCGATTGATTTAAGGATGTTTAAGGTTAGGTTCCTGATCCGTGATCATGGCCCGGGTCGTAGTTGTCGGTACCTGCATCGGAGCAGCCCGACACCGAAGGAGCCATGCATGTACCGGACCCAGCGCCGCAAGATGTCCTCGACGACCCGCAAGGTGGTGCTGGGGGCCTCGGCGGTCGTGCTCGCGGGTGGCGCGTTCGCCATCAGCACCGGCATGAGCAGCGCGGGCGAGAACTGTGCCGGGCTCGATCAGGCGCTGCGGCAGAACCTGCAGTTCATCGCCGGCCAGCGGGCGGCGCCGGACGCGCAGTCGGAGGCCCGGATCGCCAACCGCCAGGCCGTGGTCGACCTGATCAACCAGCGCCGCGGCGTGGCAGGCTGCACCGCCGACGTGGCCGGCGAGGTCCCGGGCGCCGCCGCCGGCGGCCAGCAGGGCGGCAACCAGGGCGCGAAGCCGCCCGCCGCCGCGAAGCCGCCCGCTGCCAACCCGCCCGCCGCCAACCCGCCCGCCGCGAACCCGCCCGCCGCCGGCAACCCGCCGGCCGCTCCGCCCGCCGCCGGCACCGGCGCCGGCGAGGTCGTTTGCAAGGGCTCGACGGTGACGCTGTCCGGCGAGGCCGGCGCCCCGTTCGCGTCAAGCGGCACCTTCCCGATCGGCACCACGCTCAAGGTGACCAACCTGGACAACAACAAGAGCATCACCGTGAAGGTCGAGACCACTTCCGGCAGCTGCGTCCTGCTCAACAACGCCGCTTTCGAGGGCGTCCGCGAGCCCGGCAAGTTCCTGATCCGCCGCGCCGTGATCGAGCGCGTCGGCTGACCACGCCCGGGGCCCGGCGAGCGCTATCGCTCGCCGGGCTTTGTCATGTGTAGAAGGCGAAGCGCGGGCCTGTTCAGCCGTAGAAGGCAAAATGCGGACCCGATCAGGCGTAGAAGGCGGAGCCCGGCCCGGCCTGGCGTAGAACGCGAAACGCGGACCCGGTCAGGCGTAGTACCGGTAGATCGGCCGGGCCACGCAGGCGGGCTTGTCCACACCGTCGATCTGCACGGTGAAATCGAGGGCCACCTGCACGCAGCGCCGCGCCACCTCCGACACCTCGGCGACCGTCGCGGCCAGCCGGATCTTCGAGCCGACGCGCACCGGGCTGGGGAAGCGCACCTTGTCGAGGCCGTAGTTGACGCCCATCTTGATTCCGTCAACATGCAGGATCTCGCCGAAGAACGGGATGACCAGCGACAGCGTCAGATATCCGTGGGCGATCGTGCCCCCGAACGGTCCGCTCCGCGCCCGCTCCGGGTCAACGTGGATCCACTGGTGATCCCCGGTCGCCTCGGCGAACGCGTCGACCCGCTCCTGCGTCACCTCGAGCCACGAACTGTGCCCCAGATCCCGGCCGGCCAGGGTCTTCAGCTCGTCCAGTCCACTCACGGTGATCATGCGGAGGTCTCCTGTCGTCGTGGGACGGTCGGAGCCAGTCTGAACAATCCCGGCCGTCAGGGCCAGGGGCTGCCACCGGGCGGCTGCTCCTCGTCGGTGCGGTCGGCCGCGGGCAGCCACAACACGAACGTGCTGCCGCGGCCCGGCGGCGAGAAGGCCGCGACCCGGCCGCCGTGCGACTCGACGATCTGGCGCACGATGGCCAGCCCGAGCCCGGTGCGGCGCTCCCGCCGTACGCCCGGGGCCTCGCCGTTCTCCCCCCGCCAGAAGCGATCGAAGACCCGCGGCAGATCGGCCGGGGCGATGCCGGGCCCCTCGTCGGCCACGGCCAGCCACAGCCACGATCCGGCCTGGCCGGTCGCCACGGTCACCGTGGAATGGGCGGGGGCCAGCCGCACCGCGTTCGACAACAGGTTGCCGGCCGCGCGCCGCAGCGCGTCCGCGTCGCCGATCAGATGCAGGCCGGCCGCCGTCTCGTAGCGCAGGCGCAGCGGCCGGTCGGTGACGAACGATTCCTCGCCGGCCTCGCGCGCCACCACCGACAGGTCGACGTCGGCGTCGGCCGTGGCGTTGGCGTCGCGTCGCGCGGTGGCCAGCAGATCCTCCACCAGCCGCGACATGCGGGTCGTGGCCCGGTCGACCACCGCGACGGCGCGGGTGCGTTCCTCCGGCGCGGCGTCGGGCGCGGTCAGCGAGGCGTCCAGGTTGGTCCGGATGATGGCGAGCGGGCTGCGCAGCTCGTGCGAGGCGTCGTCGATGAGCTGCCGCTGGGCCTGGAACGCGTGGTCCAGCCGGTCGAGCATGTTGTCGAGGGTGTCGGCCAGGTCGCGCAGCTCGTCGGGCGGCCCGTTGAGCCGGATCCGCCGGGACAGGTCGGTGGCCTGAATCTCGCGTGCGGTCCGGGTGATCGCGCCGACCGGCCGCAGCGCGCGCCCGGACAGCACCCACCCGATGCCGAGGCTGGCCACGAACAGGCCGCCGAGCGCGATGAACGACCACTGCCGCAGGCTGGTGAGCGTGTTGTAGTTGACCGCTTCCTCGATCTCGCTGACCTCGGCCACCGTGGTCGTGCCCAGGTATTCGCGGTCGGTGCTGTAGACCTTGGCGATGCGCTCGGTCACCGGCCGGGGTGACGTGCTCTGGGCGACCGCGATGTAGATCCCCCCGAGGGTCAGGCCGGCCAGCGCGAAAAGCACCGTCGAATAGATGACGGTGAGCCGGAACCGGATCGACCGGAACACCTCGGGCCGTTTCACGACTCATCCCTCCCGCAGCCGGTAGCCCCGGCCGACGACCGTCTCGATCGAGCCCTCACCCAGCTTGCGCCGCAGTGTGCCCACCGTGACCCGGACCGTCTGGGTGAACGGGTCGGCGTTGGCGTCCCACACGTGCTCGAGCAGTTCCTCGCTGGAGACCACGTGCCCGGGCCGGGTCATCAGGTATTCCAGCACCCCGAACTCCTTGGGGGTCAGGGCCAGCGGACGACCGGCCACGGTCACCTGGTGGCGGGCCGAGTCGAGCACGATGTCCCCCACGGTGAGCCGGGCCGACGCGCCCGCGGTGTCGCGGCGCAGCAGAGCCCGTACGCGGGCCTGCAGTTCCGCGAGATGGAACGGTTTGACCAGGTAGTCGTCGGCGCCGCCGTCCAGGCCGCGGACCCGGTCGTCGAGCCCGCCGCGCGCGGTCAGCATGAGCACCCGCAGGTCGCCCTGACCGGGTAGCGGCATCTCACCGGCGCGCAGCGAGCGGCACAGCGCGAACCCGTCGCCGTCGGGCAGGTTCACGTCGAGCAGCATCAGGTCGTACTCGTTGACGGTCAGCCGGTCGTAGGCCTGGGCGACGTCGAGCGCGACGTCCACCGCGTAGCCGCTGCGGGCGAGCCCGACGCGCAGGCCCTCCGCCAGATCCTCTTCGTCCTCCACCACCAGCAACCGCATCTGTCGACTATCCCCGCGCGATGAGCGAATCGGCCACCTGGCGGGCCCGTTCGATCGGAACCGCGAAACCGATCCCGATGGATCCGCCGCCCTCGAGCGTCGCGATGGCCGTATTGACCCCGATCACCTCACCCCGGGCGTTGACCAGCGGTCCGCCGGAGTTGCCGGGGTTGATCGAGGCGTCCGTCTGCACCGCCGTCTGTCGCGTTTGCCCACCAAGCCGTACGGGCCGGTCGAGCGCGCTGACGATGCCGGCGGTCACAGTTCCGCTCAGGCCGAGCGGCGAACCGACCGCCAGCACCGGCTCGCCGACCCGGGTCGCGCGGGGGTCGGCCAGCGCCAGCGGCGTCGGCGCAGATCCCTGCGTGACTCTCAGCACAGCGATGTCGCTGCCCGGGTCGGTGCCGACGATTTCGGCCTCCCGGCGCTGACCGTCGGAGCCGACGATGCTGACGCTGCCGCCCCGGCCACCGGCCGCGACGACGTGGTTGTTCGTGACGATGTGCCCGCGGTTGTCGAACACGAACCCGGAACCCGACGCGCCGCCCAGGCCGGTGCGCACCTGCACCGACACGACGCCGGGCAGCACCCGGGCCGCCGCGCCGACCAGGTCGGCCGGAACGTTGCCCTGAGGCGGCGGCACGGCGGTGGCGGCCTCGTCCGCGTCGCGGCCGGCGACGTAGCCGGCCGCCCCGCCGGCGCCAGCCGAGAGGCCGACGACGGCGAGAGCGGCCAGGGCAGCCGCGGGAAGTCGCTTGCCGCGGGCGGCGGCGTGCGCCGGACCCGTGACCGGGGCGGCACCGGGGGCGGTGGCCCAGTCCGGCGAGTGGAACTCAGGTCCGCGAGGCGTCCCCAGTCCAGACATGGCATTCCCTTCCAATGGTCCGGCCGTGACGGGCACGGCCGGGGCGGGGGGCGGGGTCAGGGCAGGCGGGCGAACCAGAACATCGACGCGAGCGCCGCGATCAGGGCCAGCCCCAGCCCGATCCCGATGAACCGGGCCGACACATCGCGGACCTCGGTCTGATAGCCCACCGAGCTGCCGATGTCCGCGTACGCGTCACGCAGCTCCTCGGTGCTGGCGGCCTCGAAGTAGCGCCCGCCCGTGGCGTCGGCGACCGACCGGAGCGTCTCGCCGTCGACCGGCACCTGCTGGCCGTCGCCGATCGTGCCGGTGGGCGTGCCGAACGAGATGGTGTCGACGGGCACCCCCAGCTCGCTTGCGGTCCGGGCCGCCACGGCCGGGTCCTGTCCGGACGTGTTGGCGCCGTCCGAGAGGACGACCACCCGGGCCGGGGGCACGTCCTCGTCCGCGGCCGCGTCGATCGAGCGGATCTGCTCGAGCGCCGAGGCGATCGCGTCGCCGATCGCCGTGCCGGCCTGCCCGGCCGACCCGTCGGACAGCCGGTCGATGCCGGTGCCGATCTGGGTGCGGTCGGTGCCCGGCGGCACGAAGACCGACGCCTGCCCGGCGAACCCGACCAGCCCGACGTTGAACTGCTCGGGCAGCTCCCCGACGAAGTCGCGGGCCGCCGCCTTGGCCGCGTCGAGCCGGTTGGGCGCGACGTCGGTGGCCAGCATCGAGCGGGACACGTCGACCGCGACGAGCACGGTCGCCCGCTCGCGCGGCACCCGCACCTCGGCCTGGGGCTGGGCGAACCCGACCACCAGCAGCCCCAGCATGGCCAGGAAGAGCGAGGCGGGCAGGTGCCGCCGCCAGCCGGGACGCTTGGGCGCGACCCGGTCGAGCAGCTTGAGGTTGGTGAAACGGACGGCGTACCGGCTGCGGCGGCGCTGGGCGATCACGTAGGCCACGGCGAGCGCGGCGACGCCGAGCAGCAGCCACAGTCGTTCCGGGGAGAGCCAGGTCATTGCGATGTCCTTTGTGGTCTGTGCGCGGCCCGGCTGAGACGTCGCCGCGCGTGCACGTGGCGCACGATGTCGGCGACCCAGTCACGGTCGGTCCGCAGGGGAAGGTGCGCGGCTCCGGCCCGTTTCACGGCGGCCGCGATGGTGGCCTGTTGCTGGGCGGCCGCGGCCGCGTATCGGGCGCGCAGCTTCCGGCTGGCGGTCGGCACCTCGCGCCGGCGGCCGGTCTCGGGGTCGACCAGGGTCAGCAGTCCGACGTCCGGCAGTTCTTGCTCGCGCGGGTCGCCCACCTGCACGGCGAGCACCTGATGGCGGGCGGCCAACCGGCGCAGCGGCTCCTCCCACTCGGGGGCGGCCGGTCCGAGTCCGTCCTCGTCGAGGCCGTCCAGAAAGTCCGAGACCACAACCACCAGTCCCGTACGGGGGGTCTGGCGGTGCAGGGTCTCGATGCCGGCGCCGAGGGACACGGGTCGCTGGTCGCGCGGCGTGAGCATCATGGCCCGCAGCAGGGCGAGCAGCGAGGCGCGTCCGCCCCGGGCGGGATACCGGCGTACGCCGTCGCCCGAAACCAGGTGGGCGCCCAGCCGGTTGCCGTTGCCCAGGGTGAGGAAGCCGACGGCGGCGACCGCGGCCAGGGCCAGCTCCCGTTTCTCGAGGCCGGCCGTGCCGAAGTCCATGCTCGCGCTGGCGTCGACCAGCACGTGGGTGGCCAGTTCGCGGTCGGCGTCGACCGTTCGCACGTGCGGCACGGTGGTGCGGGCGGTGACGGCCCAGTCCATCCGCCGCACGTCGTCCTCGCCCGGGTGGTACTCCTTGCTTCCGGCCGGTTCGCTGCCGATGCCGGGGAGCAGGCCCAGGTACGAGCCGTGGAGCAGACCGTCGAGCCGTCGCGTGATCATCAGTTCGAGCCGTCGCAGGCGCCGTTCCGGGAGGAGCTCGGGCGCGAATCCCCCTTCGTTCATGCGGCCATCCCCAGGCCCGGGCCGCGCTCCTCCTGCTGCGGGGCGATCACCGGCAGCGGGACGGCATCGGTGATGCGGCGCACGATCTGCTCGGGCCGCACGTCGTCGGCGACCGCGTCGAACGAGAGAACAAGCCGGTGCGCGAGCACGTCCGGGGCGATCTCGAGCAGGTCGGCCGGCAGCACGTAGTCGCGGCCGCGCAGCACGGCGAGGGCCCGGCCGGCGGCGACGAGACCGAGCGTGGCGCGCGGGCTCGCCCCGTACGCGAGCTGACCGGCCACCTCGGGAAGGCCGAAGCGCTCGGGCTCGCGCGTCGCCAGCACCAGCCGGACGACGTATTCGGCCAGCGCGTGATGCACGAACACCCCGCGGGCCCGCAGCTGCAACTCGTGCAGGGTCACCGGATCGAGCACCGGCTGCGCCACCGGCCGCGCGCCGCCCATCCGGTAGAGGATGCCGAGCTCCTCCTGCTCGGTCGGGTAGCCCACCACCACCCGCATCAGGAAACGGTCCCGCTGAGCCTCGGGCAGCTGATAGACGCCCTCGCTCTCGATCGGGTTCTGGGTCGCCAGCACCAGGAACGGCTGCGGTACGGGATAGGTCTGCCCGCCGATCGAGGCGTGGCCCTCGGCCATCACCTCGAGCAGCGCCGACTGCACCTTGGCGGGCGCCCGGTTGATCTCGTCGGCCAGCACGATGTTCGCCATGATCGGGCCGAGCTCGACGTCGAAGGCTTCCTTGCCGGCGCGATAGATGCGGGTGCCGATGATGTCCGAGGGCACCAGGTCGGGCGTGAACTGGATGCGGTGGAACGTGCCGCCCACCGCGACGGCGAGGGTCTCGGCGGCCAGCGTCTTGGCCACGCCGGGCACCCCCTCGAGCAGGCAGTGCCCGCCGGCCAGCAGCGCGGTCAGGAGCCGCTCCACGAGCCGGTCCTGCCCGACGATCACCTTCTTGACTTCGAACAGGGTCCGCTCGAGCCGGCGGTCCGTAACGTCATCTGTCATGTGTCGATGACAGCAACTGACGCCGAAAGCGGGCCGAAGCCGGACCGAAAGAAGAGCGAAGGATCAACGGGCAGAATGGGTGGCATGACGTATCCACCACCGCAGTACCACGGGGAAACCGGAGAAGTCAGCGCTCTCTATCGGCCGGACGGCACGCCACCCGAACTGGTCTATCCCAACGGGACGAAGGTCCACTACCTGTCGTCCGGCCCGTCGACGGGGGGCCTGTTCGGGCTGTACCGCTGGGAGTGCGGGCCTGGAGTCACCGGGCCCGACCCGCATTTCCACCGCTCGATCTCCGAGTCGTTCTACATCCTGAGCGGCAGCATGCGCATCTACACGGGCGAGAAGTGGATCGACACCGAGCCCGGCGACTACGTGCACGTGCCGATCGGCGGCATCCACGCGTTCAAGAACGAGTCAGGCGAGCCCGCCTCGATGCTGCTGCACTTCTCCCCGGGCGCGCCGCGCGAGGCCTACTTCGAGGGCCTGGTCAACGTCGCGCAGATGAGCGAGGACGAGAAGGCGAAGTTCTATCTGGAGCACGACAACATCTGGCTCGGCTGAGACCTTCGCCGGTCACCTGAGCACGGCGCCGGCAGGGCGCGTGGCGGTCATCCGAGGATGGTGGCGCCGCCACGTGCCCTTGCCCTCGTGCTTGGCGGCGTACATGGCGATGTCGGCCTCGCGCAGCAGCGTGGTCACATCCGTGCCCGGGGTCGCCGAGGCCACGCCGATCGAGGCGGCCGCCCGCACCGGGACGCCGTCGATCTGCTCGGGGACGGTGAGCGCGGCCAGGATGCGTACGGCGGTCTGCTCGGCCTCCGCAGCCGGGCAGTCGGGCAGCAGCACCGCGAACTCGTCACCGCCGAGACGGGCGGCCACATCCCCGGCGCGGATTGCCCCGCGCAGACGGTCGGCCACACCCATCAGCAGGGCGTCGCCCGCCGCGTGGCCCATCGTGTCGTTCACGGCCTTGAACCCGTCGAGGTCGACCAGCAGCACGGACACCGACGCGGGCTCCGCGGTGAGCGCGTGCCCGACCTGCTCGTGGAAGTGCCCGCGGTTGGCCAGCCCGGTCAGCCCGTCGAAGTGGGCCTGGTGACGCAGCCGGCCCTCGTGCTCGCGCAGCCGGGTGATGAGCGCCTGGTTGTCGTGGAACGCCACCAGTTGCCGCCAGGCGACCAGCGCGCAGATGAGCGCCAGCCCGGCGACCACACCCCAGAGACGCGCGTTCACCCCGCCCGGAAGCGTGGCCGCCAGCACCACGAAAGCCACGACCATGGCCCCGTATGGGAGCAGACTGTAGGCCTTGCGGCGGCGCTCACCGAACGCTGTCCGGTCGGAGCTGGCGAGCAGGAACTGCACCCGCGGTCCGGCGCAGATCAGGATGCTAGGCAGGTAGCGGATCAGATAGACCGCCGGGTGCACATCGGTGCCGGCCGGGGCGATGAACATGCCGACGCTCATCACCATGGTGGCGCCGATCATCGGGATCGCGGCCGCCCGGTGCATGGGCGCGTTGCCGCTCAGGATCATCTTGACCGAGGCGAACGACGCCGTGATGGCCACGCCGGTCGCCGCGAGCACGGCGAGCATGTCCGACCGCGTGGTCCCGTCCGGCGTCACCAGCGAACACCAGGCGACCACCGCGCCGGCCACGAGCACCGTGGCCGAGTCGAGCCAGAAGCCCAGCCTTTCCCGGCCGGTCCGGTTCGGATGCGGGTGAACGAGCATCGCCGCCACCACGGCCGCCATGCCGGTGCCCAGGCAGATCGTCTGCACGATGCCGCCGTTGGTCGACCATTCCCCGGGCAGGAACGTCAGCAGCGCCTGGGTGCCGTCGCCGAACGTGAACAGCGCGCCCGTCGCCGCCAGAACCAGCCAGAACCGCCGGATCGGCCCGGTCGCGAGACGCGCCACGCGCCAGGAGAAGAACGCGAGCAGGGCGTCAACCGGCGGCTGGAACGCCCAGAACACGCGTACCTGCCACTCGGGGTGACCGTCGAGCGCGGCGAACAGGACGAACGTGAGGCCCGTCCAGGCCACCAGGCCGAGCAGCCACGGGTCACGGCGCAGCGCGGAAAAGGCCGAGGCCCGTCCGTTCACGTGCGCCGAGCCGACCACACGGCCTCCTCTGAGTGTCGAAAGGGACCACGCTGGTCCGTGGTGGTCCCAATCGACACCGCGCAGGTGGCCTTGAGGAAACGCCGCCTGTCTGCATGCTGTGCGTCTGCCCGGCCGCTACACGTCCGCGGTGCTCGCCTCCCGCCTCAGGCCGCGCCGGGCCAGCACGCCCCCGATCCCGGGAACGAGGGCCAGAAGCCGGGGTCGCACGCGTCTGGTGGCGGAGACGGTCGCGCCGATCACCACCAGGTAGGCGCACCCGTGCAGCGGGCCGAGCAGCGTGGCCACCCACGGGACGTGCACGGTGGCCAGGTTGGCCAGCAGAACCAGCAGAGACAGCAGTTCGACGCGCGCGGCGACCTTCAGCAACATGGTCACGCTCCCGTCGTGGAGCCGGGCCGCACGATCATCAGCACGACGACCGTGGCCCACAGCAGGTTGAAGACGCCCGACACCATGCCCAGCCGCCGGGCCCGGTCGCTGTCGGCGGCCACCGCAGCTGGGGCCGGGGCCGGGTCGCTGTCCCCGCCCGCGAGCGCAGCCTGGGCCGGCAGGATCGCGTAGGACAGGACCACGGCGGCCACCGCGGTCAGCGCGATCGAGATCAGCAGCCAGACGTCGGTCAGGACACCCAGGGAGGCCGCCGTGGCGAAGCCGAAGACGGGGACGGACAGGCCGAGCACGGCGTAGACGCGGCAGATGCGGTGGAGCGTGCGCATCTGGGCCAGGTCGGCGCGGCGGACGGCGGCGGGAAACATGCTGGCCGCGACGGTGACCGGGCCGATGGCCACGATCGCGGCCAGAACATGCAGGGAGAGCAGCACTTTTGTCACGATCACCGACCGTATGGGCGGCCCGATGGCGAGGACAGTGGCTTGAATGCCATAGGCCAACGGATTCTGGCCATAGGCTGGGCGCATGCATCGGATCGTCGTGCTCGCCCTCGACAACGTCGTCGCCTTCGACCTCGCCACCCCGCTCGAGGTCTTCGACCGGGTCCGCCTCGAGGACGGGTCGCGGCCCTACGACGTACGGGTGTGCGCCCCGGCGCCGTCGGTGAGCGCGGGCGCCTTCACCCTCCAGGCGCCGCACGGCCTGGAGGCCCTCGACACGGCCGACACGATCATCCTGCCCGGCTGCCACGACGGCCCCCGGCAGGTGCCCGCGCCGGTGGTAGCCGCCCTCCGGGCCGCGGCGGAGCGGGGAACACGCCTGGCGTCGATCTGCGCCGGCGCGTTCGTGCTCGCCGCGACCGGCCTGCTCGACGGCCGCCGGGCCACCACACACTGGGTCGGGGCCGCCCAGTTCGCCGAGCTGTTCCCGCGCGTGGACCTCGACCCCGGCGTTCTCTACGTCGACGAGGGCCAGTTCCTGACGTCGGCCGGCGCCGCCGCCGGGCTCGACCTCTGCCTGCACCTGGTGCGCCGCGACCACGGCTCCGCGGTGGCCGCTCAGGCCGCCCGCCTGTCCGTGATGCCGCTGGAACGCGAGGGCGGCCAGGCCCAGTTCATCGTGCCCGAGCAGCCCCCGGCCCCGCGCGGCTCGCAGCTGGAGCCGCTGCTGCGCTGGCTGGAGGAGAGCGCCGGGCGCGATCTGACCCTCGACGACATCGCCGGGCACGCCGGCATGAGCGTCCGCACACTCAACCGCCGCTTCCGCGAACAGACCGGCACGACCCCGTTGCAGTGGCTGCACCTGTCCCGGATCCGCCGGGCCCAGCACCTGCTGGAGACGACCGCCCACCCCGTGGACCGGATCGGTTCCCAGGTGGGCTTCGGCTCCCCGACGGCTTTCCGGGATCGTTTCAAGCGGGTGGTCGGCACGAGCCCGCAGAGTTACCGCCGCAGTTTCCGCTGAGGCATGTTTTTCGGCTGGGCCCGGCGCCGGCCGGATCCGGTCGCGAAGACGCTCGGCCCACGTGAGCCCGCGGGCGTCAGCGCGAGTCGCGGACGGCCCGGGGAGCCAGCAGCACGAGGATCACCACGCCGACGCCGGCGACCACGCTGATCAGGTAGGCGAGCGGGTCCGTGGTGAACAGGTCGTCGACGAAGGGATGGGCGCTGGTCGGGGTGCCGGTCGGTTGCGGAAGGAGGTAGGCGAGCGGGACGGCGACAGCGGCGGCCGTCATGATCGCGAACGGTCCGGCCACCACGGTCAGCACGAGCGTCCGCAGGGTCCGGCCGGTGCTCAGGCCGAGCACACCGGCGAGCGCGGTGAGGACGGCGGTCTGAGCCACCATGTAGGCGGCGTTGTTGAGGTGCAGGAGCTGCAACATCTCGTACGTGTCGCTGGCCAGGGCGGTGTATCGGGTGGCGACGAGGCGGTGGGCCAGGGCGACACTCAGCGAGCAGACCGAGCCGGCCGCGAGGGCCCAGCCGAACTTGGTGAGGATCCAGCGCCGGCGTGAGATGGATTGGGTCAGCGCGAAGGCCATGGTGTCCTCCTCGCGCTCGCGGGCGAACAGGGCCACGCCGAGAATCAACCCGAGCAGGGGCGGAACGAAGGCCGCACACAGTTCCATGCCCAACACGGCGTTCAGGGCCGCCCCGCGGGGATAGCAGTAGTTCGGGTCGAGACAGCCCGGCAAGCCGTCGCCGTTCAGCTGCCGCCGGACGACGGCGGCCGCGTGGAAGATGTAGCCGGTGGCGGCCGCGGCCACCGCCGCCGCCACCACGAGGTACGGGCGGAGCAGGCGAAGCGCGAGCCACGTCATGCGACGGTCATCTCCCTCATCGACTGCGAGGCGTCCGCGCGCAGATATCCCAGCAGCAGTTCCTCCAGGGTCGGCCGGTGCCACGCGAGGCCGTCGTCGCCCGCCTTCCCCAGCTTGACCAGCGCGGTGAACTCGCGGCCGTCCCGGCGCATCTCCACGACGGTGTGGTCGTCGAGGGCGGCGAGTTCGCCCGCGGGGCCGACCGCGATCCGGTGCTGCCGGATCGCCGAATCGAGGTCGGCGGCCAGGCGCGCCCGGCCGCCGCCGAGGACGACGACGTGGTCGCAGATGTCCTGGAGGTCGGCCACCACGTGCGAGGACATCAGGACGGTCGTGCCGCGCTCGGCGACCATGGCCATCAGCGCCCCAGTCAGCTGGGCCCGGGCGACCGGGTCGAGGCCGGCCAGCGGCTCGTCCAGCACCAGCAGGTCCGGCTGTTTGCCGAGAGCCATGGCGACCGCCAGCCGGGTCCGCTGCCCGGCGGCGAGCGAGGCGACCTTCGCCGTGCCGCGCAGTCCTCCGGCGTCGACCAGGCGCTGCGCGTACGCCATGTCCCAGCGGGGGTTGAGCCGGTCGCCCAGGCGTAAGGTCTGCGCGACGGTCAGCATGGGATACAGCGAGGCCTGCTGCCCGACGTAGCCGATGCGGGGCAGCACGTCCGGGCCGAGCGGCCGCCCGAACACGCTCAGCCGGCCCCGATCCGGTCGCAGCAGCCCCACGACGGCCCGGATCAAGGTCGTCTTGCCGGCGCCGTTGCAACCGAGCAAGGCCACCACGGCTCCGGCCGGCACGACGAAGGAACAATCCCGCAGGACGGGCGTGGCGCCGAACCGGTGAGAGACGCCCTCCACGGCCAGCGCCTCACCGGACGGGTGCATGGGACTCACCCCGATCGGCGGCGACGTCGGCGACGAGCGCCTGGATGTCGGGCAGGTCGAGACCGGCGGCACGGGCGCGACCGACCCAGTCGGCCAGCTCCTCCCGCAGGTCCGTGACGTCGATCGACGGCCGGGACAGCGTCTGGCTGACGAACGTCCCGGAACCCTGCCGGGGCTCGACCAGACCGGCCACCTCGAGTTCCCGGTACGCCCGCAGCACCGTGTTGGGGTTGATGCCGTTGCGCTCGGCCACCTCGCGGGCCGTCGGCAACCGATCGCCGGGAATCAGCCGGCCGGTCCGCACGGCCTGCCGCACCTGATGCACGAGCTGCGCATACACGGCAGTGCCGGAGCGCCGGTCGATCCGAAAGCTGATCATGACACCAAGTCCACTAGTTCATTAGTGGATTGAGTATCTGATCCGGCGACACGGCCGTCAAGACCGGCAACGGGCGGCGGCCGGGGACTTGGGTGGCCAAGGCGGGGTCGACGACGCGCAGGGGTCAGGCTGCGGGCGGCGCCTCGTGGATGGCCTCGCCGGCGATCTCGATGCGGACCGTCTTGCCGACCAGGAAGCCGCCGCTCTCCAGCAGCACGTTCCAGACCAGGCCGTAGTCCTCGCGCTCGAACTCGGCCCAGGCGCTGAAGCCGAAGATGTCGCGGCCGTACGGGTCGCGACGGGCGCCGCCGTACTCGACGTTCAGGTCGACCGGGCGGGTCACGTCCTTGATCGTGAGCAGGCCGTGCACCACGAACTTGCCGCTCGGCTTGGCCGCGGGAACGACAGCGGCGCCGGGCCGGCGGGACAGCGGGTTGCTGCGCAGCCGCGCCCACAGGAAGATCGCCTCGTTGTTCTCCTGCCACTCGACCCCGGTGCTGCGGAAGTCGAGCGTCGGATACTTCTGCACGTCGAGGAAGTCGGGGCCGGAGAGGTGCGTGTCCCGTTCGGGGTTGTGAGTGGTGAGGCTGGCGGCCTCGATGGTGGCGGTGACCGACGAACGCGCGGGATCCTCGGCCACGAAGATCGTCGCACTCCCCCGGGCGAATTCGCCGCGGACCGGACTCACCATCATGTGCTGGGCGTGGAAACCGAGCCGCTTGTGAGCCTCGTCCAGTTTGTACACACCCGGGTCGGGAATGGTCAGCCCGTTCCACTCACGGATCGGTCGGTCGACCATAGCTTCGCTTCACCCCTCGGCCACATGAGATGGAAATGCATTCTCCGAATTCATAGGATCTTAGGCCCACGAGGCCGATCGCGGATTCCCGGCTGGCCACTCTAGGTACGGACGGGCAGGTCACAGCGCTGCACGGCCGTCACAATGGTGCGGTAATCGCCCGATTTATACGGCGACCGGCGTCACATCTTTCAGGCTCTCGTGACGCACTGTTTCATTGGCTGAAACAAAAGCGTTTCCGGTGACGATGAACACGCCGCATCGATCGGTTCGAGTCATTTCAATGTCCGCACTTGTCCGCGCCCGGCGGTGACCTGAATATCCATTTTGGACCCGAATGATCGCCGCGGAGATAAGCAACAGAAGTGCGCAATCGCCGGGCACGGCGCCCGCGGCGCCAGAGACCCGACGCCGCGGGGCGGTAAGGCAGGACGCCGCGCCGCGGGATGGAATGCCGCCCGGGCAGTGAGGCGGCCCCGTCAGCTGTCGGCTTGGCGGGCCTGGCCCGTCAGCTGTCGGCTCGGAGGGCCTCGCCTGTCAGCTCGATCGAGCGGACCCGGTCGTCCAGCTCGGAGGCGTGGTGAGCCGTGATCAGCTCGTCCGCGCCGGCCTCCTCGGCGAACTTCAGGAGGTATTCGCGGACCTCGTCCGGCGTGCCGACGGCCGTGTAGCGCGTCATGTTCGACAGCTGCGCCCCCGCGGGCGAGGCCAGGAAGGCGTCGATCTCGGCGTCGGTGAAGTTGCCGCCGCGGGCTCCCCGGGTGATGAAGGCGCGGGTCCGCGAGCGGTACGCCCGGACCTTCTGGTCTTCGGCCTCGTCGTGGCCGGGGGCGGCGAAGACGTTGACCCCGGCGATCACGTACGGCGACTCGAGCTGCTCCGACGGGCGGAACGTCTCGCGATAGACGGTGACCGCCTGGTGCAGCGCGTCGGGGGCGAAGTGCGAGGCGAACGCGTACGGCAAGCCGAGCTGGGCGGCCAGCTGGGCGCCGAACAGCGACGAGCCGAGGATGTAGAGCGGGACCGGGCCGTCGGGGGTGGGCACCGCTTGGACGCCGGGGATGCGGGAGTGGCCGGTGAGGTAGCCGTTGAGCTCGAGCACGTCCTGCGGGAACTTGTCGGCCGAGCTGTTGTCGCGGCGCAGGGCCAGCATCGTGTTCTGGTCGCTGCCGGGCGCGCGGCCCAGGCCCAGGTCGATGCGGCCGGGATAGAGCGTGGCCAGCGTGCCGAACTGCTCGGCGATCACCAGCGGCGAGTGGTTGGGCAGCATGATGCCGCCGGCGCCGAGGCGGATGGTCGACGTGTGCGCGGCCACGTAGCCGATGACGACGCTGGTCGCGGAGGACGCGATGGTCGGCATGTTGTGATGCTCGGCGTACCAGACCCGCCGGTAGCCACTGGCTTCCGCGGCCCGGGCCAGCGCCACGCTGCCCTCGAAGCTCTCCCGGGCGGTCTGCCCCTTGCTGATCGGGGCCAGGTCCAGAATCGAGATCGCGAGCGACATGAATCGAACCTACTCCGCGCTCCTTACACCGGCACCGTGCGCCGGAACACATCCAGCACGAACCACTCGTCCTCGTGGCGGACGACCCGCTCCAGCTCCGGCCGCGCGTCGAGCGCCGCGCTGACCTGGAAGCCGTCGTAGTTGCCGTGGCCCCGGTCGCGGAAGTGCACGGACACGAGGTCGCCGTCCGGTTCGAGCAGCCGCACGAAGCCGTCCAGCGCGGCCGCGAGATCGGCCGCCGAGAAGTAGTACAGAAGGTCGCCGATGACGATCAGGTCGAACCGGCCGTCCGGGAGCTCGGCGGGCAGGCTGGCCCGTTCCACCCGTACGTGGGAAAGGTCTTTGACTGTCTCGCGGGCCTGCTCGACCGCGGAGGGCACCGAGTCGACGGCCAGCACCTCGTCACAACGCTCGGCGAGCAGCCGGGTAAGGAGCCCGATCGACGCGCCGGGCTCGTAGCAGCGGCGATAGCGCTCCCGCGGCAGGCTGGCCGTGGTCACCGCGTATTTGCGCTGGTTGTGCCACTTGGAGGCGACGTCCCAGGGGTCGTCCTTGGCCTCGTAGAGCCCGGAGAAGTAATCCAGCGACACCGTGTCGGCCGGCGGTTGCGCGTCGTCGAGTGCTCGTACCACTCGTCACAACCTACAGATTCGCTTGAGGAAACGAGAAACCGGCCGATGGGGCTGATGACTGGTTCCGTGCCCGGGGGGAGGCTCTGCCATGTGCGGCCGGCTTCAGCGCGCCCGGAAACGGCCGGAGATGCCCCGGCGCCGGGCCACCGACGAGGGGTTCACCCTGGTCGAGACACTCGTGGCCCTGGCTGTGCTGGCGATCACCCTGCTGGCCAGCACCCCGTTTTTCGTCGGCAGCCTGCAGAACGTGAACAAGCAGCGGACCCGGCAGGCGGCGATCCAGCTGGCCAACACCGCGATGGAGCAGGTGCGCGGGCTCAAGGGCAGCTCGCTGCTGAGCGGGCACGGGCGGCAGGCCGGCGAGGATCAGTTCGCGGCCGCCCCCGACGTGGTCAAGCCCTATCTGGCGACGATGCAGGTCGGACAGGACGAGGACAGCGCGGTCGCCACCACCGAGGGCGCCGACGCGCCCATCTCGACCGAGGCCCAGCTCATGACCGTGGAGGGCACCACCTACACCCGGATGATCTACGTCGGGGCGTGCGAGATCTATCTGACCAACTCCTCCGGCGCGTGCGTCTATCCGGTCGGCAAGCCCTCGGAGCCGGCCGACACGACCAAGATCTTGAAGTTCTTCCGCGCCGTCGTCCTGATCACCTGGCCCGACAACTCCTGCTCGGCCACCGTCGGAAACCCGCCCGGCACCTGCTCGTACGTCGCCTCAACCCTGGTTTCGCGGGCGCCGGAACCCAATTTCGACCTCAAGCGGCCGTCGCCGCTGGTCATGACCACGTCGCTGACCTTCTACCGCGACTCCCCGGTCCCGGACGACACCCGGCTCGAGGCACGTGGCGGCCAACTGCCCAACACGTGGACCGTGTCCACGCTGCCGGCCGGTCTGTCCCTGGCCGCGGACGGAACGATCACCGGCACCCCGACGACGGCCGGCACCACCCCGGCCCGGGCGACCGTCACCGACAAGCTGAACCGCAGCAACGCGGCCGACATCACGTTCATCGTGGTGCCGCCGCCCACCCTGACCATGCCGGCCGCCGCCACCAACCACGTCGGCGAGGCGGTCAGCCTGCAGGCCACCGCGGCCAACGGGGTCGGCCCGTACGTCTACAGCGCCGTCACCGCCACCGGAGTCTCCACGCTGGCCCCGGGCCTGGCCGTGAACGCCACGACGGGCGCGATCACCGGCACGATCACCTCAGCCGGCTCGTTCCCGTCGACCGTGGTCGCGACCGACCAGAACGGAGTCTCCGCCAAGGGCACCTACACCCACGTGGCGCTGCCCGCCGTCGCCCTCAACCCCGTGACCGACGAGGCGATCGACCTGAATTCGAGGCTCACCATGAACGCCTCCGGCGCGGGCGGCGACGGGAAATACACCTACAGCGCCACCGGCCTGCCGGACGGCGTGTCGATCAACAGCAAGACCGGCGCCATCAACGAGAAGGTCAACGTCTCCGGACGCTTCCTGCCCACGATCACTGTCACCGACAACCTGGGCGGCACCGGTGGGACGGCGAGCAGGCGCTTCGTCCTGCTCGTCGGCACCACGAAGTCGCTGATCTTCACGGCGCCCGCCCTGGCCGCGCCTGACCAGACCACCCCGCGGGGAACGGCGGCATCGATCACGCTGGCCACCAACGGCGGGCTGCTGGGCCTGAGCCCGGTCGTCGCGGTCACCGGACTGCCGCCCGGCCTGACCTACAACGCCCTGACCGGCGCCATCTCCGGAACCCCGACCACCGAGGGCGCCTACACGGTCACCGCGACGGCGACCACCGTGACCGCGACCAGCGTCCTCACCCTCGTCTGGACGGTCACATGAACGACGATCACGACCCCGGCGCCGGGCCGGTGGGGTCCGACGACCGCGGAGTCAGCCTGATCGAGCTGATCGTCGGCATGGGGCTGATGTCGGTGGTGCTGATCATCGCGATGGGCGGGCTGGTCGAGATCTATTCGAACGTGAACCGGGTCGACTCGGTCAGCGTCGCCCGGGATCAGCTCACCAACAGCTTCCGCCGGCTCGACAAGGAGCTGCGCTACGCCAGCTGGGTCTCCGTCCCCGGACAGGTCGGCGGCAACTGGTATCTCGAGTACGCCACGTCCGGCGGATGCCGCCAGCTCGCGCTCAAGAGCGGCGTGCTGACCACGGCGAGCTGGACCCTGCCGGCCATCACACCGGGGACACCGACCACGATCGCCACCAACCTGGACCGGACCGGATCGATCGCGCCCTTCACGGTCTACCTGCCCAATTCCCAGCCGTACGCCTCGGCCAGTCCCGGGGTTTCCGGGGTGGGACGCGACTACCAGCTCGCGCACAGCCAGGTGCGGCTCCGGTTCACCGGCCGGGTCGGCGTGACGAGCCTGCCGCTCGATGTGCTCTTCACCGCTCAGAACACCAATGCCAGCAACGTGTTCTCGGACAACGGCAAGCTGGTCGACAACGCTTGCAGCAAGGCGAGGCCAAGCTCATGATGCGCGTACGGGCCGGCCGGGACGACCGGGGATCGATGCTGATGGCGATGCTCATCGTCACGGTCGTGTTGTCGTTGTCGGCCCTTCTGACCCCGATAGTCATCCGCCAGATCCGGACCAGTCAGAGCCTGGCCGACCGCAACGCCGCCCTCAACGCCTCCCAGTCGGGCATGGACATGATGATGGCGCGCGTGCGGGCGGCCGCCGACCAGGACACCCAGAACGGGTTCCTGGAGAACCTGCCGCCGTGCACGCTCACCGGCGACGCCGGCGTGGGCCCGGCCGGCGAGCGGCTCGGGTACTCGGTGACCCTGAAGTACCGCGACCAGGACGGTCTCGACCTGCCCTGCCCGACCACCGACGTGCCTGCCACCGCGATCGTCAGCTCGGTCGGCGTCGGCGGCGCGGTCAAGCGGACCCTGACCGCCACCTACGTCTTCTCCACCAGCAACACCAACATCCCGGGCGGGCAGATCCGGATCGCCAGCTCCACCCTCGGCAACCAGTGCATGGACTCGGGCGCGAACCAGGCCCCGGCGGCCGACTCGCCGGTTCTCATGGCGCCCTGCGACGGGAGCAGCCGCCAGCAGTTCGGTTACACGGCCGACCTGTACCTCAAGATGATCAACTCGGAGTCGTCGGGGGCGCCGTCGGGCATGTGCCTGTGGGCCAGTGACGCCCGCAAGTCGGGAACGGCGGTGGTCTTCCGGCCCTGCCCGACCGTGCGGACCACGACCTTCCAGTGGGCCCTGGACGGCAGCTCGTTGTTTCACTCCACGACTGAGGCCAGCGTGTCCGACCGCAATTCCTGCGTCAACGTGCAGGCGCCGGGATCGACGGCGAATCGCGCGGTGGTGCTCGGCGGCTGCTCGGTCAACAACAGCACGACGGTGTGGCGGTCGGCCACCGGTGTCGGCGCGGGCATGGCCGGCGACAACACCAACCAGCTGGTCAACTACGCCCAGTTCAGCCGGTGCCTGGACGTGACGAACAAGGACACGAACGCGTCGTACATGATCGCCTGGTTCTGCAAGCAGGACCCGGGTGGCGTCGTCGACTTCAACCAGCAGTGGGTCCACCCGACACCGGTGATCCCGGCTATCACCGCGACCGGGCCGATCATCGTCAACAACTCCACCACTACCAGCAACAGCAAGAACGGCACGGCGGCCAAAAACTTCTGCCTGCGCTCGCCGGGTGTGGTCAACGCGACCTCGTGGGTGACGGTGGTGAACTGCCCGACCGCCGTGTCGCAGACCGCGCAGAACCTGCAGTGGACCGTCTATCACGACACCGGCGACTACGGCACGAGCTACCGGATCAAGGACTACCAGGGCTACTGCCTGCAGCCGACCAACCAGAGCAGCGGCGTCGCCAACGACTTCCACGGCGACGGCACCAGCAAGGTCAAGGTCTCCTTGTGCAACACGTCGGAGCTGCAGAAGTGGAACGCGCCGGCCAACATCAGCCAGCCGACCCCGCTGGTCGACCTGATCGAGAAGTAGGCCCGGCCGCACACCACGTGCGGCTTGATCTTCGCGCAAACGTCAGACTCTTGCGGTGCGAGCTTTGGCCCTTTTCGCGCTGGGCATCCTGATCCTCGCGTCCGGCGCCTGCGAGCGTGCCGGCGCGCCCAGTGCCGTGATCCGCGTGGATCAGGTGGGCTATGCCCCCGGCGAGACCAAGGTCGCCTACCTGTTGTCGCCGCGGGACGCCTCCGGCGCGCGGGTGACGGTCCTCGACGCGTACGGGAAGGAGGTCTTGAAACCGCAGGTGGGCGCCGGTCGGGGGCCGTGGAACGAGGCGTATCCCGACGTGCGGCCGATCGACCTCAGCGGGCTGAGCGAGCGCGGCGTCTATCGGGTGCGGGTGGACGGGACCGTGCGGGCCGAGTCGCCGCCGTTCCGGGTCGCGCCCGCCGCCGAGCTGTTCGGGCCGGCGGCCCGCGACGCGCTCTCCTACTTCCAGAACCATCGGGACGGCGCCAACCAGGTGACGAGCCGCTGGCGCCGCCCACCGGCCCACCTCTCCGATCGCCGGGCCACGGTCTACGCCCGCCCGTCGTTCGACGCCTCCGGCCGGCTGACCGGCGACCTGACCAGCGCGGGCGGACCGGTCGACGTCGAGGGCGGCTGGTACGACGCCGGCGACTTCCTCAAGTTCACCCACACCACCGCGTACGCCCTGAGCGCGTTGCTCATCGCCGAGCGCGACGGTCTCGCCCCCGGCGACCTGGCCGCCGAGACCGGGCACGGCCTGACCTGGCTGGACAAGATGTGGAACGACGGCGACGAAGTGCTCTACACGCAGGTCGGGATCGGCAGCGGGCACACGGACGGCGGCTTCCTGGGCGATCACGACACCTGGCGCCTGCCCGAGACCGACGACACGCTGGACGTGCGGCCCGGCGACGAGCGCTATTACCAGCGCTACCGGCCCGTGTTCGCCGCGGCCGGCGCGGGCGAGCCGATCAGCCCCAACCTGGCCGGGCGGGTCGCCGCCGCGTTCGCGCTGGCCGCCCAGGTGCGCCCGGACCGGGCCCGGGAGCACCTCGACACGGCGGCCCGGATCTTCGGCCTCGCCCGTACGGACGATGCCGGCGAACTGGTGACGGCCGAGCCCCGCAGCTTCTACCCCGAGGACCGCTGGACCGACGACATGGCCCTCGCGGCGACCGAGCTGGCGCTGGCCGGCCGGGCGCTCGGCGATCCGCGCACGCGGGAGTGGACCGACGCGGCGACGAAGTGGGCCCGGGCCAACGCCGGCGGCACCGGGCCGCTCAGCGTGTACGACGTCGGCGCGCTGGCCGACGCCGAGCTGATCCGCCTGCTCGGGGCCACCCCCGAACCGCTCGAGGACCTGCGGCGGCGGCTCGACGCCGGGATGCGGGCCGCGGCCGGCAACCCCCTCGGCGCCGCGGCCGGCAACGGCGGCTACGACTACGCGGCCCGCCAGCTGGGCTACGCGGCGACGGCCGAACTGTACGAGCATGCGTCCGGCGACGAGCGGTACGCCGCCTTCGCGACCGCCCAGCGCGGCGTCGTCCTCGGGGCCAACGGCTGGGGCACGTCGATGGTCGTCGGCGTCGGCACCACGTATCCGCGGTGCCCGCACGACCAGATCGCCACCCTGACCGCCCCCGGGCTGACCATGACCGGCGCCGTCGTCAACGGCCCCAACCGGGCCGACCGCGTGCGGAGCCTGCAGGCGACCAGCGGCCCGGCCACGTGCCACAACGACGCCTTCGCCGCCTTCGACCGCGACGACACCCACTACGCCGACGACAGCCGCATCTCGGCCACCACCGAACCCGCGATCGACTTCAGCGCCACCGGCCTGCTGGCCTTCGCCCTCATGGCGGCCCAGCGCTGAGCTGTCGCACAGTCGGTGTTTCTGCAGGTCATTGGCATTTACCGCGTTGTCGCACACGTGTGTCAGCACCTACAGTCCGCACATGGACCATCACCACCACGGCGGCTTCCGGCATCGCTTGAAGCCGCACTCGCACGACAGCGCCGACAAGGTCGATCCGGCGCTGGAGGCCTCCCGCGAGGGTCTGCGCGCGCTCTGGATCTCGCTGGCCGGGCTGGGCGTCACCGCGCTGCTGCAGGCCCTGATCGTGATCTGGTCCGGCTCGGTCGCGCTGCTCGGCGACACGCTGCACAACGTGGCCGACGCGCTCACCGCCGTCCCGCTGGGCATCGCGTTCCTGATCGGCCGGCGCGCGGCCACCCGGGCGTACACGTACGGCTTCGGCCGCGCCGAGGATCTCGCGGGCGTGGTGATCGTGCTGGTCATCGCCGCGTCGGCCGGCACGGCGGGCTGGCTGGCCGTCGACCGCCTGATGGACCCGCGGACGATGACCCACCTCCCCTGGGTCGCCGGGGCCGGTGTCGCCGGCTTCCTCGGCAACGAGCTCGTCGCCCGGTACCGCATCTCGGTGGGCCGCCGCATCGGCTCGGCCGCCCTGGTCGCCGACGGCCTGCACGCCCGCACCGACGGCTACACCTCGCTGGCCGTCGTGCTCGCCGCGGCCGGCGCCGGGCTCGGCTGGGGCTGGGCCGACCCGGTCGTCGGGCTGGCCATCACCGTCGCCATCGCCTTCGTGCTCAAGGACGCCGCCCGCGAGATCTACCACCGGCTGATGGACCGCGTCGATCCCGCCCTGGTCGATCAGGCCGAGGCGGCGCTGCGTTCGGTGCCGGGCGTGCACGACGTGCGGGACCTGCGGCTGCGCTGGATCGGCCACCGGATGCACGCCGAGGCTGCCCTGGTCGTACGGGCCGATCTGAGCCTGGTGGACGCGCACGAGATCGCCGCCGACGCCGAGCATGAACTCACCCACCGGGTGCCCCGCCTGACCGGCGCCACCGTGCACGTCGACCCGGCCAGCCACCCCGGCGACGAATGCCACCCCGCCCTGTCGCACCGGCGGCGCGCCGGCTGAGGGTCCCGCCCGCTCAGCGCCGTGCCGTGGCGTCAGCAGCCCAGCGGCGGGCCGTGGCCTCAGGGGCTCAGCGGCGGGCCATGGCTTCGGCCGCGAAGTGCATCAGCTGGTCGGCCGCGGTCGCCGGGTCGGGGTCGGCGGCGGGCAGTGACGACGACACCAGGCAGCGTTCGAGCAGCAGCTCGACCAGCGCGGCCCGGTTGACGATCTCGCCGGTGTCGATCGCCCCGGGCAGGATGCGGATCTCGACGGTGTCGCGGATCGGGTGCTCGGCGAACAGCTGGGTGAGGTTGATGTCGAAGAACTTGGTGAGCCCGCCCTCGTCGGCGGCGGCGCTCAGCTCGTCCCACCCGGGCCGGCCGCCAGGACCCGAACCACTGGTGGTGGCGGCCACCAGCGGCTCGGGCAGCGGGGCGAGGCGGCGGCAGGCCGGATTGGTCTGCAGCAACGCCCGTAACGGCTCACGCCAGTGCGCGAACAGGCGCACCACGTTGGCCAGGGCCTGCGGCCGGCGGAAGGGTCCGCCGTCGAAGTGCAGATGGACGGCGGCCTCGACCGGCACGGTGAAGCCGAGCTCGCGGGCGGGCCCGAGCAGCTCGTCGAGGGCCTCGTGATGACCGGCGGCCAGCGGCGGGGTGACGATTTCGCACGGCCGTTCGCGTTCGCCACCGGCCGGCGCGGCCAGCGCGATCGTGCTGCCCGCGCCGTCGTCGAGGCGGACGACGTCACCGATCCGCTCCGGTTTGACGCCCCACAGCGCGGCCGCGCCGTCGAGCACCGTGTCGATCGGACCGGCCGGGTCGCACTGCCCGGCCAGCAGGCCGAGCAGCCGGGAGTCGTCGCTGAGCACGCGGAACCAGCCCGGTGGGGCCGGCCTGCGCGGGTCCAGGTCGTCGACCAGGGTGATGTCATCGACCAGGGTGCACAGCGGGCTGCCGTCCGGCCGGTCGACCGCGAAGCCCAGCGTGAGGTTGAGGAAACGGCCCAGGCCGGGCACCAGCGACGGCTCACTGTCGCGGTGCCAGACCGGGCGGACCCGGCCGCCGATGCGGGCGGCCAGATCCTCGGCGAGGCTGCGCCGGCTGACGCCGGGGGGCGCCATCAGCTCGATCTCGAAGCCGATGCGCCGGCGCAACCGGGTGGTCACGGCTGGATCGGCAGCGTCTGGCCGGCGAGGATCCGCTTGCCCGCCTCGACCTTGGCCGACCAGGTGTCCTTGAGGTGCCAGAGCTTGGCCAGCTTCTCGGCGTCCTTGATCTCGTAACCGGCGTCCCAGAACGCGCTGGCCCGCTTGCCCGCGAGGGCGGCGGCGACGTTCTCCTTGGTCGGCTTGACCGGCAGTTCCTGACCCGCGAGCAGGCGCTTGCCCGCCTCGAGCTTGGCGTCGCCCGGGTCGGCCAGCTTCCAGATCTTGGCCAGTTTCTCGGCCTCGGTCCAGGTGTAGCCGGCATTGAAGAACGCCTGGAACTGCTTGTCCTGTTCGGGGGAGATCGTCTCTTCCTCGACCGGGTCGTCCGGCGACGGCTTGATCGGCAGGGTTTCGCCGAGCAGCAGGCGGCGGCCGGCCTCGGCCTTGACCGCGAGCCGGTCGTCGTCGCTCATCCGCCACAGCCGGGCCAGCTTGCCGGCGTCGTCGTAGCCGTAGCCGGCGTCGGCGTAGGCCTCGAGGTTGAGATCCAGACCGGCCGGCTTGCCGGCTTCCGCGGAGGCGGACGGCGCGGCGGGAGCACCCGCGGGCACCCCGGCGGAGGTGTTGGTGACAGCGTTGTTCGCAGGCAGGAACGCGGGCAGGTTGATCGCCCCGGCGATCAGGCCGGCGCCGAGCACACCACCGGCGGCAATCTGGGCGCCCCGCCGGCGCCGCTTGTATTTCTGGGAAAGCTCCTGGACGCGGGCGTAGACCGCGGCCGGGTCGGGGGTGTTCTCTTCGTGGGACTCAAAGGCCTCGCGCAGCTGATCGCGGTGCGGCTGCTCAGTCACGACTTCTCCTCGGCGGGAATGCGTTCCATGAGCTCCGGTGAGAGCCGGAGCAGTTTCAGCGCCCTCGAAGCGTGGCTGCGGACCGTTGCCGGGGAGCACCCCAGCAGGTCGGCGATCTGCTCATCCTCCAGCTGCTCGTAATAGCGCAGCACGAGGACAGCCCGCTGTTTGCGCCCAAGTGTGGACAGGCGCTTCCAGAGGACGTCGGCCATGACGACACCGTCGGCGTGGTCGCGCACACCACCCCGGGCGTCGTCGAGGTCGACGAGCCTTTCACCGACAGCGTGCACGTGCCGGACGGCCCAGCTGCGCCGCCACGACAGGTACTCGTTGAGCACCATGCGCCGTACGTACGCCTCGGGGACTTCCGCCTCGCTGATCCGCCGCCATCGAACCTGGGCCCGGGCCAGAACCTCCTGGACTATGTCCTGTGCGAGTTCACGGTCGCCGGTGAGGACGACCGCGTAGCGCAGGAGACTGGGGAGCCGGGCCATCGCGAACTGCTCGAAGGTCACATCCACTACGACGCACCCCGTACCGAATCTGTGCAATCCCTCCGCGGACATTTTCCGCGGGTTCGTGCATCTGCGGCTGGAAGTCGAGAACCCTACCGGTCGGGGGCGCCGGCCGGGGCCATCACCCGCAGCGCGTTCGCGGCCAGGCCGATCCGCATCGGGGTGCTGCCGCTGGGCTCACCGTCGACCTCGACGCGGGCCGGGCGGTCGGTTTCCAGCCACAGCTCCCCCATCGCCAGGAACGGTTCCTCGCGCAGGGTCCGGGACGGTCCCTTGGCCGCGTTCCGGGCGGTCTCGACCAGCAGTTGGCGGCGTTTCGGACCCCCGACCGCGTACGTCACCAGGAGCCGGTCGTCCGCGTCGGCGTCACCGGCGATGGGCCGGCCGGCGTGGTGGCCGCCGTTGGCCACGTACACCTGATGGCTCTGGAACTCGTGGCTGCGCCCCTCGGCGCGCACCGTGATGCGCAGCGGCCGGTGCCGGGTGAGCAGGCCGAGCGCGGTCAGCGGATAGGCGAAGCGGCCGAGCGCGCGCTTGAGCGGGCGCGGCGCCTTGAGCATGACCTCGGCCGACAGCCCGACCCCGACGTGGTTGGTGAACGGCTCGTCCCCCGCCAGCCCCAGGTCGAGGTCGATCACCTTGCCCTTGACCAGCACCTCGACCGCCTCGCCGAGGTCGAGCGGGGTGTGCGCGGTGCGGGCGAAGTTGTTGGTGGTGCCCAGCGGCAGCAGACCGAGCGCGACATCGCGATGGGCCAGCAGCCTCGCCGCCGTGCTGATCGTGCCGTCGCCGCCGCCCGCGATGAGCAGGTCGGGCCCCTTGGCCAGGCCCTCGGCCAGGATGCGCGGCAGCTCGCGGGGGCGGTCGACGGCCTTGGCGCCGAGCAGCGTGAAGCCGGCCTGCTTGAGCCGGGCGAAGGCGGCGTCGTAGAGCAGCCGCCCGCGCCGCGAGTGGGTGTTGACCACCAGCACCGCGCGTCTGTGGTCGCGGATGTCCTCGGTCAGCTGCTCCTTCGTGCGCATCCCGCCGACCCTATCGGGTCAGCACGCTCGTCCCCGACTCGACGGCCCACGACGCGCTGGTGGTCACCGGCGTCTCGCGCACGTCGATGGTGCCGACCGTACGGACGTCGGTGTGCCAGGCCGACCGGGTGACCAGGCAGCGCAGATAGCCGCGCCGGGATCCGTCGAAGTAGCGCACGTGCGGGTTGAGGGTGGGGTTGACCTGTTTGAGCGGGGCGTCGAAGGCGATCGGGAAGTCGGAGCTGACCGAGGTGGCGGTGAACTCGACCGCGACCGGTTCGAGTTCGGGCCGGTCGAAGTCGGTGCGCAGCTCGGAGAACCAGGTCGAGTGGATGTCCCCGGCCAGGATCACCGGATTTTTGACCCGCTGGTCGGCCAGGTAGTTGAGGAAGCGGGTGCGCTGCGGGGCGTAGCCGTCCCACTGGTCGAGGTTGGCCACGATCGGCGGGACCGGGGCGCCCGTCGGGTTGGGGAACTTGATGCGGCTCATCATCACCTGCTGGGCGACCACGTTCCAGCGGGCCGGCGAGTGGTCGAGGCCCTGCCGGAGCCAGCGTTCCTGGTGCTCGCCGGTGAGCGTGCCGGTCGCGTTGGCCAGCCCCGCCTCGGCCAGGCCGAAGTCGCCGGGGAAGCCGCCGGGCTGATCGGTGCGGTATTGCCGGGTGTCGAGCACGTTGAGGCGCAGCAGCCGGCCGAAGTCGAAGCGCCGGAAGATGCGCAGGTCGTCGCTTCCCGGCCGCAGGTCGGCGCGGATCGGCATGTGCTCGTAGTAGGCCTGGTAGGCCGCGGCCCGCTGCCGGGCGAACTGCGCGGCGTCCTGCCGTTTGGCGCCGGTGTCGTCGAGCTCGTCGATCAGACCGGCGTAGTTGTTCTCGGTCTCGTGGTCGTCCCAGGTGACGATCCACGGGAAGGCGGCGTGCGCGGCCTGCAGCGCCGGGTCGGACTTGTACTGCGCGTGGCGGGCGCGGTAGTCGTCCAGCGTGAGGAGCTGGTCGAGCCCCGGGGTGGCCGGCGTGGTGTGGTTGCGGTCGGCGAAGCGGCTGCTCGGGTCGTATTCGTAGATGTAGTCGCCGAGATGCACGACCACGTCGAGGTCTTCCGCGGCCAGGCCCAGATAGGCGGGCCAGTAACCGTTCTGGAAGTCCTGGCAGTTCACGATGCCGAAGCGCAGTCGAGCGGAGTCGTTCCACTTCGAGACAGCGGTCCGCGTACGCCCGGTGGGGCTGATCTGACCGAGCGCGCGGAAGCGGTAGAAGTAGTCGTGGCCGTCGTCAAGGCCGCGCGCGTCGACGTGCACCGAGTGGGCCAGCTCGGGCCGGGCGATCGTGCGGCCCTGACGCACCACGCGGCGGAAACGGTCGTCCCGGGCGACCTGCCAGTCGACCTCGACCGGCCGGCGCAGGTCGGCCCGGATCAGCCGGGTCCACAGGATGACGGCGCCGGGCAACGGGTCGCCGCTGGCCACGCCGAGCGGAAACAGGCTCCCGCCCGCGCCGGCCTGGGCGGCCCCGGCCGGCAGCGCGGCGGCGCCGGCGGCCACGGCAGCACCGGCGAGAATGTGACGGCGGGTGGGCATCGTTGCCTCCTGAGTGGACGTCTCGTCGACTCTCACCCTTCCGGAGGCTCGTGGCAAGCGAGTGACGTGATGATGACCGCCGCCCGAACGGCGCGGTCGCCTAGGCGTTGGCGGCGCGGCGGGCGGTGTATTCGGTGGAGCGGCGGGACGGGTACTGGATGAGGTTATCGGGGGCCTCGTCGAGCCCGGCGTTCCAGCTCCGCCGGGGCTCCACCGGCTGCTCCTCCTCGTACGAGCGCACGCGGAACTGACGGCCGTAATCCATCATGCCGTCGATGAGCCGGTCGACGTCACGGGCCGGGCGCACCACGAGCCGCATGAACTGGCTGGTCATGCCGAGCTTGTTGCCGCACTCGCGGGTGTAGACGCCGTGGTTGGCCACCAGGTAGTCGCGCAGCGCCACGCCGGACCACTCGGTGGGCAGCTTGACCAGGATGAAGTTGCCCTGCGAGGGGAAGACGGTCAGCCCCGGGATGCGGCCCAGCTCGCCCGCCATGGCACGGCGGTCGCGGCTGAGCAGGCGCAGGCTGTCCTCGTAGTCCTCCTCGTGGTCCTGGATCATGAAGACGACCTTCTCGGCCAGCGAGTTGAGGTTCCACTTGGGCAGGGCCTTGCCGATCTTGCCGGCGATCGCCGGGTTGGCCATCAGGTAGCCGAACCGGATGCCGTGCAGGCCGAAGTTCTTGCCCAGGCTCTTGAGCACCACCGTGTTGGGCCGGATGACCGCGTCCGGGCCGACCGACGGGTACTGCTCCAGGTCGCTGAAGTCGATGAACGACTCGTCGATGATGACCAGGTCGAGGTCGCCCAGCATGTCCATGAACCGGATGACGTCGCGGCGCGGCAGATAGCAGCCGTCCGGGTTGTTCACGTTGCACACCACGGCCACCCGGGAGCCGCGATCGCGGATGAAGCGTACGTAGTCATCGAGGTTGAGCCGGAAGCCGTCGCGCTCCTGCAGCGGGAACATGTCGACGCGCTTGCCGGTCTCGAGCGGCTGGTCGGTCCAGCGGCCGAACGTCGGGATCGGGATCGCGACGCTCTCCTTGATCAGCAGATGGTCGATCCAGGTGATCAGCTCGGTCGAGCCGTTGGCCATGGCCACCGTCTGCGGGTGCAGGCCGAGCACGCTGCAGAGTTTCTTGGTGATGCTGGTGGAGTCGCTCGGGTAGTACTTCAGGATGTTCTTGAGGTCGCGGCTGAGCTCGTCGAACATGTCGGGGGTCGGGAAGTACGGATTGCAGGGGATGCAGAAGTCCACGATCTCGACGCCCTCACCCGCGCTGCGCGACAGGTCGAAGTACGACGCGCTGTGCGCTCCCTTGTGCAGGATCGAGGTGTCGATTCCGGTCCCGGCCATCGCGACTCCCTTGCTCGTGCGCCGCGCCACTCCGCCGTGACGCGCCGCCCTCAGGTACGGGATGTGTCCAGGAAGAGTTCAGGATTTTCGAAGTAGTAACCGACAAATTCGGGTTTATGCAGGTCAATGCCGCTGCCATATGTCCCGGGGGTCTTAAGCGGCCCTTAACGGCACGGCCCGTGGAGCACCGCTCGGGTGACCCAGATCACTGTGCCGCGTACGCCCTGCTCGATGCCCGTACACAAAGGACGCTTCGGGCGCTGTTCGGAAAAATGTCGTACCGCGGTTCTAGGTTCGGGGCATGACCAAAAGCATGCGGTTGCTGACGGATGGTGACGCCGAAACGGCGGCCGTCCTGCGCGCCCCGAGCGACGTGGAGGCGCGGATCCGCGCCATCTGCTTCAAGACCGGCCCACCCGCTCTGATCGGCGCCGAACTCGAATGGACCCTGCATCACACCGCGGCGCCGGCGGCGCCGCTGGCCGCCGAGACGCTGCGGCAGGCGCTCGGCCGGCACACACCGGCGACGCTGAGACATCCCGGTGACCCGGAACCGCCGCATCCCCTCCCCGCCGGGGGCACGATCACGGTCGAGCCCGGCGGACAGGTCGAGATCTCCTCCGCCCCGGCCCCGTCGCTCGCCGCTCTGCACGCGGCCGTCAGCGCCGACACGGCCCACCTCAACTCCCTGCTCGGCCCGGCCGGCCTCGCCCTGGGCGGGCACGGCATCGACCCGCATCGCGAGCCGCGGCGCCTGGTGGACACCCCGCGTTACGCCGCGATGGAACAGTCCTTCGACGCGCTCGGCCCCGAGGGCCGGGTCATGATGTGCAGCACCGCGGGCCTGCAGGCCTGCCTCGACGCGGGCACCGAGACCGAGCTGGCCGTCCGCTGGGCCGCGGTGTCGGCGCTCGGGCCGCCGCTGCTGGCCGCGTTCGCCAACTCGCGACGCCACGCCGGTCGCGACACCGGTCTCGCCTCGGCCCGCATGGCCGCCTGGTGGGCGATGGATCCCCGGCTCACCCACCCGGTCGGCGTCTCGGCCGACCCGGCGGGCGACTGGGTGCGATACGCGCTCGCCGCCCCGCTGACCTGCGTGCGCCGTGACGGCGACTGCTGGGACGCTCCGCCCGGCACGACGCTCGGCGACTGGGCCCGGGGCGAGCTGCCCCGGCCGCTCACCACCGAAGACGTCGACTACCACCTGACCACTCTTTTCCCGCCCGTACGCCCGCACGGCTATCTCGAGGTGCGCTACCTCGACGCCCAGGCCGGTGACGACTGGTTCGCGCCGGTCGCCGTGCTGGCCACCCTGCTGGCCGACCCGGCCACCACGGACGCCGTGCTCGACCTGGCCCTTCCGGCCGCCGACCGCTGGGAGGCGGCCTTCCGGTTCGGGCTGGAGGATTCCGCCGTGCGCCGCGCCGCCACCGCCGTGCTCGACCTGGCCGCCCGCCGCCTCGAGGCCGGCCCGCTGACGGCCGGCGTCCTCGACTCGATCGAACGGAAGCTGCGATGACCATCGAGACCGACCGGCTGCGCGACCGGGTCGCGGCCGAACTGCTGCGCACCCGCGACCGCACCGCCCTGCTCACCGACGCCGTCGACGACGGCGACCTCACCCGCCAGCACTCGCCGCTCATGTCGCCGCTGGTCTGGGATCTCGCGCACGTCGGCAGCCAGGAAGAGCTGTGGCTGGTGCGCGACGTCGGCGGACGCGACCCGCTGCGCCCCGACATCGACGAGCTGTACGACGCGTTCAAGCACGCCCGCCGCGACCGGTCGGCCCTGCCGCTGCTCACCCCGGCCGAGGCCCGGCGTTACGTGGCCGAGGTGCGCGACAAGGCCCTGGACGTGCTCGACCGGACCCGCATCGACGACGATCGCCGCCTGGTCGCCGACGGGTTCGCCTTCGGCATGATCATCCAGCACGAGCAGCAGCATGACGAGACGATGCTGGCCACGCACCAGCTGCGCGCCGGTGCGCCCGTGCTGCCGGCCTCGCCCCCGCCCGCCGCACAGTCACCCGTCGGCGGCGAGGTGTTCGTTCCGGGCGGGCCGTTCACCATGGGCACCGACACCGAGGCGTGGGCGCTCGACAACGAACGCCCGGCCCATCAGGTGCCGGTGCCGGCCTTCCACATCGACCGGGCCGCGGTCACCAACGCCCAATACTCCGCCTTCATCGACGCCGGAGGCTACGACGACCCCCGCTGGTGGAGCGCGGCCGGCTGGGAGCACCGGCAGGCGGCCGGGCTGTCCGCGCCCGCGCACTGGCGGCGCGACGGCGACGGCTGGTCGGCCACGACGTTCGGGCGCACGGCCCCGGTCGTAGGAGAGGAACCGGTTGTCCATGTGTGCTTCTGGGAGGCGGAGGCGTACGCGAAATGGGCCGGGAAGAGGCTGCCGACCGAGGCCGAATGGGAGAAGGCCGCGCGCTGGGACCCGGCGACCGGCCGCTCGCGCCGCTACCCGTGGGGTGACGAGACACCCGAGCCACGACACGCGAACCTGGGGCAGCGGCATCTGCGGCCCGCCCCCGCCGGGGCCTATCCCGACGGCGCGTCCCCGCTCGGCGTACACCAGCTGATCGGCGACGTGTGGGAGTGGACGTCCACCGACTTCCACGGCTATCCCGGCTTCGCGCCCTTCCCCTATCGCGAATACTCCGAAGTGTTCTTCGGCCCCGGCTACAAGGTGCTGCGCGGCGGCTCGTTCGGCACCGACCACAACGCCGTACGCGGAACGTTCCGCAACTGGGACTATCCGATCAGACGGCAGATCTTCAGCGGCTTCCGGCTGGCCCGGGACGCCTGATGTGCCGTCACCTGGCCTATCTCGGCCCGCCCGTCCCGTTGTCGCGGCTGCTGTTCGAACCCGCGCATTCACTCGCCCATCAGTCGTGGGCGCCCGGCGACATGCGCGGCGGCGGCACGATCAACGCGGACGGGTTCGGCGTGGGCTGGTTCGCGGCGGGCGGCCCGGTGCGTTATCGCCGGGCCACCCCGCTGTGGAGCGACACGACCCTGCCCGGCCTGGCCGCCTCCGTGTCGTCGGGGGCGGTCCTGGCCGCGGTCCGCAGCGCCACCGTGGGCATGCCGGTGACCGAGCAGGCGGCGGCCCCGTTCGGCGAGGGTCCGTGGCTGTTCAGCCACAACGGCAAGGTCACCGGCTGGCCCGGCTCGGTCGCCAAGCTCGCGTCCACCCTGCCGCCGGTCGATCTGCTCACCCTGGAGGCGCCCACCGACGCCGCCCTGCTGTGGGCCCTCGTCCGCGACCGGCTGCGCCGCGGCGCCGGCCCGCGCGAGGCCGTCGCGGGCACGATCGCCGAGGTGGCCGCGGCCGCGCCCGGCTCCCGGCTCAACCTGCTGCTCACCGACGGCGAAACCGTGGTGGCCAGCACGTACGGCCATTCCCTGTCCGTTCTTCAAGGGGCCGGCTCGGTCCTGGTCAGCTCCGAACCGCTCGACGACGACCCGTCCTGGCTGGCCGTCGGTGACCGCGTTCTCGTGGTCGCCACGACCGCCGAGGTGCATCAGATCCCGTTGGGAGAAGCATGAAGGTCCTTCTCGACGCCGACGTCCAGGAGAGCGCGCTGCGCGCCGATGTGGTGGCCGGCCTGACCGCCCCGCGCAAGTGGCTGCCGCCGAAGTGGTTCTACGACGCCCGCGGCAGCGAACTGTTCGAGCAGATCACCGAACTGCCCGAGTACTACCCGACCCGCACCGAACGGTCGATCCTGGCCGAACGCGCGGCCGAGGTGGCCAGCCTGACCGGGGCGCGCACCCTGATCGAGCTCGGCTCGGGCTATTCGACCAAGACCCGGCTGCTGCTCGAGGCGCTGCCGCTCACCTCGTTCGTCCCGATGGACGTCTCACCGTCGGCCCTCACCGCGGCGGCCGGCCAGATCGCGGTCGACTTCCCCGGCCTGGCCGTGCACCCCATCGTCGGCGACATCACCGAGCACCTCGATGCGCTGCCCGACGCGCCGGACCGCCTGGTCGCGTTTCTGGGCGGCACGATCGGCAACTTCGAGCCGGCCGAGCGGAGCCGCTTCTTCGCCGGCGTGCGGGGCGTCCTGCGGCCCGGCGAGCATCTGCTGCTCGGCACCGACCTGGTGAAGAGCCCGCGGGTGCTGGTCCCCGCCTACGACGACGCGGCCGGGGTGACGGCCGAGTTCAACAAGAACGTGCTGAACGTGCTCAACCATCATCTGGCCGCCGACTTCGACCCGGACGGCTTCGCCCACGTGGCCCTCTGGAACGCCGACGACGAGTGGATCGAAATGCGGCTGCGGGCCCGCTGGCCCATGCGCGTGACGATCCCCGCACTCGACCTGATCGTCGAGTTCGCGTCGGGCGAAGAGTTGCGCACCGAGATCTCGGCCAAGTTCCGCCGCGAACGGGTCGAGAAGGAGCTGGGCGAGGCCGGTTTCGCCCTCGACGAGTGGTGGACCGACTCGTCCGGCCGCTTCGCCGTCTCTCTGGCCCGGGCGCTGCCGTAGCCCCTATCCCATCCATTCCGCCAGCTCGGCCGCGATCTCGGCCGGCCGGTCCTCGGGCAGGAAGTGCAGCCCCTCCCCCACGTCGCGAACCCGCACGTGCGGCGCGTGGCGGCTCACGTCCCAGACCTTGTCCGGGTCGAGGATCGCCCCCGGGGTCGCGGTCAGGAGCAGCAGCGGCACGTCGGTGGTGGCCAGCCAGTCCCAGTTGGCGCTCAGGACTCGGTGAGTCTCGGGCGGGTCACCCCCGATCGGAATCTGCGTGACCCACTTCCAGATCGGGTGCCGCGACGCCGGTGTCGGGAACGGTTCGGCGTACGCGTGCCGCTCCTCGTCTGTGAGCCCGCGCATCATCCCGCCCGGCAGAACCGCCGACAGGAAGAAGTTGTCATCCTCGACCAGGCGGCGCCCCTCAACCGGATCCCGCAGACGGCGAAACAGATCGCGGCCGCCGTCATCGAACTCGTCCCATCCCTTCAGCGGGCGCAGATGCCCTTCGGTGACGGCGACGCCCCGCACCCGGCCGGGGTGGGTGCGGGCGTACTCGACGGCGAGGCCGGCCCCCCAGTCGTGCCCGACCAGCCAGAAGGGCCCGTCGAGGCGGTCGAGCACCGGCGTCAGGTGGCCGCGGTGGTCGTCCCAGTCGTAGGCGATGGCCGGCTTGGGCGACCGCCCCATCCCGATCAGGTCAACGGCAACACACCGAAACCGCCCCCGAAGAGCCGCAATGACGTTGCGCCACAGGTAGGACGAGGTGGGATTGCCATGCAGGAACACAACCGTGGGCCCGTCGCCGCCGGTATCCGTCGTATGCAACATGCCCGCCCCTCACCTCTCACGGCCGCCGCCGCTTCCCGTCCGGATGTTGCCTCGCGCCGCTTTCCGTTCCGGTGTCGCCTTCACCTCGGGGCCGCCCCATGCCTTGCGGCGCTCTTGCGCTGCGCTATCCGATATCCCCGCGCCGCTTCTCGACCCGGCGCCGCCTGATACGTGGCCGCCCTCTTGCCTCTCGCTGCTTTGCCGTACCCCGCGCGCAGTCCACGTCATACCGGGCGCCGCCTTATGCCTGCGCCATCTCAAGTCCCTTTACGGACAAGCGCCGCCTGATACTCGCCAACCTCTTTCCCCGCGCGGCCGCTACTTCCGGCCACCTCGTACTTTGCGCCGCCCCACGTTGTGCGCCATCTCAAATCGCGCACCGCTTCTCACTCCGCCGCCACCTGATACCCGGCTGCCCACTTGTGCCGCACCGCTTTTCGCCCCGGTGTCGCCTTCGCCTCGCGCGGCCCCACCTCATACCTAGTGCCTGCGCCATCTCATATCCCGCGCCGCTTTTCGCCCCCGGTGCCCGAAATTCCGCCGCGCGCCTGCCCCAACGCCGCCTCTGATTCGCACCGTACAGACCGTGGGTGACGTACAAGTGAAGCCGGCCGCTGAGGCGGTGGAGCGCTATTGGTCCGGCCCTGACCGGCGGCATGACCAAGCAGACCAGGCCGGCTCTGGACGAGGTCAGCCCCGCGTGTTTCCGGAACATCCGCAGGACCAGTGGCTGCGCCAAGTGACCCTGAGGACGACCGTCAGTGCCCGGCGCGGGGTTCAAGTACTTAGCACAGAAGTAGCGGCAATGTTCCGCTGTCCACAGTTGGCAGTTGTCCACAGGACGCCCGTAAAGATCGCCAAATCCCAGTAAAATGGCTGCTGGTGGGGGTCCCCCGGTGGAGGGCGGGCCCCTGTGTCGAGCTGGCCCCACGGCGGGGCCGGCTCTACAGCCGGTCGGCCCCACAGCGTGCTGGCGCCACACCGTGCTGGCGCCACAGCGTGCTGGCGCCACAGCGTGCTGGCGCCACAGCGTGCTGGCGCCACAGCGTGCTGGCGCCACAGCGTGCTGGCGCCACAGCCGGCCGGCCCCACAGCCGGCCGGCCCCACAGCCGGCCGGCCCCACAGCGCCGGGCAGGCCGGGCCCGAGCAGCAGGCGGGCCACCGGCGCCCCGTCTGCGCAGAGACGTTGGCGCGGCCAGGTCCACTTCGGCAGCGCTGCGGCTGTCAAACACGACGGCAGACGAGGGCTGCGGCGTTCGCATGACGGCAAACATGTGCGGAGCCGGGCCCGCCCATCTCGACAGTCGGTCCTATCGGGTCGGCCCCGGAGTGAGGCTGATGGCGGGAAGCGGGCAGTCGGGGCACGTGCAGTTGGTGAGGCTCTCGCATTGGGCGTCGACGACCTGGGCCAGCGTGGAGCGGATGGCGGTCAGGTCGGCGATCTTCCGGTCGATCTCGGCGATCTTGTCGGTGGCTCGGGCGCGGAGGTCCGGGGTGGGGTGCGGGCGGCGGCCGGTGGCCAGCAGGCCGGCCACCTCGTCGAGGGTGAAGCCGAGGCTCTGGGCGGCCTTGATGACGGTGAGCAGAGCGACCGTGCCGGGCGGGTAGAGGCGATGGCCGCCGTTCGTGCGGGTCGGCCTGGCCAGCAGTCCGCGCCGCTCGTAGTAGCGCAGCGTCTGAATGTTGACGCCGGCCCGAGCCGCCACCTCGCCGCTACGCAGGGCCATGGTCACGACTGGGCCTCCGCGGCCGGCAAACCGGTGTACTCGACCGCGGTCACGACTGGGCCCACGCGAACGGCAAACCGGTGTACTCGACCGCGGTCACGACTGGCCCCCGCGGCCGGCAGACGGGCGTGCTCGACCGCAGTCACCGCTGCCGGCAAACCAGCGTGCTCGACTGCGGTCACGACTCGGCCTGCGCGATCAGCGACGTCAGCACGTCGGCGTACTCGGGTGGCACGACGATGTCCAGGTGCAGGTCGTTGCCTCGGGAGAGGGTGAACTGGAAGAAAGAGCAGCACCTGCTCTCGCGGGCGATCAAGTCGCGCACCGTCGCCTCGGATGACGGTAACGGGTCCAGCCGGAGGCGGGCGTGAGTGGGGCTCGGGCGGCCGGCCGAGCGCAACGCGGTGGCGAAGAGGGCGTCGAACTCGGACAACCGCAGCGGGCGGTCGGCGGTGGGCAGGGTGCATGCTTCCGGTACGTCGAAAGTCATGGCTCGACGGTAAACCCGTACGTGGGTACCGGTTGCAAGCCCGAGGACCCCGGTCAGGCCAGCTTGAGCAGGAGGCCGGCCAGGTCGGCGGGGGCGGTGATCATGCAGTCGTGGCCGCTGGGCAGCTCCCAGACCTGGGCGGGGGTGCCGTCGGGCTGGACGGCGGGGACGGGACGCCGGGTGATGCCTTCGACCTCGAGGCCGACGCAGTGGATGTGCGTACGGGGAACCGCCTTGGTCTTCGGGTTGTCGAGACGCACCGGCTGCTCGTAGGCCAGCACCGGCTCGTCGACCAGCATGGACCGCACCCAGGCGGCGTCGGCGGGGTCGGTGACGCCGAACAGGCCGTGCGGGGGTGGCATCTCGGGCAGCGGCGGCACCCGCCACGGCGTCTCGGACTTCGCGGCCGCCTCGACCAGGACGCGGGTGATCGGCATGACGTCGACGGCGGTCTCGCCGTGGACCGGGACCATGGCGTCGAGGTAGACCAGGTGCCCGATCCGTTCGGGGACGTCGTTGGCCACCGACGAGATGACCAGACCGGCGTAGCTGTGGCCGACGAGCACGACATCGGTGAGGTCCTCGTCGACGAGCACCCGGACGACATCGGCGACGTACGTCTCCAGTCCGATGCCGGGATGCAGCGGATCGGCGGCCCCGCCATGGCCGGTCAGGGTGGGCGTGAAGACGCGGTGGCCGGCCGCGGTCAGGAGCGGAACCAGCCGGTCCCAGGCCTGCCCGCCGTGCCAGGCGCCATGAACGAGCACATACGTTGTCATCGGGTGGTCCTCTCCCCAGGTATCATCGCGCCAAGTGGGACGACGTCCCGTTTGACGATACGGGACACTGTCCCGTTTAACTACCGTGGAGGTGATGTGGTGAGCGACACGGCTTCGCGGCCGAAGCGGGCCGACGCGCGCCGTAACCAGGAGGCGCTGCTCACGGCGGCCGCGACGATCTTCGTGCGGTCGGGGGTGGAGGCGCCGATCCGCGACATCGCCGCCGAGGCCGGGGTCGGCACCGCCACGATCTACCGGCACTTCCCGACGCGGGCGGATCTGATCGTCGCGGTCTACCGGCATCAGGTGGAGGCGCTCGCCGAGGCCGGCCCCGAGTTTCTCCGGACCAGCCCGACCCCGTACGCGGCCCTGCAGCAATGGGTTGATCTGCTCGTCGATTTCGTGGTGACCAAGCTCGGCCTGGCCCGGGTGCTGCAGTCCGACGACCCCTGCTACGACCCGCTGCACTCGTACTTCCTGGAACGCCTCGAACCCGTCTGCACGAGCCTGCTCACCGCGGCCGCCGACGCCGGGCAGATCCGTCCCGGTCAGGACGCCGCCGAACTCATGTGGGGCGTCGGCGGTCTCTGCGCCGGCACCAATCCCCGCTACGACGCGCGACGGCTCGTTCAGTTGCTGGTGGCCGGCCTGGCGAACTCCACCAAGGCGTCCAGTCCGGGCGCGTAGCCGTCGCCGGTGTCGACGTCGAGCGTCGGCACGTCCAGGCGTACGGGATCGAACCGGGTCGGCCGCGGCGATCTGCCCCGCAGCTCGAGGCGCCGGTTGAGCACGTCGATCGGCGGCCGGCAGCGCACGATCCGCACGTCGGCCTGCCCGAGCAGCGGCTCGAGACCGCGTGCCCAGTTCGGATGCTGGAAAGCCGCTTCGGCCACGTGGGACACGTGATGGGTGAGGTAGAGACGGATCGCGGCGAAGAAGACGTCGTAGGCGCGGTCCAGGTCGGCCGGCTCCATGCCGGCGAAGATCTCGTCGCGGTGCAGCGCCGGCCGGCCCAGTTCGAGGGCCAGCCGGCGCGCGAGGGTGGTCTTGCCGGCGCCGGGCGGGCCGGTGACGACGAGCAGCGTGGTGGTCAGGGCTGGTGCCAGCTCGTCGGGACGCCGTTGACGCCCAGAGCGTGGCCGGTGTCGCCGCGGGATCGGGCCGGGCGCAGCCACACCTGGGTTGTCGTGGCTTCGGCGGCTTGGCGGCCGAACGCCAGCATCCGGCCGTCGGGTGACCAGATCGGGCTCGACTCGACGATCCCGGCCGTGCCGGTCAGGTTGGTCGTGGCGCCGGTGCGCACGTCGACCGACCACAGGTCGCCCAGGGCTTCGACAGCCAGCGTACGACCGTCGGGGCTCCACGCGATCCGGTACGGATCCCAGGCCTCCGCGCGGTTGGTCAGCCGGCGCGCGTCGTTCGAGCCGTCCGACCGGGCGATCGTGACGTCCCGGGCGTAGATCGGGTCCCACGGCTCGCCGCCGACCATCCACGACTGCACGACCGCGATGAACCGGCCGTCGGGCGACCAGTCGAAGGTGAGCGAGCCGCTGTCCGACGAGCCGAAGACCGAGCGGCCGGCCGGGGTGGCCACCGTGCCCGCCATGATGTTGCCGGACTCGAACCCGACCTCCTTGCCGTCCGGCGACCAGCGCGGATAGGCCGGCACCGAGGGGCCGTCGATGACCCACCGGCGGTCGGTGCCGTCGGCCTTGACCGTGTAGACGCTCCACTGGTCGGCGTAGGTGACGCGCCGGCCGTCCGGCGAGTAGTCGGGATACCCGTACGCGGGAATGTTCAGGCCGAGACTGCGAACATCGCCCCCGCGAGCACGGACGCTGAAGACGTCACCGTCGCCGACCACAAGGATCCGGCCGCCCGGCCCGGGAGGCGCGGCGTTCACCGGACCCGCCTCGATCACCACGACGGCCAGGGAGAACACGAGAATTCCGGGGATGAGACGCATTGCCGACCCCTCCTACCTAAGGACGTGCGCTCACCGTAGAACGCGGCAGTCCCTTTCGGAGGCCCGGACGGACGCCGGAGTTCGCAATAGGCGTACGTCGTTCGGTTCTTTCGCATCGGCACCGGGCGACCCGGATCCTCCGGTTCCGCGCTCCGCCCGCAAAGAGGCTTCGGCGGTTCGGCTCTTTCGCGGAGGGGTGGGGGGCCGAAGTGCCGAAGCGCGGGAGCGAAGGGACGTTCAGACTTGCGCGGTGACTTATCCGACACCGCACCAGCCGGGTCCGGCGTGGCCCGGGCAGCCGCCCCGACGACCGGGATTCTGGCAGCGGCTCACGCCGTTGCAGCGCGTCGGGCTGATCGCGGCCGCGCTCGCCCTGCCCTGTCTCGGCGGCGTCGCGGTGATCGGCGCCTTCGCGGGCGGCGACAGCCCGAAGAGCGGGACGTCCGCCGACCGGCTCGCCGACGTTCAGCCGATCGGGACGACGGCGGCCGCGGATCCGGGCGCGGACACGGCCTCGACGACGGCGCCCGATCCGGCGGCGCCGGACGCGGTCACGACCACGGAGCCGGGGGCCGGCGCGCCGGGCACGACCGTGGGCACTCCGGGGGCGCCGGCGACGACCGCGCCCACCGTCGTCAAGAAGAACATGACGGTGAACGGCTCCATCCCGTTCAAGACCCGGAAAGTCAAGGACAACGACCTGGCCAAGGGCAAGACCCGCGTACGGGTCGAGGGTGTGCCCGGTGTCAAGACGGTGACGTGGCAGATCACCTATACGAACGGCAAGCCGACCGGACGTCGCGTGGTCAAGACCGTGGTCACGCGCAAACCCGTCACCGAGGTGATCGCCGTCGGGACCCAGCAGGCGCCGTCGAACGAGTGCGATCCCAACTACAGCGGCTGCGTGCCGATCGCCAGTGATGTGGACTGTGCGGGCGGCAGCGGCAACGGGCCCGCGTACGTGGACGGCCCGGTCAACGTCATCGGCGAGGACATCTACGACCTGGACCGCGACGGCGACGGCGTGGCCTGCGACTAAAGGGCGGCCTGGATCCGCGCGAGGTCGTCGTCGAGGCGTTCGGCGGGCACGTTCGGGTCGGCCCGGGCGAAGTCGAAGTCGGCCATCTCGTACGCGGGAAAGACGTGCACGTGGGCGTGCGGAACCTCGAAGCCGGCGATGACCAGGCCGACGCGCGGGGAGCCGTACGCCCGCTTGAGCGCCGCCCCGATCGTGTGGCTGACCGCCATGACGTGAGCGACCAGATCGGCGGGCATCTGGGTCCAGTCGTCGATCTCCTCGCGCGGCACGACCAGCGTGTGCCCGGCGGTGAGCGGCGCGATGGTCAGGAACGCGGCCACCCGGTCGTCGGAGTGGACGATCCGCCCGGGCAGGTCGCCGTTGATGATCTGCGTGAAGATGCTGGCCATTGCCGTCCTCGCCTAGATGGTGGGCTCAGGTGGCAGAGTATCGCTGTGGATTTCGACTCCGGCGCCGGACTGCTGCACCGCCTCACGTCCTATTCGACCGACCGCGAATGGGACGTCCCCGCCGACGACCCCCGGGTGCGGCACGATCTGAGCCCGAACGATCCCGCGACGAGCCCACCGCAGGTCAAGAGTTATCCGGACGGCCTGCCGGTGACGCCGCTGCCCCGCGAGCTGCCCGATTCCGGCGTTCCGGCCACCGACGTCCTGTCCGGAAAGGCTTTCCCGGCGCAGCCCTTGGACGCCGCCCAGCTGGGCCGGGTGCTGTTCCTCGGGGCCGGCGTGGTGCGCACGATGACCCGCAACGGCCGCTCGATGCTGTTCCGCGCGGCCGGCTCGGCCGGGGCGAGATTCCCCCTCGAGGTGTACGCGGTGACGCGCGGGGTGGCCGGGGTCGAGGACGGCGTGCACTGGTACGACCCGGTCGCGCACGCCCTCGTGCGGATCGGCCCGGCCGCCGAGAGCGGCACCACCACCCTGGTCGTGACCGGCGTGCCGTGGCGCACGGGCTGGCGGTACGCCGAACGCGGTTTCCGTCACCTCTACTGGGACGCGGGCACCCTGCTGGCCCAGCTCGAGGCGGCCGCCGCCGCTTTCGGCCCGCGCCTGCGCACCGTCTTCCCCGACGCCCGCGTCACGTCGCTGGTCGGCGCGGACGGCGTCCACGAGTTCCCGCTGGCCCTGCTGACCTTCGGCGACGGCGAGCCCGCGACGACCCCGGCCGGTCCGGCCACCCCCGGTGACCTGCCCACGGTCGAGTTTCCGCTGGTGACGACGGCTCAGCGGGCCGGTGACGGCGACGAACCGGGGCCACCCTGGCCGGTCGGCGCGGCCATCGGGAGCACCGGGGCGGGCGACACGCTCGACGCGGTGATCCGCCGGCGTGGCTCGCAGCGGCGCATGGACCGCACCAAGACAGTGCCGCGCGAATCGCTGACGTGGCCGATGGCCGCCGCGCTGCGGGGCATCGAGATCCCGCACTGGGTGGCGGTGCACGGCGTGGACGGGGTGGAACCGGGCGTCTATCGCTGGCCCGACCTGGAGCACCCGATCGCGACCGGCGACCTGCGGGCCGAGCTGGAACGCGTCTCGCTGGGCCAGTCGTTGTCGGCCGAGGCGGCGTACGTGGTGATCGCGGCCGTCCCCGCCGCCGACCTGGACGACCGCTCCTACCGCACCGCGCAGCTCGCCGCCGGAATCGTCGAGGGCCGCCTGCACCTGGCCGCCTACGCCGTCGGGGCGAGCGCCACCGGCATGACCTTCCTGGACACCGAGGTGCCGCCGCTGCTGCACGAGCCGGACGACCTGGTGACCCTGCTCTTCACGTGCGTCGGCGTCCCCGAGTACACGTCGAAGGCGGGCGGCGGCCCCGGCGATCCGGTCGCTGTGCGCCGGGTGACGCCTCGCCTCGTCGACTAGGCGGGCTGGAAGAAACGGACGATGTCGTCGGCGGCGGTCGGGGACAGCATCATCGCCTGGACCCGTGCGGACATGGCGGCGATCGGGTCGATTCGGGAGAACATCGTTTCCTCGTACGCCCGGATGGCCGTGCCGGGGTCGGCGACGAGCCGGGCCGCGAGGTCGGCCGCGTCGAGCATGGCCTGGTTGGCGCCCTCCCCGACCGGCGGCATGAGGTGCGCGGCGTCGCCGATGAGGGTGAGGCCGGGCCGGTGCGCCCAGCGGGTTCCGGCCGGCATCGCCTCGATCCGGCGGGGAACCGGCGGGCCGTCGCCGGCCTCGATGAGGGCGGTGAGCCGGGGGTCCCAGCCGTCGAACATGTCGAGCAGGGTGCGCTTGCTGCGATAGACGTGCAGGTGGCGTTCGTCCGCGGGCAGCGTGATCCCGACCCGGAGGCTGCCGTCGCTCTGGCGTTGTGCGGCCAGGATCCGGTTCTCGCCGATGCCCCAGAGGTTGCCCGGGCCGACCAGCTCGGCCAGTTCGGGGTGGCGCCGGTCGGCGTCGGCGATGCCCAGTTCGACCAGGGTGGCCACCGGCGACAGGGTCACCCCGGTCAGCAGCGGCCGGACGACCGAGCGGGCGCCGTCCGCGCCGACGAGCACGTCGCAGTCGGCCCGGTGGCCGCCGTCGAACACCAGGTCGAAGCCGCCGCCCGTACGGGGTGTGGCCGCGACAAGCCGGTGCTGCCAGGCCACCGCGTCGCCGGGCAGGGCATCGAGCAGCAGGTCACGCAGGGCGCCGCGGTCGATTTCAGGGCGACCGGAGAACGAACCCGGCTGGGGCCGGTGGTGCACGAGGACGCGTCCGGCCGGGTCGAGGATGCGGTGTTCCTCGCCCTCGGGCCGCGCCTCGGACCGGAACCGGCCGGCCAGGCCCGCGTCGGCCAGGGCCTTCTGTCCCGATTCCGGGTGCAGGTCGAGCGACCCGCCCTGGGAGCGCGCGGATCGGTCCGCCTCGCGTTCGTAGACCACCGCGCCGACACCGTGCCGGTGCAGGATCCGGGCCAGGGTGAGGCCGCCCAGGCCCCCACCGGCGATCGCGATACGCATCGTCATTCCCCTTACCGTACGCTGTACCTCATGGATACGCCGTACGGTAGCGCCCCTCTGCCCGTCTGGGAACGCCCCGAGCCGCAGCCGCGGGCCGCGCCGGTGCCGCTGAGCCGGGCAAAGATCGCCGCCGCGGCGATCCGCATCGCCGACGAGCACGGTCTCGAGGGCCTGTCCGTCCGCAAGATCGCCAAGGAGCTCGGTGTCGGTCCCATGCGGCTCTACGACTACGTGACCAACCGGTCCGAGCTGCTCGATCTGATGGTCGACACCGTTTACGCCGGGATCGCCCAGACCGGCGAGCATCCCGGGTGGCGCGAGACCGTCCTGGCCATCGTGCACCAGACCCGCGATGCTGCCCTCGAGCACGAATGGTTCGCCGATCTGCTCGGCGCGCGGCCCCACCTCGGACCGCATGCGCTGGCCGTGGGCGAGTCGACCGCGGCGGCGCTCAGCGAGGCGCCCGGCGTACGCGGGCTCGACGGTCTGCAGCGGGCCGTGGGCGCCCTCAACGCGTTCCTGGTCGGAGCGCTCCGCCGGGAGATCACCGAGCGGCGTACGGCCCGGACCACCGGCACCGACGAGGCCGCGTGGCAGGCCGCCCTCGGTCCCTATCTGACCCGCATGCTGGATACCGGCCGCTATCCCACCCTGGCCCGGCTCGTCTTCGACGGCGCCCATCTCGACGCCGGAGAGACCTTCCACCACAACCTGATCACCGTCCTGGACGGCCTCACCCGCGGTGGTGATTAGGGTCTGTTTCGTGGCTTGGGCGGGCTGCGTCGGGGCCCAGCCACGAAACAGACCCTAGGCTGCGGCCGGGTTGTCCTGCTCGAAGGACTCCTGCCAGACGGCCCAGCGGGTCTGCGGGCCCTGCCGCTTGGCCCGGTGCATGGCCAGGCCGGCCCGGTGCACGAGCACGTCGTGGGTCAGCTCGCCGGGCGCCGACACGGCGAGGCCGATGCCGGCGGCCAGCGGCATCAGGCGGCCGTCGAGGACCACGGGGGCCAGCGCCGAAGCCAGGGCGCCGGCGACGTCGTACGCCTGCTCGGGGAAGTCGAGGCCGGGCAGCACCACCGCGAACTCGTCGCCGCCCAGCCGGCACGGCAGCCCCCACGACGGCACGACCGAGCGCAGCACCCTCGCGAACTCGACCAGCACGAGGTCGCCCACCTTGTGCCCGAGCGTGTCGTTGACCTCGTTGAAGCCGTTGAGGTCGATCAGCAGGACGGCGGTGTGCCGTCCGGTCCGCTCACCCCGGGTCAGCGCGCGGTGGGAGGTGGCCCGGAAGCGGGCCCGGCCGGCCAGGCCGGTCAGCCGTTCGTCGCTCTCCCGCCGCACGAGCCCCGGCCGGGTCAGCACGGTCGCGCTGATCACGGCGCCGCCGAGGGCCAGGCCGCCCCACGGGAACAGGGCGCCGTCCCGGATCGCGGCCGTCAGCATCAGACCGTGCGCGACGGCCACCGCCGCGCAGAGCAGCACCACACCCAGGTGGGCGCCCGGCGTTCGTCGTGTCTGCACGAACGCCCACGATCGGACGCGGCGGAACCTACTTGAGGCTGAATCCGCTCGAGCTCGGCGCGTTCGTCAGGGCTTGAACCCGAGCTGGGCCGAGACCCGGGCCGCGCCGGCCAGCAGGTCGTGGGCGACGCTCGAGTCGGCGTCCGGGTCGAAGCGCTGGGCCGGGCCGGCCACGCCGATCACGGCGGTGACGTGGCCGTCGTGGTCGAAGACGGGGGCGGCGATCGACGACGCGGCGGGCTGCCGCTCGCCGAGTGAGGTGGCGTAGCCGCGCTCGCGGATGCGGGCCAGCTCGTCGCGCAGCCGGGCCGGGTCGACGATCGTGTGCTCGGTGAGCGGCTCCAAGGGGCTGCGGTCGAGGTAGCCGTCGAGGTCGTAGGCCAGGAAGGTCTTGGACGCCGCGCCCGCGTGCAGCGGGAACGGGACCCCCACGGTCACCTCGAGCCGCAGCTCCTGATCGGGCACGACCTGGTCGACGTACAGGCGGGTGTCGCCGCGCCGCAGCGAGAGCGTAGCCGTCTCGCCGGTGCGCCCGGACAGATACTTCAGTTCCGGAGCAGCCATTTCCCGTACGTCGGCCCGCGCCAGATAGGCCCGCCCGAGCGCGACGGCGGCGTGGCCCAGCGCGTACCGGCGGCTCCGCGGGTCCAGGGTGATCAGCTCGCGGTTGCGCAGCGCGGTCAGGATGCGGTGCACGGCCGCCTTGGTCAGCCCGAGCGCGGTCGCGATCTCGGTGACGCCCAGGTCGGGCCGCTCGGTGCGGCCGAACAGCAGCAGCACGTCCATCGCCCGTTCGACCGCCGCCACGGACCGGGACCGGGTCTCCTCCATAGAGATGATCGTAAATGTCTTGGGTGGGCTGTCGGATCCGGGGCGGCCTCGCGTTGAATAGGCGCTCATGAACGCTTTCCGAGAGCTGCTGTCGGCCGGTCGCGTGACGCACGTGCCGGGCGTGTTCGACCCGTTGAGCACGACGCTCGCCATGCAGGCCGGCCATCGCGCGGTCTATCTCGCGAAGGCGGCGGTGGCCGCGGTGATGATGGGCCGCCCCGACATCGACTACGTGCCCGCCACCCAGCTCGCCGACCGCGCGGCCACCCTGACCCCGATGCTCGGCGGCGTGCCCCTGCTGGCCGACGCGGGCACGGGTTTCGACACCGAGCAGAACGCGGTATGGACGGCCCTGTCCTATCAGCGGGCCGGCATCGCGGGCGTGGTCGTCACCGGCATGTTCGCCGCCCTGCGCACCCAGGCGCCCGACATCGCGATCATCGCCAGGACCAACGCGTACGCGGAGGGCGGGCTGGACGCCGTGGTCGAGGACTGCCGCACGTTCGCGGACCAGGGCGCGGACGCCGTGCTGCCCGCCGGGGTGACCACGCACGGCGAGTTGTCGCTGCTGCAGGCCACGCTCCCCGGCGTCCCGCTGGTGCTGTCCCGTTCCGAGGCGGCCGCGGCCCCGCCCCTGCTGCCCGACGCCCAGCTGGCCGCCCTCGGGGTGCGCCTCGTCCTGCACCCCTTGGCCGCGTTGCTGGCCGCGGCCCGCGCGGCGTCGCAGGCCTACCGCGCGATCCTGGACGACGGCACCGCCGACGCCGTGGACCGCATGCCGTGGGCCGCCTTCACCGCCCTGGCCCCCGCCCCGCCGGCCTCCGCCCCGGCCCCGGGTCGAGGCCCGGGCCCCGACACCGTCCCCGTGTTCGTTCCCACCAACCTCGACACGTGAGGCAGCCCTTCCTCGAGACCGCCGGGGTGGTGTCCGGTCTGCTGCACTCCCCCGCGCTGGCCGCCCGCTGGGAGGAACCGAGCGCGTTGCCGTCGTTCCGGGTCAGCGGCCTGGCCGGTCACCTGGCCCGGGCCGTCTTCAACGTGGAGCGCTGGCTGGAGCGGCCGGCGCCCCGGGACGGCAGCCCGATCGACGCCGTCGCGTACTACCTGGCCGGCGCGGCCCCCGCCCCCGACCTCGGAGATGCGGTGCCGAGCCGCATCCGGTCGCTGGGTGAACAGGAGGCCGCCGCCGGTCCGGTCGCGCTGGCCGCCGAGTTCGACGCCGCCCGGACCCGGCTGGGGGCGCGGCTCGCCGAATTGCCGCCGTACCACCCTGTCCAGGTCTTCGACCACTGGCTTCCGCTCGACCAGTGCCTGCTCACCCGGCTCGTCGAGCTCGTGGTGCACCTCGACGACCTGGCCGTCAGCCTCGACCGGCCCACGCCCGCGGTTCCGGACGACGCCGCCGACGTCGTGGCGATCTGCCTGGCCCGCCTGTCGGTGGCCCGGCATGGCTTCCTGCCGGTGCTGCGCACGTTGTCCCGCCGCGAACGCGCCGACGGACCGGTCGCGGCCTTCTGAGCCGGTCCCGGCCGGGGCCCGGTCGTTAGATTGGGTTCATGACCATGCTGCAGGTGACCCCGAACGGGCCGTGGGGCAAGGACGTGCATCCGTCGATGCCGGTCAGCCTGGACGAGGTGGTGGACGAGCTGACGGAGTGTTTCGCGGCCGGCGCCACCGGTGTTCACCTGCACGTGCGGGACGAGTCCGGCGGCGAGACGCTCGACCCGGCGGTCGTGAACGAGACGTGCCGGCGGGTGCGCGAGGTCGCGTACGGGAAGATCGAAATCGGCCTGACCACGGGCGCGTGGATCGTGCCGGAGCTCGCCGGCCGGGTTGCCATGATCCGTGAGTGGGAGGGTGTCGACGTCGCCACGGTCAACCTCTCGGAGGACGGCTTCGAGCAGGTCATGGCCGCGATGCTGGAGGTGGGCATCGGCATCGACGTGGGCCTGTGGGCGCCGCAGGAGATGCCGTCGCTGATCGCCTCGGGCCTGCTGCCGCACGCGGCCCGGGTCAGCATCGAACTCGATCCGGGCGAGCCCTACTTCCTGACCGGCCCGCCCGAAACGGTGGCCCGGCGGGTCAACGACCTGCTCGACGAGGCCGGCTCGACCTGCCCGCGCCTGACCCACGGCATGAACGACTGGACGTGGCCCCTCGTCCGCGACGCCTTTCACCGCGGCCACGACACCCGCGTCGGCTTCGAGGACTCGACCCTGCTTCCCGACGGCACTCCGGCCACGAGCAACGCCGACCTCGTACGGGCGGCCGTGGCCCTCCGGGACGGCGGCGTCAGGCCCGCGGGCACTGCTTGACGAGGATCTGCCGGGCCGCGTCCAGTTGGGGCTTGACCAGGGACATGTCGTTTCCCTTGGCCTCGTACGCCGCGTAGAGCCGGACGGAGCTGTCGAGATGCGGCCGGGCCACCGCGCAGTCGCCCCGCGCCACCTCGACCCGGAACCAGTTCATCTCGGTGTAGCCCTCCTCCGACCACTTCAGAGCGTCACCCTCGCCCGACGACCGGATCGTGGCGTTGGCCTTCTCCAGCGCCGCCCGGCCCTCGGCGATCCGCCCGCCCCGGCCGAACAGGAACACCCCGAGACCGCGTAACAGGGCCAGCTTCGTCGACAGGTCCCGCGCCCTGACGATGCCCTTCTCGTAGTAGTCGATCGCCCGGACGTCCCCGAGATCACCGAGGAAGGCCGCCACGGCGTAGTACTCCGTCGCATTGACCTCATCGGGAATCGCGTCGACCAGGGACACCGCCTGATTGCCGAGAATAATCTTCTGGGTGTGGTTGAAGGAGCCGGCCAGGCCCATTGCTTGCGTGTTTCCGCTGTATTTGGTGCTCAATTCGGTGAACTGGATCGAGATGTCGGCCATTTGACCGATCGTCTGACGGAGTTCGTTGCGTTTCGTCGCCAATTCCTGATCGGCCGCCCGCCGTTCCGAATAGAACGTCGCCAGCCCCGAGACGAGCAGGGCAGCCACCGAGACCAGGACGGCCATCTGCTTGAACCAGGGCACGCCCCGGGCGGCCTGCGCGATCTGCAGGGCGTCGACCTCCTGCTTGATGATCGCGACCTGGTCGGGCAGGGACAACGACGGCGTACGCGGACCCGGGAGGCCGAGGTCGGCCGGATTGACGCGGCCGACGGCCGGAAGCGGCGCGGCGTGCTGACCGCCGGCCTTCGCGGCTCGATCATTCATCGAAGTCACCCCGCAGCAATTCCGTCGCTTCGGTCAACTCATTATCGAGCCGCCCGGACCGGAGCCGGAACACTCATCCGGGAATACGCACGATCATCCGAATACCGATAACCGGATCGATGCCGGCGTCCACCTTGTCGGCCGGTCCGATCCGCTTGGGCCACGCGGGGCGGCGGGATGGATCGGAGGCGCGTCCGCGTGCTGAGATGGGCGCATGATCGAACGAGTCGTGAGCGCCGGGCGTGAGGTCGCCGCCCCGGCCGCCGAAATCTTCGAGCTGATCGCGGACCCGGCCCAGCAGCCCCGGTGGGACGGCAACGACAACCTGGCCGAGGCGGTGGCGGGCGGTCGCGTGCGCGCCGTCGGCGACGTCTTCGCCATGAAGCTCACGTCGGGTGCCGTACGGGAAAATCATGTCGTCGAATTCACCGAGGGACGTCTGATCGCGTGGCGGCCCAGCGAGCCCGGCGGCCCCCCGCCCGGTCACCTGTGGCGCTGGGAGATCGAGGAGCTGGCGGCCGGCCGGTGCTGGGTCACTCACACGTACGACTGGACGAACCTGAACGACGAGCAGCGGCTCCCGCGCGCCCGGGCCACGACGACCGTCAAGCTGCAGGCTTCCGTCGATCGCCTGGCCGACCTGGCCGAAGGCTGAGGCATGCATCGGCTGGAGCGCCTGACCGCGGAGCACGCGCCGCAACTCCTCCGGTTCGAGATCGAGAACCGGGAGTACTTCGCCCGCTCGATCTCGGATCGCGGGGACGAATACTTCGCGGAGTTCGCCGAGCGGCATGCGGCGCTGCTCGCCGAACAGGCGGACGGCGTAGCGCACTTCCACGTGCTGATCTCCCCGGACGGCGCCGTGGTGGGCCGGTTCAACCTGTTCGACGTCTCCGGGGGCGCCGCCGAGCTGGGATTCCGGGTGGCGGCCGCGGCGTCGGGCCAAGGCTTGGCCACGGCGACCGTACGCCGGGTGACCGCGCTCGCCCGTGACTCGTACGGGCTCTCGCGGTTGATCGCCGACGCCGCGGTGAGCAATGCCGCGTCACGGGCGGTGCTGCGCAAGACCGGGTTCGTGCCCGTGGGCGAGACCGTGCGCGGCGGGCAACCGGCGATCCGGCACGTGCTCGAACTGGGCCGTCCGGAACCGTCCGGACAAGACCCCGGCGCTGGACGCGGGTGAGAACAATCGACGCCATCGCGGACCGACTGGGGAGGAAACGCGATGGAGATGAACGAGAGGCACACCAGATTAGTCACCGAGTTGCGGGCGCTGCGCGCCGAGGCCGGGCTCACGCTGCGCGAACTCAGCGTGAAAGCGCACGTCAGCGACTCGTCGTTGTCCCGATACTTCGCCGGCCAGGCCCTGCCGCCGTGGGAGGTGGTGGCCGTCCTGTCCGATCTGGGCGGCGGCGATCACGTGGAGATGCGCTGTTTGTGGGACGAGGCGCAACGCGAGCGCAGGCAGTCGCGCTGGCCCGTCGGGGCGCTGCGCCCGGCTGAACCCGTCGAGGCGCTGCGCCCGGCTGAACCCGCCGGGGCGACGCCGGACGAGCGGCGGCTCGGGCCGGTCGTGGGCATCTGCGCGTTGATCGCGGCTTCCGCAGCGGTCGGCTGGGCCCTCGGCCGGCGGTGACCGCCGCCGTCCCGGGATGTTCCCGAGAAGCGTTGCCGCTGGTCAGGGCGTTGCGACCGGCGGCACGCTGTGGCCACGCCCCACTTCGGAGGGCGGAACCGAGAAAACGGGGGCATCAGCCATGAACCGAATCGCACGCCGCGGCCTGATCGTGCTGGGGACCGGAACCGCCGTCGTCGGCGCCGCGCTGCTGGGCGCGGGGGTGGGCGGGGCGGCGCTGGCCGGCAAGGGGGTCACCGCCGTGGAGACAAGCGTGGCCGGCACCAACTGGGACGGCGTGGAGCATCTCGCGAGCGCCGCGCAGTTCGGACGGGGCAAGCCGACCGCCGACGACTCCTCGAGGGCCACTGTTGTGCTCGCCGGTCGCGGCAAGCCGAGCGGCCAGGAGACTTGGGTGGGCACCCCGTACGTCGTCCAGGCCGCGTGGGCCGGGCCGACGTGGGCGGGGCCGACGGCCGTGGAGGCCGCGTGGGCCGGGCCGACTTGGGCGGGGCCGACCGCCGTGCAAGCCGCCTGGGCAGGACCCACGTGGGCGGGGCCGACCGCCGTGCAAGCCGCGTGGGCCGGGCCGACTTGGGCCGGGCCGACTGCTGTAGAGGCCGCCTGGGCGGGACCGACGTGGGCCGGACCGACCGCCGTGCAAGCCGCCTGGGCGGGACCCACGTGGGCCGGGCCCACGGCAGTCGAAGTCTAGGTCACGCTTTCCAGATCAACGCCGTTATCCACAATGCAGGGTTATCCACAGGGCCGCCTCGGAGGATCTCCATTGCCGGTAAAATGGTCGGTGGCGGGGGTCCCCCGGTGGAGGGCGGGCCGCGCCTTGGGCACCCGCACAGATCACTGCGGCAAGACGTTCCAGATCACGTTTCCATTGCCGCGCGTTGATGTCTCGCCCATCGAGAAGTCCCGTGCCCTACGGTGATCCGATGGCGACGGACGAGTGGACGCGGTGGCTGTTGACGCGCCGCGACGGCGGGGATGCCGAACTGCGGGCGCAGCACGCCACGGCGCTGGAGGTTTTCCGCGACGAGGTGCTCGACCGGGCCGCCCTCGCGCCCGCCGACACGCTGCTCGACGTGGGCTCGGGGACGGGGCTCATCGCGTTCGGCGCCCTCGAGCGGCTCGGCCCCGACGGCCACGTTATCTTCAGTGATGTCTCCGACGCCGGGCTCGAGGAATGCCGCTCCCACGCCGGTGACGACAAGCGGTGCAGTTTCGTGCACGCGTCGGCCGAGGATCTGTCGGCCATTCCGACCGCGTCCGTCGACGTCGTGACGACCCGTTCCGTGCTCATTTACTGCGACCACAAGCCGGACGCTTTCCGCGAGTTCTTCCGCGTGCTCAAACCGGGCGGCCGGCTGTCCATCTTCGAGCCGATCAACCGTTTCCTGCTCGAGCACCGGGCCGACAGCCTTTTCGGGCTGCGGGACAGCGAGGTCGGCGATCTGCTGGCCAAGGTGGTCGCCGTCTATCGCGACGGCGCACGGCGCGGCGAGAACCCGATGACCGATTTCGACGAACGCGATCTGCTGCGCTGGGCGGCCGAGGCGGGGTTCGACGGCATCGAGGTCGACTACCGGGCCCAGCTGGATGTGCCGGCCGAGCCGATCGGCGACTGGGAGGCGCGTAAGAAGGTGGCCCCCAATCCGCTTGCGCCGACCTACGGTGAGGCGATGGCGACGGCCCTCACCGACGAGGAACACCGGCGCCTCGACGCGCGGATGACGCATCTTGCCCAGTCAGGTACGCCTACGCGGCGTACGCTCGCGACCGCCTACCTTCGCGCTCTGCACCCCTGACAGCCAGGGAAAATCTACTCTGCGCAGTCGAACAATCACGTTACGTGCGTGCGTTATGCCCGAAGGCTAAGCCTGCGAGTACTACGCACGTGCGCACTTGAAGGTCGCCGGATTCCAAGCAGAATCACCTGCATGACGTACGGCAAGAACGACCTGCCCTACCCCTACTGCGCGGACTTCTCGGGCATCGTCACCCGGGTCAAGGGGGTGCGCGAGTCGACGCGTGCTGCCCTGGTCAACTCGCTCAAGGTGGCGTCGTACCTGAAGGCCGGCGCCAACCTGATCGAGCGCAACCTCGGTGCCCAGCGGCCCGCGACCGCGACCGGTGACGGCCGCAAGCAGTACTGGTCGGGTCTGAGCTTCCTGACCGAGCGGGCCCTGTCGGCCGAGGTGGAGGAGCTGGAGCTGCCCTTCCTGCGGCAGAAGGGCGCGGGGCCGTACCGGTCGACGTGGGCCAGCCACGACGACTACCTCAACGACCTGCTCGCGTTCATGCTGCACGCCATCAACTACGACCCGCAGTACGGGGCCGATGTCGAGACGCGCGGTGACTGGCTGGCCACCGACGACAGTCTGGTCGACGCCGTGGACCGGTCCAGTTACCACGAGCTGATGGCCCTTTGCCGGATGCCCCTGTTCAAATTGCAGCTCATCATGGTGGCAACCGCCCACCGTAACGACGGCATCCGGGGCGCCATCGCGAACAACTACGCGGGCGCGCTCGAGCCGTGGATGAAGATCTACGAAGAGACGATCGCCGCCCGGGGCTACCAGCTCCGCCCCGGCATCACGATCCAGGAGTTCACGAACCTCCTGGCTGCCGTCACTGAGGGTCTCGCGGTGCGGCATCTCGGCGATCCGAGCGCGGACATCGCCGACCACGGGCCGGTCGAAAATCTCGTGGGCAAGGGGGTCCTCGGGATCATGGCGGCTTATCTCGAACCCATCAAGAACCCGACAGGTTTGACATTGCGCGAAGTGTTCGAACGATCGGCTGATAACGGGGGACCCTCATGACAAGTACGACGGAGCGCCCTGCTGCCTCCCGGGATCCGTCCTGGTGGGACAAGCAGGGCGATCTGATCATGCGCCGGCCGTTCAACGAGTGGACCTTCACCCACATGAACTGGTTGATGCCGACCGAGCGCGTGGCCCGGGGCGTCCACCACCTTCCCCTCCCGGTCGACGCCCGGCCGCTCGACGTGTCGTACTCCTTCGCCGGCCGCGACCACACCCTCGCCGAGCTGCACCGCCGCACGTTCACGACCGCGTTCGTGGTGCTGCACCGGGGCACGATCGTGCACGAGGCCTACCCGGGGGCGTTCTCCGGACCGCGGTCGCGCATGCAGCTGTTCTCGCTGTCCAAGTCGGTGACGTCGATCCTGGTCGGCATCGCCCTCGACGAGGGTCTGATCGCCAGCGAGAAGGACCTGATCACGGATTACCGGCCTGACTTCCTCGGAACGGCGTACGAGGGGAACACGATCGCCGAACTCCTCGACATGACCACCGGCGTCGGCGACCTCGAGACCTGGGAGGTGCCGGACAGCGGCATCAAGCAGTTCGAGCAGACGATCATGGGTGGCGGAGACATCGCCGACGTGGTCCGCGCGGCAACGCGGACCGCGCCGGCGGGTGAGCGGTTCAACTACTCCACCTTCGACACGCAGATGCTGGGCTGGGTTCTCGAGGCCGCGACCGGACAGACCCTTGCCTCGTACGCCTCGGAAAGGCTCTGGCAGAAGCTGGGTTGCGACCGCGACGCGTACTACTGGCTCACCCGCGGACGCCCGCGCACCGCGATCGGCGGCGGCTCCCTGAACGCGACCGCCCGTGACGTGGCCCGGATCGGCCTGCTGATGGCCGGCGACGGTGTCGTCAACGGCGAGCAGATCGTGCCGCAGGACTGGGTACGCCGCAGCCGGGGCAACGACAAACCGCAGCTCGCGGTCGGTTCGCTCGGCCCCAGCGGCTACGACCACTACGGCTACGCCAACCAGTGGTGGACCCTCGGCAGCGAGCACTTCGAAGCGTTCACCGGGCTGGGCGTCCACGGCCAATACCTGTATGTCGACCCGGACGCCGAGGTCGTCATCGTCAAGTGCAGCGCCTGGCCCACCCAGGACGACCCGCTCCGCGACGCCGAGACCGTCGCCGCCCTGCGGAGCGTGGCCGACCACTTCGCCCGGCCGCGCTAGAAAAGCCCCCACCGGCAGCACCCTTGTCCGGACCTGGCCCGCCCATGGCCAGGTCCGGCCCTGTTCCCTCGCGTCCTCGCCGCGCCCCACACTCCATTTCCGAAAGGCACTGTTGATGAACCCTGCCCTGAAAAGGCACCCGGTCGTGGTATTTCTGGCGGCGGTCACGGCCATTGTCCTAGCCATTTCCGCAGCACTTATGCCCGGCTCACCGGCGCGCGCGGCCCAGCTCACCGGAACCGTTCTGTCCAGCGCCGCGGCCACGCTTCCGGCCGAATTGGCGCCGCTGGCCAACGGCAAACGCGTCTCGTATCTGTCGACCAATGTGAACGCTATTCCGATCACCGCGACCGGTCTGATCCTCACTCCCAAGACCGGCAAGAACAACAAGATCGTGGTGTGGGGTCACGGCACCACCGGCCTGGCCGACCAGTGTGCGCCGTCGGTGAGCCAGTCGGTGTTCTGGCCCGAGGCGCGGGCCGCCATCGCCGAACTGCTGCGGCGCGGCTGGACGGTCGCCGCCCCCGACTATCCCGGGCTGGGCACCGCGCTCCCCCACCCGTACCTGGTCGGCGCCAGCGCGGCCCGCTCGATGATCGACAGTGCCAAGGCGGCCCGGAACCTGGACGCCACGCTGGGCACCCAGTACGTGATCGACGGCCATTCGCAGGGCGGGCAGGGCGCCTTGTTCGCCGACGAGCTCGCTCCCTCGTACGACGGGAATCTGACCTTGAAGGGGGTCTCGGCGATCGCGCCGGTCTCGAACGCCGACCTGTTCGCGCCGCTCATTCCGGGCACGCCCGCGCAGGGTTACCTGGTCATGGCCCTGTACGGCCTGCAGGCGGTGGACCCGACGGTCGTGCCGGCCACCATCCTGGCCCCACCCGCCCGGGCCAAGACGGGTGTGCTGCAGAGCGGCTGCCTCTACGAGATCCTCGACGCGTACGCCGACCTGACCGCGTCGCAGCTGCTGGTCGGGGGCGCCCTGCCGCCGGCCGTCGTCACCAAGCTGTCCCGTTACGCCAACCCGGCCCAGAAGGCGCCCAGCGCCCCGATCCTGCTGGTCCAGGGCACGGCCGACGAGGCGGTCCCGTACATCATCACCGCCGGCCCGCTGCTGACCCAGCTCAGCGCCTACAGCCAGCCGGTGCAGTTCGTGGAGATCGACGGCGCGACCCATGACGGGGCGGTGTTCCAGAGCACCACCCTCGTCGCCAACTGGATCGCCGGTCGGTTCTCCTGAGAACGGACGGCCTCCCCCGTGTCCGACCCCGCACGGGGGAGGCCGTCACCGCCCTCCCGACCACAGTGCCTGCTCGGTGGGGGTGCTGACCGGGACGCAAGCCACCGCGTCGAAGAATTCGGAGACCGGTCCTTCGGCGTACGTCTCCAGCAGTCTGATCTTGTCGGCCGCCGATTCGCGCACGTCGTGCAGACCCGGGCCGGCAAGCTCGATGCTGCCCTCGACCGGCGGCTCGAGATCGACGAGAACGGTCTCCACCAGGGCGGGCGCTTCGGGGGCGAGCCGGCGGGTGGCGACCCGGCCGGATTCGGCGGTCACCCCGATCGCGCGGTAGTCGTCGCCGAGCATCGCCGACAGGTGCGTGCCGAGCACTTCGAACAACGGATGCCGGCGTTGAATGTGCGAATTGGCGGCCAGGACGATCAGGCGCCCCGGCGTTCGTTCCAGAATCCATTCGACCGTACGGGCCATCGCGGCGTCACGCACGTTCAGACCGGCGTGCTGCTTCGAGCCCTCGACCGCCGCCACCTGCGCGCGCAGCATCTGGTCGAGCAGCGTGACCATGAGCAGTTCGTGGCGCGCGATGGCGTCATCGGCGTCGCGCCGGCGCGGCCGGGCCTCGAAACGCGCAGCCGCCTCGGCCAGGGTGAGCGTCAGCGCGTCCCGATCGATCAAAGCCATTTCCCGGTACGCCGCGAAGGCCGGCACCGTGTACTTTCCGGCGAACTTCGCGGTCTGACGGCGTACGAGGGAAAGGGTCTCCAGGAGCGCGGGCGAATGCCGGTCGAGATGGTCGAGCGCCGGGCCCATGCTCGCCAGGTCACCCGGCAGATCCAGACCCCAGAAGTCCAGTTGCGCGTTCTTGACGTAACCGAGCAGATCGCGCATCTCCGCGCAACGGGCGAAACGGTACGTCAGACCGTCCGCGGGCGGGTCGCCGTCACCTTCGCGCATCCATTCGCGCACCGCCAGGCCCTCGCTGAAGCCGGACTCCATCGCCACGACCGTGAAGCCCAGCTCCTCGTGCAGGAAACGAACCATCCGCTGGCGTATCCGGTGGTATTCGCGCACGAAGTGAGCGGATTCGCCGATCGCGACCACCCGCGCGTCGCCGACGAGTGCGCGAAGGTGTTCGAGGTCGTCCAGGGCCGCGTCCGGGTTGAGATCCACGGGCGTGGACCCTACCGGGTGGCCGGGCGGTGAACTGTCCACGTCGGAGGGCACGTCCGCATGGCACGACCGGGGATGGTCCGGTAGACACGGGGGTCATGAGGCGACTACTTCTTGGCGCGGGGCTGGCTTTGGCCGTGCTCGGTGTTGCGGCGCCGGCTTCGGCGACCTCGCACGGGCCCAGCGTCCGATTTGCTACCTACAATCTCTCGCTCAACCGGCCGGCCGAGGGGCTGTTGCGCGAGCATCTGGCCAATCCGGGCGTCGACGACGTGTATCGGCGGCAGGCTCGCAACGTCGCCGAGGTGATCCAGCGGGCGCACCCCGATGTGGTGCTGCTCAACGAGTTCGACTACGACCCCGAGGCCGCCCGCCTGTTCGCGCAGAACTTCCTGGCGGTGTCGCAGAACGGCGCGCCCGCGCAGAAGTATCCGTACCGGTATGTCGCGCCGTCGAACACGGGAATCGCGTCCGGTTTCGACCTGAACAACAACGGGACTGTGGACGCCACCCCCGGTGACCAGGCGTACGGGGATGATTCCTTCGGTTTCGGGCTCTTCCCCGGCCAGTACGGAATGGTCGTGTACTCGAAGTACCCGATCAACTATTCCGCGATCCGCACGTTCCAGCTGTTCAAATGGAAGGACATGCCGGGCAACCTGCTGCCGGCCGACTTCTATTCGCCCGAGGAGCAGGCCGTCCTGCGGCTGTCGTCGAAGAGCCACTGGGACGTGCCGGTCCGCGTCGGCGGGCGTACGGTGCATTTCCTGGTCTCGCACCCGACGCCGCCGACCTTCGACGGCCCCGAAGACCGGAACGGCCGGCGCAATCACGACGAGATCCGCTTCTGGTCCGACTACGTCAAGTCCGCCCGCTACATCTACGACGACCGCGGCCGCCGGGGTGGCCTCAGGCCCGGCGAGCCCTTCGTGATCGCCGGCGACCAGAACGCCGACCCGTACGACGGCGACTCCTACGACGGCGCGATCAACCAACTCCTGCGCAACCCGCTCATCAACGCGCGCACAGTTCCGTCCTCCGCGGGCGCGGCCGAGGCCACCGCCCTGCAGGGCGGAGCCAATGCCTCACACATCGGCGACCCGCGCAACGACACGGCCGACTTCGCCGACACCACCCCCGGCAACCTGCGTGCCGACTACGTCCTGCCCCGGGTGGGCTTGAAGGTCAAGGCCTCCGGCGTCTTCTGGCCGGTGCGGGCCGACCCGCTGTCCCGGTTGAGCGGCGTCTACGACCCGGTGTGGGCCCCGGTCAACGGCTTCCCCACCTCCGACCACCGACTCGTGTGGCTCGACCTCGCTTTGCGCCGCTGACCTGCACTGTCGTGTTTCACCGAGGGTCGCCGGGCTGGTGCTCGGCGGCCCTCTTCAGCTTTACGCCACCGGCTGGGCGGCCTCGGGGTCAGCGGGCTCTTGCCGGGACGGCCTGCTCGGGGAAGCGCTCGATGTTCGCGACCACCCACTCGCGGAGGGCGGCCAGCGGGGCGCAGGCGTCCCGGCCCAGCGGCGTCAACGAATACTCGACGTGCAGCGGGACGCTCGGGAACACCGTACGGTCAACCAGCCCTTGATCTTCGAGCCGGCGAAGTGTGGCGGTGAGCACCTTGGGGCTGACCCCGTCGAGGCGTTCGCGCAGGGCGCCGAAGCGGCGCGGGCCGTCTTCGAGCGCGCCCAGGGCGAGGGCGCTCCACTTGTTGGCCAGCAGATCCAGCACTTGGCGGCACGGGCAGGAGGCGTCATAGACATCGTGTTGGCGGTCGCAGCTCGTCGTCGGCACCCACCCACCGTAGTACCTTTCGGAAACCAATGAGCCTTGCCGGTAACTAGGGTCATCGGAATACCGTCCCGCTCATGACCGAAACGATGCGTGCCGTGGGCTACCGCAAGAGCCTGCCGATCTCCGACCCGTCCGCCCTGCTCGACCTCGAGGTGCCGGTGCCCGCACCCGGTGAACACGATCTTCAAGTGCGGGTGCGGGCCGTATCGGTCAACCCGGTCGACGTGAAGGTGCGCGCGGGCGGCGACCCCGGCCCGGCGCCGCGGATCCTCGGTTTCGACGCGGCCGGCGTGGTGGAGCGGGTGGGTTCCGCGGTCACGCTGTTCCAGCCCGGCGACGAGGTCTGGTACGCCGGTTCGATCGCCCGGCCCGGCACGAACTCCGAGCTGCATCTGGTCGACGAGCGGATCGTCGGTCCCAAGCCGGCGTCACTGGACTTCGCCGAAGCGGCCGCCCTGCCGTTGACTGCATTGACGGCATGGGAATCATTGTTCGACCGCTTGCGCCTGACGTCCTCCAGCCGGGGCCGCCTGCTCGTGCTCGGCGCGGCCGGCGGCGTCGGCGCGATCCTCGTCCAGCTGGCCCGCCGGCTCACCGACCTCGAAGTCATCGGCGCGGCCTCCCGCCCCTCCGCGCGCGACTACATCCTGGCCCGCGGCGCCCACTCGGTCATCGACCGTCACGCCGACCTGGACGCCCAGCTCCCCGGCGGTGTCGACTACGTATTCAGCCCGCACTCGGCCGGCATGATCGAAACTTTCGCCCAGATCCTCCGCCCGTACGGCGCCGTGGTCGCAATCGACGAGCCACCGCTCGACCTGCTTCCCCTCAAGTCGAAGAGCATCACGTGGCACTGGGAACTGATGTTCACCCGTCCCCTGTACGACCCCGCCAGCACCGCCCAGCACGACATCTTGACGCAGGTGGCCGGCCTTGTGGACAAGGGCATCATCCAGTCAACATTGACGACCCGTCTCGACGGCATCAACGCGGTCAACCTGCGCAAGGCCCACGAGGCCCAGGAATCCGGCGCGACGATCGGCAAGACAGTCCTGGCCGGCTTCTAGGCAGAACCCACTACTGCGCCGCCCTTGTCCCCCGCCGCCCCATTCCGGACGGCGGGGCTTCAGGAATCCGCGGACTCGAAGCGGTCCGAGTGACGCTGTTCCCACTCCGCACGAGCGATCTCGCGGACCGTCTCGGCCGGAAGGTCCAGCTCCTCGCCGATGTCCTCCACGGTCCTTCCCGCATTGACCAGCACCACGATCCGCGACACCGTCGACTCGGCTTTCCCACTCCGCCGCCGGGCGTTCGCATGCCGGTCCGGAACGGCGACGACCTCCGGGATGAACCGCACGGCGACACCGGCCAGGAAACCGAGATATCTGGGCAACGACAAAGTTCCCGGCCCGTCCAGCGACACCCCCTCCGCGACCGTACGATCAACCAGCCCCAGGACGGTTTCCTCGGCCCCGATCGAGTCCAGGCCGTATTCGATCCGGAGGCATTCGTAGAGCACCGCGATGCCGTCGTACACCTCCCGTTCGTACGGGAAATGCAGTCTCCTGACCGCCTTGTGCAGTCGAGCCGGAAGCTGCCACGCCCGGGCTGAGGTGGCAATCTGTTTCATCGCCTGGCCGAGACGCTCGACTTCCTCACGAGTTCCGGGGTCCGGCTTTGCGGGCGGTTTCGGCGGCGCCACCCATGCCCAGCCGACGCCAGTCTCGGAAGGCGCTGATCGGCTCGAAAAGTCGCTGAGGTACGCGGAGGGCGCCGAGGTGTCGCGCCGCACCCGTACGGCGCATTCGCTGGCCAGTCCGGCCGCGGCCAACACACGCACGAGCGCTTGTTCAATGGACAGTTGCAGGTTGAGCGAGGCGATTTCCGAGCGGCCGATCAGCTCCGAGGCACCGCCGGAAGCGTCCACGGCCTGCGCGACGAGAACCGAAGTCATCTCGGTCAGGCCGGCTTTCAGTGCGACGTCGGGCCGCTCCAGTTTCCAGCGGATCGCCGCATCGACGCACCAGCCTTCGAGGGACCGATCGGAATATGTGAGCACCGATCGGCAAGCACCCTTGCGGGCGGCCAGCAGTTGCCACCAGCGCCGCTCTGCTCCCGACGGAAGACGATCCCCGGGCGAGCGGAGAGCCAGCGCCCGCGTGTCGCCGTCCCGGCCGTACAGCCAGCCGCTCGACCAGTCGAAGTCAGACGTGAAGGAACCGTCGGCCTCCGGGAATGCCATCCCCACGTCATCGAAGACCGCGGTGGTCTCGTGATCGGCGAACCAGGACCCTTCCGGAAATTGCGAGCTCCACCACGGCGCATTCCGGTCGCATTGACGAATGCGCTCCCGCAGATAGATCGCATCCTCGGACTGATCGTCGTCAAACTCCCCGTCCGAGGCTTCACCGACCCCCGGAGGCAGCGTGCCGAACGACGACTGAGCGATCAACCCGGCCAGAGAGTCGAGATCCGGGGCATCGTAGTCAGTCACCGAGTCCTCCCATCCGCTCCAGAAACGACCGCGCCTTGGCCTTGCCTCGCTGCAAGCAGCCGTCCACGGCTTTGACCGTGATGCCCGTCCGCTGGGCGATCTCGGCGTACGTGAAACCCTCGGCGTACAGGGTGAGGACGGCGCAGTCCCGGGTGCCCAGCTCCCGTCGCAACTGGTGAACGAGAAGCTGCTCGGGCACATGCCGTTCGGGCCCGTCGTGCGGGACATCGGGAAGCCGTTCCGTGATCAGCAATTCCCGCAGTGCGTCGCGCGACCGGAACCATCGGCGGAAAATGCTCGGATAAACCTGCACGCACGAACCGATGTAGAAGGTCGCCAGCGAGGCCCCGCCGACCGGCGACCATCGACCTTCGAGCAGTGCGACCTTGCGAAACAGCGCCGCCCCTTCGACCGCGGTGTCGGTGGCCAGATCCCGGCGGTCCTGCACGTCCACTCCCAACGGAAAAGATCCCACCGGACGGCCCTGCTCAGCACACTCGCGATGCATGGTGCCGTTACCTATCCACGCCATACAGACGCGCTGCCCATAGACCACCATCCGGGTGTGAAACGCCTCGTACTCCCGCCCGGCGAAGCCCTGCGCCATCAACCGTTCGACGAGACGCCGATCCGCGGTCCCCGACCGATTCGGCACACCATCGAGAAGTACCGTGCTGCCGATTCCGAGGGCTTCCGCGGCCGAGCTCTCCCGGCCGTCATCGAGCCGGTTCCGCATGCGAGTGTTCGCCCGCTTCACCTGATCGACCGGGGGCGGATCCTTCAAGGCGTTACCCACTCGACGGTCCGCTCCGCCCGCGTGACTTTCCATAGGCCGCGAACTCCTCTCGGGCACCTGCTTCGACATCGCCGTCGGCACCTGCTTCGACGCCTTCCACGGCACTTGCTCTGACGCTTCCCCGGGCACCTGCACTGACGCTTCCCCGGGCACCTGCTCTGACGCTTCCCGGGGCACCTTCTCGTGGCGTCTCCGTCGCCTGTTCTGCCGTCTCCGTCCGCATCCGCTGGTGACGCCTACGTCGGAACCTGTTCGGGACGCCTCGGGCGCCTGCTTGTGACGTCTCCGTGGACCCCTGCTTTGGCATCTCCGTCGTATGTCCAGCCGTCCCGAGTCTCCACGCCAGATCTCGCCGATCCGACAACCCGGCGCATCCAAGCAGTCGCGAAAACCGCCAACTCCCAGCTACGAGGCCGCCTGCCACTTCCCCGGCGCTCATTCCTTTCCCACGGATTTCACTCGAATGGCGTAGCGGGTGCCGGCGGTCCATCCCGAGGCGCCGTCCTGAGGAGCCCCGGACGCTGATCACCCTCCCGCCTTCTTCTCGCCTGCGGTTCTCCGTGGGCTGAAGCTCGCGCGGCTATGTCAGACAAAGCCGGTCCTCCACGGACTGCGACAAGCGGAAAGTGTGGAAAACGCCATAGTCCGCCGGCGAGGAGCCCTCCACCCCTCAGCCATAGGAATCGAACGAAAACGCCGAACTGATCCCGATCCCCATTCAGGAGACTCCGATGCGCACGCCGTCCGATTCCCCATGTCCTCCCGCCGGCCCCCGCCGAACATGGCTGCTGATCATGTTGCTGTTCTCCGCCGTAGCCGGGGCCGCCGCAGGCTTGCTGCTCCATTCCAGCGGCTCCGACACCCCGTCCTGCCTCCTGACCGGCGGCGGCGCTTTCGTCAGCACTTTGTGCGCCCTCTTGTCGATCGCGCGCTACGCCGGTGGCCGATGAGTGACGCACGAACCCCACTACTGATCCCGACTGCCGCCCTCGCCGGTCGCCGGAGGCGGGTCTCCATCACCGTCGCGCCGCTCGTCTCCACCACCGTCGCCGCAGCCCGTCTCCACCACCGTCGCCGCAGCCGGGCTTCCTACCGCTGCGCAGCCCGTGCTTCCACCGGCGCCGCAGCAGGTCCCACCGCCGCGCAGCCGGTCATTCCACCGGCGCCGCAGCCGGCCCCACCGTTGCAGCGGCCCTTGCGCTGCCGCTCAGCCGGTTCCCACCGTTGCGCAGCCGATTATTCGAACGTCGCCGCAGCCAGCCCCCACCGTCGCAGCCGGTCCTTCCACTGCCGCGCAGCCGGCCCCCACCGTCGCGCAGTCGGTCCCCCACCGTCGCGCCGCAGTTCATATAACCGTCACCGTAGCCAGCCAACGGCGCCATCACTCTCACGGCAGCCGGTCATCTTCGCCGGTCACAGCTAGTTCCGCGCCGTTGTCGTCGCTCGTCGAGATCCCCTGTCACCTGAGGCGACGCTGAGAATCATGTAAAGAAAGTTTGACTTGATGTCCGGCATTCTTTACCTTCGGGAGCATGACAACCCAGGAGCGGCGGGCTTGGAGCTTGGCCGTCGTCAGCCTCATCGCGTACGGGATCTATCTCGTGCTCTTGGCTGTGGATATCTCGTATGTACCGGCCTTGCTGTGGACAGTGGTGGGCGCGATCGTCGTCAACATCGCTGTGGATGTCTTGTTCGGCGGCAGGCAGAAGGCCGACCAGCGCGACCGGGAGATCGCCCGGTTCGGCGAACACATCGGCCAATCGCTGGTCGTGGCCGGCGCCGTCGCGGCGATGGTCATGGCCCTGCTCGAGGCGCGCCACTTCTGGATCGCCAACGTCATCTACTTGGCGTTCGTGCTCTCCGCGGTCCTCGGCTCAACCGCCAAGATCTTCGCCTACCGCAAGGGCTTCCACCCGTGGTGAAGCCGACCCGCATCACCAACCAGATCCGTGCGCTGCGCTTCACCGCGGGCGAGATGACCCAGGCCGACCTGGCCGAACGCATCGGCGTGACCCGCCAGACGATTATCGCCATCGAACAGGGCCGCTACTCCCCCTCGCTCGAGGTCGCGTTCCGCATCGCTCGGGTTTTCGGCGTCAGCCTCGACGACGTCTTCCAATACCCTGCGGAGGAGCCCACGTGACCGCCCATGGCAAGCCATCTCGGATCGGACCCGGCCGCACGCCGGCCGCCGCCCTCGACGTGAACGTGCAGCGCCCGGCCCGGACGGGAACCGTCGTCAGTTGCGATGCCTCGCACTTCGGCCCGTCCGGCCGCACTCGATCGGAGAAGCTCGCATGAAGGCCGTTGTCCACAACGCCTATGGCGATGCCGACGTCCTACACATTGACGACGTCCCCAAGCCCACAATCAAGCCGAATCAAGTTCTCGTACGGGTGCACGCAGCCGGAGTGGATCGCGGCGCCTGGCATGCGATGACCGGCCTTCCGCTGGTCGCCCGCCTCGGTTTCGGGCTGAGGGCCCCGCGCAACCGCACTCCCGGCCTGGATCTGGCTGGCGTCATCGAGGTCGTCGGCGACCAGGTCACCGATTTCAAGGCCGGCGACGAGGTCTTCGGCCAGGGTTCGAGCAGTTGGGCCGAATACGCCCGGGCGAAGGCGTCCCGACTTATCCACAAGCCCGCGCACCTGTCCTTCGAGCAGGCCGCCGCCATCCCCACGTCAGGCGCGACCGCCCTCCACATGTTGACGCCGCAATCCACTTCCTCAACACGTCAGGTCCTCGTGATCGGCGCAGGCGGCGGAGTCGGCTCGTTCACGGTCCTCCTGGCCAAGTCCCGCGGTGACCACGTCACCGCCGTCTGCAGCCCAGCCAAGACCGACGCCGTACGCCGTTTCGGCGCCGACCGCACGATCGACTACACACGCGAGCCGCTGACCGGTTCGTACGACTTGATCGTCGACATCGCCGGCAACCGCCCGTTGTCCACACTGCGCGCCCTGCTGAAACCCACAGGCACCCTGTCGATAGCCGGCGGCGAAAACGGAGGCCGCTTCTTCGGCGGCCTCGAGCGCAACCTCCACGCCTTGGCCATCACCCCGTTCGCCAAGCAGAAGCTCCGAGCCCCCGTAGTAATAGCCACCCGCAGCGACTTGACCGCCTTGACCGACATACCTTCGCCGCTCGGAAGCACCCACCCCATGGCCGAAGCCGCCACCGCCATGGACCACCTAGCAACAGGCCAGATAGCCGGAAAAACAGTCCTAACCATGCCCCGCTAACCGCTGGCCGATGACCGATGACCGATGGCCACGGCCATGGGGTACCCGGTGGCCGATGCCGTGGCCAGCACCGTGACGACGGCTGCGGTTAGCGACCGGTACGGCCGCGGTTGGCGACCGGTAGACGGTGGGCCGTGGCCGGGGCCAGTGGAGGGCGGTCGTGCCGGGGATAGCGGTGATGCCGTAGCGAGCAAGTAAACGACAGCCGGGGTCGGCGCCATTGGACGACGGCCGTGGCCGTGGCCGAGGTCGAGACGACGGCCACCGCCGCGACCAGCAAGCGGCGAACGAAGGCCATGGCCGAGATCGACACAGACAGCCACCGCCGCAACCAGCAAGCGGCGGACAAAGGCCATGGCCGAGATCGACACAGACAGCCACCGCCGCAACCAGCAAGCGGCGAACGAAGGCCATGGCCGGGGTCGGCAAGCGGTGGACAGTGGCCGTGGCCGGCAAGCGGTGGCTTGTGGCGGTGGCCGACGGTCAGGCCAGGGGACGTCGTCCGGGGCCGAGGCCGGGGCGACGGACGTGGCCGACAATCGGTGGACGGCGGCCGTGCCCAGTGACCGACGGCCGGTTTTGGACGCCGATGATGGAGGCACCGATAATGAGCAGGACCTCGATGAGCCGAGGCCGCTGACGCGTCCCACCGCACGACAGCACCGGCGCCGCTCGTTCGGCAAGAACCACCAAAGCGCAGCGCATCCATTGCCGTGATTAGGTCGTAGTTCGGCCCCCGGCCGGCGTAGTGGAACGAGTTGCGCGGCAGGTGGTTTGCGCTGGTCTGGATCACGGCCTGGGGCGTGGGCCGAGGTGGTCGGCGGGTGACGCTCTCTCTAACCCCGACGGCTCGGGGGATGCTGGCGGTCGGTGTATCGGCTCGTTCCCGGATACGTCTGAGATCTGCACACTTTCGTTACCACTGCCGGATCGGGGCGTGGTGGGGTGGGGCGGTGACCGATCAGATCGCGTACATGGATGACGCTGCTGCTACTGCTGTGGGGCGGGACTACAAAGAGCGTCTACTTCGTGGGCTTGCGCTTGAGGCTGGGCACACCGTTGTGGATCTGGGGTGTGGACCGGGGACTGACCTCGGGAGCCTCGGGGCTGCGGTGGGGAGCGCGGGGGCTGTCGTTGGGGTTGATCGGGATCGGGGGATGTTGGACGCGGCTCGGCGGCGGCATCCGGGAGTTCTGCTTCGGGAAGGGGATCTGGCGGCGCTGCCTCTGGACGACGGCAGTGTTGACCGGGCCAGGGTTGATCGGGTGCTTCAACATGTTGATTCGCCTGGTCGAGCTATTGAGGAGGCGGCCCGGGTGTTGAAGGTGGGTGGGCTCTTCGCCGCGGCCGAGCCGGATTGGGACACACTGGCCGTGGCGGATGAGGACTTGGAGACCAGCCGGGCCTTTGCGAGCTACACAGCGGAACGGGTGCGGAACCCGAGCATGGGGCGGGACCTAGTTCGGTTGTCCACAGCGGCGGGGCTTGCGGTCCGCAGTGTGGAAGCCATGGCGGTGCTGTTTCGGGACTTCGGCACGGCGGACCGCATCCTTGGGTTGCGCCGCAACACCGAACGTGCTGTTGCGGACGGGCGCCTTGCTCCGGCGTACGGGAAAGCATGGCTGGAAAGGCTCGAGGCGGGACCGGTCGTTGCCGGGTTCACCCTTTATTTGGTCGTGGCGGCGAAGATTCGCTCGTAGATCTGATCGATGACGTCGCATTTCGCCATGTTGTAGTCATCGGCCTCACCGGCCAGCCGGCGTTTCGTCTCGGCGTAGAGGTCACGGTCGTCGGGATGTGCGCGGAGCCAGTCGCGGAAAAGGCGATGCCTGATCGGTTCGGCGGCATCGCGCGGCCAGACGTGCAGATTGATGTCCTCGTCGCCGCCGAGCAGCATGCGATGACCGAACCACCATGGTTCGCGCAGAATCAATCGGTAGCCGGCGTCAGTCAGGGCGGGAACATAGAGCGATTCGTCGGCGGTGTCGTCGAGCAGCAGGTCGATGTCGACGATCGGTTTGGCAGCCAGGCCGGGCACCGACGTTGATCCGACATGCTCGATGCCGACGATCCGGCCGCTCAGAGCCGCCTCGATGCCGGCGCGTGCGGTGTCGAAACGCTGGACCCAGTCCGGGTCGTAATCGACGATGACGATCGACGACCATCGCCTCGGACGTTCCCCGACCAGTCCCGATCTGTCCTGCTCGGGAGTGCCGAGGAACCGCTGCGTAACCTCCGGTGGATAGCCACCCATGCCGTACCTCCTGAAAAAGGGAAGTCGGCCAGATTAACGGAACTCGGGCGCGTCGGCGTACCGATTTGCGATGATCGATGCATGTTGACGCCGACGCCCCTGATGGGGCTCGTTACCGGGTTCTGGAGTTTCAAGACGTTCGCGGCCGCGGTCGAGCTTGACCTCTTCACGCTGCTCCAAGGTGGCCGAACGCTCACAGTCGCGCAAGCCAAGACGGAGTTCGGGCTGCCTGAGCGTCCCGCCGATCTACTGCTCGCGGCGTGCGCCTCGCTGGGGCTGCTCGAGAAGGACGGCGACGGCTATCGGAACAGCGCGCTGGCCGAGGAGTTTCTGGTGCGCGGCAAGCCTTACTATTTCGGCGGCCAAGTTGCCTACTGCGACCAGCGTACGTATCTGCCATGGCATCGGATCGGCGAGGCGTTGCGCACCGACCGGCCGTTGACGTGGGATCCGTCCACGCAGGACTCGATGTTCGACACGGCCGATCCCGAGATGCTGGAAAGCTTCTGGGGCGCCATGTATTCGACGTCCATCTTCACGGCGCAGGCCCTCGCCCGGGCGATCGATCTGAGCGGCCGGCGCCGGCTGCTCGACGTGGGTGGCGGTTCGGGCGCGTATCCGATCGAGTTGTGCCGCGCACTGCCCGAGTTGCGCGCGACCGTGCTCGATCTGCCGCACGTGTGCACGATCGCTCAAACGAACATCGAACGAGCAGGGTTGAGCGATCGGATCGCCACGCATCCCGGCAACTTCCTCACGGACGCGCACCTGCCCGGCGACCATGACGTCGTGCTCTTCAGCATGATCCTGCACGACTGGGACGAGGCGACGAACCGAGAGCTTCTGACCAAGGCGTACGCCGCCCTCGCGCCCGGCGGCCAGGTCATCATCTCGGAGCTGCTGCTGAACGCCGACCGCACCGGCCCCGCGCCGGCGGCCCTGATGGGAATGAACATGCTGGTCGAAACCGAGGCCGGCCGAAACTATTCGGACGCCGAATACGCGCAGTGGCTGACGAGCGCGGGCTTCACAAACGCGCACACGATCCACTTCGACGCCCCTGGCGCCAATGGCGCAGTGATCGCCACCAAGCCGTAACCAGACTTGGCGTCTTGGCGCGCGGCTTCAGCGCGCCAGGACGGTCCGGCTTCGCCAGCGAGAGGCCGAGAGGAGCCGATCGCCAGTCGCTGACGTAACTCCCTGGTCACCGATCATCAGCGCGCATGGCAGGTTGCGCATTCGACGATACGAACGGGAAGCGGCCGCGGACCGCGCACAACCGCGCGGTCCGCGCACCTTCGTGCAGCCGTGCGCTGTCCGTGCAGTCGCGGAGTCGCGCGGTCGGCCGTTGCACAATCTTCGCAGCGTGCCGTCGCCCAGTCCCCGCAGTTGGCCGTCGCCAGTCCACGCAGCGTGCCGTCACCCAGTCCACTCGGTCGGCCGTTGCGCAGTCCGCGAAGCGTGCCGTCGCCCAGTCCACCTGCGGCCGCCGCGCAGCCCGCGAAGCGTGCCGTCGCCCAGTCCACCTGCGGCCGCCGCGCAGCACGCGAAGCGTGCCGTCGCCCAGTCCACCCGGTCGGCCGATGCACAGTCCGCACGGCCGGCCGTTGCACAGTCCGCGCAGTCGGCCGCCGCGCAGTCCGCGCAGTGGGTGCTCGGTCGCGCACTTCGCCCGTCTCTGCAGATTGCGCGTCGGCTGCTCGACCAAGTCTTCTGCGCGACGTCTTTGCTAGGGCGGCCGAACGAGCATGTTGGCAGTTGCGTGCTGCGGTTCACACCGGGACGGGGTTGAGCGTTGGGCTTACTCAGGTCGCCCGCGTGGGTGGAGCGTTCTCGGCGCGCCAGCGCCCTGCTCGCCTCGCCCGGGTCCTCGGCGGGAGCGGCGGTCTGTGACACCCGCCCGGATGCGAAATCTTGTTCTTGATCTTGTGTTGTGGGGGATGCGTGACTCAGCCCACTATCAGGAATCTCCCAGGTCACGCGGTGCGGGATCGGGTGTGCCGACCCAGTACCGTGGGCGCGGTGAACTGGACCCGGAAGACGACGATCTCGGTCGCGGCGGCCCTCGTGGTTCTGGTTGTGGCGGTGGTCGTGTTCGTGCGGCGTGACTCGGCCGGCAGCGGGAACGGTGGCGGGGACGAGGCGGGCCCGACCGGTGCGAGCAGTGTGGCGCCGAGTGCTGATGCGAGCTCGGCGGGGACGCCCTGGACCGGCAGCTGGGCGGTGGCCGTGCAGAACGGCGGGCCCGGATTCGAGCGGCAGACGGTTCGGCAGATCGTGCGGACGAGCATCGGCGGGGACACGGTTCGGGTGAAGTTGTCGAACGAGTTCGGCAGTGATCCGTTGACCGTCAGTGCCGTTTATGTTGCGCGCCATTTGAGCGCGAACACTGTTGATGCGAGCACGAACGCGCATGTGACATTCAACGGTGGGGACTCGGTGACGGTCGAGGCCGGTCAGACCACGGTGAGCGATCCTGTTCAGTTCGCCATGCCGGCCGGTGCGGACGTGTCGGTCAGCGCCTATGTGCCCGAGCGGATCGGGTCGGTGACTCAGCACGCGTTCGCCAACCGGCACAACTACGTCGCCGCGGGCAATCAGGCGACCAAGGCGTCGCTTTCGGGTGCGCGGACGTTCGACAACTACGCGTTCCTGGCCGGCTTGGACGTGCAGAACGCGCAATCGGAGGGCGCGGTGGTCACGCTCGGCGCGTCGATCACCGATGGCTACGACTCGACGTTCGGGGAGAACCGGCGCTGGCCCGACCAGCTCGCGCGGCGGCTGATCGAGGCCGGGCGCAATGTCGGGGTGCTCAATGCGGGCATCAGCGGCAACATGCTCCTCAAGGACGGGGCCGGACAGGGGGCGGTCAACCGGTTCGACCGGGACGTGGCCGCCCAGACCGGGGTCAAATGGGTGGTCTTCTCGGACGCCGCGATCAACGACCTCGGCGACAGCAACCCGCCCAGCGGCGAGCAGCTCATCCAGGGTCTGCAGCAGCTCATCCAGCGCAGCCATGACGCCGGCATCAAGATTTTCTGCGCGACGCTGACCCCGTACAAGGGGACGGATTACTGGAATGAGGAAGGCGAGGCCGGGCGTGCGGCGGTCAACGACTTCATCAAGGGCGACGGCAGCGGCTGCGACGCGGTGATCGACCTGGACACGGCGATCCACGATCCGAACGACCCGCAGCGGTACAACAGCCGCTACAACACGGGCGACAGCCTGCACCCCAACGACGCCGGCATGGAGGCGATCGCGGCGGCGATCGACCTGAACCTGTTCCGGTGACAGCGACAGCGACAGCGACAGCGACAGCGACAGCGACAGCGACAGCGACAGCGACAGCGACAGCGACAGCGACAGCGACAGCGACAGCGACGGCGACGGCGACGGTCAAGTTCTAGACGCCGTCGCGGCCGAAGCGCCGGATACGCTGGGCGAGGTCGGCCTGCCCGCGCCGGGCCAGGAGACCAAGCCAGTGCCCGGCCGCGTTCGGCGTGCCCGCGATCATCTCGGCGTACACGCCCTCGATGTCCCCACGCGCCGCCAGCAGGTCAACGAGGCGGTCGGCGGCGTACCAGTCACCGGATTCGGCCCGTTTGCGTAGCTCGTCCAGGTCACCGCGACGCGCGATGACCTCGACGAACCGGGCCGCCGACCTTCCGTCACCGGCTGCGGCGCGGGCCGCCAGCCGGTCGATCTGTCCGCGATCCACCAGAACGTCGGCCAGCGCGTCGGCCGCGCCGTATCGGCCGGCGTCGGCGCGAGCGGTGAGGGTTTCGAGATCGTCCCGCCGCACCAGCAGCTCCGCGAGCCGGCGTTCAGCGTCGTCATCACCGTTGTCGGCGCGGACGGTCAGTTCGGTGACATCCCCGCGCCCCGCCAGCACATCAGCCAGCCGGGCGGCCGCGTGGTCGTCGCCCGCCTCCGCGCGCCGGCGAAGTGTCTCCACATCTCCACGGCGCACCAGAGCGTCGGCCAGCCGCCGTTTTGCGTGCTCGTCACCGCGGTCGGCCCGCTCCGTCAGCCCCGCATAGCTTTCCGCATGGATCAGCAGCTCGGCCAGGCGGGAGGACGCCGTGACGTCGCCGTCGTCCGCGCGCGCCCGCAGCTGGTTCACGTCCCCGCGTCGACCCAGCGCTACGGCAAGCCGATTTTTCGCGTTGTCGTCGCCCGCGTCGGCCCGTCGGCGCAGCTCATCCCACTCGCCGCGGTGCGCCAACAGGTCACTCAACCGATCCGCCGCCCAGGTGTCCCCGGAGTCAGCCCGGGCCGCGAGCCGTCCGGTGTCGCCCCGGCGGACGTACAGATCGGCCAGCCGGATCGCCGCAATGTGATTGCCCGTCTCCGCCCATCGCACGAGCTGCTCGTGTTCTCCGCGGGCAACCAGAAGGTCACCGAGGGCGATCGCCGCTCGATCGTCGCCACCGTCAGCGCGCGCACGAAGCCGGTCGGCATCTCCTCGCTGGACGAGCACGTCCACCAGCACGCCCGGCGCCCACAAGCCTCCGGCATCGGATCGCCTGATGAGGTCGTCGAGATCGCCGCGGTCGGCCAGCAGGCTGCACAGAGTCGAGTCGGCCCAGGAGTAGCGGGCCGGGTCCAGAGCGCCGAGTTCTTCGACGGCACCACGCCGAGCGAGAAGGTCCACCAGGTCGTTCGCGGCTTGCACGTCGCCGGCGTCGCCACGAGCGCGGAGCCGGTCGATCTCGGCGCGGCCGACCGACCTGTCGATCAGGATCGCGGCGGCCTGCTCGTCTCCGGCCGCGGCCATCATCTCGAGCGCTGCCGTATCTTCGCGGCTCATCAGGAGATCCCGCAGACGTTTCGCGGCCGCCTCGTCACCTTGCTCGGCGCGGACGCCGAGCCGCTCCCGGTCGCCCCGGGCCGCCAGGACATCCGCCAGTGCGACCGAGGCGGCGTTGACACCTTCGTCGGCCAATGCCGTAAGCGCTGACCGATCGCCCTGGTTCACCAGGTGCTCGACCAGTACGTCTACGGCGTTCTCGTCGCCGGCTGCGCCACGCGCACGAAGTCTTCGCAGCTCACCGAGATCAGCCAGCATCCGGTTCAGCTCACTGGCGGCGTCGGCATCGCCCGAGGATGCGCGCGCGGAGAGTTCAGCGCGATCACCGCGGCCAACAAGCATCTCGGCCAGGCGGGAGGCGAATGCTTCCCGGCCCTCGCGTGCGCCGGCCTCGAGGCGGTCGATCTCGCCTCGATCGACCAGGATCTCCGCCAGGTCCGCATTCGACGCCAGACCTTCCTGATCGATCCCGTGACCCATCAGGAAGAAATCGACGAGTCTCAGCGCGGCGAAGAAATTGCCCGCCTCGGCCGACGCTCGAAGTCCGGCAAGGTCTCCCCGATCACCGAGAACGTCCGCCCACTCGGTCATGGCCCACAAGGCGTCATCGCCCCCGTTGGCGAGCTGCTCCCACTCTCCGCTCTCCACGAGGAGCCCGGAAAGACGAATAGCGGCCCAGGAATCGTCGGCATCGGCGCGGATCCGGAGGGACTTCAGGTCACCGCCGGCCGCCAAGGCTTCGGCCACTTCGCTTCCGCCCTCGCGGTTGCTCCGGGCCAGCGCCGCCAGCTCGTCGTGCCGCCCATTTCGCAGGAGCCACCGAGCAAGCCGGCCCACGGCAAAGGCGTCCCCACCGTTCGCACGCGACCGGAGTTCGTCGACACGTCCCACGTCCACCAGCAGATCGGCCAGGTGGTGGTCGACCCACTCGTCACCGGCATCGGCCCTGGTCCGAAGGGCGTCGACGTCGCCCCGGTCGGCCAGCAGAGCTACCAGCCGATACTGAGCACGCCAGTCTCCGGAGTCAGCTCGCGCTCCCAGTTCCTCGACGTCACCGTGGCCGGTCAGAAGCTCGGCCAGCTCGTAGCCGGTCCATTCGTCGTCGCCGTCGGCGTGCGCGCGAAGCTGGGCGACGTCGCCCAGCCGGAACCACACCACCGCGAGGCGTTCGCGAGCGTCCTCGTCCCCCGCCTCAGCGCGTTCGCGAAGCCCGTCGAGGTGGGCCGGCTCCGCCAGAAAGTCCGCCAGCCGATCAATCGAATCGTGATCGCCGGTAGTGGCCTGACGCCGGTAGATCGCGGTCGCCCGCCGGTAGAGCAGCCGGTCGACGGCATTGCCCGCCAACCGTTCGAGGTCGTCCGGCGGCGCGTGCTCAATCAGGGCGTCCCAGGCCACCTCGGGCAAGGGTTCCTTCCGGCGCTCCGGGTTGATCCGTTGCAGCAGGTAGTCGGTGACCATGTAGCCGACGACCGCGCGGTGATCGGCGCCGGATCGTTCCAGCATCGGGGCCGTCGCCTTGTCCTGCGGGCGGTCGTTCCGGGCCAGCTCGGCCAGCTCGGCCGTGACCCATTCGTCGTCGGCGCGCACACCCGTCAGATATCCACGGGCCGCCGCACGAAGGAGCTCTTCCGTCAGGGGCGACTCGATTCCGACCCGGCGCGCATCGACCGCCGCGTGCAGAATCGCGCGCTGGTCGTCGGTCGCCCGCTCATACCGTTCCACGATCTCGCGCGCTCCGGCCAGCGCCTCGGTGACGTTGTAGTCGCGATCGGCGACCGCGGCGCCCAACCGCGGATCCGCCGCCGCCAGACGAACTGCTTCGAGCCGTTCCACCCGCGAAAACGTGTCCAGACGGATCTGACGTACGGCCGGAGCCCGGAGGATGTCCTTGGCCGCCGGGAACCGGTCCTGATCTTCGTTTCGCTTGCCGTCGTCGGATTCCACCTTGTCAGTGGCCTGCAGCTTCGACGCGTGTTCGGGCCAGAGCGTGCCCAGGATGACCACCGGGCTGGATGACTCCATGAGGCGGCGGATCGCCGCGGCGGTGATCGGAGCGGAGTTCTGGGTCAGATAGGGGCCGGGCAGGAATCGTTGTAGTTCATCCAGCCAGACGATCAGCTTCGCCGGCCGGGACCGAGTGGCCAACGCATTGACTTCGTCGCCGTTACCGAGGTCGGGCGCGAGCAGGGTGAAGTCGCCCAGTTCGTCGCGCGCGGTCTCGTAGAGCAGCCGGGTCTTACCCACACACGAGTTGCCGATCAGGATGAGGAAGCCACCGTGGTCACGAGCCGACCGCATCCACCGCCGTACGGCCTCCTCCTGATCGCGGCGTACGAAGGAAGGCAGGTCCGCGCCCGCCGTGACCGGATGCTCGGCCGCTGGATGGACGCGGAGTGCCAGCGCCGAGACCTCCTTGGCGGACATCCGCGGAAGCTTTCCACGCCGGTCGTAGGCCGGAGACGCGCTGGAGGGCGCGGCGGCCGATGCGGCACTGCGGGGGCTGCGCAGCTGCATCACTCCGAAGACCGACGAGACAAGCAGCGACGCGATTCCGACGGTCATGCTGATCACGCTGGACAGGCTGTCCTGGTCTTCCAGGCTGCGGCCGGCGAACGCCGCCAGCAGCGGAAACAGCCACCACCCGGCAATCCCGAGCAGCCCGAGGACAGCGAAGAGGGCCGCGAGGACCCTCCATGACGGACGCCGCCGGCGCATCACCACACCCTGCCCCGGACGGCAAGCCGGAGCAACCCTCCCGCGGCGGGACGTCTCAGTGCAGCATGCCGGCCGCGTACAGCAGCTCGCCCAGGTCGGCCACGCACTCGCCGGTCCAGATGACCGAGCCGGCGGCCACCGCCACCGGCAGGGCGACCAGCGTCAGCAAGCCGGCCGCGTAGCGCGGGGCCAGGAGGGACGCCACGCGGCGGGGCACGACTCCGGCGTTGCGCAGGTCGCGGCCGGACGGGGCCATCGGCAGACCGACGCGCGTGTGGGCCGCGCGGAGCGCTGCCGCGCCGATCGCCTTGGCCACCACTCGGCGGTCGCCGATCTGCTCGGCCGCGCGCTCGTCGGCCGCCCGCTCGACCAGGAACTCGATGCGCCGGGTCAGCCGCCCGAACGCCGGGTGCACCGCCGCGGCCAGCTGGGCCAGCAGCACCAGGTGGTGGTGCCGGGCGTCGAGGTGGGCGCGCTCGTGGGCGAGCAGCGCGTCGTACTGCCGGTCGTCGAGCGCGGCCCGCATGCCGGTGGTGACCACGACGCGGGCGGGCGTTCCGGGGACCGCGAAGGCCTCCGCGCGCGAGTCGTCGATCATCGTGACGCGGTCGGCGTCGACGGGCAGGCCGCGGAACTCGGCGGCGATCGCGTTCTCCCGGCGGTGTGACCGCCAGACGCGGGTCAGGCCGGCCAGCGCGGCCAGCAGCAGGGCTGCCGACAGCCAGGACACCCACGGCTCGCGCGAGGTGTCGGCGCGCACCACCGCGTCGGAGAAGCCGAGACGCACGGCGACCGGATGCAGCTCGGCCACCGCCTTGAGCGCGAACGCGGTCAGGCTGACCAGGCAGGCCGCGGCGGCAGTGACGATCGAGATGACCAGAACCGTGACCGCCGCCTCGGGGCGCAGACGGTCGGCCAGCCAGCGCACCGCCAGCGCCACCAGGATCGGGCAGACCACGACGGAGACCACGAAATGGTCGAACACGGGGCCTCCTTAGCCGGGCCCTACAGTCATACACCCCCGTGGCGCTGGACCTGAAGGGTGCTTCAGGTCATACGGTGGTCGCCATGGGGGTCATCCAAGGTCACGTCCGGGTCTTCTATCAACTGCTGGTCAGCACGCTGCTGGTGTCGGTCACGAACTTCACCGTCTGGTTCGCGATCACGTTCTACACGTACCTGGAGACTCGGTCGGTCTTCGCCACCGGGGTCATCTCGGGCATCTTCCTGGTGATGACGGCGCTGACCGGGATCTGGTTCGGCAGCCTGGTCGACCATCACCCCAAGAAGACGATGATGCAGATCTCGGCCGGGGTCTCCCTGACGACGTACGTGCTGGCCCTGGGTCTTTATCAACTGACGCCACGCGAGGAGTTCCGCGATCCGGCGAGCGTGCCGTTGTGGGGCCTGATCGTGCTCTTGATGGCCGGGGTGATCGCGGGCAACATCCGGACGATCGCGCTGCCGACCATGGTGACGGCGCTGATCTCGGCGGGCACCCGGGACCGCGCGAACGGCCTGGTGGGTACGGCGTCGGGGGTGTCGTTTCTGGTCACCTCGGTGATCAGCGGCTTGCTGGTGGCGCTCGGCGGCATGTTCTGGGTGCTCGTGCTGGGCATCGTCGTCCTGGCGCTGTCGCTCGTCCACCTGGCCCTGGTCAAGGTCCCCACCGATCCGGCCACCGCGGACGGGAGCTCCGGCGACGAGGATGGGGCGGGCCGGATCGATCTGCGGGGCACGATCCGGGTCATCGCCGCGGTGCCCGGGCTCACCGCGCTGATCATCTTCTCGGCGTTCAACAACCTGCTCGGCGGCGTGTTCATGGCGCTGCTCGACGCGTACGGGCTCTCGATGATGTCGGTGCAGGGCTGGGGCCTGCTGTGGGGCGCGCTGAGCACCGGGTTCATCGTCGGCGGCCTGCTCATCGCCCGCACCGGGCTGGGCAAGAACCCGGTCTGGCTGCTGCTGATGATCAATATCGTGTGCTGGAGCGTGACGCTGCTCTTCCCGCTGCGCGACTCGATCATCTGGCTCACGGTCGGCCTCTACGCGTACATGCTCGTCATTCCCTACGCCGAGGCGGCCGAGCAGACAATCTTGCAAAGAGTCGTCCCGTACGAGCGTCAGGGCCGGGTTTTCGGCTTCGCGCAGAGCGTCGAGCAGGCCGCGTCGCCGCTGACCGCGTTCCTGATCTCGCCGATCGCCCAGTTCGTCTTCATCCCGTTCATGACTGACGGAGCCGGCGCCCGCCTGATCGGCCCGTGGTTCGGCACCGGCGCGGCCCGCGGGCTGGCCCTGGTCTTCATGATCACCGGAGTGCTCGGGCTGATCGCCACGACCATCGCCCTGCGCAGCCGCCCCTACCGGCGTCTCAGCAACCGGTACGCCACCGCGGAACCGGCTCCCACAACCTCTTAACCGTCCCTGCCACCGGCGGCCTCACCCGCATGGGCGGCGTCCGGGAGGCCGAGCCCGCGCTGGATGACGGCGGCCCGATCCAGATGGGTCTGGGCCTCGGCCGGGTCGCCGAGGTCGCGGTGGGCGTGACCGAGCCCGGCCAGCGCCCGAGCCTCCTGCCCGGGATTGCCGATGGCGCGCGCGATGTTCAGGGCGGCCCGGTGGCGGGTGAGGGCGTCGGCGGGCCGTCCGGCGGCCCGGGCCGCCTCCCCCAGGCCGTTGAGGGCCCACAGCTCGCCGTCCTGGTCCTCGTCCTCGCGATAGATCAACAGCGCCCGCTCGTAGTAGCCGGCCGCCTGTTCGACCTGACCGAGCCGGGTGTGCAGCTGGCCCAGGCTGTCCAGCCCGTCGGCCACGCCGGTGCGGTTGCCGAGGCGCTCGTTGAGTTCCAGAGCCTGGCGCAGGTGGTCGGCGGCCGGCTCGTAGAGGCCCGAGTTGAGCTGCGCCTCGCCCATGCTGGTGAGCGCGTTGGCCACGCCGTACAGGTCGCCGTTGCTTTGATACAGCGGCAGGGCCTGACGGGCGTACTCGATCGCCGTGGCCCAGTCGCTCGTGCGCTGCGCGATGACGCCCAGGCTGACCAGCGAGCGGGCCGTGGCGATCGGGTCGCCGGTCGCCCGGTGCAGGGCGAGCGCCTCCCGGCCATATCCGGCGGCCTCCGCGTACCGGCCGGCGCGCTCGGCCACGAAGCCCAGGTTGGCCAGCACCCGCCCCTCGCCCGTCCGGTCGCCGGCCTGCCGGAACAGGGCCCGCGCGCGCAGCAGCAGCTCGTCGGCCCGGTCGTGCCGGCTCAGCTGCAGATGGGTGACGCCGAGATCGGTCAGCGCGTGACCCTGCCCGGCGATGTCGCCGTCGCGCAGCGCCGCCTCGTACGCGCGTCCGTGCACCACCTCCGCGTCCGTGTGGTGGCCACCGGCCAGATAGCGGAACAGCATGCGGGCCAGCCGGGTGGTGTGGCCGGCCCCGCCCTGGGCGGCGGTGTGCACGACGACGGCGACCAGGTTGTGCCGCTCGGTGTCCAGCCACTCCCGCGCCGGATCCGGGTCGGACAGGTCGGGGGCGGGCGTGGCGGCCGGGGCGTACTCGGGCCGCTGGTGGGCCTCGGCCGGGTACAGCGCGCTCATGGCCGCCCCGGCCGTGGCGAAGTAGTGGTCGGACAGCCGGGTGAGCGCGCCCCGGCGTACGGCCGGAGGGTCCTCGTCCTTGGCCTGGTCGGCGGCGTAACCCTGGACGAGGTCGTGGAACGTGTAGCGGCCCGGCGCGGGTTCCTGCAGCAGGTGGTCGGCGCGCAGATCGCGCAGCAGCGCCCGGGCGTCGCCGAGCTCGACGCCGGCCAGCGCGGCCGCCGCGTACGGGTCGAAGTCCTGGCCCGGATGCAGCGCGCAGAGCCGCAGCATCCGCTGGTGGCCGGCGAGCAGATGCCGGAAGGACAGGTCGAGGGCCAGGCCGATGCCCGTGTCGACCTTCCGGTCCCGCCGGCTCTCGTCGAGCCGGTCGGCGTGATCGGTCAGCGTCCAGCCCGCGGTGTTGCGGATGTGCCCGGTGACCAGGCTGAGCGCTAGCGGCAGATAGCCGCAGCGGCGGGCGATCCGGTCGCCCGCCTCGGGGCTCGCGCCCGCCTCGACGTGCGGCAGTTCCTCGTTGAGGAAAGCCACCGCCTCGTCCGGGGTGAACACGTCCACCGCGAGGTGCGCCGTCGACGGCAGGCCGGTCAGCCGGCGGCGGCTGGTCACCAGGGCCAGGCAGCCGGGCGTGGCCGGCAGCAGCGGGCGCACCTGGTCGGCGGTGGCGGCGTTGTCGAGGACCACGAGCGCACGGGTGCCGGCGAGCTGATCGCGATAGAGCGCGGCCCGCCCGTACAGGTCGTGCGGGATCTGCTGGCCGGGCACGCCGAGCAGCCGCAGGAACCCGTCGAGCACAGCGGCCGGGTCGGCGGGCGGCTGGGCCGGGTCGGGGTGGAAGCCGCGCAGGTTGACGAAGAGCACGCGGTCGAACGGCTTCTCGCGGTGCAGCAGATGGCCGGCATGGACGGCCAGCTGGGTCTTGCCGACCCCGGCCATGCCCTCGATCGCCGAGATCACGACGGCGTCGTTGTGGTTCAGCGCCCGCCGCAGCCGGTCGAGCTCGCCGGTGCGGCCGGTGAACGAGGGGAGCTCGTCGGGGAGGCTCGACCGTACGCGCACCTGCGAGGCGGCCGCGCTCTCGCCGATGACGACGCGCAGGGCCTGGCGCCACTCGGCCACGTAGCCCGTGTCGGGATGCAGCGCCTGCACCACCGCGGCGACCAGGTCGGCGTTGAGGCGGCGGCGGCCGCTGCGGAAACAGTCGGCCACCGTCGACTTGCGGGTCAGTTCCGCGGTCGGCCGGCCCGCCGCGGTCCAGGCCGTGTTGACCAGGGTCTTGATGGTCTCGTAGGACGGATCGCCCGCCCAGACCTTGAGCCGGCGCAACGTGTCGACGAGGTCGTCGAGGCTGCCCGCGCCGGCCGGATCGGGCGGTGTTCCGGACGCGGCCCCCGGCGTAGTGGTCACCGTCAATTTATACCGGGGGCGCGCACCCGTCAGAACGCGGGCAGGACCGAGCCCTGGTACTTGTCCTCGATGAACTTCTTGACCTCGGGCGAGTGCAGCAGCTTCTCCAGCTTCACGACCCGCTGGTCACCCTCGTCACCGGTGCGGACCACGACCAGATTCGCGTACGGGTTGTCCTCGCCCTTCTCCAGCGCCAGCGAGTCGGTGGCCGGCTTGAGCCCGGTCTCGATCGCGTAGTTGCCGTTGATCACCGAGACCGCCGTGTCCTCGAGGCTGCGCGGCAGCTGAGCCGCCTCCAGCGCCTTGAACTTCAGGTTCTTGGGATTGGCGGTGATGTCCTTCTCGGTGGCCTTGACCCCGACGCCCTCCTTCAGCGTGAGCAGGCCGTTGGCGGCGAGCAGGTTGAGCGCGCGGCCCGAGTTGGACGGGTCGTTCGGGATGCCGACCACACCCCCGGCCGGTACGTCGTTGAGGCTCTTGACCGTCTTGGAGTAGACGCCCAGCGGCTCGATGTGCACGGGCTTGAGCGCGGTGAACTTGTAGCCCTTGGACGCGACCTCTTCCTCCAGGTACGGGATGTGCTGGAAGTAGTTGGCGTCGAGCTGCTTCTCCTGAAGGGCGACGTTCGGCTGGATGTAGTCGTTGAACTCGACGATGTCCAGCTTCAGGCCCTCCTTGGCGGCCAGGTTGTCGGCGACGTACTTGAGGATTTCACCGTGCGGCACGGGGCTGACCCCGACCTTCAGCGTGTCGCTGGAGGATGCGGCCTCGCTGTCATTGCCTCCGCACGCCGCCATTCCGAGCAGGAGAGCGGCGGACGTGACGACTGCGGCGAGTGAGCGGCGCATGGTCGACCTTTCTTATTTGTGGGAGAGCCGGCGGACGAGGACGTCGCCCGCCATCTGGACCAGCTGGACGAAGATCACGAGGGCGACCACGGTGGCCACCATGACCTCGGTCTCGAAGCGCTGGTAGCCGTATCGGATGGCCAGGTCGCCGAGACCGCCGCCGCCGACCACGCCGGCCATCGCCGAGTAGCCGACCAGCGCGATGACGGTGATGGTCAGGCCGGACACGAGACCGGGTCGGGCCTCGCGCAGCAGCACCTTGCCGACGATCTGCGTGCGGGTGGCGCCCATCGCGGTGGCCGCGGCGACCACGTCGGGCGGCACCTCGCGCAGCGCGGCCTCGACGATGCGGGCGAAGAACGGGATGGCGCCGATGGTCAGCGGCACGATCGCGGCGTCGGTGCCGATCGTCGTGCCGACCACCGCGCGGGTGAACGGGATGACCGCCACCAGCAGGATGATGAACGGCAGCGACCGGGTCACGTTGACGACGAAGCCGAGCACCGACGATACGACCGGCGCGGCGAGCAGCCCGCCGGGCGCGGTCAGCACGAGCAGCACGCCGAGCAGCAGGCCGCCGATCGCGGTGAGCACGGTGGAGACACCGACCATCCAGGCCGTCTCCTGCAGCCCGACGGCCAGCAGGTCGGACAACTCGGACCAGGTCACGGCTTCTCCGTCTCATCGGCGAGAACCACGTTGGCCCCGCGGGAACGCAGGTGGTGAATGGCGGCGGCGCCGTCGCCGGGCAGCGCGAGCCGCCACCGGCCGGCGCGTCCGGCGGCGAGGGTCTCGACCGAGCCGCCGAGCACCCGTACGTCGATGTCGAGCTGCCGGGCCACCTCGGTGAGCAGCGGGGCGTCGGCGTCCTCGCCGCTGACGGTCACGTCGACCACGGTCTGCCCCGGGATCCGGGTGAAGTCGTCGAGCGGGAACAGGTCGCGCGCGAGCTCGGAACCGGGCTGGTGCAGCAGGTCGGTGACCGCGCCGGACTCGACGAACCGCCCGTCGCGCATCACGGCGGCCGACCGGCAGATCCGCTTGACGACGGTCATCTCGTGGGTGATCAGCAGGATCGTCAGGCCGAGCCGCCGGTTCAGGTCGAGCAGCAGCCGCAGAATCGAGTCGGTCGTCTCGGGGTCGAGCGCCGAGGTGGCCTCGTCCGACAGCAGCACCTTGGGCCGGGCGGCGAGCGCGCGGGCAATGCCGACTCGCTGTTTCTGACCCCCGGAGAGCTGTCCCGGGTACGCGTCGGCGCGCCCGCTCAGCCCGACGAGCTCGAGCAGTTCGGCGACTCGCGTGCGGCGTTCGGCCCGAGGCACGCCCGTCACTTCAAGGGCAAAAGCAACATTCCCGGCCACCGTACGGGAGGAGAGCAGCGCAAAGTGCTGATGGATCATCCCGATTCCGTGGCGGGCGACTCGCAGCCCCCGCCGGTTCAGCCCGGTGAGCTCGACGCCGCCGACCGAGACCGTGCCCGCGTCGGGCCGCTCGAGCATGTTGACACAGCGAAGCAGCGTGCTCTTGCCCGCACCGCTGCGCCCGAGCACGCCGAACACGTCGCCCTCACCGACGGTGAGATCGACACCGTCGACCGCCACGACCTCCCGGTCGCGCCGCCCCTTGGCCCGGTAGGTCTTCCGGAGCCCCTTGATCTCAATCACACCGCACCCTGACAGCCACGTCGCCGAACCCGGGAAAGCCCACAAATCCCATAGGTTTATGGTCATCGACACGCTAGCTTGCGAGGGCGGGGGGTTTCCACTCGCTGTAACGACCGTCACGGCGGTCGACCCTGACCGCCTACTCCAGCAAGACTAGCCATCACAGTCAGCAATCCGCTGGTGACGCCACTCACCGCGGGCCGGCGCCGCGCCGGGACAGGTGCCGGCGCCTGTCCCGGCCGCGTGCGAGCCCCTACCCCCGAGCCGACGTGCAAGCGCCCAACCCGGCCAGCGTGCAAGCATCTCCCAGGGGCCGACGTGCAAGCGCCCAACCCGGCCAGCGTGCAAGCATCTCCCCGGGGCCGACGTGCAAGCGCCCACCCCGGCCGGCGTGACCCCTCAGCCCAGGCCTACGGCCGCGACCATCAGGGGCAGGATCAGCAGAATGATGAGAGCGCCCACCACGTCGAACGAGGCGCCGGAACGGATCATCGTCGTGATCGGCACGACGCCCGAGCCGTAGACCACCGCGTTCTGGGGTGTCGACACCGGCAGCATGAAGCCGAACGATGCCGCGAACGTGGCCGCCAGGGCCGGCACCAACGGGTTGACCCCGGCCGCCACCGCGATCGGGATGATGATCGGCACCACGACGGCCGCCGACGCCGTGTTGCTGGTCGTCTCGGACACCACGATGGCCAGCACCACCGCGAACGCCGTGATGGCGAACATTCCGCTCAGCCCGAGGGAGTCGGCGCTCGACCGGCCGATCGTCTCGGCCAGCCCGGTGTCGGCCAGCAGCGAGCCGAAGATGATGCCCGTGCCGAACAGCACGATCGTTCCCCAGTCGATGCGCGCGGCGTCGCTCCAGTTGAGCGTGAACTCGCGCGAACGCCACGACGTCGGCAGCAGGAAGAGCAGCGAGGCGCCGAGCACGGCGACGATGCCCTCGTTCAGGCGCGCGCTCACGGTGTCGTAGACGGCCGACTCGGTGCCGGCCACGACCGCGACGATGCCCGGGAAGATCCACAGGCTGACCGTGACCAGGAACGCGATCAGGGTGTTGCGCTCGGCCGCCGAGAACTTGCCGAGCCGGGCTCGTTCCTCGGCCACGTACTCGGCCACGCCCTCGATGCGGCGGATCTCGGGCTTGTTGAGCAGCAGCAGGACGATCGCGAGCACGGCGAACATGACCAGGCAGATCGGCGCGGCGATCGCCATCCACTGCGCGAATGAGATGCGCTCACCGGTGGCCTCCTCGATCAGCCCGCGACCGATCAGGTTGGGCGGCGAGCCGACCGGGGTGAGCAGTCCACCGACCGAGGCGCCGTACGCGAGCATCAGCATGAGCGCCGCCCCCACGCGCAGCCGGGTCGGGTCGAAGCCCGGCTCGACCATTCCCCGGTCCTGCAAGAGCTTCGCGATCACCGAGAGGATGCCCAGCGCCGTGGGCAGCAGCATCGCGACCGTCGCGGTGTTCGAGACGAACGCCGAGAGCAGGCATGTCACGACGCCGAACGCGATGATGACGCGCGCCGTCGAGCGGCCCACGCCGGGAAGCGACAACATCCGGAAGGCGAACCGGCGGGCCAGCCCGTGCTTGAGCATGGCCTGGGCCAGGATGAACGCGCCGATGAAGGTGAACACGGTCGACGATCCGAACGGCGCCAGCACGTCACTGGCCTCGGCCACCCCGAACACGACGATCAGGGCGACGCCGAGCAGGCCGCCGATCGGGATCGGCACCGCCTCGGTCACCCAGAGCACGATCACGCCGAGCAGCAGGCCGCCGAGCACCTGCTGGCTGGGCGGGATACTCAGCGGAAGCGCGAGGAAGACGATCACGACGGCCGGGGCCAGGAACAGGCCGACCGTACGGCGGCCCCGTTCGAAACGCTCCTCGGCCGGGGACAACTGCTGCTCGCCCAGGCTGCGGTAGGTGGCCCCACCGAGCAGGCGGTTCTCGACATCGGTCTTGGCGGGTGCGTCGGTCATTGCGGTTTCGCCCCCTTGATCGAGTGATCTACATCACTCGATGGTAAGGGTCGTCATTCTGCGTCGCCCAGAAGCGCCTTCCCCAGCGGCGTCAACGTGTGCACGACGGCCTTGCCCGCGCGGCTCGTCTGGATCAGCGCGGCCTCGCGCAGCACCGCCGTGTGCTGGCTGACCGACGCGGCGCTCACCCCGACCCGGCGGGCCAGCTCGGAGGTCGTGCGCCCGTCCCCCAGCGACTCGAGCAGCGACGTGCGCGTGCGGCCGATGAGCGCCGCCAGCGACGCGCCGTCGGCCGGACGCAGCCCCGGGCGCAGGGTCAGATCGTGCTCGATCGGATAGACCAGAACCGGCGGCAGCGTCGTGTCGCGCAACGTGTCCGGCGTCCCCCACGACAGATAGGACGGGACGAGCAGCAGGCCACGGCCGTCCAGATACAGCGACTGCTCGAACGGCGTGTCGACCTCGAGAACCGGCGGCTCCCACCGCATTGTCGGCCGGAAACTGTCGAGCAGGCCTTCCGCGCCCTGATCGAGCAGAACGCGCGCACGGCGGGAACGCTCGGCCTCGATATGGGCGCGCGCCTCCCCCCAGAACGGGGAGATCGCGCTCTCGTACTGCGACTGCAACGCACCGGCCAGGCGCTCGAGAATCTCGGTGTCGCCGTCGGCGAGCTGCCCCATCCACGCCGGTTTCGGACCGGCGTAACGAACCAATTCCTCCAGCTCGTCGCGCAGCCGCGTGGCCGGGGTGGACTTGATGGCCTCGATGGCGGCCTGCAGACCGGACGCACCCTCGGCCGGCGTCAGGAAATCGGGGTAATAGGCGCCGCGCACCAGCGGAAGCAACAGCTCGAGGTCGTCGCGGCGGCTGGCCCGGAGAGCGTGCCCGCGCCACCGCCCATAGATCAGCTCGGGCCCCGGCCGGCGCAGCCGCCACACGCTGAAGATGGTCTCCCACATCGGGTCGGGCTCACCGGCGATCCGCACACGGCCGACGTCGTCCGGCGTGAAGTGGATACGCAACACGTCGGGCCCCCAGTTTGCCATCTAGCAAGCATTCACGGCCGGGAGTCTATCCGGCGGGCGCGACAGGGAGACAGCGGTCCACGACAAATATCCGCGCGGCCCGCGATTCGCCGAACGGATGCGCCGGGCGTCGCCACGAGCAGGATCGACGATTGGCAGTCCGGATATGCACCCCCGATAACGGCATATCCGACACGACTGGCGTCCGTCGACCCGGCTCGTGGCCGACCCGGCCAAAAGACAATGGCCGCCCGGCCCAGGTGACAACAAGACGTTTAATGCGTACCTAAATAGATGCCGTAGGGTTCACCCGAACGGCCGAGCCCCAGCCAAACGATCGGCCCGATAAGGACAAAAAAGGCAATTCCCGAAATGTACGCCTCGTAGCCCACAACAAACCCCCGAGGGGCCCCACCCCAAGACCGCGAATACACGCGGCACCCGCGCAGAAACGCGCAACAAGCGCCGTGCACGACCGCGCAACCGCCATCGCGCACGAACCGCACAACCAGGCCGTGCACGAACGCTCAACCGGCGGCAAGCAGGAACGCTCACCACCGCTGTCATGTACGGCTCAACACCGGCGCCGCGCACGAACGCTCAACCAGTGCCGTCCGCGAAGCGCTCAACCGGCGGCGCGCGGGACGGTCAGTTTGCTACCGAGGGCTCTGCGGTCTCGTTGGCCGGCCGGCGGTGGGCGACCCAGCGTTCGAAGATGAGCGAAGTGAACGGCGGGATCGACGCGGCCAGGCCGACCAGCGTGCGCGGCAGCGACCAGCGCTCGGTCCGCGCCACCCAGAGGGCGGCCACGATGTATGCGACGAACAGTGCGCCGTGCAGGCGCCCGAACAGCCAGACGCCCATGTCGGTCACCTCGGCGACCCGCTTCAGGTACATGCCGACGAGCAGGCCCGCCCAGGAGAACGCCTCGGCCACGGCCGTGATGCGGAAGATGCGGTACGGCTGCACGATATTGACGCCCCCTGAGCGATTCGGGTGATCCGTTTCAGACGAGGCGTCCGATAGTACAAAAACTCCCGAACTGCGCAGACACACGCCGCCGGGGTGAGAAGCAAGTCACCCCCGGCGGCGTGCGGATATATCTAGCGGAATGCTGATTGGTCGACCCGGACCAGCCGACCGGCGTGCTTGATGCCGAGCAGTCCGGCGATGCTCCACGACGTCGAGTAGAGCTTGCCGCCGGCGTACTCGATTCCGGTCGGCATGGTGACGGGGGCGTGCGTCACCCGGCCGTGGTCGATGCGGGTGAGGCGGCCCACCCTGGACGGGTCGAACCCGGGCGGCGGCGGGTCGCCGGCCGGGGCGCCGAACAGCACCTCGGAGGCGAAGATCGTGCCGTGCGGGCTGACCGCGACGCCGGTGAGCGACGTGAAACCGCCGTACTTCCTGAGCACCTTGCCCGTACGGCCGTCGAGCTTGTAAATCGCCGCCGAGCCCGGCTTTTCGGCGCCGAGCGTCGACACGTACACGTGCGGGCCGCGGACCGCGATGCCGGTCGGCACCGAGTCGCACCCGATCGTCCCCGGGTTGGCCTGCGCGCCCTTGGCCAGGCACTCCTTCGTCCGCGGGTTCGGTGGCACGAAGAACGTGGACACCCGGCCGGTCCTCGGGTCGACCCGCAGCACGTCGTTGGCCCCGCCGTCCGCGACCAGCAGGCCCCACCGGGTGGCGGTCATGCTGAACGGGTTGGAGAGGGCGTCGTACGGCTTCCCGGCCTTGTCGAACTGCTTCTGACCGTCCGGATTCCGCTTCAATTCGTATTTCAGAAGATCGGCCAGAACGCGAACGTGCTTACCATTTAGATCGGCCACCAGCACCGAGGCCGGCGGGTATTTCGACGGCGCGGGCGCCCCTTCCTCGTTCGGCCCGCCGAGCAGCACAAAGATCTTTCCCCGGTACGCGGCGACGCCCGCTGCCCCTGGGACTTTCGAGATCAAGGTGGTGCGGGCGCCCGTTTTCAGATTGACCGCCGTGATCTCGCCGCTTTCCGACTCCGCGACCAGGGCGGCGTGCGGCGAGAGCACGTCGAGGCCGAACGGCCCGTCGAGCTTCGTGGTTATTGTCCTGATCGGCGCCTTGCTGACGTGGCCGCCACCGGCATAAGCCGGGACACTTGCCACCATCGTGACCGCGCCCGCCCCCACGGCCGCGACCATTTTCAGCGCATGCTTGATTTCCATCCCTGTCCCCCCAGACAGATTCTAGATCGATCAGACAGATGCTAGATCGATATTTGCCAACGTATTTATCGGCACATTCAAACTAGGAACGCATTGCGCACCCGGCAACCATCCGTTCGGACGAACCGGAAAGAAATCAGCCCTCCGATCCGGCCGTCATTAATCTGACAATTAACGCTGATCAGTTCCGGTCGGATGTGCCAGATTTCAGCATCTGCTTCTACGGCCTCGGCCACGGTTCTACAGTCGACCCATGGAGTTGCGCTGGTGGTCGATCGAGGTGCTGGACGGGCCCCGCGGCACTGCGCGTGCCTGGCACGAGTCGCTCGGAAACAGTCTGGTCGAGGCGGCAGTGACCAACGGCGCGTACCGCTGGGAGTGGACCTTCCATCAATGGGGCGTGCTGTTCGAGATCGCCTTCCACACCGACGAGGCCTGGTCGGCGTACCGGGGCCTGCCCCTGGTCACGGCGGCGCTCGACGCCGTCCCCGATGTCGCGCACGGGCTCTATGTCTATCCCGGCCGCGGCGGCAGCGGAGGCCGCAACGAGCCCAGGCACACCCACCCCCAGTCGGGAGCCGGCGCGGCCGAGATGCCACTCCCCGAGATCCGCGAGCTGCTGACCCTGCCCGACGGCCGGCGCCCCACGTTCACACTCGGCATTCACCAGCTGATCTGAGGCTCACTCCCCGGCGGAGGCACGTAGCGGAAACGAACCCCGCTCAGGCCGGCCCGGTGGCGTACTCGCGGAAACGCTCCACCGCTTGCCCCGACACGGCCCGGCCGTGCCCGAAGACGGCGTGCTCGAAGTCGTAGGTCGCGAGCTTGGCCAGGCTGCGCCCCTGCTCGGCGGGGTCGGCCGACACCTGGGTCGGGCCGAGGACCACCTTGCCGTCACGGGTGCCCGAGGCCGTGTCGCCCGCGAACAGGATGCCGCCGGCCCGGTCGAGCAGGAACGACACGTGACCGCGCGTATGGCCGGGGGTGTGCAGCGCCGTGAACCCGGTGAGCGGCTCGGACCCGTCGCCGGTGATCAGCTGGTCGAGTTTCGTCGGCTCCGCGCGGCCGATCAGCCGGGTCGCCAGTTTGGCCAGGCCCTTGGGCTCGGGGCCCTGGATACCGCCGGTGATGATCGGCGCGTCGGCCGCATGCGCGAAGACGCGGGCGCCGGATCGGCGGCGTACGTCGGCGACGTTCCCGACGTGGTCGAAGTGGTGATGGGTGAGCAGCACAGCCGTCACGTCACCGATCTGCTTGCGCATTTCGTGCAGCGCGCGGTCGATACGCTTGGAGTTGCGGGGCAGCCCCGTGTCGACCAGCACAACCCCGTCGTCGGTCACGACGAGGTGCATGTTGACGAATCCCAGGCTCAGTTCGAAAACGCCGTCCACCACTTCTCGCACCGCACCATTCTGCGGCATCCGCGGGACGAACTTTCGGCAGAAGACCACGCTGGGTCATTTGTCCGGTTAACGTCGCATCTCATGGATCGCAGGGCATTTCTGGCCGCCGGTGGGGCGGCCGTCGTGGCAGGACTCACCGGAGGGGCCGCGCATGCCGGCGTACGGTGGCCGATCTTCGAATGGGCCCGGCCGACCGGCTTCTTCTTTCCGGGCAAGCTGATTCAGACTCCGCCGCCGCTCGCGGTCTACGACAACCGGACCGCCTACGCCGATGCCGCAGCCAGCCTGCCGCTGCGGGCCCGCGAGGCCGAGTCCCTGCGTGCCCACGCCGTCGCTGTCCTGCGCGACCCGCGCCACACCCATCGCGATCCGGACAAGCCGCCGGGGCGCGATCAACCCCAAGACCGTTTGCGCGTACGCGATGACGACGGCACCTATCTCACCGCGGAGCTCGCCGGTTGGGGCGACGGCGACCCCGGGCACGCCTACCCCGACGCCCTGCACGAACTGGCTGACCACGTGCAGCGGCTGCGCCGCAAGGTGCTCAGGGGCGAACCCTGGCGGCCCAACACCGTCCTGCTCGCGGCGGTGCGGCTCGACTTCGAACCGGACGATGCCGCCCCCTGGCCGGACGGGATCCCGCTGCCGGCCCGGCTCGAGCACCGGCTGAGCGGCGAGCAAGCCCGGATCGTACGGGCAAAACTGGAAACCGGGCTGCGGGCCTATCGCCTCTCACCGACGGGGTATGTGGCCGCGACCTGGCGTCACGCCCTCCCCCACGAGTGAGTCGACGAGTTGCAGGGCGTTGCGGGCGTGGATCTGCTGCGAGGTGGTGACCCGTTCGGCCCGGCCGCGCCCGAGAAAGCTGACCAGCCAGTGCAGCAGCGTGGTCACCTTGTTCTTGAAGCCGACCAGATAGAACAGGTGCACGCCGAGCCAGCCGAACCAGCCGATCAGCCCGCTCAGGTGCAACGGGCCCATGTCGGCGACCGCCGAGAACCGCGAGATGGTCGCCATGTTGCCCTTGTCGAAATACTTGAACGGCTTGGGCGCGGGCCGGCCGGTGACGCGCCGCCGGATCACCTTGGCCGCATAGGCGCCGCCCTGCATGGCGACCTGCGCGACGCCCGGCAGCCCGGTCGCCGCCATGTCACCGACCACGAAGATCGACGGGTGCCCGGGCACGGTCAGGTCCGGCTCGACCTGGAGGCGACCGGCCCGATCGGTCGGCGCCGCGGTGGCCAGCGCGATCTTCGCGGCCAGCGGCGGAGCCGAGACACCCGCGGCCCAGAACTTGGTGCGCGCCTCGATCCGGCCGGCGTCGGACATGACCCCGTACGCGTCGACGTCGGTCACCCGCTCCTCCAGCCGGACCTCGACGCCCAGCCGGCGCAACTGCTTGAGCGCGGCGGCCGACAGCGACGGGTCGAACGCCGGCAGCACCCGGTCGACGGCGTCGATCAGGACGACGCGCGTGTCCGCGAGCGACGCGCGCCGATATTGACCCTTGAGCGACCGGTGCGCCAGCTCGGCGATCTGCCCGGCCAGTTCGACCCCGGTCGGCCCGCCCCCGACGATGACGAAGGTCAGCCATTCCTGTCGCTTGACCGGGTCCTCCTCGAGCTCGGCCATCTCGAACGCGTGGAAGATGCGGCTGCGCATTTCCAGGGCGTCGTCGATGTTCTTCAGCGCCGGGGCGTGCTCGGCGAAACGCTCGTTGCCGAAGTAGGAGTTGCTCGCCCCGGCCGCGACGATCAGGGAGTCGTACGGGATCCGCTTGGAAACCCCGTCCGGCGAGCTGACGACGACCTCCCGGGCCGCGGTGTCGACGTCGGTGACCCATCCGAGCCGGATGTCGAGATTGTCGTGACCGCGCAGGATCTCGCGGATCGGCGGCGCCACCTCGCCCTCGCTGAGGATGCCGGTCGCGACCTGATAGAGCAGCGGTTCGAAGAGGTGGTAGGTGGTGCCGTTGACCAGGGTGACGTGGGCGGGAATCTTGCGCAGCGCCTTGGCGGCGAACAGGCCGCCAAAGCCGGCGCCGACGATGACCACTCGATGTTCGTTCATGCCGTCGGGACGACCGGGCCGGGCCAGACGTGACGCGCGGCGAGCCGCATCACACCGGCTGTGCCCGGCGCCACTGGCCGTTACGCCGGAAGAATCAGCCGGAGAGTAGGCGCCGGACAACGCGGGGTGCGGTACTGTCCGAGCCCGGCGCTCGCTATGATCGCCTTCGTCATGCATAGAGGATCCACACTGGACGCCGTGGTCCATCGAGGTGAGGATGTTCAGGTGGCAGATCACTTCCTGGCCCGTGCCGCCCGGCGTGAGCCGTAGCGGAGTGGCCACCCATTTGATAAGCAGAACGTCGTGACCGGACGGGCGGAAAGTGGCGGGTCGACAGTGCGTCGGCTCCAGCTCGGCGCGCGCCTGCGCGAGTTGCGTCTCGCCGCCGGGGTGAGCCGTGAGGCCGCCGGGTATCGCATCCGCGCGTCCGAATCCAAGATCAGCCGCATGGAGCTGGGCCGGGTCGGCTTCAAGGCCCGCGACGTGACCGACCTGCTGCTTCTCTACGGCATCGAGGATCCGGAAGAGCACGACCGGCTCCTCGAGCTGACCAAGGCGGCCAATTCGCCGAGCTGGTGGCACACGTACGGGGATGTGCTCGAAAGCTGGTTCCACAGCTATCTCGACCTGGAGCAGGCCGCCGAGCTGATCAGGACGTACGAGATCCAGTTCGTTCCCGGGCTGCTGCAGACCGAGGCGTACGCCAGTGCGGTCATCCGTCTCGCGCACACCAACCCGGGCAAGCACGAGGTCGAGCGGCTGGCCAAGCTGCGCATGACCCGCAAGGAGACGCTGGAGAGGACGGATTCGCCGACGTTCTGGGCAGTGCTCGACGAGGCTGTGCTGCGCCGGCTCATCGGCGGCAAGGAGGTGCTGCGCGAGCAGATTGCCGCCCTTCTCGAGGCGTGCGACAACCCGAACGTACGGCTGCAGGTGATTCCGTTCGACTCGGGCGGGCACGCGGCGGCCGGCGGCGCGTTCAGCATTCTGCGCTTCCCGCACTCCGAACTCGACGACGTGGTCTACATCGAGCACCTCACGAGCGCGCTCTACCTGGACAAACGCGAAGACGTGGACGATTACGCGGCGGCGTTCGGGCGGCTCATCATCGAGGCCGCTCCCCCGGCGCGCACCCCCGACATATTGAAGGGCGTCATCGCCGATCTGGACGCTTCCTGAATCTCCACTTTGGGCGCTTGCGCATCGCTGACCGGGCCGATAGAAACTTCCCCATGACGGACCAAGAGGCCCCCGCCGACCTGCAGCCCGACGTGCCGCACGCGGCACGCATGTGGAACTACTGGATGGGCGGCAAGGACAACTTCGCCGCCGACCGCGCCGCCGGCGACGCCGTGGCCCAGGTCTATCCCGAGATCGTGGTGATGGCGCGCCAGTCGCGCAAGTTCCTGATCCGGGTCGTCCGCCACCTCACGGCCGAGCTGGGCGTGCGCCAGTTCCTCGACATCGGCACCGGCCTGCCGACCATGCAGAACACGCATGAGGTCGCCCAGACCATCGCCCCCGAGTCCAAAATCGTCTACGTCGACAACGACCCGATGGTGCTGGCGTACGCCCGTGCCCTGCTGGTCGGCACCACGACCGAGGGCGTGACGACGTACGTCCACGCGGACTACCACGACCCCGAGAAGATCCTGGCCGAGGCGGACGGCCCGCTCAACTTCGACGAGCCGATCGCCGTCATGTTCATGGGCGTGATGGGCTACGAGCCCGACCTCGACGTGATTCGCTCGATCGTCAGCACGGTCATGGCCCGCGTCCCCTCCGGCAGCTACCTGGTCTTCTGGGACGGCACAGACACGTCCCCGGCGGTCGTCGAGGGCGCGGAGAAGCTTGCCCAGAGCGGCGGCGTGCCCTACATCCTGCGCAGCCCCGCCGAACTGGCCACCGTTTTCGAGGGCCTCGAGCTGGTCGAGCCCGGCCTGACTCAGATCAGCTCGTGGCGTCCCGACGGCGACGGCATCGAGACGATCGAGGCCTACGGCGCGGTCGGCCGCAAGCCCTGACCTGCCTTTCTGTCGCCGGGTGGGGCCCAGGTCCCACCCGGCGATGATCTCCCCCGTTGATGCCACGAACCCGCCGCCGACCGCTCACGGGCCGGTATGTCCGGAAAGCTTCACCTCAGCAAGGCACCCCACACCTGAGGAGAAGCTCGTGCGTCACGTTTCCCGGCTCGTGCCCGCCGCCGCCGTCCTGTCCGGGCTGCTGTTGACCTCAGCTTGCGCCGGCGCAGAACCCACGAACGCGGCCGCTCCCGGCCCGTCCTCCACACCCAGCGCCGCCAGCTCGTTCGGCTCCGCGCCGTCGCCTGCCCCCTCTTCCGCCACGCCCGAGGCGACCACCAAGGCACCCCCCAAGGCCACGGCCGTCGCCACCAAGACGCCCGCGACGGGCGGCGTCTTCAGCGGCACCCGCCAGGTCCTGCTAACGCCCAAGAACAGCGAAACGACCCTCGGCGTGGTGCAGAAGGGCAAAATCGGCCTCTCCGAGAAGTTCGGCGCCGCCGACCTGTTCGTCATCAAGCCGCTGGAGCCCGGCGGCAACCGCTACTGGATCCAGACCGCCAAGCTGCGCACCGGCGGCGAGCCCTTCTGCCTGTCGGCCAAGCTCGGCCCCGGCGGCAAGCCGGCCGCCGTAGTCACCACCGCGTGCGACGCGTCCAAAACCGACCAGCAGTTCCGCTTCCGCAAGGTCGGCGAGTCCAACGGCAAGCCCACCTACACCATCTACACCGGCACGGACACCTTCATCATCCGCGACGAGACCGGCGAGATCGCCCACACCGGCACCGGCGTGGCCGCCGTCCAGATCGGCGAGGGCACCCCGGACATCGACACCCCGTTCCTGATCGCCGACCGCGGCAAGGCCACGATGCCGGCCCTCGACTGACGGCCACGGCGGGGCTCACCGACGCTGGGCTAACCGCGGCGGGCCTCGCGCCGCGCGCTCGCGACTTGCAGCACGGATCGCTGCTTGCGCCTCCGGACCCACGGCACGCGGCACGCGGCACGCGGCACGGCTCACGGCGTGGGAACGCCGGCCCGCCGCCCTACGGATGTCGCCGCTTTTCGCAACGGTCATCAAAAGCCCGACCGTCCAAGCTTGTGTCCTGCCGATCATCCAGCACCCGATCGGCAGGACACGTCCATGCGCGCACACGATCCGCCAACGCCCAGTGCAGTTGCACGGCGGAGCCATCACGTGGAATCGGCACAGGCGCATCCCGCACACCAGTGACGGTGACTGTCCAGCAATCCGACGGTTGCGTCTGTAGAAGCCGAACCGCGACCGTGCCCCGTCGGGTTGCTCGCATCAGCGACGCAATTGCCGGCGCGGGTCGGTGAGAAGATCCTGGCCTGGTGCTCGACGAAGGCGGCGTTCGCAGTGGGTCAGATACCGTCTCTTACGGCAATCGGCTCCACCACACCGGACGAGTCGGTGAGCTGGGCGGAAAGCCTGCGTCGTCGGAACGCCAGCCCCCGAGTTCAGGGAAGGGGCGGCGATCTCTAGGCATGTCGGCGGCTTTCGTCACGGCGGTCGAAGGAGAACGGTCGGCACGGGGCGGTCGCTGCCTGCGGGCTCGCCTGTCGCCGGACGACCGCGCCCGTCTCCAACATTCTGCTTACGCCCCTGCCCAGCATGGGTGTCCGGAAGCCGATGACGTGGATGATTTCGGGCGATCCCCACGGCCGATCGACTGAGCCGAACCCGTCAGGCGGCCTCGCGGCGGAGAACCAGGGTGGCGAAGCCGAGGACTCCGCGGTAGCCGCGCAGCCACTGGGTGCGGTGGGTCCGGGCTATGTGCATCAGCTCGGGGGCGTCGGGGTGACCGGGGTTGTCCAGGGCCCACTCCAGCAGCGAGCCCGTCCGCGACCACTCGTAGTCGTCCCACTCGGCGGGGTCGCTGACGTGGGCGTAGATCGGATGCCAGCCTGCTGTGGCGGCCTTGTCGACCAAGCCGGCCAGGTCAGTGAGATCTGCCGACTTGGCGTCCAAGGCGGTCCGGGCGCCGGCGGCAGGCCAAACGTCCCCCGCAGCTACAGCGTTGGCGGTGGGTGACGCATCCAGCGCGGCTGCGGCCTCGACGGCAGGCGAAGCATCCAACGCGGCTGCGGCGCCGACGGTAGGCGGAACATCCAGCGCGGCGGCGCCGTCAACGGCAGGCGAAACATCCAACGCCGCCGCGCCGTCAGCAGGCGAAACATCCAGCGCGGCGGCGCCGTCAACGGCAGGCGAAACATCCGGCACCGCTGCGCCCTCAACGGCAGGCGAAACATCCGGCACCGCTGCGCCGTCGACGGTGGGTGAAGTATTCAGCGCGGCAGCTGCGCTGGCAGTGAATGAGCTGTCCGGTGCGGCGGCGGCGTCGGCCGCGCGGGATGAATTGCGTGCGGCCATGGCGTTGGTGGCGGGCGGGGCGTTCAGTCCACCTTTAGCGGTCGCGGTGGGCAGGGCTTCCGGGGCGACCGTGGGTGGGGTTTCTTGGAAGTGTTCGCCGACGATCAGGATGCCGTGGGCGTTTGCGTGGCGGCCGGCCGAAGTGAGCGTTTCGGTGAAACCGCCGAAGACGTGGGTGGCGCCTACGCACAGGACCAGGTCGTAGTCGCCGTCGGGGACGTATGTGCGGGGATCTCGCTGGTGCAGCGTCAGGCGGTCGGCCAGTTCGCGCATTGTTGCGGCTGTTTCTGCGCGTTCGAGCGCGTACGGGTTGCTGTCGACGGCATCGGCGTGGCCATCGGGGCTGTGGGCCAAGGCCTGCATGGCCCACGCGGCCTGTCCACAGCCCAGGTCGAGGATGCGCGCAGCCGGTCCGCGGGCGGCGCGGCGCAGAAGTTTGTTCACGTTGACGCCTGCTATCGGGGCCGCGATCGGGTGGTGCGTGTGGGCGATGGCGGTGACGCGTTGTTGATCCACGTGGTCCAGTCAACACGAAAAGAATGTTTACGAGCGGTCGGTCGTTTTGTAGGCTCGGGGGCATGAGTCAGGACGGCCGGTTGATGCGCGGGGAGCGGACGCGCGTCGCCGTGCTCGATCGGGCGCTGGGACTGGCCACGGCGGCCGGTCTTGATGGTCTCTCGCTCAGTCAGGTCGCCGATTCGCTCGGGGTGAGCAAGTCGGGGTTGTTCGCGCACTGGCGGTCCAAGGAGGCGCTGCAACTGGCCGTGATCGAGCATGCGCGCGCCCAGTGGACCGATCGGGTGATCCGCCCGGCCATGCCGGAGCCGCGCGGCGTGCGCCGGCTGTGGGCCGTTCACCAGCGGCGACTGGATTTCTACGAGGCTGCGGTCCTGCCCGGCCGGTGCTTCTTCGCGAACGCGCACTTCGAGTTCAACGCGCGGCCGGGCGCTGTGCACGACCGGCTGGCGGCCGAGCTCGCGGAGTGGATGGAGTTCCTGACGAGCCTGGCTGTGCACGCCGTCACCGTGGGCGAGGTGCGCGCCGGCACCGATCCGGGCGATCTCGCGTACGAGGTCGAATCGCTCGGGGTTTGCGCCGTGATGCAGGCGCCTGTGCTGGGGCCCGGGGTCACCTTCCCGCGCGCCCGCCGAGCGTTGTTCAACCATTTGCGAACCGTTGCCACCGACCCGACGATCCTTCCGGAGCTGACATGACCACCGCTGTTCAAAGCCATGGCGCCGTTGTCCCGCAGCCTGTGCACTTCGACGATCTGGACGCGATGGGCGTTCTCCACAACGCGCGGTACGCCGTGCTGGTCGAGCGGGCCATCGTCGTCTGGTGGACCGAGCGCGGCGTGTCGTTCGCGGGTGCACGCCCGACCACGCCCGACGCGTTCAACGTGGTCCGCGAATACCAGATCACGTTCCACCGGCCGATCCGCGGCACCGGCCAGGTCGAGATCCGCTTCTGGCTCGACCGCATGGGCACGACCAGCGCCGAATACTCCTTCCAGGTCACGTCTCCGGGCGGCGAAACCGTCTATGCCGAGGGTCGCCGGGTCAACATCTGCCTGGACCCGGCAACCATGCGCCCGGCACCCTGGACCGACCAAGGCCGGGCAATCGCCGCCACCCTGCTCCGCGCCTGAACGTACGGTCTCCGCAGGACTTCCGGCACTGCACGCGCAGCGACCCCGCCTGTAACAGCACGTCCACCGCCGAGACAGCGCCGACAGGCGAAGGCTGATCGGACGGCCCGAATGAGCTGTACTGCCGGCCACGGCCCGCGGATTTAGGCGCGGCCCGGCTCACTGGTGATCCGGCCTCGGGGATTCCCCGTGCGGCCGACTCGCCAGTGACCTCGGCCCCGGGTACCCCCGGCACGCCCCGCCTCGCTGGCGACCTCGGCCCCGGGAACCCCGGCACGCCCGCCTCGCTGATGACCTCGGCCCCGGGAACCCCGGCACGCCCCGCCTCGCTGGTGACCTCGGCCTCGACGGGCGGCCGCTGAGCTACGCCGGGCTGACGGCGGCCGAGCTCGATTCGAGGCTGGCCAGCCAGTGTGAACCGATCTCGGCCGGAGGCAGCGGGCGCGCGAACAGGAAGCCCTGCCCGTAGCGGTAGCCCAGGTTCTGCAACAGCGCGAGCTGCTCGGCCGTTTCGATGCCCTCGGCCACCGACGCCAGCTCGAGCGAGGCGGCCATCTGGCTGACCGCGTTGGCGACCGCGGCCTGACGACCGACCGTTGTGATCGATTCGACGAACGAGCGGTCGAGCTTGAGCGAAGTGACCGGGGTGGTCAGCAGCAGGCCGAGCGAGGACGCGGCGGTGCCGAAGTCGTCCAGCGACAGGCGCACACCGTGGCCGCGCAGGTCGAACAGAACCTCGGTGGACTCCTCGTCGTCGAAGACGGCCGTCTCGGTGACCTCGATGTTGAGCAGGGACGGCGGCAGGCCGGTCTCGGTCAGCACGGCGTCGACCTCGTCGACGAAGCCGGGTTCGCGCAGCTGGCGACCGGCCACGTTGACGCCGACGGCCACGCGCGGGGCGGACGGATAGTCGCGGTGCCATTGCGCGGCCTGACGGCAGGCCTCGCGCAGCGCCCAGCGGCCGATGGCGACGATCTGGCCCGTACGCTCGGCGACCGGGATGAACTCGCCCGGCGCGACCAGTCCGCGCGTCGGGTGGTTCCAGCGGATGAGCGATTCGGCCCCGGTGAGCACGCCGTCGCTCAACCGGACGATCGGCTGATACAGCAGCATGAACTCGCCACGGTCGACGGCCTGGGCCATCTCCCGGCTGAGCAACGCCTCGGCGCTGATCCGCGCGCCCATCGCGTCGGTGTACTCCACCCACATGCTCTTGCCGCGCCGCTTCGCCTCGTACATCGCGATGTCGGCGTTGCTGAGCAGCACGGACGGGTCGTCGCCGGGGCTCGAGCGGGCCACGCCGATGCTGGCCCGGGTGACCAGGACGTGCCCGCGGACATCCATGGGCTCGGTCAGCCGGCGTTCGATGTCGTCGGCGACCCGGCCTGCCGCGGCGGCGTCCGCACCCCGCAACAGGATCGCGAACTCGTCGCCGCCGAGGCGCGCGACGACGTCACCGGAACGGACCGCGTCAAGCAGACGCTCGGACACGCTCACCAGCAGCGCGTCGCCCGCCGCGTGTCCCATCGTGTCGTTGACCGTCTTGAAGTCGTCCAGATCGATCAGCAGCACGGCCACGCCGCCCGGCTCGGACAGGGCGTCGGCCAGCAGCGTGGAGAAGCGGGTGCGGTTGGCCAGGCCGGTCAGCCCGTCGGTGTCCGCCTGCTTGCGGAGCTGCGCCTCGTGCCCGCGGACCTCGTCCAGCGCCACGTCGAGGCGGCCGATCAGCAGCATGTTGTCGTGGAAGGCGACGAGCTGACGCCCGGCGACCAGGCAGCTGATCACGACGACGCCGATGGCCGCGCCCCACAGCTGGGACGACGCGCCCTGCGGCAGCATCGAAAAGAAGATCACGAAGGTCAGACCGATCATCCCGTACGGGAGAAGGCTGTATGGACGGCGTTTGACGGTGCCGGCCGTGTGACCGCTGCGCACCACGATCGCCTGGATCCACGGCCCCGCCGCGATCAGCAGCGACGGCGCGAGACGGATCGTGAGGACGTACGGGTGGCCGGTCTCCTGGAAGTCGCCGGGCAGGAACGTGCTGGTCCCCTGGATGCTCGCCGCGGCTACCATCGGCCAGGCGGCGATCCGGGACATCGGCGGCACCTTGATGAGCGCGACCTTCGTGGCCGCGAACGCGGCGACGATGACGAGCGCCGCGGTCAGGCTCGCGGTCAGCCGGTCGGTGTGCGCGCTGCCGAGCGGATTGACCGCGAAACACCATGCGGTGACACCGCCGCCGACGATGACCGTCGTCGCGTCCAGCCAGAAGATCGACTTCTCCCGGCGCGTCTCCAGGCCCTGCGGGAAGATCAGGCAGGCGATGACGTTGCTGCTCATGCCGACCGCGAAGAACGCCGTCTGCACTATGCCGCCGTTCATCGACGGGGTGCCTGGCGCGACCAGGTTGACGATCGTCTGGAACGTGTCACCGACGGTGAAGCATGCACCGGCGAACGTCAGCATCGACCAGAAACGCCGGAAACGCTCAGGGGCACTTGCGCGCAGACGCCAGGAGCCGAGCGCGAGAGCCGCGTCGAGCGGCACCTGAAACGCCCAATAGACCTGGGTCTGGCGTACGGAATCGCCGTCGAGGAGAAAGAAAAGCGCACAACCGAGCACAGTGATGCCGGTGAGAACGCGCAGCGCGGGATCACGCCACAGTTGGTCGAACGGGCGGGTCACCCGCGCCTCAGTCTTCACCTGACCTCCCGTATTCACCGGAAGGAGGATCGGCCGGTAGGCGCCGAATCCGAGGATTAGCGGGGTACAGCCTTCGGCATGAGCCGTTTTTCGCCCGTCTCGGCCATGGAGTGCAGCATGCCCGCGGCGACCGGAATGAGGCGGGCGAGGCCGGGTTGCCCGTTCCGGCGCGCCAGTTCCGGTCCGAGGCGGGTCATCAGCCGGGTGAGCGCGGGCAGCGGCCGGATGAACAGGGTGATCTCGCGGATCAGGCCGTCGTCGTCCAAGCGCAGCCGCTGAGCCTCGAACAGGCGCGTGCTGCCGAGACGGCCCTCGTAGAAGAGCGCCACCGTACGTCCCTCGGCGACCTGATCGGTGTAGGCAATCTCGTCGATGACGGACAGCGCGACTTCGAGCAATGTGCGCACCTTCGCGCGTCCGTCGAACGTGAATTGCTCGGTGATCGGGGAGATCAAACGAACGTCTTCGCTCAGTGCGGCGACGGCCGCGGCTGCGTCCCCGGCCTCACCCGCGGCCCTCCAGGCGGTGACTGCCTCGTAGCTCATCGTTTCAGGGTGGCAGCACGGCGCTACCCGTACGGCCCGAAGGCGCGGGCAATCGTGCGTGTGCCGGCCACTCCCCTGCCCGGTGCGTCGGCCACTCGGTGCGCCGGTCGCTCATTGCGCGGCCGCTCAGTGCGCCGGCCGCCCGGTGCGCCAGCCGCTCAGTGCACGAGCGCTCAGTGCACGAGCGCTCAGTGCGCCAGCCGCTCAATGCACGAGCGCTCAGTGCACGAGCGCTCAGTGCGCCAGCCGCTCAATGCACGACCGCTCAATGCACGAGCGCTCAGTGCACGAGCGCTCAGTGCGCCAGCCGCTCAATGCACGACCGCTCAATGCACGACCGCTCGGTGCGCCGGCCGTTCGCTCATGTGGGGATCGTGAACGGTTTCAGGACATGCAGTCCCGGACCGCTTGGCACGGCCACAACGCGCAGGTTTCGCTCATCCAGCCAGGCGACTTCGACGCTCGTCTGGACCGTCTTGTTGGTGGTCGTGGCCGCCGGGTGATCGGCCAGGATCGTGCCGTCCTCGGTGCTGAGCACGGCGACGCGTACGGCGTTCTTCTTCTGATACGTCACGGCGACCCGCCCGGTCGACGGCGACAGGCGCAAACCGCTCACCGACTGGCAGCCCAACGAGCTGAGGGGCAGGTTGCGCAGGCCCTGGAGTGCTACGAGATCGAGGACCAACGGGCGGCACGGACTCGAGGCCTCGGCGATGATGAGCCGGTTGCCGACCACGTCCGAGGCGACCGGCGCGGGCCCCTCGTCGTCGCCGGACTCCGTCACGGACCGCATCGCCAGCTGCTCGAGCCCGCTGGCCAGCTCGTACTCCACCAGGCCCTGCGGCCGCCAGAGGTAGGCCAGCCTGGCGTTGGCCGCGACCAGAGTGACCGATTCGCCCTCGCGCCGGATGTCGCGTTGCACCGCCTCGCCGCCGGGGTCCTCGACCGTGAGCAGCATCTGGAGGTTCGGAACGGCACTGCCGTCGGGACGGTCGACGTCCGGCGCGGTGTCGCGCGGCCCGAGCGAGACAACCCGCCCGTCGGGCAGGCCGATCGTCTTGTCGTAGCCGTCCGTTCCGAGGACCGGATGAGGGGTGAGCGTGCCGTCGGGCGCGAGCTCACCGACGGCCAGTTTGCCGCCGAGCTCGATCGGATCGGTCTGCTGCGCCGTCGCGTACCGGCCGAGGGCGTTGGAGAGCATCAGCCGTTGAGCGGGATAGCTCGGCGTGGCTCCGACGGCTGGCTGGACGTCGTCGGGAGTCAGCCGGTTGTGCCGCACAACGAGCCCGCCCCCGACGAGCCCGGCCGTCACGGCCATCGCGGTGACAGCGGCTGCGGCCCGCCGGTTGCGACGGCGTCGCGCGCGGCGGTAGACGTCCGGCAGCTCTCCCGCGTACGGGCGGCTGCTCTTGCCCGCGGCACGCACGGCGACCTCGACGTCCGAAGGAATCCGGTCCATGCTCACTCCTCGGTGCTCAGCTCGGTGCGGAGGGCGGCCAGGCCGCGCGAGAGGCGGCTCTTGACCGTTCCTTCGCTCAGGCCCAGGGCGTCGGCCGTCTCGGCGGTGGACAGGTCGAGCAGAATGCGACACGTGATGACCGCTCGTTGCGGCAACGGCAGCCCGGCCAGCGCGAGCAGCGTGCCGTCGGGTGTCGAGTCGGCCGCCGGGTGGTCCTGACCGGCGATCGTCGGTGTTTCGCGGCGCAGCTTGCGCCACCACGAGGTCGCCCAGTTCAGCCCGACCCGGAAGACCCAGCCGGCCGGGTTGTCAAGCACGGCGACCGTCGTCCATTTCGCGTACGCGCGGGCCATGGCCTCGTCGACGGCCTCCTGCGCGAGCTCGTCCCGTCGCAGAGTGACCGCGAGCGCGCGATACACCCGGTCGACGTTCGCCCGGTAGAACGCCTCGAACTCGTCCACCTGGCCGGACGTGAGACGAACGGCCGGCGACATTGTCGGAACCACCATGCCCGATACACGCGCTCGCACGGTGAGACGTTCCCAGAGATCCGCATTTTTTGCAGTCAGCCCGGCCTTACAAGCGGCCCGGCATGGTTGATAATGGGAATCGTTTCCAACAAGATGGGGGCATGACTGATCCACGTCCTCGGGTGACTGTTCTGGCCGGGTTCTCAACGGCCGCCACGGCCGCGGCCGCGCGGGTGCTGCTGCTGGCCGACCCGGCCCTGGTGCTGCTGAGTCACGATCTTTCCCGCGTACGGGAGGAAATCGTTCGTCGCACTGTGCGCGATGCTGCGCGAACGCTTGAAAACGTGCAGACCCGGCTCGTGCACGGCTGCGTGTCCTGCACACTTCGCGACGATGTGCTGCCGGCGCTCGTACGGTTGGCGCGTGATCGGCCCGGGCGCGACATCGTGCTGGCCCTTCCCGCCGTGGTCGAACCCGAGGCCCTGGCCGCGGCCTGCGCGGCGTCGGCGGAGGTGCGCGAAGCCGTTCGCCTGGACTCGTTCGTGACCGTGGTCGAGGCGGCCACGTTCCTCGACGACCTGTCCAGTTGTGAGCGTTTGCGCGATCGCGGCCTGCATGCGGCCGGAAACGATCGCCGCCGGGTGGCCGACGTCGTCAGCCGGCAGGTCGAGTTCGCGGACACGCTGCTCGTCTGGGACCGTCCCGGCAACGACGCCTTCACCACCGGCCGGGTCGACTCGCTGCTGCACCGGCTCGCGCCGTGGGCGGTGCACGTCCGGGTCGGCTCGACGCCCTCGGTCAACGTCACCGCGCTCACCGCCTCGCTGCGCAACCGAGACCGGCACGATCCCGCGGTCCCGGGCATCCTCGGCCGCGCGATGTGCGGTCTTCCGATCGGCTTGCACGACCCTTCGGGCGAATACGGCGTCAACGCGATGCTGTTCCGCAGCCGCCGCCCGTTCCATCCCGAGCGCCTGTACGACGCCTTGGCCCCGATCGCCACCGAGGCGCTGCGCGGCCGCGGCCAGGCGTGGATCGCCAGCCAGCCCGACACGGTGATCGGCTGGGAGTCCGCCGGCGGCGGCATCGTGCTGTCCGGCCTGGGCCCATGGCTGGTCTCCGTTCCGCCGAAACGCCGACTCGAGGCGAACGACTTGCGCCGGCTGGCCGCCGACGTCGACTGGGACCCCTACTACGGCGACCGCCGCACCGTTCTGTCGCTGGTCGGCCTGGAACTGGACGTGCCCCTGACCACTCGCCGCCTCACGGCCTGCTTGCTGGACGACGCCGAACTGTCGGCAGGCGAAAACGGTTGGCGCGAGCTGAGCGATCCGTTCGCCGGACTGCTCACCCCAGCCGCAACCGACTGAGCGACACGAACAGTCAGCGGACGCACAGTTCGCGCGAATTGCGTGATCTGTTCGCCCGAACGCTCACCTCGACCACAACCGACTGAGCGACGCGAACAGTCAACGAGCGCACAGTCGGGGCCAATCACACGATCCGGACGCCCGACCGCCCACCCCGGCCACAACCGACCGAGCGACACGAACAATCAACGGACGCAGGGTTCGCGCAAGCTCGACGACCTGGTGGCGGGACTGCTCGCCCCGGGCGAAGCCGAAGCTGGCTGATCGGCGCAAATAGTCGGGGCGTCACTGACGCCAGCCGGAGGGCAGCCGCTGGCGCGGCGCCCAACTCGGAGGCTGGCCGGACGCTACGGCTCGGGCGGTAGCTATGCCTGCGGCGCCCTGCCATCGACATTTCGCCGCAGCGGATACGTCCGCCTCTCATCGGCGTTGGAAGAGGCCACGGAGCTTCCCCGGGAGGCATCGGTGCGCTATGTTCGAGGGCTTTGCATTCGGCTGGACGGCTGGCCGAGAAGGAGGAGATGACGGTGCACCCGATCTAGCGGCCGCCCCAGCCCGGGGTGTCACGGAACCGAAAGGTGCCCGTTGTGAGCAGAACGGACAAGACCCGACCCTGGTGGGTCCAGATGGCCGATGCGCGCATGGTCGCGTGCAAGCCGTACCACGATCACCGGTTCGGGCCGTGCACGCTGCCCGAGAACATCACCGCCGAGACGGCTTCGCTCAGCCCGTACGGGCGAAGCGGCTGTTTCTGGCTCGGAACGCAGTCTTATTGGTGGCGTCGTTGTGAGAGCGACGGCTACCGCGAATGGGCAGCCTGGCGACGCGAGTCGGCTCGCCGCAGCCGTCGCGAGGCCCGGCGCGAGCTGCGGACATGGCGGTGAGTGCAGCCCCGTCAGCGCTGAACTGACTCAAGTGTCGGCCCAGCGCTGGTCGGCGATTCGCGGGGTCGTTGTGCCGGACGATTGCAAGGCGCGGTATGCGTTGGTTACCGCGGGTGGCATGTCGACGTGGGCGATGAAGTTGCGGCCGGCGGGGCCGTATCCGCTCTCGTCGTCGGTCAGGCGTGGGATCTCGCCCATCAGCAGGGACAGGTAGCGGGTGGGCGTCCACATGCCGGCGGGCGGTGAGCGGAAGGCCAGGTCGCCGTCGATGAACTCGATGTGCGTTTGGTGGGCGGCGTAGTTGACGATTCGCGCATGGGGGGCGTGCCGGCGGAAGCCCGCGTCCATTCGTCGTTGCATCGAGGCGTCCTGGACGATCAGGATGCGTCGCTGGGGGATGCGCGCTTCTTCGAGAAGAGCCAGGGCGTTCCGTACGTTGTTGCCGCAATTCGTCGAGTCGTGTTCCAGCAAGTCGACGCGGATGTCGTAGCGGTCGCGCAGGTATTGGTCGAAGAGCGCGGCCTCCGTACGGGCGTCTACGTCGGTCCAGCCCAGCTCGCGCCGCAGGGCGTCACGCAGGGCGTCGGTGGAGTGGCCCTGCCCTCCGACGATCATGTAGCGGGTTGCCAGTTCGCCGGTGACTGCCTGTGCGAACACGTCGGCGCCGGCCAGGATGCTGCCGCCGAACAGGATGGCCACGTCGGGACGGCCGCCTGCTATGTCGTTGACGGCGTCGGGCGTCAAAGCGTCGACATCGCGCATCGCGCAGAAGTCCACGAGCGTGTTGGCGTTCGCGGCGACGCTTGAATCGATCATCGAGCGAGCGTATCCGGACGCTCGGGCGAGGCCGGGATGCATCGATCGATTGCGATGGAGTTCGGGGAGGATTACGGTGTTGTCACCGCGGCTGCGCCGAGGACCGTACCCGGTCGGGCGTGGGCGCGGTGAACGGCGCGATGCGCTGCACCGGCCCGCGGCTGAATCCCGTACGAGCTGGTCAGGCCGCATAAGTGGGCGCGCTGACGGTATGTCACGTCCCCCACTTTGAGGTAGGTCATGAAGAGGAAACTCACCGTCCTCGCCAGCGCACTGCTCGCCGCGGCCGCATCCATCCTGTTCTTCACCGGGCCCGCCTATGCGGCGACCGGACTGCACGTCGTCGGCCGCAACATCGTCGAGGCCAACGGGTCGACGTTCGTGATGCGCGGCGTCAACCATCCGCACGCCTGGTACGCGAACCGGACCGGCTCGTTCGCCGACATCAAGGCGGCCGGCGCCAACACCGTGCGTGTCGTGCTCAGCGGCGGCCGCTGGACGGCGAACTCGGCGTCCGACGTGTCCAGCGTGATCTCGCTGTGCAAGCAGAACAAGCTGATCTGCGTCCTGGAGAACCACGACACCACCGGGTACGGCGAGGACAGCGCCGCGTACACGCTCGATCAGGCGGTGAACTACTGGATCGGCCTCAAGAGTGTGCTGGCCGGCCAGGAGGACTACGTCGTCATCAACATCGGCAACGAGCCGATCGGCAACACCAATCCCGGCCAGTGGACGGCCGCGACGGTCGCCGCCATCCAGAAGATGCGCACGAACGGATTCGAGCATCTGCTGATGGTCGACGCGCCCAACTGGGGACAGGACTGGACGTACGTCATGCGCGACAACGGCCAGGCCATCCTGGACGCCGATACGCGCAAGAACACCGTGCTGTCGATCCACATGTACGCGGTGTTCAACACGGCCAGTTCGATCGTCAACTACCTGGACACGTTCCAGAGCAAGGGCTGGCCGCTGGTCATCGGCGAGTTCGGATGGCAGTTCGCGTCGGGAGAGGTGGACGACGCGACGATCCTGTCCGAGGCGGTCAAGCGGAACCTGGGCTATCTGGCCTGGTCCTGGTCGGGTAACACCGACCCGATCCTGGACATGACGACCAACTTCGACGCCACCCAGCTGACCACCTGGGGTCAGCGGATCGTGAACGGCCCGAACGGGCTCAAGGCCACCGCGAAGCAGGCCACGATCTTCGGGAGTACGCCCACGTCGTCGCCCACGCATCCGACGGACTCGCCGTCACCGACGCCGTCGCAGACCACCCCGCCCCCGCCGACCGGCGCCTGCACAGCCACGTACGCGGTGGCCGGGCAATGGGGCGGTGGCTTCCAGGCCGACGTCAAGGTGACCGCGGGCAGCAGTGCCATCAAGGGGTGGACGGTCAACTGGACGTACGGGAATGGGCAGACCGTGTCGCAGGCGTGGAACGCCACCGTGACCAGCAGCGGGTCCGCGGTGACGGCGAAGAACGCGAGTTACAACGGCAGCCTGGCCGCGGGTGCTTCGGCGCAGTTCGGCTTCCTCGGCTCGTGGAACGGAACGAACAGCGCACCGGCGCTTTCGTGCACCGCAAGTTGAGCGAACGCTCATCAGTCGACCGGGCTGGCGCGGTCGTGCACTGCGGGGTGCACGCTCGTGTTCGCCGTGTTAATCCTGAGCAAACGCTCATCAGGTAACCCGGCTGGCGCCGTCGTGCATCGCGGACTGAGCGAACGCCCACCGCGGGCGACGGTTGATGCAGCCCTGCAACGCGGACTGAGCGAACGCTCAAGACGGTCGACGGGCTGACGCAGCCGTCCAAGCCGGCTGCGCGAACGCTCGAGGCCGGCTGCGCCAACGCTCGAAGCCGGCTGCGCGAACGCTCGAGGTGTGGGGGCGGGTCCTGGCGGGGACCCGCCCTCGCGGTGCTAGTTGATCGGGGAGATCATGCCGCCGTTGCAGTAGATGGTCTGGGCGGTGACCCAACGGTTCTCGGGGGCGACCAGGAAGCGCATCACCGGCACGATGTCCTGCGGGTCGCCCAGGTCGCCGCTGATCGTCATGCTCTTGAGCCATGCGATCGTCTCGTCGGTTTCGACGTCGTAGAAGAAGTTTGTCTTCTGCGGGCCGGGGGCGATGCAGTTGACGGTCACTCCGCGCGGCCCGACCTCCTTGGCGAACGCCTTGGTGAAGTGCTCCACCGGCGCCTTGCTTCCCGCGTACGCCGAATAGGTCGCGGCGGTCACGGCCACCTGTGTGGTCACCAGGTTGACGATGCGGCCGTTGTCGGCCATTCGCCGCGCGGCCTCGGCCATCAGGAAGAACGGAATCTTGGCGTTGATGGCGAACGAGGCGTCGTACTCCTGCTCGCTCGTGTCGGCCAGCGGCTTGCGCACGATGAGGCCCGCCGTGTTGACCAGAATGTCCCAGTGGCCGAAGCGCTCGATCGTGGCGTCCACCAGCGCCGTGATCTGGCCGGGCGCGGTGAGGTCGCCCTGGTGGGCGATCGCCTCGACACCCCGCTTCTCGAGGTCCGCGACGACGGCCTCGGCCTCCTCCTTGCGTCGCGGGCTGTTGTAGTGCACGACGATGTTCGCGCCGTCGTCGGCCAGCGCCTCGCCGAACAGCTTCCCGATGTTGGCCGAACCGCCCGTGACGACGGCGACCTTCCCACTCAGTCCTGTCATGCATCGCGTCTTGCCCGGACGCCACCGCAGTGTTGACCCCGAAATTGCGCTAGTGGCGCTCGATATTGCTGCAACCATCCGGCAGCCGCCTGCAGTGCTTGCCGGGAGCCAACGGCCGACATGCCCGACCCAGTGCCGCCGCAACTGACTGCGGAACCGCCACACACAGTGCTTCAGGAGGGCCGAGAGCGATTGCGGCAAAGGCCGGGCGCGAGACGCGGCAAAGGCCGGGCACGAGGCGCGGCAAAGGCCGGGCACGAGGCGCGGTACAGGCGGGAGACGCAGGCCAGGCGCGAGACGCGGGCCGATAGGGTCACGCCATGTCGTTCGCTTTCGGTCAGGTCGTGTTGCGCAGGTACTGGCGGGACGGCCGGAACACGTTCGCCAAGCCGATGTATGTGGTCGCCGACGACGACGCGGGACTGCTGCTGTGGATGGCGGCCGGCAGCGAGATCGCCGTGATGAGCGATACGGACGGCCGGACCTTGCATGATGTCGCCCTCGATCAGATGCGTGCACCGCGACTGGTGCGTAAGCACTTCCGTGACAACGACATTCTCGTGCTGATGCCGCCGGGCGCCGCCTACTCGGTGTGGTGGTTCTTCCGCGATGGCGAGTTCCGCGGCTGGTATGTGAACCTCGAGACGCCGTTCATCCGGTCTGCGGACGGCGTCGACACCACCGATCACGTGCTCGACATCGTGGTCGAACCCGATCGGAGCTGGGCGTGGAAGGACGAGGACGAGTTCGCCGCGCGCACCGGGCATCCGCAGTATTTCGACGACACCACCGCGGCCGGGATTCGCGCCGAGGGCGAGCAGCTGATCAAGATGGCCGAGAGCGGCGCCTACCCGTTCGACGGGACTCATGTCGGGTTCCGGCCCGGCCCCGGATGGGGGCCGTTGACGCTTCCTCCCGAGAATCGAGCCGGCTGAGGCTACTTCGGGATGGCGGTGCCGTGGCGGCAACCGGAGCAGGACACGGCGGTCAGCCCGGTCCAGGTGTTGAGGTCGGTGCTGGTGGCTGTATAGATGCCGCCTCCGGTGCTGTAGCGGTCGACGTAGATGCGCCAGCTGCCGTCGTCCAGGCGGACCAGGGACGGGCCCTCGTAGCCCGAGGAGAACAGCCGGCCGCGGTTGATCCAACCGGTGGTGAGGCTCGCTGTGGTCGTCCAGTGCTCGATGTACTTGCCGGTCTCGTCCTTGGTGAACGCATGCCAGATGCTGCCGGACTTGACCACGTGCGTGTCGATGTGGTTGGTGCCGAGACCCCACATCTGCGCGGGCCCGCTCCAGGACGTGAGTGCGGTGTTCTGCGCGGTGTAGACGTACGGGCGGAAGCAGTTTGAACATGTGGTGGCCGCGACGCTCGTGATGATGCGGACGGTCCCGCCCTCGACGTAGAACTCCGGGGCCCAGGTGGATCGGGTGTTCGCGATGCCCGATGGGATGCTGGCGATGTTCGTCCAGGTTGTCAGGTTCGTGCTGCTGGCCACGTTGAAGTACGTCGAGTTCGTGGTCCAGGACTGCACGGTGTACGCGATGTAGTACCGGCCGTTGTACTTGAGGATGCTCGGATCGCGCAGGACGCCGGTCGGGCCGTGGAAGTTCGTGTCGGACAGCACGCTGTAGGTCGTTCCGCCGTTCGTCGACTGGTAGAGCCAGAGCTCCTCGTCGGCCTGGGCGTCGCCCTTGAACGTGGCATAGACGAGCGTCGTGGCCGCGTTCGCCGGGGCGGGGACGGTCAGGACGGCGACCGCACCGAGGAGCGCGGCCATCCAGCGGGCGAGCCGTCGTCGAGTCTTCATCGCACACTCCCTTGTTATCGCTAACACGTCACTGCAGAAGACGACCATGGGCACTCACAGCGACAGCCCTGCGTAAGAGTGAAGTTTCTGAATGTTTACGTTAACGTTGCCATGCTGTCAAGCATGAGTGGTGCGGGAGAGGCCGACGGCGGGCGGGCACGAAAAGGGGCACGCCACTGTGGCGTGCCCCAAGGGGAAGTGCTTGTCAGACCATCGACGGCTGTCCGCCTTCGGGGGCCGGATCTGGTGGGACGTCCGGCTCGGGGCCGGGCGCGGGCGGCGGAGATTCGTCGCTCAGCTGTTCGCGGATGTAGGTGTAGACGACCGACACCAGTGCCGCCACGGGGACGGCCAGCAGGCTGCCGATGATGCCGGCCAAGCCGCCGCCCAGGGTCACTGCCAGCAAAACCACCGCGGCGTGCAGGCCCAGGCCACGGCTCTGCACCATGGGCTGGAAGACGTTTCCCTCGAGCTGCTGTACGGCGACGATGATGGCCAGCACGATCAGCGCGTCCACCCAGCCCTGCGTGACCAGCGCGATCAGCACGGCCACCAAGCCGGCGAAGAGGGCGCCCACGATGGGAATGAACGCGGTGATGAACGTGAGCACGGCCAGCGGCAGCACCAGCGGGACGCCGACGATCCACAGTCCCAGGCCGATGAACACCGCGTCGAGCAGACCGACGAACGCCTGCGACCGTACGAACGCGCCGAGCGTGTCCCAGCTGCGGCTCAACACCGCCGGCACGTCTTCGGAGAGCCGGCCGGGCATCTGGCGGGACAGCCAGGGCAGGAACCGCGGCCCGTCCTTGAGGAAGAAGAACATCAGAAACAGCGCCAGTACGGTGGTGACCAGGCCGCTGACCACCGTGTTGAGACCGGTCAGCGTGTAGTTGACGATGCTGCTGGCCCGGCTCTGCAGTTCGGTCACGACCGTGTCGAACGTGTGGCTGATGTCGTCGTCGCCGAAGTTGAGCGGCGGGCCGGACGCCCATTCGCGCACCTGCTGGATGCCGTTGACCACGCCGTCGGCGAGCTCGCCGGACTGGCTGGCCACCGGCACGATGATGACGACCATGACGCCTGCCATGATCACCAGGAAGAGCACGGTGACGACGCCGGCGGCCAGGGCGGGTTTCCAATGCCACCGGTTGCGCAGGAAGCGCGCGATGGGCCAGGTCAGCGTGGTGATCAGCAGGGCGATCACGAGCGGCCAGATCACCGACCAGGCGCGGCCCAGCATCCACAGCAGCACGTACGCCATCAGCAGCACGACCAGTGTCTGCGCCGAGAGCACGGCTGTGGTGCGTAACGCGGACTTGGTCTTGTCCGCATTCAGAGAGGCAGGCATGCCGATCACCTTAGAGAGGGCTTGCCGTCCCCGCTGGACGACTCCCCCGAGATCACGCGACTTGGGACCGGGCCGTGTCCCTGCGCGGCAGCAGCCGACGGCCCGGGTGTGACTCGCTGCCGAAAACCGGCACCTACAAGAATGGACCCATGCCGTACGGGATCCTGGGTCCGACGCTCGCCGGCCGGTCCCCGGCGACCGGCGGTCTCCGGCTGCGCGCGTTGCTTGCGCGTTTGCTGCTCGACGCCGGCCGGATCGTGCCTCTCCCCCGGCTCATCGACGACATCTACGGCGACGATCCGCCGGCCGGCGCGGTCAACGCGGTCCAGTCCGGTGTCTCGCGACTGCGGCGTGACATTCCCATCTCGTACGACGGTTCCGGCTATCGCCTCGACGTCGAGCCGGACGAAGTGGACGTGCACCGGTTCGCCCGGCTCGCCGCGGATGGGCGCGACGCCCTGCGCCGGTCGGATTTCGCCGCAGCCTGCTCACACCTGACCGAAGCGCTCACCTTGTGGCGGGGAGAGGCCCTGGCCGACGTACGTTCGGCGCCCTTCGCGGCCGAGGCAGCCGGCCGTCTCGAGGAGGCGCGGCGGCAGGCCGTCGAGGACCGCGCCGAGGCCGGACTGGGCCTGCGGCCGTCGGGCGACGCCATCGACGAGCTGCGCGCCCTGCTCGCCGCGGCGCCGTTGCGCGAACACGCATGGGCCTTGCTCATGCGCGCACTCGTCGCCGGTGGCCGGCCGGCCGAGGCGCTCGCCGTGTTCGAGGAGGCGCGGCGGGTTCTGGCCGAGGAGTTGGGCGCCGACCCGTCGGCCGAGCTGATCGACGTGCACACCTCGGTGCTGCGGGGCCCGCCCGCACGGTCTCGCCTGCCCGCCCAGCTGACCAGCTTCGTCGGCCGCCATGACGAGCTGGCCCAGGTCGCCGCCGCGCTGCGCCGGGCCCGGCTGGTGACCCTGCTCGGCCCGGGCGGCGCCGGCAAGACCCGCCTGGCCGTCGAGGCGGCCACCCGGCACACCGGCTCCGAGGCGTTCCTGGTCGAGCTGGCCGCGACCGGCCCGGCCGACGCGCCGCAGGCCGTATCGGACGCGCCGCGGGCCGTATCCGATACGCCGCAGGCCGCCACGTTCGACGTGCCGCGGGCCGTGTCCGACCCGCCGCAGGCCGCCGAGTTCGACCTGCCACGGGCCGTATCCGACGCCCCGCAGGCCGTATCCGACGCGCCGCAGGCCGTATCCGAGGTGCCGCGGGCCGTGTTCGACGTGCCGCGGGCCGTTTTCGACGCGCTCGGGCTGCGCGAGACCGGCCTGCTCGACCGGCGCAGCGACGGCCCCGACACCGTCGGACGGCTGGTCGCGGCGCTGTCCACCCGGGACGTGCTGATCGTGCTGGACAACTGCGAACACGTCGTCGCCGCGGCGGCCGCCCTGGCCGCCCGGTTGCTGGCCGGCTGTCCGGGCCTTCGCATCCTGGCCACTAGCCGCGAACCGCTCGGGGTCACCGGCGAGGTGCGGTTGCCGGTCCCGGGGCTCGCGCCGGAGCCGGCCGTACGCCTGTTCGCCGATCGGGCGGCCGAGGTGGCGCCCGGGTTCACGCTGGACGCGAGCACTGAGCCGGCTGTGCGCAGCATTGTGCGTACGTTGGACGGGTTGCCTCTCGCCGTTGAACTGGCCGCCGCCCGGTTGCCTGTTCTGCCCGTGGACGAGCTGGCCCGGCGCGTCGGCGACCGGTTCCGGGTGTTGTCGCGCGGCAGCAGCACCGCCGCCGGGCGTCACCGCACGTTGCGGGCCGTGGTCGCGTGGAGCTGGGATCTGCTCACCGGGCCGGAGCGGATCCTGGCCGGCCGGTTCACGGTGTTCCGGGGCAGCGGCGGGCTCGACGCGATCGAGCAGGTGTGCGGGCTCGGCGCCGACACGCTCGACGTGCTCGACGGGCTGGTCGGCAAGTCGCTGATCGAACGGGATGGTTCGCGCTACCGCATGCTGTCGACGATCCGCGCGTTCTGCGCGGAACAACTGAGCGAACGTGACGCGCTCGTGCAGAGCCACGCCGCGTACTTTCTGTCGTTCGCGCAATCCGCCGATGTCCACTTGCGCGGACCCGAGCAACTCGAGTGGCTCGACCGGCTCGACGCCGACCGCGACAATCTGCATGCCGCCCTGCGCCACGGCTCCGAGACCGCCGGTCTGCGGCTGGTGGCGGCACTGTCCTTCTATTGGTGGCTGCGCGGGGCGCGCGGCGAGGCGTCGGCTCTGGCCCGCGAACTGCTCGACCGGGTCGGCCCGGTGGCGCCGGACGGGCTCGACGAGGAGTACGTGCTGTGCACGCTCAACGCCGGGCTGACCGGCCCGGTCGTCCCGGGCCCGCACCCCGCCCGCTATCTGGAGAACCTGGACCGGCCTCCGGCCCAGCCGTTCCTGCTCTATCTGTCGGCGATCGCGGCCGGTCCGCCCGCCGAACTGCAGGACCAGCTGCTCGAGATGCAGGACGCGCTGATGGCCCGGCTGCGGGCCTCGCCGTGGAGTGCGGCCCTGGCGTCGATCGGCGGCGGCTGGCTGGCCCTGTTCCAGGGGCAGTCCGAACGGGCCACGAACGATTTCGAGCAGGCGCTGGCGGGCTTCCGGGCGCTCGGCGAACGCTGGGGCATGATGCTGTCCCAGTCCGGGATCGCCGAGATGGCCCTCATGCGCGGCGACCACGCGGCCGCCCGCGCGCCCATGGACGAGGCGCTGCGCCTGGCGGCCGAGCTGCGTTCCTCGGTCGACCTGGCCGACCTGCTGCGCTCCCGCGGCGAGGCCCGCATGATCGGCGGCGACCACGAGGGGGCGGCGGCCGACTTCACCCACGCGATCGCCCTGGCGACCGAGTGCGGCGCGCCCGAACTGGCCGCGGCGTCACGAGCGGCCGAGGGCAAGCTGGCGCTGCGCATGGGCGACCCGGTGCGGGCCCGCGAACTCTGCCTGGCCGCGCTGGCCGAGTGCCCGTCGGGCTGGTACACCGCCGACGGCACCCGCCTGATCATCTATCTCGCGCTCGGCCGGATCGCCGAGGCCTTGAACGAGCCGCGGGAGGCGGCCCGCTGGTATCGGCGGGTGACCCCGGAGGCCCCCGGCCCGGACGGCGCCGGCATCGCCGCCGAGGCCGCCACGGCCCTGGCCGCGCTACCTCTCGACTGAGTTGCCTGAGGCGCCATTCATGACGGGGGTCGGCCTGCGGCGAGGTCCCGACTCGTCCGCGTGTGGCCCACGCGCGGGTCGGGTCCAGTCGTGAAACGCGCCCTGTCTCGGTGAAGTCGTGCCCCGGAAGCGAGACGGCCATCGCGTTGATCGTGAAGTCGCGGCGCTCGGCACAGGTGGGGATGGTTGCGTTGCCGAGTGCGGCTACGTGACCGGTTTCAGAGGTCGTTGTTCGCCATTGCCGTCCGACCGGAGCAGCGCAACCGCGGGGGTGATAACCCGCCACGACCCGTCCGAGCACTAGGACAGGCGAGCCGGCCGGAGAAACCGAGGCGGCGATGGCGCTGGAGTGCGAGCGTGGTAGCTCGCGGGACGCTCTGCCGTCTGGGGTAGCGAGTGACCTGGCGTGCGGCCTGGGACGGACGGGGTGCGCGGACGCTGACCGGGTTGGATGGTGGCGGTCAGCGGTTCGTGCGTGGTTGGTCAGTGGGCGGCGGCAAGCTCGCCGCATGACTGATACCGCCATCGTGGCCGAGGGGCTGCGGAAGAGCTATCGGGGTGTGGCCGCGCTCGACGGGTTCGGGCTGCGCGTGCCGGCCGGAACCGTCTGCGGGTTGCTGGGTCCTAACGGCGCGGGCAAGACCACGGCCGTACGCATTCTGGCCACGCTTCTGCGATTTGATGAGGGGCGCGTCGAGGTGGCCGGGGCGGACGTGGCCCGGCAACCCGGGCTGGTTCGCGAGCGGATCGCGCTGACCGGGCAGTATTCGGCGGTCGACGGCTCGCTGACCGGGCGGCAGAACCTCGTGCTGTTCGGTCGTTTGCAGCATCTCGGCCGCCGGGCGGCGCGGGAGCGGGCCGATGAGCTGCTCGAGCAGTTCGATCTTGTCGATGCGGCCGGGCGGTCGGCGTCCGAATACTCGGGCGGCATGCAGCGGCGGCTCGATCTTGCGGCCAGCGTGATCCGGGCGCCTCGGGTGCTGTTTCTCGACGAGCCGACCACCGGGCTGGACCCGCGCAGCCGCAATCAGGTGTGGGACACCGTACGCAAGCTGGTCGCCGCGGGCACCACCGTGCTGCTGACCACGCAGTATCTGGACGAAGCGGACCAGCTGGCCGACCGGATCTCGGTGGTCGACACCGGCCGGGTCGTCGCCGAGGGCACGCCCGACGAACTCAAGGCCCGGATCGGCGCCGACCGTCTCGAGGTCGTGATCCGCGACCCGGACCGGATGGCGGACACGGCGGCGATTCTGGAGCGGGTGACCGGGGCCGGGGCCGACGCCGATCCCGACACGCGGCGCCTGCGGGTGGCGGTCACCGACCGGGTGGACGCGCTGGTCGAGGCGGCTCGGGCGATGCGCGACGCCGGGATCGTCGTCGACGACCTGGGCATCCGGCGGCCCACGCTGGACGAGGCCTTCCTTCGCCTGACCGGCCATCACGCGGCGGACGCAGGCAAAGCTGCGAACGGCCGCAACGCCACGAACCCCCGCAACGCCACGAAGGCCCGCAACGCCACGAACGCCCGCAACGCCACAAACGCGGACGATGCCGCGGACGCCGACAGAAACGCGGACGCCAACCGAGCCGCGGATGACAACCGAGCTCCGGGCGACAACAGGAAAGAGGTGTCCCGATGACCACCGCCATCGCCGATGGGTGGGTCATGACCGGTCGCTATCTGCGGCACGTTGTTCGCGAACCCGAGCAGATCGTCATCTACTTCTCGTTGCCCATCATGTTCACACTTGTCTTCGGGTACGTGTTCGGCAGTGGCATGGCGGTGGGCGGGGCCAGTTACCGCGAGTTTCTGCTGCCCGGCGTTTTCGTGATGACCCAGCTGTACGGGCTGGGCGCAACCGCCACGGCCATCTCGCTCGACATCAACCGGGGGGTGGTCGACCGGTTCCGTTCGATGCCCACGGCCCGCTCCGCGCTCATGGTCGGCCGGAGCACCGCTGATCTCGTACGGGCTCTGATCGAAATGGCCGTGCTGCTCGTCTGTGGTGTGCTCGTCGGCTGGCAGGCGCACCGGGGCCTCGGGCCGGCCCTCGCCGCGATCGGCCTCATCCTGCTGCTGCGCCTGGCCCTGACCTGGGTCGGCATGTATCTCGGCAGTGTCGTGCCCAACCCGGACACGGTCAGCCTCATCGTCTTTCCGCTGGCGTTCCCGCTGACCGCGCTGTCCAACGTCTTCGTCGCCCCCGAGCAGATGCCGGCCTGGCTGGGCGCGATCTCGCAGTGGAACCCGATCTCGGCCACGGTGGCGGCGGCCCGGGAGCTGTTCGGCAACCCGGGTCTGGGCAGCGACGCCTGGCCGGCCGAGCACGCGATTTTGCTCGCCGTGGCCTGGCCGCTCGCCCTCATCGCGGTCTTCGCCCCGCTCGCGATCCGCCGCTACCGCCTGCTCGGCAAGTAACGCGAGAGGGAGGGGGTAGCGCGAGAGCGAGAGGTAGCACGAGAGCGAGAGGTAGCACGAGAGGAAGAGGCAGCCCGAGACGGAGAGGCAGCCCGAGACGGAGAGGCAGCCCGAGACGGAGAGCGAGCGGGGACACGGCGGCAGCCCCGCTCGTTCTGGTCAGCGGTTGCGAACTATTCGGGTGGGCGTCTCATGTCCCAGGCGTCTGTGATGAGTTCCTCCAGGCGCGCCACCGTTACGTGCGGGAGCCGGCACATCACCAGTGGTAGGCCGTCGTAGGAGGGGACCGTGAAGAAAAGGCCGGGTTCGCCCAGGACCAGTGCCTGCTTCTCGGCCTCGTCGCCGACGTAGAGGACGGCCACGTCGAGCCGGATGACGCGCGGCTTACCCGGCTCACGCTGGGGATATGACCAGACGAAGCCCCGATTGCCGACCCGGAAGTCGAAACCGTCGCTCTCGATCTCGACGGCGCCGGGCAGGGCGAGGGCCAATCGGCGTACGTCGTCGGCGTCGGCCACCGCAAGATCCTCTCGTGCCTGTCTGCTCGGCGACTGATGCTATGCCACGCCAAGCGGGACTCCAGGATCTGTGCGTAGTATGCGGCGGCACAGTTGTAACAGCAGGGAAAGTCGAGGAGCACGATGCCGCTAACGCCAGCCGACGTCCACAACGTGGCTTTCAAGAAGCCGGCGATCGGCAAGCGGGGGTATGACGAGGAGGACGTCGACGCGTTCCTGGACGAGGTCGAGCAGGAGCTCATCCGCCTCCTCGAGGAGAACCGCGCCCTTCACGATCAGGCGCAGCGTCCCGGCCCGGGTGGCCCGGCCGCTCCGGGGCCGAACAGCCGCGCGCTCGAGGCCGAGCTGTCCGACCTGACCGCCCAGCTGGGCCGGCTGCAGGAGGCCCGCGCCCGCGCCGAGCAGAACGCCCGCAGCATGCAGACGCAGCTGGAGCGCGCCCGCCGCGAGACGCCCTCGGGTCCGCCGCCGACGGCGTCCGACGCGGCCGACTCGCCGGTGCTGATGATGGCCCGCCGCACGGCCGACGACCACATGCGTGATGCCCGGGCCGAGGCCGAGACGCTCATCGAGGGCGCCCAGTCCGAGTCTGACAAGATCACCAGTGACGCCCAGCTGACCGCCAGCACGATCGAGACCGACGCGCGCCGCAAGCACACCGAGGCCATGAACGGCCTGGTCGACAAGCGGAACACGCTGCTCGACGAGATCGACAAGCTGGGCCGGCTCGCGCAGACCTATCAGCAGGCGCTGGGCGACCACGTTCAGCGTCAGCTGCAGGAGCTGGACAGCGCGTCGGGGCGTGACCTGGACTGATCCGGTGGCCCGCCGGGGTATCTTCTCATGCCATGAGGACGGTGAGCCGCCGCCTTGCGCTCTGGCGGGCTGATCTCGAGGGCGGCGTGTGCGCGGCCCCCGAGGAAGCGGCCGCGGAGGAAACCGGGCGAAGCGTACGCGTGGTGATCGAGCACCGCGGTCAGCACGACGAGTTCGACTCCGCGCTGCAGCAGGACGTCGAGTGGCAGTTCGCCGGGCTCACCTGGCCCGCCGACATCCCGCCGGGCACGTTCGTCACCGTCGAGTGGCACGAGCGCAAGGGCGAGGCGGTCATCCGCACCACGCCGCTCGAGGAGCCTCTGCGCGTCGACGGGGTGGAGTATTTCCACGAGTACGACCCCAAGGTCGTCACCCGGGACTCCCGTCCGGACAAGTCGAACCGGGGCGCGGTGCTGCACACCGTACGGAAGCTGGGCCGGGTCTTCGACGACGGCAGCGCCGTGCTGACCGAGGAGCTGCTGGCCCGGCGCTCGGGGCTGGGCCGTGGCCAGAAGGGCGCTTTCCTGCTGCGCAACGCGGTCGACCAGCTGATCCGCGAGGGTTTCCTGACCCGGGTCACCGGCAGCGTCGACTCCACCGGCCACCCGTCCTACCCGCCGGTCGACGGTCAGGCCACCGCCGACATGGTCTTCTACGCCCCGATGGTCGAGCCGATCCCGGTGGAGTCGAACCGCGGCGAGCACTGGGTGACCGGCTTCATCCGCAAGCTGCCCCGCGGCGCCCAGCCCACCCAGAAGCAGCTCGACCTCTATCACCAGGCGCGCAAGTTCCAGGACATCGGCCCCTTGCAGCCCGGCTACACGTTTGTGCAGAAGCACCACCGCAACGGCTAAGGGCCGCCGATGATCACCGTCTGCAGTTCGGTGAACGCCTCCATCGGATGGCTGCCGCCGACCCGGCCCAGGCCGCTGCCGGAGCCCGAGCGGCCGCCGAACGGCAGGTGGCTCTCCCAGTAGTTGGACGACTCATTGATGTTGACCCAGCCCGTACGGACGGCGTCGGCGAAGTCGAGCCCGGCCCGCAGATCACCGGTGTAGATGGCCGCGAGCAGCCCGTACGGGGAAGCGTTGGTCAGGGTGATCGCCTCGTCCAGGGAGCCGATGCCGACGATCGGCGCGACCGGCCCGAAGGTCTCCTCGGTGGCGACCAGGGCGTCGACCGGGACGTTGTCGAGCACGGTGGCCTGCCAGTACAGGTCGGTCGGGTGCGAGGTGTCCCGGCCGCCGCCGGACAGCAGCACAGCCCCCCGGTGCAGAGCGTCGGCGACATGGCCGTCCATTTTGGCCGCCACCCCGGCGTTGTTGAGCGGACCCATCGTGGTGGCGTCGTCGAAGGGGTCACCGAGCCGGATCCGGTCGTGCACGGCCGCGGTCAGGCGAGCGGCGAACTCGGCCCGCACCTCGTGGTGGACCAGCAACCGCTCCCCCGCCGTGCAGCTCTGCCCGGCACACAGGAAGCAGGCCGTCAATGCCCCCGAGACGGCCCGTTCGAGGTCGGCGTCGGCCATCACCACGACCGGCCCGTTGCCGCCCATCTCCAGCAGCGCCGCCTTGCCCGAGGCGGCGGCGGCCACCTTCCGGCCGGTCGCCGTCGACCCGATGAACGCGACCGCGTCCGTCCCGGGGTTGCGTGCGAGCTCGTCGCCGACCACCGGCCCCGGCCCGGTCACCAGGTTGAGCACGCCGGGTGGCAGGTCGGCGTCGGCCACGCAGCCGGCCAGCGCGACCGCGGCGACCGACGTGGACGGCGCCGGTGTCCACACGACCGTGTTGCCGGACGCGAGCGCGGGGGCGATCAGCTCGGCCGGCATCGTGTACGGCCAGTTCCACGGGGTGATCACGCCGACCACGCCGCGCGGGCGCCGGATCACCAGCGCCCGCTTGCCCGCCGAGGCCGAGTTGGGCAGCTGCCCGCCGAGCCGTTTGCCGTCCTCGGCCGCCATCCGCCAGTACGTGACCAGCTCGTCGACCTCGTCGTAGGCCTCGGCGCGCAGCGGCTTGCCCTGGTCGAGCGTGAGGATGCGGGCCAGGTCGTCGCGCCGCGACTCGATCACGCCGGCCACCCGGTGCAGCAGCTCGGCCCGCTCGAAGGCGGACCGGCGCGCCCAGCCGTCGGCAGCGCGCCGGGCGGCCGTGATCGCGGCCCGGGCGTCGTCGCGGTCCCCTTCCGGTACGCGGCCCAGCGTCTCGCCGGTGGCCGGGCTGGTCGCCGTGGTGGTCTCGTGCGAGCGGGCGGGCACCCAGGCGCCGCCAACGAACATCAGGTGATCCACGGGTCCACGCTATCGGCGGTCATCACACGGTGATAGGTGCGAAGTGGGCTTGTGCCGGGGCGGTGGGGCCGTCGTACCGTACTTCGACAGCCTTCGATCCGGGGCCGCAGCGGGGCGCCGGGCCGAACGACCCCCCGAAAGGAGTCGGCGTGCGTATTCGCATCGTCGTCGCTTCGCTTGCCACCGCCCTCACCGGCGCCCTCGCCATCCCCTCGGCCGCGCTGGCCGCCGTCGACGACCCGAGCACCAACATCATCGGTGGCAGCACGGTCTCGTCCGCGCCGTGGGCCGCCGCCGTGCTCAGCAACGGCAGCTTCACCTGCTCGGGCACGATCATCTCGGCCAACTACGTGCTGACCGCGCGCCACTGCATCTCGGGCACGATGTCGGTGCGGGTGGGCAGCGTGAACCGCACGTCGGGCGGCACCACCCGCGCGGTGAGCAGCACGTCGACCCGCTCCGACCTGGCGCTGATGCGGCTGGCCTCGCCGATCACCACGTCGTACATGCCGCTGTCGAGCGCGTACCCGCCGGTCGGCTCGACCAACTCGATCTACGGCTGGGGCATGACCTGCTACAGCGGCTGCAGCGCCTCGACGACGCTGAAGACCGCGACCGTGCAGGTCACCTCGACCAACCAGACCGACGCGTACGGCGGTCGCGCGATCGGCAGCACCCGGATCAACGGCAACGCGTGGCGCGGCGACTCGGGCGGCCCGCAGGTCTACAACGGCGCGCAGGTCGGCGTGGCGTCCACCGCGGACGGCACCAGCCGCCAGTACTACGGCAGCGTCGCCTACAACCGCGCCTGGATCACCTCGGTCGCGGGCGTCTGACCGGTTCCTACGCCGGTGGCGCGCCGGGATGGGTCCGGCGCGCCACCAGGTAGCCCTGCGGGGTCGACTCACCCTCGCCGCGCGGCCGGCTGCCCTGGAACACCAGCTCGCAGCCCGCGTCGTGCAGACGCTGCACCATCTCGGCGGCCGACAGCCAGTACGCGTCGAACTCGATGCCGACCGTGCGGCCGCCGCGAGTGAGGGTGCCGTCACCGTCCTTGAAGGCGCAGACGAGGTGGCCTCCGGGCTTGACCACGCGGGCCAGCTCGCCGAACGCCGGGTCGCGCGACTCGGGGGGCAAGAAGATCAGCGAGTACCAGCAGACGACGCCGGCCAGCGACGCGTCCGCGAACGGCAGGGCGCGAACATCACCCACCTCGTACGGGAAACCGGGATTGTCGCGGCGGGCAACCTCGATCATGCCGGGCGACAGGTCGATCCCGCGCGGCGTCACCCCCCGCCCCGACAGGTAGGGCAGCAGCCGGCCGGTGCCGCAGCCGACGTCGGCGACGTCCCGGCCCAGCCCGGCGGCCAGCGTCAGCTCGCAGAACAGGTCGAGCACGGCCCGTTCGACCGGCATTTCGGCTAGCAGGCCGGCCAGCCGCTCGGCGTAGAACTCGGCCAGCTTGTCGTGCGCTTCCCGCAACTCGTCCGTGGCATCCACGCCGGAACCCTACCGGCCGCCATTTCCTCCAAAACGTTCAGGCAGTTCCCAGAAATGGTCGCCGAACCATTTGGCATCGCCGCCCGCGAATGACATCCAGGATGAGCGTGGAAACCAAAAGCCCCCGAAATCGGGCAGCGGAGTGGGCGGTTCCTCGATCTCCGTCGAACAATGGACAAGACCGCTCGGCGCGATCGGACCGCTACCCAGCGTACGGAAAATCGCGGCTTTTGAATCCGAAACGTTGTCGCGGGGTTACCGCTTGTCCAGCAGGGTTGACTAATAGATCTCAAACCTATATCTGTTTCCACGGCGTTGAGCCCGGCGCGGGCGGTCTCCGTACTCGGAGTTGCCTAACGCCCGTGTCACGAGGGAGCTTTCACGTATGCCGCCAAAGACCGCCATGCCGGGCGATCGGGTAGTCCGCCAGCGCCGCAGCAATACTTACGGCGGCGGCGGAGGCGGCACCAGCTCCGGCTCCAAGGGCTCCTCCGGCAAAAAGCCGCCCAAGCGCCACAAATCACCACTCTGGGCCAAACTGCTGACCACATTCGGCGTCATTCTCGCCCTGGTCGGCGTGGGCGGCATCGTGGTCGTGAAGTACTTCCTGAATCAGCTGACGTCGAACATCCAGACCACGTCGAGCGTGCTCGACAACAACGGCCTGGGCAACAAGACCGTGCAGGCCGGCAAGCTGCCCGACGGCGCGATGAACCTGCTGATGCTGGGGCTCGACACCCGCACCGGCTGGGCCGACGGCGAGTCCCGGTCGGACACGATCCTGATTCTGCACATCACCGCCTCGCACGACCAGGCGTACATGATCTCCATCCCCCGCGACACCGTGGCCAAGATCCCGGCCGACGACAAGATGGGCTTCCGCGGCCAGACCACCAAGATCAACGCGGCCTATCTGTTCGGGTCGCAGGGCGGCCGCGGCTGGCAGGGCGGCGCGAAGCTGGCCACCAAGGCGGTCCACGAGCTGACCGGCATCGAGTTCGACGGCGTCATGGTGATCGACTTCAACGGCTTCAAGGGCATCCTCGAGGCGATGGGCGGCGTGCACCTGTGCGTCGACAAGCGCATGTGGTCGAGCCACTACGTGGTCAACGACGGCAAGGTCGAGTACGCCCACGGCAAGGACCCGACGTCGCCGCCGCGCAACGCGCTCTGGTTCGAGAAGGGCTGCCGCAACATGCAGCCGTGGGAGGCGCTCGAGTTCTCCCGCCTGCGGCACTCGACCAACGGCGACTACGACCGCCAGCGGCACCAGCAGCAGCTGCTGCGGGCGATGGCCAAGAAGGCCAGCAGCTCGGGCATCATGGGCAACCCGAACAAGGTCTCCAAGATTCTGGCCGCGGCCGGCAAGTCGCTCAAGATGGACACGCACGGCGTTCCGGTCGACAGCTTCATCTTCGGCCTCAAGGGCCTGGCCGCCGGCGACCTGATCCCGATCAAGACCAACGGCGGCACGTTCGCCGCGGGCGCCGAGGGTGGCGAGGGCATCAGCGACGACACCCGCAAGCTGTTCGAAGCGACCTCGGCCGACCGGCTGCCCGAGTTCCTGGGCCGCCACCCCGAGATGCTGATCAACGACGCGGCCGCCGCCTCCTGACGACCGCGGACCACGCGGGGATCCGCTGGACCGGCCCGCCCGGCTCCAGCGGGATCCCGTAGACCTCGGTCGCGCCCTGCTCGACGATCTCCCACTCCGCGGCCGGGAAGACCGCCGCGGTCTCGTCGGCGCCGAACCGCCGCGGCGCCCGCACCCCGGCCCGGATCAACCGGTCCACCAGCGGCGGCAGCCGGGTCGGCCGGGCCCCCTGGTCGAGCAGGTAGTCGAGCGGGTCGCCGGTGTGGTTGGTCTCGCTGAGGAAGAGCGTGCCCTGCCGCCCGAGCAGCGCGGCGACGTTGCGCGCCACCGCGAGGCGGGACGCGTCGTCCAGCACGTGGAGCACCCCGCGGATGTGCACGTTGGCGTCACCCAGCTCGTCGTGCAGCCGCTCCCCCAGCCCGGCCGCGCCGATGTCGGCGGCCCGGAAGGTGACCCGATCGTCGCCGGCCTCCGCCCGGGCGATGGCGGCCGCCGACCCGTCCACGCCGAGCACGCGAGGGGCCAGATCCTTCAGCGCGTACGTCCGGCGGCCGGACCCGCACCCGAGGTCGATCATGGGCAGACCGGCCGTGGCGTGCCGGCTCAGCGCCGAGGCGAGGCGCTCATGCTCGGCCGGCTCGTCGGCCTCCCACAGCACGTCGCCGCCGGGGCCCGTACGGGAAACGCCGCTCCAATAGCGATCCCACGCGCGGGACTGGTCGCGGGGTGCGCCGAGCGCGGTCAAAGTCAGGCGGGGGATCAACAAGTACTTGCGCCAAGCCACCGCGTCATCCTGCCGGTCGTCACTCGCGGTGGCCAGAGCGTGGCGACCGGGCACCGGAAACAGTGCTTGATCGATCTGCCTACGAGTGAATCCGTCGTCGCGGACGGCAATGACATTCAATTACGCACCGAGATCGGGCCGTAACAATACGCGGGTACGGTCCCGTCCCATGATTCGGCGGAGTGGCCTGGCCACGGTCGGTATAGCGATGGTCATCGCTGTTTCGGGCTGCGGTTCGGACAGTGACAACGAGATGGTTTTCGGTGGCGACCCGGTGACGCTGTGTGTACGGCTGCCGCAGGAGGCCTCCATGGTGGTCGGCGAAGTGGTGCGCGCCCCGGCCGGCGCCGACCTCGTCGTCCAGAAGATCGAACTGGCCGACGCCAGGAACGTCACCATCGGCAAGACGTTCATCGTGCCGCTCGGCAGCGGACGCACCCCGATCGCGAGCGCCGCCTATCCCCCGGCGGCCAACTCGACCTGGGCGGCCCGGATGCCCGCCGAGAACGCGACGATCCGCGCCGGCGAGGAGGCGAACCTGCTCGTCGTGGTGGAGCGGAAAGGCGCTCTCGACGGGTCGGCGTCGGGCATGCGGATCGACTGGCCCGGCGGTTCCAAGACCAACACGACCACGTACCAGTTCCGGACCGCCTGCGGCGGGGCCTGAGGCGTCAGCGCAGGGCCGGCAGGACCTTGGCCCCGAACGTCTCGATGAACGGGGCGAGGTCCTGCCCGACGTGGTGCAGATAGATGCGGTCGAAGCCGAGCGCCGCATAGCCGCGCAGCTTCTCGATGTGCTCCTCGAGGTCGGCCGAGATGTTGACGACCTTGCCGACCTGCTCGACGGTGACGTTCTCGGAGACGACGTCGAAGTGGTCGACGGTCTCGAGGTCCCAGCAGATCGGCGGCGGGAAGATGTTGCTGCGCCACTGGTCGTGCGCGATCGCCTCGGCCTCGTGCTGCGTCGGCGCCCAGCTCAGGTGCACCTGCAGGCACACCGGACCGCGCCCGCCCGCGCCGCGATACTGCTCGATCATCGCGCGCAGGTGATCCTCGGGCGCGTTGACCGTGACCAGACCGTCGGCCCAGCGCGCGCACCAGGCCGCGGTCTTGGTGCTCACCGCGGCGCCGATCAGCGAGGGCGCCGTGTCGGGCCGGGTCCACAACCGGGCCCGGTCCACCTTGACCAGTCCGTCGCGGGTGACCTCCTGGCCGTCCAGCAGGTCGCGGATCACGTCGACGCACTCGAGCAGCCGGGCCTCGCGAACCTCCTTGCGCGGCCACGGTTCGCCGGTGATGTGCTCGTTGCTGTATTCGCCGCTGCCCAGCGCGGTCCAGAACCGGCCCGGATACATCGAGCCGAGCGTGCCGATTGCCTGCGCGATGATCGCCGGGTGGTACCGCTGGCCGGGCGCGTTGACCACGCCGAACGACAAGTTGGTCGCCTGCAGCGCCGCCCCCAGCCACGACCAGGCGAAAGCCGATTCACCTTGCCGGCTGCTCCACGGCGAGAAGTGATCGGAGCACATCGCGGCTTCGAAGCCGGCGCGTTCCGCCGCCACCATGGCGGCCAGCAACTCGGCGGGCGGGATCTGCTCGTGCGAGGCGTGGATTCCGTACTCCGTCATGCCAGCTTCTTACCCCGCCACACCACAGGTTTACTCCGCCTTCAGCAAACCCTCAGCCGGACGGGCCGCCGGACAAGAATCGGATACGAAGGGCGGCATCCGGTGGCGATCACCCACCCGGCCGGACCAGCATCGGGTATGCGGATCAGTCGAAGGCTCCTGTTCACGGCCGGCTCCGGGGTCATCGGCGTGGCCGTCCTCAACGCTTGTTCCGGCTCCAGCGACTCCAGCGACTCCCCGCCGGCGAGCACGGCGCCGAGCGAAGAGCCCCGCAGCGGGGGCTGGCAACGGGTCAACCTGTCGTTCGTCTCGGCCTATCTGCTCGTGCGCGGCAACGACGCGGCCATCGTCGACCTTGGCACGGGCGGCTCGGCCGACGCCATCGGGCAGGCGCTCACCGCGGCCGGCAGCAGCTTCTCGGCCGTACGCCACGTGATCCTCACCCACAAGCACGACGACCACGCGGGCGGGCTCAGCGGCGTCGCTCCCCAGACGACCAACGCCAAGATCTACATCGGGCAGGCCGACGTCTCCGGTGTCACGTCGGAGAAGCAGCTGACCGCACTCAAGGACGGCGACGAGGTGTTCGGCCTGCAGGTCGTCGGCACGCCGGGCCACACCGCCGGGCACATCTCCATCTTCGACCCGTCGACCGGCACCCTCTGCTCGGGCGACGCGCTCAACAACAACAGCGGGCTGGCCGGTTCCGACCCGCAGTACACCGAGGACGAGGCCCAGGCCGCCGCCTCGGTCAAGAAGCTGGCCGGTCTGGACATCCGGACGATCCTGCCGGGCCACGGCGACCCGGTCACGTCCGGCGCCGCCGACGCCCTGCGCAAGCTGGCCGCCTCGCTCTGAGGACCCCGATTCACGGGGAGACCCGGGCAGACATTGAAATTTCCCTTTACGCACGACCCCGGAGAGCGATTGATCGTGTACTTTTCGCCGGGCGGCCGTTGCGCCGCGTAGCCCGAGGAGTACACCATGCGCCGGATCCTTGCCGCCGCCACCGCCGTGATGTTGATGATCAGCACGGCGGCCTGCACCGATAAGGACGACGACGCGGCCGCGGCGGGCGCGGCGACCAGGATCAGCGTCGGCGTGATCCCGATCATCGACGTGGCGCCGATCTACCTCGGCAAGCGGAAGGGCTTCTTCGCCGCCCGGGGCATCGACCTGACGCTCTCGCCGGAGCAGGGCGGCGCGGCGATCGTCGACGGCGTGCTCGGCGGCAAATACCAGTTCGGCTTCAGCAACGTGACCTCGCTGATGGCGGCTCAGGCCGGGGGCGCCCCGCTGAAGGCGGTGGCGGCCGGCGTGTCGTCGAACGGGCGGCCGGGCCGCGACTTCTCGGCGATCGTGGTGGACGACGACAGCCCGATCCGTTCGGCGCGCGAGCTGGGCGGCAAGCGGATCGCGGTCAACACGCTGAAGAACCTGGGCGACACGACAGTACGGCAGTCGGTGCGCCGGGCCGGCGGGAAGGCCGACAATCTGGCGTTCCAGGCGATGCCCTTCCCGGCCATGCCCGGCGCGCTGCAGAGCGGCAAGGTCGACGCGGCCTGGGTGGTCGAGCCGACGCTGAGCGCCGTGCTGACCCAGGGCGGGCGGGTCCTGGCGTCGAACTTCGTGGACACCGCGCCCGACCTGACCGTGGCGCTCTATTTCACCAGCCAGGGCACCATCACGGCCAAGTCCAAGCTGGTCACCGACTTCACCGAGGCGATCCGGCAGTCCCTGCGGTACGCGGCGGCCCACCCCGACGAGGTGCGCGACGTCGTGGGCACGTACACGCAGATCACCGAAACCGTGCGGATCGCGATGATCCTGCCGACCTGGCCCGAGGACATCAACCGCCCGTCGATCCAGCGGGTGGCGACGCTGGGCGAACGGGACGGCATCTTCAGCAAGGCTCCGGTGCTGGACCAACTCCTGCCCTAGGGTTCGCCCGGCCGATCACGGGTGATTCACCGAAGGCATCACGGTAGGCGGCGGCGAAGCGGACCGGCCGGGGAAAGCCCCAGCGCAGCGCCACCGCGGCCACGGTCGTGCCGTCACCGGGGTGGGCGGCCCGCAGGTCGGCCCGGGCCCGTTCGAGCCGCACCCGGCGCAGGGAGGCCAGCGGCGCGAGGTCGTAGTGGCGGCGAAAGGCGGCCTGCAGTGCCCGCGGGTTCACGTCGGCGGACGCGGCGATCTGGGCCACGGTCAGCGGGCGCTCCGCGTTGGCGTCCATGAATTCCAGGGCGCGCCGCACGACGGCCGGGCGGGAGTGCCCGCCGGTCGGCATCCGGGCGACGGTCATGGTGGTGTTGGGGAACGAGCGCAGCAGGGCGGCCGCGGCCAGCCGCTTCATCTGCGCGGCGAGCAGCGGCGGGATCTCGCGCCCGGGATCGTGCAGGTGGCCGGCGAGGAAGGCGACCGTGGCCGACCAGTTGTCGCGCTTGGCGGCGGTCAGCGGGCGTACGGACAGAAAGTGCAGCTCGCCCGCGGGCAGGCCGGTGAGCTCCTCGGCGAGGTCGGCGACGAACGCGGCCGGGAGGCGTACGAGCGCCTTGTCGGGATCGAAGTTCTCGAAGTCGAGGGTGCGGCCGAGCGGATAGACGAAACCGTCGCCGATCCCCATGCCGAAGTCCTCGTCACCGGTCCGCATCGTGCCGTGCCCGCCGCGCCACACGCCCGCGATCAGGGTCTCCGACGGTTCCACGATCGAGCGGTAGCGGACGCCGTCGAACTTGACCCGATCGACTCCCCACTCCGGAAGGCCGACGGAGAGCACCGAGAATTCCACGGCCTCCGGGCGGGCCACACGCAGGCGTGGGCGGTGCACGGCGATCCGCATCATCGCCTCGACCGCCGTGTCCTGGTCCCTGGTTCGTATCTCGCTGCGTACCGGGCCGTCCGGCATCGCGATCCCCTCCCGGTCCGAGTCTGATTATTACGTTTCACCGGGGCACCATGTTCAAACGATTGCCCCAGGGATCGAGAAGCACGGCGATCGAGAGGCCGGGCCGCGCGTTCGGCTGAGCGGCGACCCGGGGCTGCGGCATGATGATCTGGTGCGGTGGTGGCTGCTGGGAGCGGCCGGACTGGTGGCCGTCGTGTTGCTGGCGCTGGTCGGGGTTCGGGTGCTCGGCGGCGACCAGGACGACGGCCCGCGGCCCGATCAGGCGCAGCCGGGCCCCGTTCTGCTCGTCCCCGGCTACGGCGGCGGCCGCACGGCGCTGACCAAGCTGGCCGGGCGGCTCACCGCCGAGGGGCACACGGCCACCGTGCTGACGTTGCCCGGCGACGGCACCGGCCCGCTCGAGGAGCAGGCGGGCATCCTCGACGCCGCGGTCACCGAGGCCCTCGGCGCGGGCGCCCCGAGCGTCGACGTGGTCGGCTATTCGGCGGGCGGCGTGGTCACGCGGCTCTGGGTCGCCGAGCACCGCGGCGCGGAGAAGGCACGCCGGGTGGTGTCGCTCGGCTCGCCGCTGCACGGCACCAGGCTGGCCGGGCTGGGCGCCACCTTCGCCCACGACCAGTGCCCGGCCGCCTGTCAGGAGCTGGCTCCGGGCAGCGACCTGCTCGCCGGCCTCGACGACCGGCTGCCCGCACGGCTGCCCTGGCTGTCGATCTGGACCACGAACGACGAGACCGTGCAGCCGCCGGACTCGGCCCGCCTGGACGGCGCGATCAACCTGGCGCTGCAGTCGCTCTGCCCCGCGGCCCGGACGACCCACGGCGGGCTGCCGACCGACCCGTACGTGACCGCGCTGGTCATCGACGCGCTCGCCGCCGAGCCGATGACCGAGCCGGCGAGCTGCCCGGCGGTGCCGTAAACCCGCGGACTTCGCCCGGCGGGTGCTGTCCCACGCCGACGAGAGACCGTGCACGCAGTGTCACCGGCTCGAATACCTTCGCCTCCCGGCCTAGCAGACGTCGCAGCGGCGCGCGACCCCGAAACACCGGCTGGACGGACCATCCGAAACACCGATCAGACGGAAGATCGTAGCCACGCCGGGGCATCTCACGAGACGGGAGAGGCAGGAGTTGAAAGTGATTCTTCATTGAGTAGTCTGCTGGCCGTCGTCTTGTGATGAGGAGCGCGCACACCCATGGTTTCCAACCTTCTTGACCTTTCCGCGAACCCGGCCACGAAGGAGGCCATCGTCAAGGACGCCCAGGCTCTGGTCGAGTCCGAGCTCGCCAGCAAGTCGGGCCTGTCGGCCGGTGCCGTCAAGCTCGCCTACAAGGCGGTCACCTCGTTCGCGCCCGGCTACTACGTCGAGACCCTGAACATCATGGTCCCGTCGATGCTCGAGCAGCTGCAGCCGTTCTGGGCCGACTACCAGGTCGCCGGCGGCGGCTCGTTCGGCGACTACCTGGTCAAGCGCCAGGACGAGGTCACCCCGGCCCTGCTGAAGGTCACCGACGACATGGCCCACTCCTCGGAGAAGGCCGTCGTCGTCAAGGCGTACAACACCGTCCGCGGTGGCGCGTCGAAGCACATCGAGGCCGCCCTGCCGGCTCTCGGCACGCTGGTGGAGAAGTACGCCGCCTGATCGGCTCGGTGAAAGGGGCCGCCCCTCGGGGCGGCCCCTTTCCGCTTTCTACGGCAGCTTGAGGGTCGTCTTAGCGCGCGGCCGCCCGATAGGCGTGGAAGTTGATGTCGCGGCGGTGCCGGAACCCCATCGCCAGATAGAGCCGGATCGCGTTCTCGTTGGTGCCTGCGGCGTGCAGGAAAGGTGTCTCGCCCCGCTCCCGGATGCCGGCCGCGACGGCCCGCACGAGCCGGTTGGCCAGGCCCTGGCCCCGGTACGCCGGGTCGGTGCAGACGGCGCTGATCTCGGCCCAGCCCGGCGGGCGCACCCGCTCCCCGGCCATCGCCACGAGCGCTCCCCCGCGGCGCAGGCCCCGATAGCCGCCCAGCTCACGGGTGCGCGGGCCGAACGGGCCGGGCCGGGTGCGGGCCACCAGGTCAAGCATCTCGGGCACGTCGGCCTCACCCAGAGGGACGACCTCGGGGTCGGGAGCGGCGATCAGACCCTCGCCGGTCAGCTGCACACCCTTGCCCCCGCCGACCAGCTCCCAGCCGGGGACGGGACCGTCCGGCGCCGCGGGCATCAGGACGGTGCCGCCCGGTTCGACCAGCTCGGCCAGGTCGGCCCAGGCGGCGGGATCGGCCGGGTCGGCGACGGCCACGAACGGGGAGACCTCGGGCCGGTAGCGCGCGGCCTGACCGCGTACGTCGGCGAAAGGTCTTTGCGGGCCGGTCAGGGCGGACCAGACGGGGTTGTCGAGCACCGCCCGATCCACGGTCGTCATGTGTGGGTTCCCTCTCGCCGCCGGAACTCCTTCCTACCGCTCGCCGACCCGGCCGAGCGGCTAACGAGGCAAGAGTGTGACCGGCCGCATATAGGCCGTCAGCGCAGGAGTAAATGGACATCGCCGAATTCGTGCCACAAATAGCGTTCCCGCAAAGCTGACGCGTAGCTGGCCCGCAGGGCGGCCTCGCCCGCGACGGCGGTGAGCATCTTGAGGTGCGACGCGCGCGGCTCGTGCAGCCCGGTGAGCAGGCCGTCGACAGTCCGGATCGGGTGGTCCGGCTCGATCACGAGTTCGGTCCAGCCCTCGCGCGTCCCCGTTTCCAGGGCCCGGACGACCGTCGTGCCGACCGCGATCACCCGGCCGCCGTTCGCGCGCACGTGTGAGATCAGCCGGGTCGTCGAGGCGGGCACCCGGAACCACTCCGGGTAGGGCGGCTCGTCCACCTCGGCCGAGGCCACCCCGGTGTGCAGCGTGATCGGGGCGACCAGCACGCCCCGGCCGGCCAGCGCGGAAAGGACCGCCCCCGTCAACGGCCTTCCCGCGCTGGGCATCTCGGCGCTGCCGGGCTCGGTGGCGTACGCGTTCTGATAGGTCTCGATCGGCCAGTCGCGGTCGGTGTAGTCGTACCGGATCGCCGTGCCGTGCCGGGTCAGATAGCTCACGCGGTTGCCGGGAACGTCGGCCGCCGCCACCCACAGCCGCGACGTGAACGGGCGCAGGAGCGTCAGCGACCCCTCGGGCACCCGCAGGCGCAGACCCGGCCGGGCGGCGTCGAAGTCCCGCGGCTCGACGAGCCAGGTGCCGTCGGGTTGTTCGGTCGAGACGTGCACGCGTACGCCGTCCAAGGTCCGGATCGCTGCCGGAAGCGTGGCCGAGTTGTTGACCACCAGCAAGTCGCCCGGGTCGAGCAGGCGGGGCAATTCGGGAAACCGGTGGTGGCTGACCGTCGTGCCGCGGCTCACCATCAGCCGTACGCCGTCGCGTGCCACACCCCGGGCCTCGGCCGGTGATCGCGCCTCGAGACCGGCCGGCAGTTCGAAATCCACAGTGGTCAGCATCATCGGGCCACGTACCTCCCCGACTCCGGCCGCTCGTCGAGCAGCGTGAGGAAGAACGGCACCACCGCCGAGGGCAGCGGCCGGTCCGAGATGTCCTCCCCCGGGAAGGCCTCCTGCTGCAGCCGCGTCCGCAGGTCGCCGGGATCGACCGACCACACCCGCACCCCGGGTTCTTCCTTGGCCAGCACCCGGCTCGCATGGTCCAGCGCGGCCTTCGCGGCGCCATAGCCACCCCAGCCCTCGTACGCCTCCACGGCCGCGTCGGAGCTGATGTTGAGGACCGCGCCCCGCTCCGATTGGCGCAGCTGGGGCAGCAGAAGCTGGGTGAGCGCGATCGGGGCGAGCACGTTGACCTCGAACGTGTCGAGCAGCGCGGGCAGCGGGAAGCCGGCCAGTGCGGGCGGTGGGCTGCCGCCGAGGGTCGACGCGTTGTTGATCAGCAGGTCGGCGCCGCCCAGCTTGTCCGCGGCCGCCGCCAGCTCGGCCCGGTGATCGTCGTCGACCACGTCGCCCGCGATCGCCACGACGTTCTCCAGCGATGCCGCGACAACCTCCAGGTCTTTCCCCGTACGGGCGTCGATGACGAGATTCCATCCGGCGGCCGACAGTCCCCGGGCGAGGGCGGCGCCGAGTCCCTGCGAGGCTCCGGTGATCACTGCTGTCTGTGTCATGTCCCGACCCTGCTCGCCGGCACCCCTGTCCGGCCTCGGCCCAGGGTCGCCTTCCCGACCGGACCTTGGTCCTAGGACCATCGGCCCAGGGTTTTCCGCGCGCGCCCTGGCTAGGGTGGGCCCGTGGCCCTCGAACCCCTGCACACCGCGCGCCGGTTGTCGGCGGCCGTGCTGGCCGTGAGCAATCAGCTCACCGTGCCCGAGGTGTTGCAGACCATCGTCGACACCGCCCGCGAGCTGGCCTCGGCCGAGTACGCGGCGCTGGGCGTCCCCGAGGAGGGCGGCGCGTTCGCCCAGTTCCTCGTGTCCGGTGTCCCGGCCGAGCAGCAGGCGGCGATCGGCCCGCTCCCCCGGCAGCACGGTTTCCTGGCCGTGATGCTGCACGAGCCGCGGGCCCAGCGCCTCGACGACATCCGGGCCGATCCGCGCTTCGCCTGGTGGCCGTCGGCCCATCCGGTGCTCGAGGCGTTCCTCGGCGTGCCGATCACCAGCGGCGACGAGATCCTGGGCGCGCTCTATCTGGCCAACAAGCCGGGCGGTTTCACCGACGAGGACGAGGAGCTCGTGGGTGTCCTGGCCGCGCACGCCGCGATCGCGCTGACCCACGCCCGCCTGTACGCGCGCAACCGCGAGCTCACGATCGCCGAGGAGCGGGCCCGGATCGCCCACGACCTGCACGACGCGGTCGCCCAGCGCCTGTTCGGGCTGCGTCTCACCGCCCAGGCGGCCGACCTGCTGATCGACCGGGATCCGGTGGCGGCCCGGGCCCGGCTGGCCGAGGTGTCGACGCTGGCCCGCGAGGCCGCCGAGGAGCTGCACGCGGCCGTGCTCGAGCTGCGCCCGGCCCGCCTGGAAGAGGACGGCCTGCCCGACGTGCTGCGCAAACAGGTGCAGATTCTGGACCGTGCGTCCGGCGTCGGCGGCCCGCGGCTGGTCTATCGCGAAACCGATCCGGCGGTGCTGCCCCCGGCCCAGCAGACAGTGATGCTGCGGGTGGCTCAGGAGGCCCTGCACAACGCCGTACGCCACGCCGGCGCCCGTCTGATCTCGGTGAGCCTGGCCGGTCCGGTTCTCGAGGTGGCCGACGACGGCACGGGCTTCGACGTCGACGAGACCGTCAAGGCGGGCCGCAGCCTGGGTTTGCGCTCGATGCGCGACCGGGCCTGCGCGGTGCGGGGCAAGGTCACGATCACGTCGTCGCCCGCGGCCGGCACGGTCGTGCGGCTGGAGGTGCCCGGTGTCTGAGATCCGCGTGCTGATCGTCGACGACCATCCCGCCGTACGGCGTGGGCTGCGGACTTTTCTCGAACTGGCCGGGGACATCACGGTGGCCGGGGAGGCGGCGGACGGCCCCACGGCCCTCGACCTGGTCGAGCAGACCCGGCCCGACGTGGTGCTGCTCGACATGGTGCTGCCCGGCACGGACGGCGTCGCGGTGCTGCAGGAACTGCGCCGGCGAGCCTTGCCGGCCAAGGTCCTGGTCGTCACCAGCTTCACCGACCGGGCCCGCCTGGTGCCCGCGGTCCGGGCGGGCGCCCGCGGCTACCTGTCCAAGGACGTCGACCCCAACGCGCTGGTCGCCGCCGTCCGCTCGGTGCACGCCGGCCACCTGCTGCTCGAACCGGACGTGGCCGCCACCCTGCTCGGCGCCCCCTCCGACACACCGGCCCTGACCGCCCGCGAACGCGACGTGCTCGCCTTGATCGCCGACGGCCGCTCGAACCGCGAGATCGCCCGCGCCCTGGTCGTGGCCGAGAAGACGGTCAAGACCCACGTGTCCAGCATCCTGATGAAGCTCGGCCTGGCCGACCGCACCCAGGCCGCCCTGCACGCCGTACGCACGGGCCTGGTCCCCGACGACCACCAGTAAGTCAGGCAAACCGTTCCGTGGTCACCGGAATCAGCCCCCGCCCCCGGGCGCCGGCGATCAGCACGCGCAACACCACCCCGGCGGCCCCGTCGTCCTCGCCCGCCAGCAGCACGGTGACGTCGAGAGCCCACGCGATCCCGCCTCCGACCCGGTGCAGCCGCCACTCGAACTCGTCGCCGCCCACCCGCCGTTCGCCATCCGCCGGCCCGGCCGTGGTGTCCCCGGCGAACAGCACCCGATAAACCCGCCGCTCCAGAAACCCGTACGGCGTGGGCTCGTCCCTGAGCCGCAGCACCGGCGCGCCGGAAAACGCCTCGAACTCCCAGGGCAGTTCCTCGCGAACCGGCAGCGCCCCACCATAGGCCGCCTCGGCCCCCGCCCGATCAACCGGCATCACCCCAGCCAGCAGCGCCGGATCACTACGCCACTGCCGCCCAGAAACCCCGCGCCACTGGCCGTCGCTCCACAGCGAACTACGCAACCCCACAGTCGTGTAATCGAGGCCAAGCTCGAATTCCTCAACAAGCAGCCCCAGCCCCCGAACCAGGTAGTAATCGATCGTCATCGCCCCGTCCCGCCTTCCCCTGCCCCACCGCACCCGGGAAATGCCATGAAGGTACGGCAGTGTCGAACCGGCTGGCTTGCCGATGAGCGGCATCCATGGTCGACAGCACTCACGGCCAGGACCGCCCTTCCGCCGCCGTTCACCGAGGCGTTGAGCACGTAAGCGACCCGGTCTACGCTGCACACATTCCGTATTCGTCAGGGAGCGAGGAGTGCGGGTGCAACAGGGCCGGATCGAGCCGCCACTCATGGACGACTCGGGTTACTGCGTGACCGCGGAGGACCTGGCGTTCCTCGGCATCGCCGAGACGTCACTTGCGGCGTTTCGCCAGCAGCTGTATCCGCTGGGCTGTGAGCCGGACGAATGGAAGCAGTTCGTCGAGTCGCTCCAGGAGGCGCTCGCCGCCGACGGCATCACCGACGCCGACGTCCGGCTCCAAGGCAGCGCCGCGCGTTTCTTCTCCGGCCTTCACAAGACCATGCCGTACGAGAAGGAAGAAATCGCCGCGCTGTTTCTGAAGCTGCGCGAGCGCGTGCCCACACGATTCGAGACCGAACGCACGGCCAAAGCACTGGCCGAGGTCTGGCCCCCAGGCGCCGGCCGGCCTCGTCGGCGCCCGTTCGACGCGCTCTTCCAGCTGAACATCGACCGGTTTCCGTCCGACATCGACGTACAGATCTCCAGCGCCGAGATCGTCGAGCGAGTAAAAACCCACCTTGAGCACGTGGGGCTGCCGCCGAGCAAGATGCTGACGGAGAATCCAAAGTACGCGTTCGTGTTGAAGGAGCACGTCGGCATTCTCTGTCCATACCTGACGCATTGGGCCCTCCTGCAGACGGACATCCTCCGCCGGCCGGTGACGATCGCAGTCTTCGACCTGTCGGGACCTCCCGAGATCCCCGGGCTGCAGTCCAGCCACCATCAGGCCGAGGACTGGCTGGTAACGCTGGGAGCTCAGCGATGACCTTCGCTTCTCCCACGGTGCATTGGCGTCACGATCTTGTCCGTCCGCTGACTGAACGGGACTCCGAATTCCTCGAGACGGAGCTCGGTATGACCTTTCCCTGGCTCTTTCGGTCAGAGGAATGGATCGTCGGCTTCCGCTTGCTGGAGGCCGCCGATGACGAGATCGCTCAACTGCGGGCGACGCGGCTGCCCGAGGGGGACGGCCTCGCCTTCGAGGCCGTCACAACCAGGGCCGACTACGACCCGGCACAGCTGCGAGCACTGGAACGCCGCGTCGTCGCGGCGCTCGCCGCAATCACTCGCAAGGCAGAGGGTCCAGTGCGATTCGGACCTGTCGTGCCAGTCCGGCGCGCCGAGCCGTCGGCCGGCCTTCGGGCTCGACCGGCAAACGCGACGCCCGCACCCGCTCAAACCCCCTCAGCTAAGATCATCGCTTTTGGTGAGGAAGCTCGTCGCGGCCTCGAGAGTGGTATGAACCAGCTCGCCGACGCCGTCAAGGTGACGCTCGGCCCCAAGGGCCGCAATGTCGTGCTCGAGAAGAAGTGGGGCGCTCCCACCATCACCAACGATGGTGTGTCGATCGCCAAGGAGATCGAGCTCGAGGGCACCTTCGAGAAGATCGGCGCCGAGCTGGTCAAGGAGGTCGCCAAGAAGACCGACGACGTCGCCGGTGACGGTACGACGACGGCGGTCGTTCTGGCCCAGGCTCTGGTTCGCGAGGGCCTGCGCAACGTAGCCGCCGGCGCCAACCCGATGGCCCTCACGCGGGGCATCGAGGCCGCCGTGGCCAGCGTTTCCGAGGGCCTTCAGCAGCTCGCGAAGGACGTGGAGACCAAGGAGCAGATCGCGTTTGTCGCCTCCATCTCCGCCGGTGACTCCACGGTCGGCGAGATCATCGCCGAGGCCATGGACAAGGTCGGCAAGGAAGGCGTCATCACCGTCGAGGAGAGCAACACCTTCGGTCTCGAGCTCGAGCTCACCGAGGGCATGCGCTTCGACAAGGGCTACATCTCGCCGTACTTCATGACCGACGCCGAGCGCATGGAGGCCGTCTTCGACGACCCCTACATCCTGATCGCCAACAGCAAGATCTCGGCGGTCAAGGACCTCCTCCCCGTGCTGGAGAAGGTCATGCAGGGCGGCAAGCCGCTCGTCATCATCGCCGAGGACGTCGAGGGCGAGGCCCTGGCCACCCTGGTCGTCAACAAGATCCGCGGCACCTTCAAGTCGGTCGCCGTCAAGGCCCCCGGCTTCGGTGACCGTCGCAAGGCCATGCTGGACGACATCGCCATCGTGACCGGTGGCGCCGTCATCAGCGAAGAGATCGGCCTCAAGCTGGAGAACGCCGACCTCAGTCACCTCGGCACCGCCCGCCGGGTGCTCGTCACCCGGGACGAAACCACGATCGTCGACGGTGGCAGCGACGCCGAGCGGATCGAGAGCCGGGTCAACCAGATCCGCGCCCAGATCGAGAAGTCGGACTCCGACTACGACCGCGAGAAGCTGCAGGAGCGCCTGGCCAAGCTGGCCGGCGGTGTTGCGGTCATCAAGGTCGGCGCGGCCACCGAGGTCGAGCTCAAGGAGCGCAAGCACCGCATCGAGGACGCCCTCCGCAGTGCCCGGGCGGCCGTCGAGGAGGGCATCGTGCCGGGCGGCGGCGCCGCGTTGATACAGGTGGGCCTCCGCGCCTTTGACAAGCTGAACCTGTCTGGTGACGAGGCGACGGGCGCGAACATCGTCAAGGTTGCGCTGGATGCCCCACTGCGTCAGATCGCTGAGAACGCGGGCTTTGACGGCGGCGCGGCGGCGGAGACTTTGCGCGGCCTCGAGGCGGGTCACGGCCTCAACGCCGCGACCGGCGAGTACGTCGACCTGCTGGCCGCGGGCATCATCGACCCGGCCAAGGTCACCCGCTCGGCGCTGCAGAACGCCGCGTCGATCGCCGCGCTGTTCCTCACCACCGAGGCCGTCGTGTCCGCCCAGCGGTCCGAAGCAACCACCGAGCCGACCCGTGACTGACCCGGCCCGTGACGAGACGCAGCGCCAGCGCGACGTCGTCGATCTGATGGCGAGCGCCCACTCCGCGCTGCGTGACAGCTACCGACGCCGTGCCACGACCATGACATGCACGTTGCTCGCCCTTTCCGTCGTCGCGACCGCCTTCGCCTTCGCCGCCGGCGACACGAAGGTCACTCTGCTGGGCTTGACCCTCGAACGATCGACGTGGCTCGGCTGGTTCGCAGCGGCCACCTTCACGTTGACTCTTGCCGACCTGGTGATCGACTGGCGGGGAAAGGCGCGCCGCCACGAGGACGCGGTTCGTCAGCTGAGCAGCTTGAAGGCCGAGTACCGCAGGCCCGTCCCGCTCAGCGCCCAAGACGCAGTGCGGGACCGGCTCACCGAGCGCTACCAGTTCGTCATGGACACCATTCCGGAGATCCCGGAGCGCCGATTCCTCGCACTCAAAGCCGCGCATCTGCGCAAGTCGGTGCTCAGCCGGGCCTTGTCGAACAACCCCGGAAGCACAGTGCAACAGGCACGCCGGGCGCTCAAGAAGCCATAGCAAACGGGGCTCGTACGGTCGCGCCCGTGAACGATGGACCGCACAAGGGGGCCGCCGTTCGTCATCGGCTGATCGGTGGCGGTCAGCCGGCGACGTGGGCGGTGCTGTCGAGCCAGTGCCGGGCCAGGCCGGCGTCGCCGTCGATGCTGACGCCGGGGGCTTCGGTCAGGGGGAGGCGGCGGGTCAGGATCAGCAGCAGCGACTGCGCCGGGCCGGTCACGGTCACGTCGGCCGGTCGGGCGCCGGGCTGCCACGTTGCCCCGTCCGGGCCGCGCTCGACGAACCAGGCGCCCGGTTCGTCCGCGGTGTCGGTGGCCTGCCAGGCCAGGGTCTGGCCCGTGCCGCGGATGGCCTGGGCCGACTCGGGTCGCGCCCAAGCCCACGTGGGGGAAGTGAGCATCGCGAAGTGGTTGCTGATCAGCGCGGCGGCGATGCCGGGCTCGATGTGAGGTGACCGGCCGGCCGCGCGGGCCGCGTCGGACCCGTGGATGACCGACTCGTTGAGCATGCTCATCATCCAGAACCGCGTTCCGGACCGCCCGTCGCCCGCGGCGTTGAACACCGGCGCGTCGAGCGCGTCGTCGGAGCATGCTTTGGCGACCCGCCGGGCCGACTCCGCCAGCCACGCCGGCCACTGGCCGGGGTCGGCGGGCCGGACGGCCATCTCCGTGGGCAGTTTCGCCGGGTCGGTGATGCGCCGCTCGATGATGTCGGCGACCCAGTGCTGGGTCTGGCCGATATGCTCGACCAGCTCGGTGACGGTCCACTCCGGGGCGGTCGGCACGGCGGCGCCGGGCCCGGCCGCGGCGGCCCATTCGGCCAGACGCCGGGTGTGCTCGATGATGGCCCGCCGGGCGTGTTCGGCGTTCAGCTCGGTCATGGAAGTGCCCCTCTCCGCGGTTCGTTGCCCTCAATGACCCGGCGAGCCGGGCGAACTCATCGCTCAGAAGGTGGCGATCGGGTTGACCGGGCTCCCGGACGTGCCCGCGAAACGAACCGGCGCGACCGCGAGCTGGAAGTCCCACTGGCCGAGCCCGGCCGCCGTCGTCGCGCACGCCTCCAGGTCGCAGTTGTCGAGCAGCCACAGACCCATCGCGACCAGGCTGACGGCATGGACCGGCATCAGCACCTCGGCGTAGCCCGACGGCTGAACGTCCTGGGGAGTGTCGGCGCCGATCAGGGCGGCCTCGCGTTCCCGCAGCCACGGCAGGCAGGACGCGTGCCAGCCGGCCTGCCGGAAGTCGCTTGTCGCACCGTTCTCGTGCCGGAAGCGGCCGTAGCCGGTCCGCAGAAGCACCGCATCGCCGGACCGCACCCGCACACCCTGGCGGCGCTCGACCTCTTCGAGATCGTCCGGGAACACCGCCTGTCCCGGTTCCAGCCATGGCACGTCGCGCACCCGGGCGATGTCGAGCAGGACGCCGCGCGTGACGATCCCGTTGGCCGCCGCGGTGACCGCCGCCCAGGCCGACCCGGTGCCGGCGTCGACCAGCGAGTGCGACCGCCCGTTGTACATCTTGCCGTCCCAGAAGATGTGGCACGGCGAATCGAGGTGGGTGATGGTGTTGCCGTGGAAGGCGATGCCGAGCCGCTCGGACGAGAAGCCCCAGCGCCGGTCGGCGTGGAAGGCGGCGGGCATGCCGTCGGCGCCGGGCATGTCGGCGGCGCAGGGGCACGTCGTCGTCGACCGTTCCATCTCGCCCGGCACCGCCACCTCCCACGCGCACGACACGCTCCGGCCATGACGTACGGCTTGCGCCGCCGCCAGCCGTACGTCGTCGGTGATGTGGTTCAGAGTGCCGAGCTGGTCGTCGTCGCCCCACCGCCCCCAGTTCGACAGCGTGCCGAAGTATCCGAGCACGTCGTCCCGTGTGGGGACCGATCGTCCTGCCGCCATGCCCGCACCGACTCCTCCGGTCGCCCGCCCCGGGCCGTCAGGGCCCGCTGAACTGGCGTAATGATCGCAGGTCGACACGACGGTGCCCGCCTCGCCAAGGGCGGGGCGGGCACCGGGTCAGTGCTTTACCACCTCAGGAAGTTGTCCTGGGTCTGGGCGTTGAAGGTGTCCGCCCGGAAGTACTTGGCGATCGCCGTGCGGGCGTCTTTCAGTTCCAGCACGTCGATGCCCTTGGTGATGTCGTTCGAGTAGATGTAGCCGTTGTACCAGTACGCGGACCATGAGCCGCCGCCGGTGAGCTGGGTCGTGGACAGCGGGCCCCGCTCCCAGAAGGCGATCTCCTTGGGGCGGCGGGAGTCGGTGAAGTCCCAGACCGAGACGCCGCCGAGATACCAGGCCTGCACCATGATGTCGCGGCCCGGCACCGGGATGAGGGAGCCGTTGTGGGCCACGCACACCTCGGTGTCCGCGTTGTAGCGCGGGATCTTGTAGTAGCTGCGGAACTCCAGCTTCTTCTTGCCCCGCTTGGAGACGATGTCGTAGATGGCGTCGGCGCCGCGGTTCGGGCCGACCTCCTCGTTGCAGGTGGCCGCGCCGCCGCCGCCGAGCTCATCGGTGAAGATGACCTTGGTGCCGCTGTTGTTGAACGTGGCCGAGTGCCAGAACGCGAAGTTGACCTCGTCGCGCACCGTCGTGATGACGGTGGGCTTGGCGCGGTTCTTGATGTCGAAGAGCACGCCGTCACCCATGCAGGCGCCCGCGGCGAGGTCCTTCTCGGCGTACACGGTGATGTCGTGGCAGCCGGTCGTCGGGATCTGCTCGGGGTTGTCGCTGCCCGGGAAGCCACCGCCGGGGAACACGACGGGGGTCGCGACCACGGCCGCGGCCGTCGGGGTGCGCAGCGGCACCTTGACGATCGAGATCTTGTCGTGCGGCAGCGCGCAGTTGGGCAGGTCGGCGCCGGCCAGGTTGTACGACGAGACGTACAGGTAGACGTTCTTCTCGCCGCGCTTGCCGGGCACCAGCGTCTGCGTGTGCGAACCGCAGTCCGTCTTGACCGACTTCAGGTACTTCGGCGTCAGCGGGTTGCTGATGTCGAAGATCTTGATGCCTTCCCAGCGGTCGCCCGGCGCCGCGGTCGTCGACGCCACGTTGTCGCAGGTGTCGTTCGTGCGCTGCGAGTCGGTGCCGAGGAACAGCAGGTTGCCGGTGACGGAGATGTCGTTCTGCGAGCCCGGGCAGAGGACCTGCGCGGCGACCTTGGGCTCCTTGGGCTTGCTGACGTCGTAGACGTAGAAGCCGTTGTAGTTGCCGCCGTATGCGTACTTGCCCTGGAACGCCCAGTCCGTGTTGGTGCCCGTGAGGGGGCCGGACTTGTCCAGGTGGGCGACCTGCTTGAGGTTCGGGCTGCTGACGATCTCGTCGACGCCCGGTATGGTGCCCGGATCGGCGGGTGCCGCGCTGCTGGCTGGTGCCGTCATCAATCCGGCAACCAGGACGGCCGCGCTGACGGCGGCCCAGCGCTTGAGCAGCCGCCCTCGTGGGGCAGTGTGCTTCATGGGGCTCCCTTCCCTTGACGCATCCCCCGCGGCGAAGGTGAGCGCGCAACGATGCGTATTCATCTTGGTCGTTACAGTAGTGGCCGGGGCCGGTTCCGGAAACATCTTCAAAGATCAATGTGGAGGCGCGGTGGCTCGGGTCAGGACATCGACACTCATCGCGGCCGTGGTGATCGTGGCCGGCGCGGTGACCGTGGCGGTCGCCGCCCGGATGGGCTCGGACGACTCGGCCGCGGCGCCCCGGCCGAGTGCGAGCGCGCCCCCGCCGCAGCGTGTGGTGCTTCCCGGCGCCCCCGGCGACGAGGCCGTGGTGAGCGACACCGACAAGGTCAAGGCGCCCGACGGGTCGACCTACAACGGCATCGACACGACGTTCGTCCAGATGATGATCGTCCACCACGAGCAGGCGATCACGATGGCGAAACTGGCACCCGGTCGCGCGGACAACGCCAAACTGACGGCCCTGGCCGAGCGGATCAGCGCCGCGCAGCCGTTCGAGATCAACTTCTTGAAGTCGTGGCTCCGGGAGCGCGGGCTGCCCGACAACGACCCCAGCCACGATCACAGCACGATGCCGGGCATGCAGACCGAGGCCGACATGGCCGCGCTGACCGCCGCCCGGGGGCCCGCGTTCGACACCAGGTTCGCCGCCATGATGACCGCGCACCACCGCGGCGCCCTGCGGATGGCGGGTGACGTCGTGAAGGGCGGCAACGACGAGAAACTGCGGGAGATCGCCGGTGAGATGGCGGTCGAGCAGGGCAGCGAGATCCGGCGCCTCCAGCAAGTGACTGCCGGGTAACGTGTCGGCATGCGTACGGCCCTGACCGAACTGCTCGGCGTCGAGCACCCCATCGTCGGATTCAACCGATCGCCGGCCGTCGTCGCCGCGGTCACCAACGCGGGCGGCTTCGGAGTGCTCGCCGCCTCCGTCTACGGCGCCGAGGAACTCGACGCCCAGCTCACCTGGATCGAGGAGCAGGTCGGCGGGAAGCCGTACGGCGTCGATCTGCTCGTTCCCGAGAAGTTCGTGCCCGGCGACCCGGCCGACCTGGTCGCCAGCATGCGGGCCCAGATCCCCGAGGAGCATCTGGCGTTCGTGCGCGGGCTGCTCGACAAGTACGACATCCCGCCCGCTCCGACGGTCGACCACCAGCACGTCGCCGCGTCGCTGACCACACCCGGCGCGGTCGCGCTGCTCGACGTCGCGTTCCGGCACCGCATCTCGCTGATCGCCAGCGCGCTCGGCGCCCCGCCGCCCGAACTGGTCGCGCGGGCCAAGGCCCAGGGCATCGTGACGGCCGCGCTGGTCGGGCAGGGCCGGCACGCGGAACGGCAGATCGCGGCCGGGGTCGACGTGCTGGTCGCGCAGGGCACCGAGGCCGGCGGGCACACCGGCACGATCGCCACGATGGTGCTCACGCCCGAGATCGTCGACATCGCCGGTGACCGCCCGGTGCTCGCGGCCGGCGGCATCGCGGACGGCCGGCAGATGGCCGCCGCCCTCGCGCTGGGCGCGGCCGGGGTGTGGTGCGGCTCGGTGTGGCTGTCGAGCGAGGAAGACGTCGCGGTGGCCGCCATCAAGAACAAGTTCCTGGCCGCGAGCAGTGCCGACACGTTGCGCTCGCCGACGCGTACCGGAAAACCGGCCCGCCAACTGCGGACCGCCTGGCACGACGAGTGGGACGCGGCGGGCAGCCCGCAGCCGTTGCCGCTTCCGCTGCAGCCGATGCTGGTCGACGACGCGTGGCAGCGGATCGACGCCGCCGCCGAGGCCGGGCACGAGGGCGCGCTCAAGCTGGAGTCGTTCTTCGTCGGGCAGGTCGTGGGCTCGTTCCGCGACATCCGGCCCGCGGGCGAGATCACCCGGCGGATGGCGGCCGACTGCGAGCAGCGCATCCGTGAGCTGGCGGGGCGGCTTTCATGACCCTTGCCCGTACGCCGGTGCTGGTCGGAGTGGGTGAGGTGAGCGAGCGGATCGGCGAGCCGGGGTATCGGCGGCGCTCGCCCGCCGACCTGGCCGCCGACGCCGCGCGGGAGGCGTTGCGGGACGCCGGAATCGACGCGTCCGCAGTGGACACCGTGGCCGGCGTGCCGCAGTTCGAGATCTCGCTGCCCTGGGCCACCCCGCTGCTCGGCGCGTCGGACAACTTCCCGCGCTCGGTCGCCGGTCGGCTCGGGGCCCATCCACGCCGGGCCGTGCTCGAGACCGGCGGCGGGCAGGCCCCGCAGCATCTGGTCAACGAGTTCGCGGCCACGATCGCGGCCGGCGACGCCGACGTGGTTCTGCTGTTCGGCTCCGAAGCCATCTCGACGATCACGTCGCTGGCTGCCTCGGACGACAGGCCGGACTTCACCGAGAGCCCCGGCGGGTCGCTGGAGGCGCGCGGGCCGGGGCTGGACGGAATCGTGTCGATGCACCACGTCGCGCACGGCCTTTCCGATACGCCGTCGCAGTATTCGCTCATCGACAATGCTCGGCGGGCCCGGCTGAAAATGTCGCGGGAGGCGTACGCGTCGGCCATCGGGCAGCTTTTCGAGCCGTTCACGGCGGTGGCCGCGGCCAATCCGCATGCGGCCGCGCCGGTTTTCCGCGACGCCGTTTCCCTGGTCACTCCGACCGCCGCCAACCGGCCGATCGCCGACCCGTACACGCGTTACGTGGTCGCGCGCGACAAGGTGAATCAGGGCGCCGCCGTGGTGCTGATGTCGGTCGAGGCGGCGCGGCGGCACGGCGTACGGGAAGAGAATTGGGTCTATCTCGCCGGGCACGCCGACCTGCGGGAGCGCACGATGGCCGACCGGGCCGACTACGGCGACTCGCCCGCCGCGCAAAGGGCCGCGCAGCACGCGCTCGAGGTCGCCGGAATCACGGAATCGGAGCTTTCCGTACTCGACCTCTACAGTTGTTATGCCGCACCGGTGTTCATCGTGGCCGAGGCCCTGGGCGTGGCCCCGGACGACCCGCGCGGGCTCACCGCGACCGGTGGGCTGCCGTTCTTCGGCGGGCCGGGCAACAACTACTCGATGCACGCGATCGCCTCGGTGGTGCGGAAACTGCGTGCGGCGCCCGGCACTTACGGTTTCGTCGGGGCCAACGGCGGCATCATGAGCAAGCATTCCACGGGCGTTTACACCACGATCCCGTACGAGTGGAAGCCGTCGGACAGCGAGCGAATCCAGTCCGCATTGGACGCCGTTCCCGCGCCCGGCGAGGCGATCGAGGCGGACGGTGAAGGCGTCGTGGAGACGTACGCGGTAAAGCATCTGCGCGACGGCGAAAGGGAGGGAATCGTGCTCGGCCGCCTCGACGACGGACGCCGTTTCGTGGCCCGCGCCGACGCGATCCTCGACCTGCTGACCGAGGGTGAACCGATCGGCGAAAGGGTCGTCGTCCGGCCCACGGCGGACGGAAATGTGATCGCCTGAGCTGATTCACAGAACTCAGCGAACCCTCTGGCCCGGCCCGCGAATTCGAGAAGGTCCACCACGAGGTCGTGCGGCCGGTACGCTCCGCCGGGTGACCGTCCGCCTCCGCCTCCTGCTCGTGTCGCTGGCCATGCTCGCGGTGGGGCTGATTCTGCTCGGGGCGTCGCTGTTGTCCGAGCGGTCAGCCTACGACCCCACGGCGTCGTCGGTGGGGTCGTTCTTCCTCCTCCTCGCCGGCGGGCTGGTCCTGCTGGCCGCGGGCACATTCCGGGGCAGCCGCGCCGCGTGGATCGGCACTCTGGTCGTCGCGGGGACGGTGGTGCTGGTGCCGGCCGCGTTCTGGGTGTCCGACATCGTCGACAGTCTCGGCCGGCCCGAGCCGGAAAACGTGATCACGCTGGAGGCGACGGCCACCGCGACCGCCGTGGCGCCGGGCTACGCGTACGCCGACGTCGGCGGCCTCCTGACGCTGGTCGGCGCGGCGTTGGCCGTCGTCCTGCTCGCGCTGCCGGCCACCCGCCGTGACCTGCGCTTGTAAGGGCTTGCAACGTCCTTTAGGCCGCTCGCAAGCGGTTCGCAAGCAGCCCGGGTGAGGGTTCCCTCCGAGAAACTCACGGAGGAGAAACCATGTCCCGCTTGCTCGGCCGGCTCGGAGGAGCGGCCGCCGCCCACCCTTGGCGAACGATCGGCGCCTGGCTGATCGTGCTCGTTGCGCTCACCGGGCTGTCGGTGGCGTTCGGCGGTACGCCGCAGGACGACTACAACGTGCCCGGCACCGAGTCGCAGGCCGGCACCGAATTCCTGCGCGGGCACCTGCCGCAGATGTCCGGCACCGAAGCCCGCGTCGTCGTGCACTCGGACCACCCGATCGACCCGGCCGCGCTCGACACGCTGCGCGCCCGGCTGGCCCGGATGGACGGTGTCGCCGTGATAGCGCCGCCGCGCATGTCGGCCGACGGGGACACCGCGCTGGTCGGCGTCCAGTACGACGTCCCGGTCACCGATTTCCACGGCGCCGAGGGCCTGGACGCTCTCGAGCGGGCGGTCGCGCCGCTGGCCGATCGGGGCCTGCAAGTCGAGCTGGGCGGGCAGGTGGCCGAGAACGTGCAGGCGCCCAGCGGCACGGCCGAGCTGGCCGGAATCGTCGCCGCGCTGGTGATCCTGGCCTTCGCGTTGCGTTCGGTCGTGGCAGCCGGGCTGCCGATCGGGGTCGCCGTGGCCGGGCTCGGGGCCAGTGCCGCGGGCATCGCGCTGCTGGAACGGGTCACCGACGTCAGCGGGATCGCGCCAACCATCGCGACCATGGTCGGGCTCGGGGTCGGCATCGACTACGCGCTGCTGCTCGTCGCCCGGCACGTGGAAGGGCTGCGGGCCGGGTTGTCGCCGCGGGAGGCGGCCGCGCAGGCGAACGCGACCGCGGGCACGTCCGTGGTGGTGGCCGGGCTGACCGTGCTGACCTCGCTGTTCGGGCTCAAACTGTCGACGCTGCCCGCGTACTCGTCGTTCGGCTACGCCACGTTCTTCGCGGTCACGGCCGTGATGGCGGCCGCCCTCACGTTGGTGCCGGCCCTGTGCGGGCTGGCTGGTGATCGCGTACTGCCCCGCCGGACCATGGGGAACGGGCCGGCCCTGACCGCGCGCTGGGCCACCCGGGTGGGCCGCCGCCCGGTGCTCGCGACGGCCGGGGCGCTGCTGGTGCTGGCCGTGCTGGCGGCGCCGATGCTGAGCATGCGCACCTGGCCGCAGGACGCGGGAAGCCAGCCCGGGTCGAACACGACCCGGAAGGCGTACGACCTGGTGGCCTCGGAATTCGGTCCGGGCGTGAACGGGCCGCTGGTGCTGGCCGTGGACCGGACGAAGGTGACCGACCTGGGCGCCGTGACCGCGGCGGTGCGGGCCGAACCGGGCGTGGCCGCGGTGGCTCAACCGGTGGTCGAGGGCAACGCGGCGGTGATTCTGGTCGAGCCGTCGACCGGGCCGCAGGACGAGGCGACCACGGCGCTGCTGCACCGGCTGCGCGACGACGTGCTGCCCGAGGGCGTGCTGGTGACCGGTCTGGTGGCGGTGTTCGCGGACATCTCCGACCGGCTCGCCGAACGCTTGTGGATCGTGGTGGTGTTCGTGGTCGGGCTCTCGCTGGTGCTGCTGACCGTGCTGTTCCGCGCGCCGGTCGTGGCCCTCAAGGCGGCCGCCATGAACCTGCTCTCGGTCGGGGCCGCGTACGGGGTGCTGACCTTGATCTTCCAGAACGACGCCACCGCCCGGCTGGTCGGGCTGCCGCACGCGGTGGCGGTGTCCAGCTGGGTGCCGGTGCTGCTGTTCACCGTCCTGTTCGGGCTGTCGATGGACTACGAGGTGTTCCTGCTGTCGCGCGTGCGGGAAGACTGGCTGCGGACGGGCGACGCGCACGGCAGCGTGATCCGAGGCCTCTCCGCCAGCGGCCGGGTGATCAGCAGCGCGGCGGCCATCATGGTCGCGGTCTTCACGGGTTTCGCGCTGGACCCCGACGTGACAGTCAAGATGCTCGGACTGGGCATGGCCACGGCGGTGCTCATCGACGCCACCGTCATCCGCCTCGTGCTGGCGCCGGCCACGATGACGTTGCTCGGCCGCTTCAACTGGTGGCTGCCGCGCCCGCTGAACCACCTCCGGGCCCAAGCCCCGGCCGACACCCAGCCGGAACGCACTCCGCAGCCGGTCGGATGAGGTTTCGTGACAGCGCGTAAGGTCTGCCGTCCCGTTTCCGGAGCTTCCACAGCGTGACTACCTGCAGTCGAAATAGTAAGAAGTCTTAAAAGTGACCTGGGTCACGGTCGCAAAACCTTCTCTTGGATACGCACCGTAAGGCAGAGTCTCGGCTCAAGAGAGCATGGGCGGCGGGCGCTGAATGGCCCCGCCGCTCATTTGCGTCCGGGCCCTATTGTCCGGCCCATGCGATCCCCGTCGGCCGAGGGGCGAGGGGCGTGACCCCGGAGCGGCTGCAACGGTTCGAGGCCAACCGCCGGCGCCTGTTCGGGGTGGCCTATCGGATGCTGGGCGAGGCCTCCGAGGCCGAGGACGTGGTTCAGGACGCGTACCTGCGCTGGGAGCGCCACGACTCGGCGATCACACCGGAGGCGTGGCTGACCAAGGTGGTCACCAACCTGTGCCTGGACAGGCTCACGTCGGCGCGGGTGCAGCGCGAGCGCTACGTCGGGCCGTGGCTGCCCGAGCCGATCATCGCCGACGGCGGCGCGCTCGATCCGGCGGAGACTGCGGAGCAACGGGAATCGTTGTCGCTGGGCCGGCTCGTGCTGCTGGAGCGGCTGACCCCACCCGAACGGGCGGTGTTCGTGCTGCGGGAGGCATTCGGCCACAGCCACCGCGAGATCGCGGAGATTCTCGAAGTCAACGAGCCGCACGTACGGCAGCTGTACCGCCGGGCGCAGCACCACGTCGCCGTCGCGCGCCCGCGGTTCACGGCCACGCCGGAGCAGCAACGCAAGCTCGTGGAGCGGTTCCTCGAGGCGGCTTCGAGCGGAGACGTGCCGGCGCTGGAGGGGATGCTGGCCGAGGACGTGATCGCCTGGGCCGACGGGGGCGGCAAGGCCCGGGCCGTACGGCATCCGCTGGTTGGCCGGGACGAGGTCCTGCGCCATCTGCTCGTGCTGACCAGGTATGCGCCGCGGATCCGGATGGCGCCGGAGCTGGTGAACGGGGAGTTCGGCGTCGTGCTGTACCTGGACGGCCGGCTGTCCGGGGTCACCGTTCTGGAAATCGACGGCGACCGCATCAAGGCCATCCGCACCATCGCCAACCCCGACAAGCTGGCTTTCCTCAGCCAGCAAAAACTCTGACCCCGGTTGTTGTCACGAACTGCCGGCCTCTCCCGTTCATCCGGTGCTGGACGACGGAGGGACAGGTTCCATGACGACAACCCCGCGCATCTTGGTTCTGGGCGCCGGATACACCGGCGTGTCGATGGCCAAGCTGCTCGCCAGGCGCACCGGCGCGACGGTCACGGTGGTCAACAACCGCGACCGTTTCGTGGAGCGGATGCGCAACCACCAGCTCGCCTCGGGCAAACAGGTACGCCACATGCCCTTGCCGGACGTGTTCCGGGGCACCGGCATCCGGCTGCTCATCGACCGGGCCACCGGCATCGACACGCAGCAACGGCAGGTCCGGCTGGCCGGCGGCGATCAGCCCGTCGACTACGACCTGCTCGTGTACGCGCTGGGCAGCCACGCCGACACCGGCACCGTTCCCGGCGCGGCCGAGCACGCCTACGCCGTTGCCGTCGCCGAGCAGGCCGAGCGGCTGCACGATCGGATGCGCACCGCCGGCACGGTCGCTGTCGTCGGCGCCGGCCCGACCGGCCTGGAAACGGTCACCGAGCTGGCCGAGACCTACCCCCATTGCACCGTACGGCTGCTCACCCGCGGGAAGCTGGGCGAGTCGCTGTCCGAGCACGGCCGGGACCATCTGCACCGGGCCCTCGACCGCCTCGGCATCCAGGTGTCGGAGAACGCCGACGTCGCCAAGGTCGACGCGAACGGCCTGGTGCTGACCACCGGCGAGCGGATGGACGCCGACGCGGTGGCCTGGACCGCCGGTTTTCAGGTGCCCGAGCTGGCGCGGGCGGCCGGGCTAGCCGTCGACCACCGCGGCCGCATGGTGGTGGACGGAACTCTGCGTTCGCGGTCGCACCCCGAGATCTACGGCGTCGGGGACGCCGCGGCCGCGCACACCCCGGACGGGAAGCTGCTGCGCATGGGCTGCGGCCCCGGCGGGCTGGCCGCCGCTTGCGCCTTCCATGCGATCACCGCTCGCATGACCGGGCGCACCCCCAAGCCGCTACGCGTGAAGCAGGACGCCTTGTGCATCAGCCTCGGCCGGCGGGACGGCATCCTCCAGCCCACAGACCTCGACGGCACCCCTTGCGGCAAGGTGCGCACCGGTCTCCCGGTGGCCGTGCTCAAGGGCGCCGTCCTGCAAGTCACCGGCCGTTTCACACCGCGCTATCCCGCCTTGCTCATGGCCGGCGCGCGGCAGGGCTGAGGCCCACAGTGCTACGCGCGATCATCGGCGGACTTCGCCCGGGAGCGGAGCCGCAACATCGCGATGATCTGCACGACGAAAGCCAGCATGCACACCCCGAAACAACCGGCCACAATCCAATTGCGTTCCTGAACGTTGTCCACGAACGCCCACGCCTGCAGCCCCACGACGGCGCCGAGCAGCCAGGGCACCCACGACCAGAACCCGCGCAGCACCGGCTTCGGCTCACCATCTCCCATAGCCGACTGCTACCCAAGAAGCCCAAACCACAAGCGCGGTTGCCCCAAGACCGGCCGGTCAACCTCCTTGCGGCTGAGGCCGAATGGTGGAGCGGCGTGGGGCGGCAGCGGTTACCGTCGCGGGCATGGCTGATCATGAGATGTTGCAGGACAAGCCGCATCGGGAGGTGGTTCGCGTCGGGGACACCGTGCGGCGGCCGATGCAGCCGTGGTCGGGCAGCGTTCATGAGTTGCTGCTGCATCTTGAGGACATCGGGTTTCCGTACGCGCCGCGGTTCCTAGGTGTTGACAATGACGGGCGCGAGGTTCTCACGTTTCTCGGCGGCGAGTCCGGGGCCGACGGGTGGGCCAAGGTGGTCGACGAGCGTGGCCTGGTCGCCATGGCGCGCCTTCTGAGGGAATACCACGATGCCGTACGGGGATTCCGCCCGAAGGCCGAGGCGGGCTGGGCGGCGTTCGACGGCGACGGGGAGATTGTGCTGCACGGTGATTTCGGGCCGTGGAACCTTGTCTGGCACGGGCTGCAGCCGGTCGGAATTCTGGACTGGGACTATGCGTGGCCGGGGCGGCCGGTCCATGATGTCGCGTACGCGCTGGAATATGTGGCGCCGTTCCGCGACGACGCCATGTGCCTGCGGTGGCTGGCCTATCCGGAGCCGCCGGATCGGCGCCGCCGCCTGGAGCTCTTCGCCGAGGCGTACGGGATGGCCTCGGAATCTCTGGTCGACGAGGTGATCGCCCAGCAGGAGGCGGTGTGGCAACGGGCCCGGCGGCTCGCCGCGCAGGGCATGCAGCCGCAGGCCGAGTGGCTGGAGACGGGCTTTCTCGACACGACGGCCGACCGGGTGCGATGGAGTCGCGCGTACCGCTTTTTGTTCGAGTGACCGTGGTCTCGCCGCCGGGTGAGGCCGAGTGGTCGAGGGTAGAGCGAGGGCAACGAAGACCAACGGAGGTGCGTGATGTCGGATCTGAGCAAGGACACCGAGGCCAAGCTGGAGCAGATCGCCGAGGAGCGGATGGAGGAGCTGCCGGGCGAGACGGCTCTGGGCCACCGCGACCCGGCCGCCGGCGGCGAGGGGGAGCCGCAGGACTTCCACGGCAACAAGGACGTCGAACTGCCCGAATGAGATCGGTGGCGGGGGCCTCGGCAACAAGGCCCCCGCTCGCGATTACAAGCGGAAGCCCACGCTCAGACTGCCCACCTGCATCCGGTAGGCGCCCTTGGCCGTCTTCCACTCGCCCGACCAGTACTGCAACAGGTGCAGATCCCGCAGGTCGGCCCGCGACAGCGTCAGGTCGACCGTCCGGCTCCGGCCCGCGGCCAGCGTGACCCGTTCGAACGCGACCAGTCGTTTCGACGGCTCCCCGGTCGAGGCGGGCAGCGTCGCGTACGCCTGGGCGACCTCGGTGCCGGCCCGCTGACCGGTGTTGGTCAGCCGGACCGTGACCCGTACGTTCCCGTGCGACGACGAGACACGCAGGTCCGAGTATGTGAACGTCGTGTACGAGAGTCCGTGGCCGAACGGGAAGAGCGGTTCGATGTTCTCGCTCTGGTACCAGCGGTAGCCGACCTTGAGGCCCTCGCTGTAGTCGACCTGACGGATGCCATCGACGACGACCCCCGGGTACTGCGCCGGGCTGCCCGCCGTAGGCGTGTCGGCCAGCGACTTCGGGAACGTCATCGGCAGCTTGCCCGACGGGTTGGTGTCGCCGAACAGCAGCGACGCGATCGCCGGGCCCATCTGCTCGCCGGCGTACCAGGTTTCGAGCACGGCCGGTACCCGCGACAGCCAGGGCATCTCGACCGCGCTTCCGGTCTGCAGGACGACCACCGTACGGGGATTGGCCGCGGCCACCGCCGAGACGAGCGCGTCGCCGTTGCCCTGCAGCTTGAGGTCGGTCAGGTCGTTGAACTCCCCCATCCGCACGTACGCGAAAACCACCGCGGCATCGGCCGTCCTCGCCGCCGCCGCGGCCGCCGCCACGTCGCTGCCACTGTTGAAGCTGACCGTCGCGCCGTTCTTGGCCGCACGCGTGCGCAGGGCGTCCTCGGGGGCGACCAGATCCTCGCACCGCAGCGTCGTCGGGTCACCGAAACGCCAGGGCAGGCTGCACACCGACGAGGCGCTGACGCCGTCGGTGGGCGTACGGGAAGCCGTGGCTCCGATGACCGCGATCTCGTCACCCGTGCGCGGATCGAGCGGCAGCAACCCGTCGTTCTTCAGCAGCACCGAGCCCTGCTCGGCCATGGTCCGCGCGATCGCCTTGTGGGCCGGCGTCGAGGCGTCCCCGACCGGCGTGGCGGGCAGGGCACGATCGAAAAGACCACCGCGGATGTACGACCGGACGACCCGGAAGGCGGCGTCGTCGATCTGCTTCCGGGTGATCCGGCCGGCCGCCAGCGCCTCGTCGAGACGGGCCGGGGTGAACCAGATCGGCCGGTTGAGTTCCTGGTCCAGTCCGTTGACGAGGCTGGGCGCGGTCGAGTGCACCGACCCGAAGTCGCTCATGACGTAGCCGTCGAAGCCGATGTCGTCCTTGAGCACCTGGTTGAGGCGTTCGTTCTCGCAGGCGTACACGTGATTGATCTGGTTGTACGAGCACATGACGCTCTCCGGCCGACCGCGCTTGACGGCGATCTCGAACGGCAGGTCGTAGATCTCGCGCAGCGTCCGCTCGCCCGCGTTGGACGAGCTGGTCTGCCGGTCCAGCTCCTGCTCGTTGGCCACGTAGTGCTTGAGCGCGGCCGGCACGCCACGGCTCTCGATGCCCCGGATGCCGGCGGCGGCCATCACCCCGCCGAGCAGCGGGTCCTCCCCCAGGTATTCCGGCGTGCGGCCCGACAGCGGCGTGCGCCCACCGGCCAGTCCGGGCGCGAGCAGCACGTTCTTGCCCTTCCCGTACGCCTCGGTCGCCTGCGCGGCCCCCTTGACGTACGCCAGCGGCTGGTTGAAGGTGGCCGCGGTCGCGATCGTGGCCGGGAAAGCGGTGACGCCCGGGGTGAACCGCACGCCGTCGGGCCCGTCGGAATAGACGACGGTCGGCGTGCACGGCACCTGCGCGGGATAGACGACGCCGCCGGTCCACTCGGTCTGCTGCGGACTGTTGGCGGGCTGCTCGACCAGCCAGCGGTACTTCTGATGCTGGGTGCTGGCCGCCAGCAGCGCTAGGGCCCGCTTCTCGGGTGACTTGCGGGTGTCCATCCAGGGATAGGTCTTGCAGTCGGGGGCGGCGGCGGCCTGGGCGGGGGTCGCCGTTACGGCCAGGGCTATGGGCGCGAGCAAGGCCAGGACGAGCGGTCTTCTCATCGACGGTCCCTTCTGTTTGATACGTTTCAGTCGCAGCGGAAGAGGTGGGGTGGCCCATCTGTTTCCGTTGAGTGGCGAAGATGTCCACATCCTGCGGTCGCAGTGATGGACGTCGCTAGGACGACGTGCACGGCAACTAGCACAGAACACACTTGCGCTGGGGGTGGCCTGTGGACGATCGCCCCCTGTGGACAACCCCGCCGACCGGCTTGACAGCCCTTAAGGTCTTCCTTACTCCCCAGGGCGGGTGGGGGCTAGGGAAGGCCGTACACAAATGCGTGCGATTGTGGCAAATCTGTCTGTGCCCCGATATTTGGTGACCAAAGCCCACCACCGCGCCGGGCGGATGCTCTCGTTGCGGGAGGACTGGCCGGAGCCGCGACTGCCCCGGGCGCCGGGCTGGGTGCGTCTCCGGCCCGAGCTCGCGGGCATCTGCGGCAGCGACGTCGGGGTCGCGCGGGCCAAGTCGTCGCTGGTGCTGAGCGCGTTCTACACCGCTCGCCACCAGATTCTCGGGCACGAGATCGTCGCGGTCACCGAAACCGGCCGGCGGGTCGTCGTCGATCCGATCGTGTCCTGCTTCCACCGCGGGTTCCCGCCGTGCCGTTCCTGCCAAGACGGTTTCCCGTACGTCTGTGAGCGCTTCGATCAACCGGGCGTCTCCGGCTGCCACGCCCCCTCGCTCGGCTTCGACGCCACGCTGGGTGGCGGCTGGGGCGAATCCCTGGTCGCCCACGAGTCGCAGCTGCACCCGATCGGCGACCTGCCGTCGCGCCGCGCGGTGCTCGCCGAGCCGGCCTCGATCGCGCTGCACGCCGCCCTGCACTGGAAACGCCGCGGCGACCGCGCGGTCGTCATCGGACCCGGCACGATCGGCCTGCTAGTCATGGCCGCACTGCGCCGCCTGCACCCCGACCTCGACATCACCGCCGTGGGACCAGGCCCGACCAGAACGACAAGCGCCGACCCGGATATCACCGCCATGGGGCCGGGCCCGGCGAGCACGACAAGCGCCGACCGCACCCTGCCGCCCGGCCCGCAGGTGGTCGAGACGCTGGCCGAGCTGCACGGCGGCCGCGTCATCCGCCCCCGCCTGACCCGGGTGCCGCTGCTCGAGCAGGGCGTCGACGTCGTCTTCGACTGCGTGGGTCTGCCCTCCACCATCGATCTGGGCCTGCACCTGCTGCGCCCGAGCGGCATGTTCGTGCTGGTCGGCGCGGCCGGCAAGCAGACCGTCGACTGGTCACTGGTCTGGAACCGCCAGCTCACCGTCCAGGGCAGCGTCAACTTCGGCCCCGAACCCGCTCTGGGCGGCCGGCACACCATGGCGCAGGTCGTCGAGTGGCTGGGCGACCCCTCGTACCCGGTCGACGACCTGGTCACCCACGTCTTCGGCCTGCCCGAGTGGCGTACGGCCCTGGACACGGCCGCCGCCGGTCCCCGCGCCTCCGCGGTCAAGGTGACCCTGCGCCCCGACCCGGGCCTGGCACTGGTCGAGTAAGAAAGAGCCGGGTGGGAAGAAACGGCCCGACAAGCGGGCGCGGCTTCGGTCGCTGCACTAGCGTGTGTGCCGAGGTGAGCGCGTGAGTCTGGAAAAAGTGATCTTCGGCTTCTTCGTGCTGCTGGCCGCGACTCTCAACTTCGGTTTCTTCATCGGGGACATCTCCGACGCGGCCCTGCACAACGAATACGAGCTGTTCGCGGCCGTGGTGGTCAACCTGGTCGCCACCGTACTCAAGTTCGGCGACCGCACCCAGATCGGCGCGGTCCACCTGGCGACCAGCCTCGTCGCCGACCTGCAGCTGATCGCGGCCACCCTCACCTGGGTCTACGCCACCCAGGTCTCGGGTGCGGGCATGACCCCGGAGAACACGGCCAGCGTGGTCTCGCTCTCCGGCGGCGCGCTGCTGGCGAACCTGGTCTCGGTCGCCCTGCTGGTGATCGAGACGACGACGTTCCGCCGCCGGTAAGCCGGCCAGCATGAAAAAGCCGGGACCCTACCGCCGTACGAGGATCGCCCGCCCCACCGAGAGCTCGTCCACCGTCTTCCTCGTGCTGCGCCGGATGCGCGCGCCGCTGATCGTGCTCATTCTGATCTTCGCGATCAGCGTGTTCGGCCTGACCCTGATCCCCGGCCAGGACGACGACGGCAACCCCGTGCGGATGGGCTTCTTCGACGCGTTCTACTTCATGAGCTACACGGCCACGACCATCGGGTACGGGGAGATCCCGCACCCGTTCACCGGCGCGCAGCGGCTCTGGGTGACGGCGACCATCTATCTCACGGTGATCGGCTGGGCGTACGCGATCGGATCGCTGCTCGCCACCCTGCGCGACCGGGCCTTCCGCGAGGCGCTGGCCCTGCGCCGCTTCACCGGCACGGTCCGGCGGATGCGCGAGCCGTTCCTGCTGATCGTCGGCTACGGCCAGACCGGTCAGCTGCTCGGGCACGCCCTCGACGCGCTGGGCCGGCGGATGGTGGTCATCGACAACACCCCCGAGCACGTCGACACGCTGGACCTCGACCCCTATGTCGCCGACGTGCCGGGCCTGGTCGCCGACGCCACCAACCCGCACACGCTGGGGGTGGCCGGGCTCGAGCACCCGGCGTGCGAGGGCGTCGTCGCGCTGACCGACAACGACGAGGTCAACCTGACCGTGGCCATGACCGCCGCGCTCATCCGGCCGGGGCTGCCGGTCCTCGCCCGTACGGTGTCGCCGGCCATCGAGCACCGCATGCACGCGTTCGGCTCGCCCACCGTGGTCAACCCCTTCGACCGGTACGGGGACCACCTGCGCCTGGCCCTGCACGCGCCGTCGGCCTACCTGCTGATGTCGTGGCTGGTCCAGGGCGAGGGCGCCGAGATGCCCCCGCCGGCCCGGCCCCCCGACACCGGGCGCTGGGTGGTGTGCGGCTTCGGCCGGTTCGGCCGCAAGCTGGCCGATGATCTGATCGCCGACCATCGCGAGGTGACGATCATCGACCTGCATCCGGAGGCCCGGCCCGGACCGGTCGTGATCGAGGGCGACGCCTCCGATCCGTCGGTGCTGGCCGAGGCCGATCTCGCCGGCGCGGCCGGTTTCGTGGCAGGCACCGACAACGACGCGACGAACCTGTCGCTGGTCGCGGCGGCCCGCAAGGAGAACCCGTCGCTGTTCATCGGCGCCCGCCAGAACCGGCCGGCCAACGCGCCCCTGTTCGCCGCGATGGAGATCGACTGGCTGCTGGTGCCGAGCGAGATGGCCGCCCGCGAGATCTACGCGCGGCTGAGCACGCCGCTGCTGTGGCGGTTCCTGCAGGAGATGTCCGAACTGGGCGAGGACTGGGCGGCCGGCACCATCGAGCGGATGCAGGCGTACTGCGGAATGCGGTTGGGCCCGGTGTGGAAGGTGAACCTGACCGAGCAGGAGGCGCCCGGGCTGCGGCCGTGGCTGGGCGCCGGCATCACGCTGGGCGACCTGCTCCGCTCCCCCCGCGACCGCAGCCGTCTGGACGCCGTGCCGTTGATGCTGCTGCGCGACGACGAGACGGTGCTGCGCCCGGACGACGACGTGACCGTGACGACGAACGATCAGGTGCTGCTGGTGGGCCGGGGCCACGCCCCGCGCGCGCTGCTCGAGACGATGACGAACCGGGTCGTGGCCGAATATGTCCTGACCGGACGCCACATCCCGGCCGGCTGGGTGGCCCAGCGAGTGACCGGCCGGATCCCCGCCTCCACGGACTAGCAGGGGCGTTCGTCGGACAACACCTAGGACAATCGGACAATTCTGCTCGTGCAAGCGCACGTGCACGTGCATATGCCCTTGTGCAGCTGCAATGCACAGCGCACGATGGACGCCAGCGTTCCTGATTCGAATGCCCTGGAAGAGGGCCCGGCCCGCGAGGTGAGATGACCATCGACGACAGACCCGCGGGCACCGTACGCACCTTCGCCGAGGAGGATTACCGCTACGGCATCGGCCCGCTGCGCATCCGCATCGACCGCGTGCTGGCGGGCTCGCCCCTGCAGCACGACGGCGACATCTGGTACGAGGTGGAGGGTGTGGAGGTGAGCGATCAGGGCCAGGTGATCGGGCCGCGGCGGGCCACCGTACGCGCCTCGCGCCTGCCCGCCATCCGGCGCACCTAAGCTTCGCCTAGTTGTCGAGCACGATGTCCGGGAAATGCTTGCGGATCACGTCGGCCGCCCCGCGGATCTCAACGGCCGCGGCCCGCTGGTGTTTTCCGCCGATCGTGCCGCTGTCGGCATGCCGCTCGGCCAGCTCGTCGTAGACGCGGGCCTGCTCCTCGAGGATGCTCAGCGCTGTCCACAAGCCCTCCTCGATCTTGTCCTGCTGCGCGGCGAGCAGGCTGAGGGGAGACCAGATGTGCCCGACGTGACAGGTGTAGTGCACCGCGCGGCCGGACTCGACGACGTTCATGCCGCCGGTGCAGTCGGGGCAGCTCAGCGCGACGGGACGGCCGGGTTGACGGTCTGGGGGAATCACCGTGTTGTTCTCGGCCATGTCGGTCTCCGCTATCAGGTTGGCGTCCGGGCTCGCCGCCCGCGGCTCGATGCTTTCGGCCACCAGCGCCGAGATGCCTTTTCCGATCTGGTCGGCGGGCAGGATGCGGGCCTGCGGGACGACGGCCAGCGCCGCGTCCGGCATGCCCGGAAAGAGGGCGTCGCCACGGTCCTGGACGATGCAGGCCCCACCCGAGGCAGCCACGGCGGCCAGACCCACGGCGCCGTCGTCCAGGCTGCCCGACAGGACCGCCGCGACCGTGCGGTGGCCGTGCCAGCGCGCCGCGCTGCGGAACAACGCGTCGATCGCCGGCCGGGCCCGGTTCTGCTTCGGGGCACCGCTGAGCAGCATGTGCCCGTCGCGCACGATCAGGTGACGGCCGGGCACAGCCACCCAGACGTGGCCGGGCCGCAGCGAAGCTCCGTGCTCGGCCGAAGCCACCGGCAGGGGGCCGCAGCGGTCCAGGATGGCCGACAGGTTGCCCGCGCTGTGCGCCGGCACGTGCACCACGACCAGCACGGCCGCGGGCAGGTCAGCCGGCAGCCCGCCGATCACCTCGCGCAGCGCCTCGACGCCGCCGGCTGATCCGCCGAGCACCACCAGGTCACGGCGTGAGCCGCCGTCGCTCGTCATCGCTGAGGTATCCCCCATCACCGCCGGTCTAAACGGGCGTCCGAGATCGTCCGGGGTTGCCCGGCCCGCGGCCCTCGGCCCCGACAATCGGTTCATCGGCCGACTGGATCGGGGAAACATGAAGAAGACGAACCGGGTCGTCGCGCTTCTCGGCGCCGGCCTCATGGTGGCCACGGCGCAGGCGGCCGTCGAGGACCGCAACAGCAAGGGCTTCACGGTGATCGGAAACAGGCAGTGGGGCCTGGACAGCTGGGCCGCCATCGACCTGGACACGGGGACCCTGCGGCTCGACCAGCATTTCTGAGCGGGGGGGCGCGGGATGCCGGGCGATCATGGGGGCGCCCGGCATCTCAGCGTGCCTGCTCCGAACCTCGGCGATCCGCACGTCGGTGCGCTCCAGGTCGCCCGGTTCCTCGTACGCGGCCCGCAGATTCTGCCTGCCGCCTCCGCGAGCGTGATCAGGCCGCGACCGGCACCTTCGCCGGGACCGGGACCTTGGCGGCGACCGGCACACGTGCGGCGACCGGAGCCGGGGCCGGGGCAGCCACGGGGGCCGGGGCAGCGAGCTGGGCCGGGGCCGGACGGCGCAGGCGGCGGGCCACGAACGGGACGACGCCGAGGCAGGTCGCGCCCACGGCGGTCAGGACGAGGCCCAGGCCGCCGGTCGCGTCGGCGCCCGCGGTGATCAGGCCGACACCGGCGAACGCGCCCACCCAGAGTGTCGTGCCCAGGCCCGACCACAGGATGAACCGGCCGAACGGCATGCGCACGACGCCGGCCACGATCGGGACCACAGCGTGCACGACGGCGACGAACCGGACCGCCACGAGAGCGGGGGCGCCGCGTTCGCGCAGATAGGTCTCGGCGCGGTCGAAGCGCTCGGCGCCGATCCGGCGGCCCAGGCGGGTGCCGCGCAGACGAGGGCCGAACGCGCGGCCCACCGCATAACCCGCCATCTGACCGGCCAGGGCACCGGCCGTGCCGACCGCCAGCACGGCCACGAAACCCGCGGGACCGTCGGGCAGCGAGCCGGCCAGCATGACCACGGACTCGCCCGGCACGAGCAGACCGGCCAGGAACGTCATCTCGACGGCGGCGGACAGGAACGTGAACAGAAGGACCGTCCACCGGTCGAGAGTGGACAACCAGTCGACGAAGGCGGTGGCGGTGTTCAGCAGGTCGGTGAGCACGGGTTCAGCCTGCCGGTCCGGTGCCCGCCGGGCCATCCGGGCCTGACCCCTAGTTCACCCTGAGAACGCTCAGGGCCGCACGCTAGGGGTCGCCACTACTGGGGGTCCGGCCGGCTTGCGCGCCGGGCCGGATTCGGACGTCGCTCAGCGGCTTGTCGTGATCATCGACTCGCCGGTCGGCTCCGGTTCGGCCTTTGCGACCGGCCCCTTCCGATCCTCGCGAGCGGGTCGCCACAGCCTTCACAGCCCGGTCCCGTTCAGCGTTTGCAACCCCGGTCGCCTTCCGGCTTTGCAAACTGGTTGCCTTACAGCTTCGCGAGCGGGTTGCCTTCTACACTTGCGCGCGGGTCGCCTTCCGGCTTCGCGAGCGGGTCGCCTTCCGGCTTTACGAGCGGGTCGCCTTCCAGCTGCACGATCGGGTCGGGGGCGTCTGCGGGCGGCTCGGCTACGGCGGCCGGCTGCTCGGACGGGATGGCGGCGATGCCGGCCAGAATCAGGACGCCGCCGAGCATCTGCAGCACGGTCAGCGACTCGCCGAGCACCAGCCAGGCGAAGATCGAGGCGAAGACGACCTCGAGCAGGCCCAGGAACGACGCCAGGCGCGAACCGAGGCGGGAGGAGCCGGCGATCCCGGTGGCGTACGCGATGGCCGTGCCCGCGATGGCGACGACGCCGAGCGGCACCCACCAGGGGGCGGTGGTGCCGACCATCGGAACCGTGCCGCCGACCGTCTCGAACGGGATCGCGCCGGTCAGGCCGACCAGGCCGAGCGTGAGACCGCCGAGCAGCAGGCCGGAACCGGCCAGGGCCACGGGCGGCAGGCCGTCGGAGGGGCGGGCCGCGACGACGAAGTAGATCGCGCAGCCGACCGCGGCGGCCAGCGCGAGCAGCAGACCGGCCGGGTCGACGGCCTGCAGCGCGCCGGGGCCGATGACGAGCACCAGGCCGCCGATGGCGAGCACGCTGCCGAGCAGGACGGTCGGCCGTGGCAGGCGGCGGGTGGTCGCCCACGCCCAGAGGACGAGCAGCAGGGGCGCCTGGTATTCGATCAGCAGGGCCGTCGAGACCGGGATGCGGGAGATGGCGGCGAAATAGGCGAGCTGGGTGAAGGCGACGGCGATCAAACCCATGCCGAGGACCCGCCAGCGGGCCCGCCACAACGCCGACCAGCGGCCCCGCAGCGCGAAGAGGACGAACGGGAGCAGGACGACGCTGCCGGTCAGGGCGCGTACGGTGACGGCGGCGGCCGGCGACCAACCGGCCTCGAGCAGCGGCTTGATGAAGGCGCCGGACGTGCCGAACGAGATCGCGGAGAGGATCATCGCGATCAGGCCGACGTGCCTGGGTGCGAGCTTCATGATGCTGCCTCCCGGTGGTGTCACGGCCCCGGCTCCTCGGCTTCGTCGCCTCAGGCATCGACCTTGTCATGAGCTAAATTGCTTATGACCCTGACGCTAGGCCGCTCCCAGTGAGGAGTCAAATTGCTTTTTGCCCCTGACACCGAAGAGTCGCTGAACTTCGTGGTGGCCCTCGGCAACACGGAGCCCGGCAGCTCGCGCACCGGCGAGGACGAGCTGTCGACGATCGACCAGCTGGCCGCCCTGCTGACCCGGTGGACGTACACGGGCCGCATCGACCACGACGAGGCCGAGCTTCGCGAGGTGCGCGACACACGTACGTTGCTGCGGTCGGTCTGGGTCCTGGATCGCGACGAGGCGGTCGAGGTCGTCAACGGCATGCTGCGCGACGCCAAGGCGCTGCCGTTCCTGGTCCGGCATGATCAGCTCGACTGGCACATGCACGCGACCTCGCCCGACGCGCCGCTGGCCGAACGCATCCGGGCCGAGGTTGGGCTCGCGTTCACCGACGTGATCCGCATGAACGAGATGAGCCGGCTGCGGATCTGCGAGGCCGACGACTGCGACGGCCTGGTGCTGGACCTGTCACGCAACGGCTCCAAACGCTTCTGCACCGTACGCTGCGGCAACCGGATGAACATGATCGCTTTCCGGGAACGCAGGGCGGGCGCGTAGGCGTTAATGTCGGTTCATGATGCTGCGGGAGCTGATCGGTCGCGTCCTACGACGCACGCGCAAGGCGCAGAACCGCACGCTGCGCGAGGTGGCCGACGCCGTCGGCATGTCGATCGGCCACCTCTCCGAGGTCGAGCGCGGCCGCAAGGAACCGTCGTCCGAACTGCTGGCCGCCATCTGCCGCGCGCTGGGCCTGACGACGGCCGACTTGCTGATCGCCGTCCTGCGCGACCTGACCCCGCAACAGCCCCGCCTGACCCGCCTCGAACTGGCCCGCCTGGAGCTGGCCCGCCTAGAACTGGCCCGCATGGAGCTCGCCCGCCTCGAACTGGCCCGCCTCGATGCGGTCCATCTCGATACCGCCCACCCGGAGCCGGCGCGCCTCGATGCAGCCCGCCTCGAACTGGCGCGTCCCGAACTGGCGCGTCCCGAACTGACGCGCTCGCGGACCCAGCCGCAACCGCAGGCCCTCCGCCGGATGGACTTCGACCTGGTGGCCTGAGCCCCATCGGGAGCGTGCAGCTTTCGTTGCACCACGGCCGCAGCGCGCGCTACGGCCGATACCCACCACTCGCTTGCGTGCGGCAGCCGCCGAAGGCGGAGTTCTGTCCTCTTGCTGTTGTCTCGGTCGACGAGGCGTACGTTCGCATGGGGTTCTAAGGCTTTCGCGCCGTTCGCAGTCGAATCAAAGACGTTCGCATTGGGTTCTAAGGCTTTCGCGCCGTTCGCAGTCGGATCTAAGACGCTCGCATGGGGTTCTAAGGCTCGCGACAGTGTCCCGGCTGGACAGTCGGCCGTGCAACCCGGGGTCGCACCAGCCCGGAGTCGTACGCGGCGATCACCAGCTGGGCCCGGTCGCGCGCCTGCAGCTTGGCCAGCAGGTGCGTGAGGTGCGTCTTCACGGTCTTGACCGAGATCACCAGGGCGGCGGCGATCTCGTCGTTGGACAGTCCGCTGCCGACGAGCGTGAGCACGTCGATCTCACGGACGGTGAGACCGCGCAGCGAGGGGCGCTCGCGGGTGATGCCGACCGCGGACACGAAGTGGTCGATCAGCCGGGTGAGGATGGACGGCGCGAACAGGGACTCACCCCGGTGCGTGCGGCGGACGGCGTCGAGCAGCTGCTCGGGGTGGGCGTCCTTGAGCAGGAAACCGGAGGCGCCGGCGCGCAAGGCCTCGTGCACGTACTCGTCCAGTTCGAACATGCTCAGGACCAGCACCCTCGTACGGCCGAGGGCGGGATCGCGGCAGATCCGGCGGGTGGCCTCGAGGCCGTCGACGCGGGGCATGCGGACGTCCATGAGGATCACGTCGGGCCGGGTCTCGTGCGCCCGCTGCTCGGCCTCAGCGCCGTTGCCGGCCTGGCCCACCACGTCGAGGTCGGCCTCCTTGTCGATGATCATCGCGAGGCTGTGCCGGAGCAGGGGCTGGTCGTCGGCGAGCAGCACCCGTACGGGGGTCACGCGGCGACCTCGTCCGGGATGCGCGCGGTCAGCTGGAACCCGCCGTCCTTGGGCCGGGCGGCGAGCGTGCCGCCGAGCGCCGTGATGCGTTCCCGCAGACCGGCCAGGCCGTGCCCGGCGCCCGGGGCGTGGGGCCGGCCGGGGGCCGATCCGTTGTCGACGACGGTGACGATCACCGTTTCGGCGTCCCGCCGGACCACCACCCGTACGTCGGTGGGACCGGCGTGACGGGCCGTGTTGTTGAGGGCTTCCCGTACGGTCTGGCAGATCGCCAGCTGCACTCCGGGTGACACCGGACCGAGGTCGGTCACTGTCAGTTCGGGTCGCAGGCCCGCCCGTTCCGCCGCGCTGACGATCTCCGGCAGCGCGGTCAGATCGGCCGTCGGATTTCGCGGAGCCTGGTCGGAATTGTCGCGGAGGACGTTGAGCATCCGCCGTAGTTCGGCCGTGGCGGCGCGACTCACCTGTTCGATATCGGTCAGGGCGCTGTCCACCTCGGCCGGTTTCTCCAGATGTCGGGTGGACGCGGCCCGGACCGTGATCAGGCCGAGCCCGTGCGAGACGATGTCGTGCAGCTCGCGCGCGATCTTGAGACGTTCCTCGACCACGGCCCATTCGGTCAGGCGCCGCTCGTACGCCCGGCGGTCGGCGCGCAACCGGCGCACCGCCCAGACCGCGGCGGCCACCGCGGCTCCGACGAACACGAACGGCACGATCGTCGCCGCCGTGCCCTGCGCGCCGCCCGTGACCATCGCCATGACCGCGACCGCAGCCACCGCGACCAGCACCGGAACGGCCTTGGAACGCCACTCGGGACGACGGCTGGAACTCATGCGGCGACTGTAGTTCTCCAACCAGGGTCCGAGACCCGAGCGCCCAAAGATGGACCCGTGGTTTGACGACTCCGGCACGCCCCCTCCGGTTGACTCCTCCCATGATTTCGATCGACGCGGTGAGCCGCCCGGGCATCCTGCACGAGGTGTCCTTCGAGGCCCGGCCGGGGCGGGTGACGGGCTTTCTCGGGCCGAACGGGGCGGGCAAGACCTCGACCGTACGCATCCTGCTCGGCCTCGACCGCCCGTCCAGCGGCACGGCGTTGATCCTCGATCGGCCCTACGCGTCGTTCCCCCGCCCGCTGACCGTGGTCGGGGCCCTGCTCGATGGCAGCGGCGCCCACCGCGCCCGCTCGGCCCGGGCCCATTTGCGCTGGATGGCCGCGAGCAACGGCCTGCCGCGCAAGCGGGTCGACGAGGTGCTGGCGATCGTCGGCCTGTCCGACGAGGCGGGCAAACGGGCCGGGCGGTTCTCGCTGGGCATGAACCAGCGGCTCGGCCTGGCGGCGGCCCTGCTCGGCGACCCACCGGTGCTGGTGCTCGACGAGCCGATCAACGGCCTCGATCCGGCGGGCATCCGCTGGATGCGGACGTTCCTGCGCCAGTGCGCCACCGAGGGCCGCACCGTGCTGCTGTCCAGCCACCTGATGACCGAGCTCGCCTCCACGGCCGACGATGTGGTCGTCATCGACCGCGGCCGGGTGGTCGCCCGGGGCACGGTGGCCGAGGTGAGCGCCGGCCACGACTCGCTGGAAGACGCGTTCCTGGCCCTGACCGGCTCCTCGTCCGAGGCGGCGTGGTGAACCGTCACCTGATCGGGGCCGAGCTCCGGAAGCTGCTGGGCCTGCCGACCGCGTGGGTCGGTCTCGTGCTCGGACTGATCGCCGCGCCCGCGCTGGCCTTCGTCAACGCGCCCGGGCTGCGGCGCCTGGCCGAGGCCGGGCAACTCCCCGACCGGGCCGATCTGGGCTACCAAAATCTCGGGATCGGCCTGCTGGGCGCCCTGATTCTGGGCGTGGTCGCGGTCAGCAGCGAATACACGCCCACCGGCGACGACTCCCCCGGCGCCCACCAGATGACCTCGACCGTGCTGGCGACGCCGGTCCGCACCCGTCTGCTGGCCGCCAAGGGCGCGGCGCTGGTGCTGGTGGTGGCCGTGCAGGGCGCGCTGACCGCCGCGGCGACGGTGTGGCTGACCGGCGTGATCATGCCGGATCTCGCTCCGCCGTTCTCCCCTGGGCGGGTCGGGGCGGCCGTCCTCTACTGGGTGCTGCTAGCGCTCCTGGCCTACGCCATCACCCTGATCTTCCGGAACGGCATCATCACGTTGACCGTCTTCATCGTGAACAGCTCGGTCGTCTCGGTCTCGTACCTGCTGACGAAACTGACCCCGCTGGCCGCCTACCTGCCCGACATCGTGGGCGCTCACATGTTCCTCCGCACGCACGCCACCGACGACGTCACCATCCCGCCGGTCACGGCCGGAGTGGTGATGACGGCCTGGGTGGCCGCCCTCCTGGCCCTGGCCACCTACCTCTTCCGCCGGCGGCCGGCATGACCGTTCCGCCTCATCCCGCTCTCGCGGCCGGTGGGACGCGGCCGGCTCCGATTTTTCGCCTTCGTTGCCTCCTTCACGCCGAACTGGACAAGCTGGTGACGTTGCCGTCGCTGCGCTGGACCGCCTTGCTCACTTGGGCGGCCACCGCCCTGCTGGCCTTCGCCGCCCATCGTGCCGCCCCGGCCGACGATCCGATCCGCACGGCGTTGCGCTGGACCCAGGCCGGCTTCCTGATCCTCGGTGCCCTGGCCGCATCCCAGGAATACGAGGCGGGCGGCCAGATCCGCGCAACGTTGCTGGCCTCCCCGCGGCGCTACCGGCTGGCGGCAACAAAGGCGACAGCCGTGATGCTCACCGCCTTGGTCGCGGCCGCACCGCTGCTCGCCGCGTCTCTTCTCACCACGTCCTCACTCGTTTCCGTCGCCGCCTACCTCACCGGCGTAACCCTCATCGGTGCCGCAGTGGGTTCGTTGTGCCGCAGCGCGCCGGCCGCCACTACCGCGCTGCTCACCACCTACTTGATCGTCTGCCCGCTTCTCCGCACCGGCGCTCCAAACTTGGCTCCCTGGTTGCCCGACACCGCTTTGCTGGACTCTCCCCAAGGCGCAGCCGCCGCCACGCTCTGGCCTTTGGCAACCACCGCGGTCGCGGCCGCGACCTTCCACCGCCGCAACGCGTAAGCCCACTGTTGTTCGTCCGCTGCGAAACCGCTTCCCCACCCTGCGCAGTCGCTCATAAGCCCTTCACCGCGCGGGCATCGACGTACAGCCCTCGCATCCGGCGGTGTTCGGACCAGGGGCGGCAGACGCGCGTGTCGTGCCGGTCGGGCGAGCAGCCCAGCGACGTCTGCCCTTCGCCGGCCCAGGCCGGGCGTCCGCTGCGCGAGAGTGTCGACGTGCCCATGCGGAGTTCGTACCAGGTGCCGCCGACACGCGCGTGGCGCCGGTCGGCGAACAGCTCCGCTACATCTGCCGTTCGCCGGCCCCCGGCCGGGCGTCCGCTGTGCGAGGCGGTCGACGTGCTGGAAATGACCGAGCGGCCTGCGAGCGGTCAGAAGCAAGGCCACTGACCTATTTCGGCTGAGAGGCCCACGTAGGCCCGGACGGTGACGTGCTGCTCCAGGCCTCCGACGTAGATGGCGGTCAGGCGGGCGTGGCCTTCGAGCACGACGAGTTCGCTCAGATCGGGCGTCGCCATCACGATGAGGTCGTTGACTGCGTCGGCGGTGGAGAGCCGGGCCGCCAGCTGGAAGCACCAGTCGGTTCCGAGGTCGGTCAGCCACGTCGGCAGCCGACCTGACCGCAGCGTGGCGCGGACGTCGGCCGGGCGGCGGGAGCCACCGGACAGCTCGTTCCAATACGAGTAGTCGATGAAGCGCACCCGCGCCAGGACTTCGGGTGTCAGCACCCCGTGGTACCAGTCCACCCGCTCGGGAAAGCCCTCGAACAGTTGCGTGTCCGGCCATCCCCGGGCCGTCGTGAGAGCCCGCTCGCGCGCACGGTTCTCCTCGTCGGACGTCAGGTCTGGGCTACTCACGAGGTGCGGACCGCCGACCTCGGCCAATGCGCGGCGCACACGCTCACCGAAACGCTCCGAGCCGGCCTCGCCCCGGAGGAAGGCCAACACCACCTCGGCCTCGCCGGCCGGCCGGAATTCGCGTCCGTGCGTCATCAGTAAGTCATAGCCGCTTCGGTCCGGGCGGCGGTCCACCGCCGTTGCCTTGGGAGCGCTCCCATGTAACTATGACGGTCTATTTGTTTGCTGTGTTTCTAAGGACTCCCATGCGTGCTTCTCTGCGGCTTGCTGTTGTGTCGCTTGTGGCTGCCCTGCCCGCGGTGGCTGCGATCGTGGCGGCCACCAATGCGAGTGCTGCCGAAGAACCGGCCCCCACCGTGGTGCTGACCAGCGACTTCGAGGACGGGACCAGCCAAGGCTGGTCCGGTCGGGCCTCCGAGACGGTGGCTCACAGCGCGGCGGTGGCGCACGGCGGGACGGGCAGCCTGGCGGTCACGGGGCGTACGGCGACGTGGCAAGGGCCCTCGCTGGACGTCCTCGGCACGCTGGAGAAGGGCACGGCGTACACGATCTCGGCCTGGGTTCGGATGGCCGAGGGCTCGGACAATGCCCGGCTCAGCGTCGAGCGGCACACGGACGGGGTGGCCTCTTACGACCAGGTGGTGGGCAACACGGCGGTCACGAGCAGTGGCTGGATCAACCTCACGGGGCGTTACACGCTGGCGAGCGACGTCGATTTTCTGCGCATTTATGTGGAGACGGCCTCGAGCCTGGGCGGCATCTATCTCGATGACGTGACGGTCAGCTATGTGCCGGCGCTGCCCGTTCAGACCGACATTCCCTCCGTACGGGATGTGGTCCGCGAATTCCCGGTCGGCACGGCAATCACGGGAGCCGAAATTCTGGGCGAGCACGGCCGGCTGCTCGACAAGCATTTCAACAGCGTGACACCCGGCAACGCGCTCAAGTGGGACGCCACCGAACCGTCCGAGGGCAATTTCACGTACGGGCAAGCGGATCCTCTGATTTCCTTTGCCAAGGCGCACGGGATGGCGATTCGCGGGCACACGCTGGTGTGGCACAACCAGACGCCGGCCTGGGTGTTCACCGGGGCGGACGGGCAGCCGATGACGGCGACGGCCGAGGACAAGGCGTTGCTGCTCGAGCGGCTCGAAACCCACATCCGGAATGTGGCGGGGCATTACGGCACGGACATCGGCGTGTGGGATGTCGTGAACGAGGTCATCGACGAGAACCAGACCGACGGTTTGCGGCGCAGCAGCTGGTTCACCGTGGCGGGGCTCGATTACATCCGTACGGCGTTCCGCGTGGCCCGCGAAGTTGCGCCGCAGGCCAAGCTGTTCATCAACGACTACAACACCAATGTCCCGGCCAAACGCGACAAGCTGTACGCACTGGTCGCGCAGCTGAAGTCCGAAGGGGTGCCGGTCGACGGGGTCGGGCATCAGATGCACATCAACGTGAACTGGCCGACCGTCTCGGACACGAAGGCCATGCTCGACAAGTTCGTGGCTCTGGGTGTCGAGCAGCAGATCACGGAGATGGACGTAAGCATCTACACCGGTGACGGAGAGTCGTTCCCGACGCCGCCGGCCGATCGGCTGTTGAAGCAGGCGTACGTATACCGGGACATGTTCGAGCTGTTCCGCCAGTACGAGGACGAGATCACTTCGGTGACGCTGTGGGGGCTCGCGGACGACAACACGTGGCTCGACACGTTCCCGGTGACCCGCAAGGACGCGCCGTTGCTGTTCGACACGCGGCTGCAGGCGAAGTCCGCGTACTGGGGCGTCGTCGACCCAAGCAAAATCGGCACAACGTCATCCCCCACCACGACGACCCCGACACCGACCAGCCCCACGCCGACGACTCCGACGCCCACGCCAACCACGCCGACGCCCACGCCGACCAGCCCCACGCCTACGCCAACCACTCCGACGCCCACGCCAACCAGCCCGACGCCCACGCCGAGCGTGAGCAGCCCGGGCTCGACGGGCGGCACGCCGGGAACGGCGGCCTGCTCGGTGAGCTACCGAGTGACAGGCTCGTGGCCGGGCGGCTTCCAGGCCGACGTACGCCTGACCAACACCGGCACTACGTCATGGACGAGTTGGACGCTCGGCTGGCAGTTCGGCGCCGGCCAGACGATCGCTCAACTCTGGAACGGATCCATGACCCTGTCGGACGGCTCGGTCGCGGTCACGAACGCGTCGTGGAACGGATCGCTGCCGCCGGGCGCATCGGCCTCGTTCGGCTTCCTGGGCTCGTGGAACAGCACCAACCCGGCACCCACCTCCTACTCACTCAAAGGCACCATGTGCGCCGTCGCCTGACACCCGGCGGGCCCGGGCGGCGGGGATGGAGGCGACCATACTGCCGCCAAACCATGATCGTTGAGTTATCCACAATGGTCGGTTATCCACAGCCCGGACACACGCCGCCCGCGGAGATCACCGAATCTCGGTAAAATGGCTGCTGGAGGGGGTCCCCCGGTGGAGGGCGGGCCTCTGTTGTTCTGGGGCCAGGCGGCTCCCGGGTGTCACCCGGGCAAGTTCTGGCGTTCAGCGGGGTTGGTTATGACGTCCAGCGCAGGGCTGTCCCGACACCCAGCGGGGGTTCGTCCCAGCGTCCAGCGGGGGCTCGTCCCAGCGCCCAGCAGAGGACTCGTCCCAGCGCCCAGCGGGGGGCTCGGCCAGCGCCCGGCTGAGGGCTCGTCTCGACACCCAACGGCGGGCTCGGCCAGCGCCCAGCGAAGGACTCGGCCAGCGCCCAACGGAGGACTCGGCCAACGCCCAGCACAGGCCTGCACCCGGCGGACAACGGTCACGACGCGGGCCAATGTTTGGCCAGCAATTCGAACGAGCGGACCCGGTCGGCGTGGTTGTGGGTGATCGTAGTGACCAGGAGTTCGTCGGCGGCGGTAGCCCGGCGCAGGGTTTGCAACTGGTCGACCACGGTTTGCGGGGAGCCGGTGAACTGGGTGTCCAGGCGGTCGGCCACCAGCTCGCGGTCCTCGTCGGTCCAGTTGTGGGACAGGGCCTCCTCGACGCTGGGATACGGGATGGCGCCGGTGCCGTTGCGGATGCTGCGGACCCACAGGGCGTACGGGATGGCCAGTTCCTTCGCTTTTTCGTCGTCCTCGGCCACGACCACGTCGGCGCTGACCATGACGTGTGGGGATGACAGGGTTTTCGAGGGGCGGAAAGCGGAGCGGTAGGCCTCGACCGCCTCCAGGACCTTGGCCGGGGCCACGTGGTAGTTCGCGGCGAAGGGAAGGCCGCGGGCGCCGGCTACCCGGGCGCTTTCGCCGCCGCTGCTGCCCAGGATCCAGAGTTCCAGGTCGGCATTTTCTCCCGGTACGGCGTGGGCCTCGTTGCCCAGATCGTCGGTGTAGGGGCCGGCTATCAGGGTCTGGATGTCGTCGACGACCTGGTCGAGGTCGAGCGGCTCGGCGTTGGGCTGTTTGAGCAGCTTGCCGAAGAGGGCCGCGCGCGAGGACGTCATCAGCGGGGTGAAGTCGAAGTGCTTGGGGATGAGCAGGCCGTCGACAACGGACGGGCCGGAAGGAGCGGCGGGGGCGGAGGGGCGGCGCTGCGCGGAGCGGCCCAGGCCCAGGTCGAAACGGCCGGGGTACAGGGCGTCCAGCAGGCCGAACTGCTCCAGCGCGGCCAGCGGCGTGAGGAAGCCGGTCTGCAGGGCGCCCGAGCCGAGCCGGAGGCGTTCGGTCGCGGCGGCTATCTGGCCCAGCAGCAGGGCCGGCTGGGAGCTGGCCACGCCGGGGGTCAGGTGGTGCTCGGCCACCCAGTAGCGGTGGTAGCCGAACTGTTCGGCCTTGCGGGCGAGGTCGAGCGTGCGGCGCAGGGCGTCCCCGACGGTGCCGCCGGAAACCAGCGGGGCCAGATCCAGGATGGAAAGCGGCACGGTCATGCGGGTCCTCCGAAGGAAAAGGGGCGGCTGGGGATGTCGCGGCGCAGGATGGGGGCGACCTCGGACTGGAACAGTTCGAGGGAGGCCCGGTGCTGCTTGTCGGTCAGGCCGTCGGCGTCGGCGTGCAGGTGCATGACCTCGTGGCCGAACTCGGCGTGGTAGCGGTGCACCTTGTCGATGATCTGCTGGGGGCTGCCGACCAGGATGGAGCTGCGTTCGATCGCGTCCTCCAGGGTCGGGAAGACGGGCTCCACGCCGACCTCGCGGAACAGCGCGATCCGGGCCTCGTACAGGGGCCGGTAGGTCTCGATGGCCTCCTGCGAGGTGCGTGCGGCGTAGAAACCGGCGCTGCCGGCTCCCACGAGGGCTTCGGCCGGGTCGTGGCCGTAGTGGGCCCACCGTTCGCGGTAGTAGCGGATCAATTCGGCGTACGGCTCGATCGGGTTGGTGACGTTGGCCGAGAACAGCGGGTCGCCGAAGCGTGCGGCGAGGTCGACGGATTCGCGGCTGGTGGCGCTGCCGTGCCAGACCCGGATGGGTTGCTGCAGCGGGCGGGGCCAGGTCTCGGCGTCGGTCAGCGACGGGCGGAAGCGGCCCGACCACGTCACCTTGGGTTCGCGCCACAGGCGGCGGAACAGTTCGTAGCTTTCGCGGTTGCGGTCCCACTGGTCGTCGGCGGTGACGTGGAACAGCTTGGCCTGCGCGGCGCCGTTGCCCTTGCCGATGATGAGTTCGAGGCGGCCGTCGGAGAGGTTGTCGAGCGTCGAGTAGTCCTCGAACGCGCGCACCGGGTCGAGCAGGCTAAGCGTGGTGACCGCGGTGAACAGGCGGATCCGCGAGGTCACGGCGGCGATGTGGCTGAGCACCACCGGCGGCGAGGACGAGAAGAACGGCCGTTCGTGCCGCTCCCCCACTCCGAACCCGTCGAAGCCCAGTTCTTCGGCCAGCACGGCGTTGTCCACCACCTCGCGCAGGCGGGCCCGGGCCGGCCGGTGCGCGTCCTTCTCGGCGATCAGGGTGATGAGCAGGAATTTCATCGCGACACCTCCAGGGTCGGCACCGCGTCGAGGAGCGCGCGGGTGTATTCGTGCCGCGGGTTGTGGAAGACGTCGTCCACCGGGCCCTGTTCGACGACGGCGCCGTCCCGCATGACCAGGACCCGGTCGGCGAGGTGGTGGACGACGCCGAGATCGTGGGAAATGAACAGCAGCGCGGTGCCGTCGGTGTCGCGGATGCCGGCCAGAAGGTCAAGGACTTGCGCCTGTACGGAGACGTCGAGCGCGGAGACCGGCTCGTCACAGATGATCAGGCTGGGCCGGGGGGCGAGTGCCCGGGCGATGGCGACCCGCTGCCGCTGCCCACCGGAGAGCTGGCGTGGATATCGGTCGAGGACGTCGGCGCCGAGCCCGACCCGGTCGAGGAGCTCCGCGACGGGCGGGTGTGCCCCACCGGCTTGCGATCGGGTGCTGGGAAGGGCTTCGGCCACGATGCGGGCCACGGTCCAGCGCGGGTCGAAGGCGGACAGGGGGTCCTGCGCGATGAGCTGGAGGCGGCGGCGCCGCGAACGACGCCGCCGCTCCGTGAGCCCGCTCCATGGCGCGCCCTCGAACGCCACGGAGCCGGACGACAGGGGGGTCAGCCCGAACAGCAGCTGGGCCACCGTGGTCTTCCCCGACCCGGACTCCCCCACGAGCCCGACGATCTCGCCCCGGCGCACGGTGAGGTCGACGCCGTCCACGACGGTGTGCGACCCGTAGCGTTTGCGCAGCCCCAGCGCCTCGACGATCACGTCAGAGGGCGGCGGGGAAGGCGGCCCCGGCCGGGGAGGAGCCGATGGGGGCACCGAGGACGAGAGCCGACGGCCGCGGGAGGCGGCGGACGGGACGGCGGCCAGAAGCTGCTGCGTGTACGGATGGGTGGGGGCGGACAGCAGGCTCCGGGTGTCGCCGGACTCGACGATCCGGCCGTCCTTCATGACCAGCACCCGGTCGGCCAGCCGGGCGACGACAGCCAGGTCGTGGCTGATCAGCAGGAGGGTCTCGCCGGCCCGGCGGCGTTCGGCGAGCAGGTCGAGAATCTGGGACTGAACGGTCACGTCCAGGGCCGTGGTCGGTTCGTCGGCGATGAGCAGGGGCGGGCCGGCCGCCAGGGCCGAGGCGATCAGTGCCCGCTGGCGCAGCCCGCCGGACAGCTGGTGCGGATGCTGGCCGGCGCGCCGGTCCGGCTCGGGCACGTGGACCGCTTCGAGCAGGGAGCGCACGCGCCGGTCCCGGTCGCGGCGATCGCCGACGGCGTGAACGCGCAGGACCTCGCCGATCTCGGCGCCGACCGTGCGCAGCGGGTCGAGCGAGCCGAGGGCGTCCTGCAGGACCAGCCCGGCGAATCCGCCGCGCAGGGCGCGCCAGTCGAACGGTCCGGAGCGGCCGTCGATCTCGAACCGGGAGCTGCTGACCCGCGCGTGCGGGCCGGCCAGGCCGACGAGCGTACGGGCGGTGACGCTCTTGCCCGACCCGGACTCCCCGACGATGGCCACGCACTCGCCGCGGTGGATGTCGAGGTCGATTCCGCGTACGGCGTGCACGTCGGCCCGGCGGTGCAGGAAGGTCACGTGCAGGTCGCGCACGGAAACCAGCGGTTCGCTCATGCGGGCCTCCCCTCGAAGCGGCGCTGGAGGTGACGGCCGACGACGGTCAGCGAGATGACCAGGAGGGTGACGACGGTTCCGGGCAGGACCGTCGTCCACCACGCGACGCTCAGATAGCCGCGGCCCTCGGAGAGCATCGCGCCCCACTCGGGCGACGGCGGCTGCGGTCCCATGCCCAAGAAGCTCAGGCCCGCGGCGGCCAGGATCGCCTCGCCCAGGCCGATGACGGCCAGCACCGGGACCGGTCCGAGCACGTTGGGCAGCACGTGCCGGACGACCAGGCGGGCGCGCGAGCCGCCGAAGGACACGGCCGTGGTCACGTACGGGGCCTGGCGCACCCGGAACGTCTGGGTGCGCACCACGCGGGCGTAGTTGGGCATCGTCGCTATGCCGATCGCGACGACGAGGCCGGCCGTGCCGGGGCCGGCCACGGCGACGAACAGCAGCGCCAGCAACAGCAGCGGGAAGGCCGACAACGCGTCGAACGAGCGGCTCAGCGCCTCGTCGGCGTACTTGTGGGACAGCCCGGCGGACAGGCCGAGCAGGAGCCCGGCGGTGACCGCGATGAGGGTGGCGACGATGCCGATCAGCAGCGAGTGGCGGGCGCCGTGCACGACGCGGTCGAAGACGTCGCGGCCGAGCTGGTCGGTGCCGAACCAGTGGGTCCCGGACGGCGCCTCGAGCACGTGCAGCGGGTCGGCCGCGAGCGGATCGCCGGCGAACAGGGCCGGGTGCAGCGCGGCGGCCAGCGCCAGCAGGAGGAACAGGGCCGCGGCGGCCACCCCGGCCCCGGGTGGGCGCCAGGGGCGGACGGCGAGGCCGCGGTCGAGGGCGATCGTCATGTGCGTGCCTCCGGGGAGACAGCGGCCGGAGCCGGGCGCAGGCGGGGGTCGATGAGCAGGCAGGCGAAGTCGGCGAGCGTGTTGATGAGCACGTAGACGAAGGCGGAGAACACCACCACGGCCAGGACCACGGGCATGTCGGCGCTGTTCACGGCGGCCAGGGTGACCTGGCCCAGGCCGGGCCGGCCGAAGACCGTCTCGATGATGACCGCGCCGCCCAGCAGGACGCCGAACAGCCAGCCGGTCAATGTCACCGCGGGCAGCAGGGCGTGCCGCAGGGCGTGGCGGACCAGCACCGCACGCTCCCCCAGGCCGCGGGCCCGGGCGGTGACCACGAACGGCTCGTCCAGCGCGCGGTCGACGCCGTCCCGCAGCACCTGGGTGAGCACCCCGGCCACCGGCAGCGCGAGGGTGACCGCGGGCAGCACCAGGGCGGCGAGACCCTGGCCGCCGCTGACCGGGAACCAGCCGAGGCGGAACGAGAAGACGCTGAGCAGCACGATCCCGATGAGGAACGGCGGCGTCGACACCAGCACGAGTTCGGCGGTCGAGCTGACCCGCCGGGCCCACGGCCGCCGGGTGGTCACGGCCAGCACCAGGGCGAGCAGCACACCGAGCACGGCGGCGGTCACGGCGAGGGTCAGGGTCGGCCCGATCTGGTCGGCGATCACGTCCCGTACGGGCCGTTGCAGCAGATAGGACCGCCCGAGGTCGCCTTGCCCGGCCCGCCACAGGTAGTCCAGGTATTGCTGAACGGCGGGCCGGTCGAGGCCCCACTCCTGGATGATCTGGGCCCGGATCAACGGGGTGTCGGCGCCGTCTCCGATGATGCTGTCCACGGTGGATCCGGGCGCCGCCAGCAGGGCGAGATAGGCGGCGGTCGCGGCCGCCCACAGCACGACGAGCCCGGTCAGAAGGCGGCGCAGGACGATCACTTGCTGAGCCAGATGTCATAGGCGCCGGCCGGCACGCCCGCGGTGGGTTCGAAGCTCAGCCCGCCGACCTTCTTGGAGGCCGCGATCTGGTCGGCCGGGGCGTAGAGGGGCTGGATCAGGGCCTGGCCGGCGATGACGGTCCGCTGCAGCGATTGATAGATCTTCGCCCGGGCGGCGGGGTCCCCGGCGGCCTGGCCCTGGGCGAGCAGGCCGTCGATCTTCTTGTCGGCGATGCCCAGCCGGTTGATCGCGCCGGACGAGGAGAGCAACAGGTTGAGGGCGGCCCCGGCGTCGGTGTCGGCCCGCGAGTTGTCGAAGATCTCGTAGTCGCCGTTCTCGAGGGCCGCCGTGGCGGTGCCCTGGTCGACCACGGAGACCTTGAGGTCGATGCCGGCGCTCTGCTTGACCGCGGCCTGCACGGCCTGGGCCAGGATCTCGCGGCGGTCGCGGACGAACGGCGCCGACTGCACGAGGCGTACGGTCAGCCGCTTGCCGTCCTTGACCCGGAAGCCCTCGGAGTCGCGCTGGGTCCAGCCGGCCGCGTCCAGGGTGGCGTTGGCCCGCGCGGGATTGTTGCCGTACGTGCCTTCGAGCGACTTGTCGTAGAGCGGGCTGGTCGGCCCGATCACGCTCCAGGCCCGGGTCGCGGTGCCGCGGTAGACGCCCTGCAGCACGGTGTCCACATCGAGCGCGTCACGGAACGCCTGCCGGATCCGGAGGTCGTCGAACGGCGCGTGCGTGACGTTGAAGTAGTACGAGTACGCGGATCCAGAGTTGAGCCCCTTACTCAACGTCAGGGCGGGGTTGCCGGTGATCTGCGCCTGGTCGGTGGCCGGCACCCCCTCGATGACCTGCACCTGGCCCGAGGTCAGCGCCCCCACCCGTACGGACGGCTCCTTGAGGAACCGGTAGGTGACCTCGTCGAGGTAGGCGGCCCGGTCGCGATACGCGGGGTTGCGCTTGTAGTGCAGTTCCTGGCCCGGCGTGTACCGGTCGAGGATGAACGGCCCGGTTCCGGCCAGCTGCGGGCCGCCCGCCTTGAGGTTGGCCGCCTCCCGGAGCGACTTGGGTGACACGATCGCGCCCTGCGGCGAGGACAGGAAGTCGAGGATCAGCACGTCCGGCCGGGTCAGCGTGTATTTCACGGTCAGCGGGCCGGCGACGTCGACGGATTTGAGGTTGCCCAGCTGGACGGCGGCCACCCCGGGCGCGTAGCCGTCGGAGAGCAGGAGGTCGGTGTTGGCCTTGACCGCGGCCGCGTCCAGTTTGGTGCCGTCGCTGAAGGTCACGCCGTCGCGCAGCTCGACGGTGTAGGTCAGGCCGTCCGGCGACACCCGGTAGCCGGTGGCCAGCCAGGGCACGTAGCCGCCCTTGTCGTCGTGGGTGAGCAGCGCCTCGAAGTTGTTCCAGACCAGCAGACGGGCCTTGGCCTGGGCGTACTGGTGCGGGTTCAACGTGATCGGCTCGGTTTCGATCCCCCAGGTGAGGGACCCTCCGGAGACCGGCTCGCCGGTGGCGGCGGAGTCGGTGCCGGCCCGGCCGGAGCAGCCCGCGGCCAGCGCGGTTGCCACGACGGCGATCAGCAGGGAACGGCGACGCATCTCCACCTCCAGGTGAACGGACTCCTATTTTCCTATAGCTGAAATAGGATATAAGCAAGGGCTGAGGCCGTTGACAAGTTCGTAAAACATATACACCCGATAGGTATTGAGGGTTTTGGTCCGGCGGCCCTAGCGTCGGTGGCGTGAGCCTCTTGTCCTCGCCTCCCCAGGTGGCCGGCCGCGCCACTGACGATCTCGTCGTGGTGCCGGCCCGGCATCCGTGGCGCTGGATCGCCGCCGCCGCGGTCCTCGTTGTCATCGCCCAGTTCGTGCACGGCCTCATCACCAATCCGGGCTGGGACTGGGGCACCTTCGCCGGCTACTTCTTCGAGAAGTCCGTGATGCAGGCGCTGCTCATCACCCTCGAGCTCACCTTCGCGGGGGCCGTGCTCGGCTTCGCGGGCGGGATCGTCCTCGCCCCGATGCGGCTCTCGAAGAACCCGGTGCTGTCCGCGGTGAGCTGGACCTTCATCTGGGTCTTCCGCTCGGTGCCGCTGCTCGTGCAACTGCTGTTCTGGGCCAACCTCGGTTACCTGTACGACCGGCTGCAGATCGGCGTCCCGTTCGGCCCCGGCTTCCTGCACTTCGAGACGTCCAGCCTGGTCAGCGCGTTCGGCGCGGCGCTGCTGGGTCTGGCCCTGCACGAGGCCGCGTACGCCGCCGAGATCGTCCGCGCCGGCATCCTGTCGGTCGACCCGCGGCAGCTGGAGGCCGCGGCCGCCCTGGGCATCCCGCGCCTGCGCCAGTTCCGCCGCATCCTGCTCCCCCAGGCCATGCGGGCGATCCTGCCCAACGCGGCCAACGAGCTGGTCAATCTGCTCAAGAGCACCTCGGTGGTGTACGTCCTGGCCATCGGCGAGCTGTTCTACCAGGTGCAGGTCATCTACGGCCGCAACGGGCGGGTCGTGCCGCTGCTGCTGGTGGCCACGGTCTGGTACGTGATCCTGACCGCCGCCCTGTCGGTCCTGCAGCACTACGTCGAGCGCCGCTACTCGAGGGGATACGTCCGATGATCGAGCTCGAAGGCGTGCACAAGTCGTTCGGCTCGCTGGAAGTGCTGCACGATGTGACGCTCACCGTTCCGGCCGGCAGCGTCACGGTCATTCTGGGCCCGTCCGGCTCGGGCAAGTCGACCCTGTTGCGCTGCATCAACCACCTGGAGAAGGTCGACCGCGGCCGGGTTCGCGTCGATGGCGAGCTGATCGGCTACCGCCGCGCCGGCAACAAGCTGTACGAGCTGAGCGAGCGACACATCCTCAAGCAGCGGGCCGGGATCGGCTTCGTCTTCCAGACCTTCAACCTGTTCTCGCACATGACCGCGCTGCAAAACGTCCGGGAGGCCGGCGGTGGCATCGCGCTGCTGGAAAGGGTGGGCCTGGCCGAGAAGGCCGGCAGCTATCCCCGTCAGCTCTCCGGCGGCCAGCAGCAACGGGTGGCCATCGCCCGCGCGCTGGCCCGCGAACCCAAGCTGATCCTGTTCGACGAACCCACCTCGGCCCTCGACCCCGAACTGGTCGGCGAGGTGCTCGACGTCATGCGGGACCTGGCCCGGGCCGGCACCACGATGGTCGTCGTCACCCACGAGATCGGCTTCGCCCGTGAGGTGGCCGATCACATCGTCTTCCTCGACGGCGGCCGCCTGCTCGAACAGGGCCCGCCCGGCGAGGTCCTCGACAACCCCCGGCACGAACGCACCCGCGCGTTCCTGTCCAAAGTTCTGGTCTAAGGAGCACCCCTTCATGCGTACGAGATCCGCTCTGCTCCTGGTGGCCGCGCTGGCGGGACTCGCCGCCTGCGCCGCGCCGGACGAGCAGACCCCCGCGGCCGCGGTCGCACAGGCCGCCGCGGTCACCATCAACGACGGCCCCGACCAGCAGCGCATCGTCCCGGCCAAGGTCGACGCGGCCGCGGCCCTGCTGCCCGGCGCCATCAAGCAGAAGGGCGTGCTCGCGATCGGCGTGGGCGCGGCCGGCGCCGGTTTCGCCCCGCTCGCGTTCACCGCCACCGACAACAAGACCCTGATCGGCAGCGAGCCCGACATCGCCGTCGCCGTCGCCGGTGTCCTCGGCCTCGAGCCCGAGCTGCAGAACACCAGCTGGGAAAACCTGTTCATCGGCCTCGACAGCGGCAAGTTCGACGTCGGCGCCTCGAACATCACGGTCACCGAGGAACGCAAGCAGAAGTACGACTTCGCGACCTACCGCAAGGACGAGCTCGCGTTCGAGGCCAAGAAGGGCAGCGGGCTCAAGGTCACCGGCCCGGCCGACGTGGCCGGCAAGCGGGTCGCGGTCGGGTCGGGCACCAACCAGGAGAAGATCCTGGTCGAGTGGAGCGAGGAGGCCGTCAAGCAGGGCCTGCCCAAGGTCGACATCAAGTACTACCAGACCAACCAGGCCACCTATCTGGCCCTCGGCTCCGGGCAGATCGACCTTTACCTGGGCCCCAACCCGACCTCGGCCTACCACGTGGCCAAGGCGGGCCAGACCGAGATCGTCGGCACCTACTCCGGGGCCGGTTCCACGCTGCAGGGCAAGATCGCGCTCACCACCAAGAAGGGCAGCGGCCTGGTCGAGGCGTACAAGGCGGCCCTGGACGAGCTGGTCCGGTCGGGCGACTACCAGAAGATCCTGGACCGCTGGAACCTCGCGAGCGAGGCCGTCGACGCACCTGAGATCAACCCGCCGGGCCTGCCGATCGAGGGGAAGTGACCATGACCGACCTGCATCTCGCGGTGGCGCTGGACGGCGCCGGCTGGGCCCCGGACGCCTGGCGCGAGCCCGGCGCGCGGCCCGCCGAACTGTTCACCGCCCGCTACTGGGTCGACCTGGTGGCCGAGGCCGAGGCGGGCAAGCTCGACTTCGTCACCATCGAGGACGCGCTCGGCGTGCAGACCGACGACCCGGGCCAGGTGCAGGGCCGCCTCGACGCGGTGCTGATCGCCGCGCGGGTGGCCCCGCTGACCCGGCACATCGGGCTCGTCCCGACGGCCACGGTCACCCACACCGAGCCGTTCCACATCTCCAAGGCGATCGCCACCCTCGACTACGTGAGCCGCGGCCGCGCGGGGTGGCGGGTGCAGCTCTCACCGAAAGCCGCGGAGGCCGCGCACTTCGGGCGGCGGCCGATCGATGTGGACACTCCGGAGGCGATCCAGGAGCTGTTCGACGAGGCGGCCGACTACGTGGAAGTGGTCCGGCGGCTGTGGGACAGCTGGGAGGACGACGCCGAGATCCGCGACGCCGCCACCGGCCGGTTCATCGACCGCGACAAGCTGCACTACATCGACTTCGAGGGCCGGTTCTTCAGCGTGAAGGGCCCGTCGATCACGCCCCGGCCGCCGCAGGGGCAGCCGCTGGTGACCGCGCTGGCCCACAACGAGATCCCGTACCGGTTCGCCGAGAAGTCCACCGACGTCGTCTATGTGACGCCGAAGGACGCCGACGACGCACGGCGGATCGTCGGCCAGGTCGCGGTGCGGCACGTCTTCGCCGACCTGGAGGTGCTCCTGGAACCCACCGCGCGCAAGGCCCACCAGTCGGACGCCGCGGTCTTCGCCGGCACCCCGGCCCAGCTCGCCGACCTGCTGCTCGACTGGCAGGAGGCCGGCATCACCGGGTTCCGGCTGCGCCCCGGCCGCCTCCCCTCGGATCTGCGGGGCATCACCCGCGGCCTGGTCCCCGAGCTGCAGTCCCGGGGCGTTTTCCGCACCGGCTACGAGCCCGGCACCCTGCGCGAACGCCTGGGCCTGCCCCGCCCGGCCAACCGCTACGCCGCCGCCGAAGGAGCCCGCGTTGCCTAAGCAGATCCATCTCGCCGCGCATTTCCCGGGCGTCAACAACACCACCGTGTGGAGCGACCCGGCCGCGGGCAGCCACATCGAGTTCGACTCGTTCGTCCGGCTCGCCCAGACCGCCGAGCGGGCCAAGTTCGACTTCTTCTTCCTGGCCGAGGGCCTGCGGCTGCGCGAGCAGGCCGGCCAGATCTACGACCTGGACGTGGTCGGGCGTCCCGACACCTTCACCGTCCTGGCCGCGCTGGCCGCCGTCACCGAGCGCCTGGGCCTGGCCGGCACGATCAACTCGACGTTCAACGAGCCGTACGAGGTGGCCCGCCAGTTCGCTTCGCTCGACCACCTGTCCGGCGGCCGGGCCGCGTGGAACGTGGTCACCAGCTGGGACGCGTTCACCGGCGAGAACTTCCGGCGCGGCGGCTTCCTGGCCGAGTCCGACCGGTACAGCCGGGCCACCCAGGCGCTGGCGACCGCCCAGGAGCTGTTCGACTCGTGGCCGGCCGACGCGATCGCCGCCGACCAGGAGAACGGCGTCTTCCTGCGCGACCCGGACGCCGGCCGGTTCCGCCACACCGATCAGCACTTCGACATCGCCGGCCGCTTCAACGTGCCCCGCAGCCCGCAGGGCGGACCGGTCATCCTGCAGGCGGGCGACTCCGACGCGGGCCGGGAGTTCGCCGCGGCCACCGCCGATGCCATCTTCAGCCGGCACGGCACCCTGGAGGACGGCCAGAAGTTCTACGCCGACGTCAAGGACCGGCTGGCCAAATATGGCCGGGACCGGGACTCGCTCAAGGTGCTCCCGGCCGCGACGTTCGTGCTCGGCGACACCGACTCCGACGCGCAGGAGAAGGCCCGGGTGATCCGGCGTCAGCAGGTCAGCGGGGCGACCGCGATCAAGTTCCTCGAGCAGCTGTGGAACCGCGACCTGTCCTCGTACGACCCGGAGGGGCCGCTGCCCGAGGTCGACCCCGACGTGTCCGGCGAGCACATCGCGCGGGGCCGGGCCAGCGTGCGGATGCACCGCGACCCGATCGCCGTGGCCCGCGAGTGGCGGGCCAGGGCCGAGGCGGAAAAGCTGTCGATCCGCGACCTCATCATCGAGGTGACCGGCCGCCAGACCTTCGTCGGCTCGGCCGCCACGGTCGCCGCGAGCATCAACCACCTCGTGCAGGAGGACGCTTCCGACGGTTTCATCCTGGTGCCGCACGTGACGCCGGGCGGCCTCGACGAGTTCGCCGGCACGGTGGTGCCGTTGCTGCAGGAGCAGGGCGTCTTCCGCACCGAGTACGAGGGTTCGACGTTGCGCGAGCACCTCGGGCTGGCTCCGCGATGACCACCGTCGACACGGGCCGGTCGGTGCTCGACGACCCGGTCGTGAGCTCACTGCGCGGCACCCATTCGCGCTTCGCCCAGGCGTACGGGAAGGCTCTTCGCTATCACCCGGACGTCGCGCCGTTCCACGCCCTGGAGGATCCCGGGGATCCGCGGGCGTGGGCCGACCTGGCCGTCCTGACCGGTCCGGGCGCCGAGGTGGCGGTGGCCGGAGCGGTCCCGGCCGCCCATCCCGGCTGGGAGATCGCGGGCGAGGTGGCCGGCGTCCAGTTCGTCGGCGAGTCGCTGGTTGCGGCGCCGTTTTCCCGGGCCCGGCCGCTCCACGCCGGCGATGTGCCCGAGATCCTCGCCCTGATCGCGCTCACCCAGCCGGGTCCGTTCCGGTCGCGCACGATCGAATTGGGCACCTATCTGGGCGTACGGGAAAACGGGAAGTTGATCGCGGTGGCCGGTGAGCGGCTGCACCCGCCCGGCTGGACCGAGATCAGCGCGGTCTGCACCCATCCGGCGTTCCGCGGGCAGGGCCTGGCCACCAGCCTGGTGCGGGCAATCGCGTACGGGATCCGGCAGCGCGGCGAGATCCCGTTCCTGCACACGTCGGCCGCGAACACGAACGCGATCCGCCTCTACGAGTCGATCGGTTTCCGACTGCGGAAGCGGACCACGTTCGCGGTCTTCCGGACGGCAGACGCGTGAAGCGGCCCCCGGTAAAGCGGCCCCGCAACCCGTCAGACGCGTGACAGGGCCCGGTCGCTGACGATGCACTGCATGCCGAACTGCCGGGCCCGGCGGATCGCGAAGTCGGTCAGGCCCGGATCGTCGGCGTAGTCCAGCGCGTACAGGTCGACCTGCAGCCGCAGCAGCTGCTCGGCGATCTGGGCGTGGAACTCCAGCACGTCGGCCGGCCAGGCCGCGTAGCCCTCGTCGGTCCAGCGCGCCGAGAACGACTCGAACACCACGCCGTCGACCAGCTCGGCCAGCCGGGGCAGCATGCCGAAGCCGCGGTTGGCCAGGATGTACGCCGACTCGTCGACCGCCCGCACGGCGGCGACCAGGGTCAGCAGGTGCGGCACGTCCTCGGGGAAGGTCAGCTCGACGTTGAGCGTGTCGAGGAACAGCCCATCGAAGCCGGCGTCGAGCGCGGCCCGGGCCTGGCCGACCACGTGCGAGACCCAGCCCGGATGCCCGACGTGCACAAAGGTGCCACCCCAGTCGGGGTTGCGCTCGGTGCGCTGCCACTCGGCGGGCGGCCCGGTGTCCTCCGACAGGGTCAGATAGGCCAGGCACTGCACGTCCTTGCCCTTGAGGTAGGCGATCTCCTCGGGCTTGTAGAAGTCGGGCTGCAGCACCACGCGCGGGTAGTCGGCGAGGTCGAGAAGCTTGCCGTTGCCGTAGTAGAAGCAGATCGGGGCGCGCTCGGTCATGATGGCCTCCCGTGTTCGGCGTACCACGCGAACGTCGTCCGGACGCCCTCTTCGAGGGTGACCGTCGGCTCGAAGCCGGTCAGCTCGCGCAGCTTGGACAGGTCGGGACAGCGGCGGCGCACCGATCCCGGTGGTGCGTCGGCGGTCTCGATGGCCGGGCTGACCCCGGCCACGCGCAGCACCAGCTTGGCCAGATCGCCGATGTTGGTCTCCTCGCGGTCGTTGCCGATGTGCACGATCTGGCCGGCGGCAGCGGGCGTGGCCATCAGCCGGACCATCGCCTCGACGGCGTCGCCGACGTGGCAGAACGCGCGGAACTGGTCGGCCCCGGGCACCCGGAACGGGTCCTCGCCGCCGCGCGCCCGCAGCGACATCTCGGGGATGACGTGGTCGGCGCCCATCCGCGGCCCGTAGACGTTGTGGAAGCGCCCGACCACGGCGTCGAACCCGCGGGCGCGCGCGGTGTGCAGGAACGCGGCCTCGCCGAGCAGCTTGCTGACCGCGTACGCGAACCGGGGCGCCGTGATGTCCGAGATCATCGTCGGGATGTCCTCGGCCGTGGGAACCGGCACGATGCCCGCGTCGACGCCGCCCGCGTAGACCTCGCTGGTCGAGGCGAAGAAGACGCGCTCGCCCGGCTGCAGCCAGTCGAGCAGGTGCATGGCGACGAGCGTGTTGACGCGGACGACCCGGGCCGGGTCCTTCTCCACGTTGCGCACCCCGACGACGGCGGCGAGCAGATAGATCTGGTCGTAGCCGTGTTCCAGCCCGGCATAGAAGGCCGGGTCGGTGAGGTCGGCCGACACGACCTCGGCGCCCAGTTCGGACACCACCGAGTCGGAGCGGCCGCGGGAGAAGTCGTCGACGATCGTCACCTGGTAGCCGTCGGCGATCAGCCGCCGGGCCAGGTGCACGCCGATGAAGCCGGCCCCGCCGAGCAGCAGCGCCCTCATGCGGTCACCACCGGCAGGTAGCCGAGGCCGGCGTAGCGGATGCCGGCCGCGCGGATGGCCTCGCTGTCCAGGATGCGCCACGAGTCGAAGATGAGCGCGGGCCGGGCGTCGCCCAGCATCGCGCTCACGTCGATCCCGCGGTAGTCCGGGTGGTCGTTGATGACGAGCACGGCGTCGCTGTCGGTGAACGCCTTGTCCAGGCTGATCGGCTCGCCGCCGTACTGGCGGACGACCTCGGCCGTGACCATCGGGTCGTGGCCGGTGACGGTGATCCCGGCGGCCGAGAAGATCGGCATCATGGTGGCGATCGGGGTGCCGCGCATGTCGTCGGTGGGCGGCCAGCCCTTGTACGCCCACCCGAGCACGGCCAGCCGCAGCCCGCGGGTCTCGCCGCGGATCTCGCGCAGCAGCCGCACCACGATCTCGGCCACGTGCACGGGCAGGTGCTCGTTGAGGGCGCGGGCCTGACCGACCAGGAACGGCGTGTAGCCGCCGGCGCTGTCCAGCATGATGTACGGGTCCTTCGACAGGCAGCCACCGCCGACGTATCCGGGCTTGGACAGGTCGGGACGCGGATAGTTCACGTTGGCGGCGCGGATGACCTCGAGCGGGTCGAGGCCGTGCTGCTCGGCGATGAGCGCGATCTCGTTGCCGAACGAGTAGATCAGGTCGGTGTGGCAGTTGTTGGACAGCTTCACCAGCTCGGCCGTCTCGAGGTCGGACACCGGCACGACGGTCTGGGCCAGGCCGCTGAAGAACTCCACGCCGGCCCGCGTGCTCTCCTCGTCCAGGCCGCCGACGACCTGCGGCAGCTCGACCAGCTCGCGCAGCGCCTGGCCCTGGATGGTGCGCTCGGGCGCCATCACCAGCCGCACCTGGTCACCCCAGGCGGCTTGCAGTTCGGGCAGGACCACGCGGCGGCTCGTGCCGACGGGCACGGTGCTGCGCACGACCACCAGCGTGCCCGGCCGGCACGTCGCGGCGACGCTGCGCGCGGCGGCGGCCAGGTTGGCCAGGTTGGGGCGGCGGGTCGACTCGTCCACGGGCGTCGACACGCTGATCACCGCGACGTCGACGGTGTCGCGGGGCAGCGACTCGGCCACGTGGACCGTCGTGCCGACCTTCGCGGCGAAGATGTCCTCGACGCCGGGTTCGAAGATGTGCGACCGCCCCTGGGAGAGGGTGTCGAGCACGTGATTCGACACGTCGGCGCCGTGCACGATGTAGCCCTTGTCGGCCAGCGCGGCGGTCAGTGTCAGACCGACGTAGCCGAGGCCGACGACTCCAATCGTCTGGGGCATGCGGGGTTCTCCTTCTTACGCGCAGGGTTGGGCGGGTCTGTCCAGTTCCAGCACGGTGACCGTGCCGATGAAGCGTTCGGTGGCGTAGTGCTCGCAGGCGGCGCGCACGTCGGCCGCCTTGGTGGCGTAGTCGACGCTGAGCACGAACTTGCCCGCGTCGCGCAGCGCCCGGGTGTCGGCCAGGTTCTCGGCGCACCAGTCCTCGGCGCAGCGCTCGTCGGTGGCCCGGAAGAACAGCTCCTCCATGCCGATGCCGTCGATGGCGCCGGTGTATCCGGGCTGGTGCCGCAGTTCCGGCGAGTTCTGCGGCACGACCAGAAAACCGGGGACCCGGCCTTTCGCGTACGCGCTGATCCGCCGGACGAGCGAGGCCATGTCGCGGGCCAGGGCGTCGCGGTCGCGTCCCGGCACGGCGTCCAGCGAGATCTCCTCGTACGCGAGCGGGGTGTCCAGATAGACGCCGTTGAACCCGGCCCGGATCGCCCGGTCGACGCGGGGTTTGACGACCAGCTCCCACCAGCGGTCGTCGTAGTAGCGGACGAAGTACTCGCCGGGCCAGTCCGCCCACTCGTTGCCGATCAGATCCCGGGGCAGGTTCTTGTACTCGGGGCGAAAGTCCTCGATGCTGCCGATCTCGAAGTAGGCCAGGACCCGTTTGCCGGTGGCCCGGACGGCGCCGATCTCGCCGGCGGTGAAGAAGTCGGCGTGGGCGTCGCGGGCCAGGTCGATCACCACGGTCCCGTACGGCCCGGCGGCGAGCTGGTCGAGGCGGTCGTCCCGGTAGTTCTGCAGCTGGTAGGCCCACGCCTCGGACGGTTTCGACGGGGCGGGGGACGACGTGCAGGCGGCGACGGTCAGCGCCGCCAGCAGGACCGTCACCGCCCTTCTCACGCGTCTTCCCAGAGGCTCTTGATCGAGGCGTCCAGGTCGTACGCGGGCGCCCAGCCCAGATCCGCGGCGGCCCGGCTGTTGTCGGCCCGGATCCAGCCGACCGCGGCCGACCGTTGCGGCCCCGCGCCCTGTTCCCGGATGGCGCCGGTGAACCCGGCCTCGCGGGCCAGCATCCCGACCGCTTCCCGGACGGTGACCGCCCGCCCGCTGCCCGCGTTGTAGACCGGGTGCGGCACGTCGTCCGCGACCACCACGGCCCGGATCAGCGAGGCCACGTCGCGCACGTCGACGAAGTCCCGGTACGCGCCGAGCGGCCCCAGCGACAGCTCGGTGTGCCCGGCCCGCAGTTGCGCGGCCGCGCGGCCCAGCACGTTCTCGGCCGGCTGGCCCGCCCCGATCGGGTTGAACACGCGCAGCGACACGGTGTTGGCGGCCAGCGCGAACAGCCGCGTGCCGGCGGCGTGGCTGACCCCGTACGCCCCGACCGGTTCGAGCGGGTCGTCCTCGGCGACGGCATGCCCGTCGGGGACGACGCCGTACTCCCCGGCCGAGCCCAGGCGCACCAGCCGCGCGTCCGGGGCCGACTCGAGCAGCTTGGCCGCCACCATCGCGTTGGCCCGCATCAGCTCGCCCGGCGTGCCGGTGAGCGCGCCGACGCAGCAGACCACCGCGTCCGGCCGTTCGGCCCGGACCAGCGCCTTGAGGTCGTCGACCTCGCCGTTGACCAGGTCGTGGCGGTCGCGCCGCGGGCAGATCAGGTCGCCGGCGTCCTCGAGAGCCTCGCGGACGTGGCGGCCGATGAAACCGGACGAGCCGAACAGCAGAATCCTCATACCGGCTCCCCCGCGCGTTCGCGCAACAGGATCGGGCGCAGCTCGTCGAAGTTGCGGTTGGCCTCGTCGTAGTCCTCGGGACGGCCGATGTCGAGCCAGAACCCGGTGAACGGGTAGGTCGACGGGTGCTCGCGGCGGGCCAGCAGGTCGAGGACCAGCTCGTCGAAGCCGAACGCGAGCCCGGCCGGGTACGGGGCCAGGGTGCGCCGGCTCATCCCGTACACACCCATGCTGACCTGGTAGCGCAGGCTGGGCTTCTCGCGGAACCCGGTGATCCGCGACGCCTCGACGTCGAGGACCCCGAACTCGACCTTGTGGGTGCGTTCGGCGATGGCCACGGTCAGCCCGGCGCCGGTCAGCACGTGCTGGTTGAGCAGGTCGGCGTAGTCGAGGTCGGTCAGCACGTCGCCGTTCATCACCAGGAACTGCTCGGGCAGGGTGTCCTTGAGCCCGAACAGCGGTCCGACGGTGGACAGCGGACGGTCCTCCTCGATGTAGTCGACGCGCAGCCCCCAGCGGGTGCCGTCGCCGACGAACGCCTTGATGAGCGGGCCGAGATGGTTGATCGCGAGCGTCACGGAGGTGAAGCCGCATCCGGCGAGCTGATCCAGGACGATCTCCAGGATCGCGTGCTTGTCGCCGATGGGCATCAGTGGCTTGGGCAGCGTGGTGGTGTACGGCCGCAGCCGCACCCCCTTGCCGCCGGCGAGAATCACCGCGTGCATGCAGATCTCCCCTTTCCGGTGGACCTACCGGTAGTGGCGTACCTGGCGGACGGACGGGGCCAGGCCGAGCAGGAACAGCGCCAGCAGCGCGAGCACACTGCCGGCGAACAACACCGTGTCGATCAGCGGGGCGACCGCACGGCCGAGCAGGAACACGGCGCCGAGGTGCAGCACCAGGGCGGCGATCAGCGACGCGCAGAGCCGGCCGAAGCGCTCGAATCCGGCCAGCAGGAACGCGACGTAGTAGGCGCCGCCGAGCAGCACGTGGGCGACGACCATGACGAAGACGGCCGGGTCGGTGGCGCGCAGGCCGATCAGCAGCACGACACCGAGCACGGCCGGGACGGCCAGGCAGAGCAGGATCTCGAAGCCGATCACCCGGGCCAGATGCTGCTCGAAGTCGGACGGTCGGCGGCTGCTGCGGGTCAGGCCGACGGCCCGGGCCCGGAACCGTTCGGCCCGCCACTCGACGAAACCCATGGACAGGATGAGCGGGGCCACCGCGACGGCGATGTCGAGCCGGCCCGACAGATAGGGCAGGGCGGCGTGCAGCAGCAGAAGAGCCGAGAGGATCCCGTACGCGGTGACGCCGCCCAGCGCCCGCCAGGGCAGCCGGGCCGGCAGCTCGTCCGGGCTGCCCTTCCTGAACGTGCACCAGAGGGCCACGGCGAACGCGGCCAGCACCCCGGCCCCGGCGGTGATCAGCACGGCGTCGCGGGCCCGATCGCCGAGCAGGTAGACCAGGCCGGCGACGACCGCGGGGGCCATCGCGGCGGCCTGCCACAGCTCGCGGCGGTAGAACATCAGGACCGTGCCGGCCAGCTGGTAGGTCAGCTGACCGGCAGACAGCAGCACCAGGCCCCAGCCGCCGCCGATGCATGCCCCGGCCAGGGCGCCCAGCAGCGGGGCGGCCAGCGCCGAGAAGCGCAGCAGGCGGGCGGCGCGGTGCGGGCGGTTGGAGCCGAGAAGCTTGTAGGCGGCGAAGGCCACCGTGCCCGCGTACGCCCAGCCGACGACCCCGGCCACGGTCAGGGCGAGGACGGCGTGGCGCGGCCCGAGGACCGCCAGCACGGCCGGGAACACCGCGCTGGGCAGGGCGTACAGGGGGCCGTGGAGCAGCAGACGGAGGGTCCGGCGGCGCCCGTGGCCGGCGGCGGCCGGGGCGGGCGGGTCGTCGGCGGGCGGGCCGAGGCGGCGGAACACCTCCTGGGCCAGCGCGAACACGTCGGGGAAGCCGTACTCGACCCGGGCGATGCGGTCGGTGACCCCGTCGGCCTCCAGCGCGGCGGCGACCTGAAGCGCCTCGACGGCCCGGGCCAGGGCGGGCCGCATCCGGTCGACGAGCATGTCGAGCGGGTCGGTGGAGACGCGCGGCAGGACGACCGGATGGGTCTGCGGCGCCGTCGCCGGTTTGTCGTCGACGGTCATCGCATGCCCAGCCAGGCGGGTGCGGCCGGGCGCAGCCGGGGCGCCGGGATCGCGCCCTCGAGCGGCAGGGCCAGGCGCTCGTAGACGTCGCGGTACATCTGCAGCGACTGCGCGAGCGTGAAGTGCTCGAGCACCCGCGCGCGGGCCGCGTACCCGAGGTTGAAACGCAGGTCGTCGTTTTCCAGCAGCTCGATGCAGGCCTCGGCCACGGCCACGTGGTCGCGCGGCGCCACCACGCGTCCGGTGTCGGCGACCGCCTCGGCCACGCCGCCCACGTTGGTGCACACGCAGGGCCGCCCGCAGGCCATGGCCTCGACGACCGTGTACGGGAACCCCTCGGAGATGCTGGTCAGCGCGACGATGCTGCCGGCGTGGTAGGCGTCGACGGCCCGTTCGATGCGGCCCTCGAGCACCGCCGCGCCGTCCAGGCCGAGCTCCTCGATCAGCCGCCGGCACGACTCGTGGTACGTGCGGTTGACCGCCGGGGTGCCGCCGAAGATGCGCAGCCGCGCGGCCGGGATCCGGTCCCGCACGATCGCGAACGCGCGGATGAGCGTGTGCAGGTCCTTGAGCGGGTCGACGCGGCCCATGAACGCGATCGTCGGCACGTCGGGCTCGCTGGTCGCGGCCGGGAACTCGGCCGGCTCGACACCGTTGTACATGGTCCACATGCGCTCGGGGTCGGCGCCGTTGTGCAGCTGCCACCGCCGGTTGTACGCCGAGTGCGGCGCGAGCACGTCGGTGATCAGGTAGGCGGCGCCGGCCAGCGAGCGGAAGAAGCTCAGGGCCATCACCCGTACGGCGTGGGGTGCGTCGTCGTGCAGGTAGGACATGTAGCGCTCACGCAGGTAGATGCCGTGCTCGCTCATCACCAGCGGAGTGCCGTAACGCCACTTGGCCACCATCGCGACCAGCATCGACAGCCCGTTCATCGAACAGTGCACGATGTCGGCCTGCACGGCCGGGGCGCTCAGCGGGCGCAGCATGTGCTCGAGCAGCCAGGTCGCCTGGATCGCGTCGGCCACCGTGGGCGCCGGGGCGCTCTGCTCGACGCGCAGGTCGTGCCACGCGTCGAGCATCATCGTGACCGCCTCGTTGGAAACCAGCGCCTCGCCGAGGTCCCCGCCCGAGGCGGCGTACTCGTAGAGGCCCCGCAACGCGAGCAGGAAGAGCCCTCGCCCCTGCTCCGGTTGCAGCGTGTCCACCGGGGTGACCAGGGCCCGCAGGAACATCTCGTACGGGCCGGTGAACGCCGTTCCGGGGTCCCCGGCGGGACGGCCGCGGTCGCGGCCGCCCCACAGCGGCACGGAGTGCACCCGGTCCAGGTTCGCCGGCTCGGCGAAGACAGACTGCTCGGTGCCGTCGACAGTGAGCGCGACGACCTCCCAGCGGTAGTCGGGCATCCCCTTGATGAGCTGCTCGCACCAGATGCTGACGCCGCCCATCGCATAGGGATATGTCCCCTCGGACACGAGTGCGATCCGCATTGACGTGTTACGCCCTCGGCGCGGCGGTGACGGTCACCGCGGTCCCGGCCGTGAGCGCCAGCGGGGTGGTGACATCCGACCCGTACGTGGTCGAGGTCGCCCCCTGCACGCCGCTGACCTGAACGGTTCCGGCGGCCGGCGAGCTCACCGTGACCGCGCCGGTGGACCGGTCGTAGACCGCGTCAACCCCGGCCGCCAACTGTCCGAAGTGCTGGGTGCGGACGCTGGTGTAGGCGCCGATCTGGGCCCAGTCCAGGTTGAGCAGCGGCACCGAGTAGATCGCGTGGTACTTGGCCGCGACCGTCTCGGTCCAGTCGGTGGCCAGCGTGCGGCCGTTGCCGTAGTCCCGCACGTTGGCGATGTGCAGCGTGTGCGTGTTGATGCCGCCCGACGCCACGTGCTGCAGCGCGATCCCGGTCTCGTAATCGAGGATCTGCTGGTACGTGCGGTTCGTCGGCCAGTACGGGAACTTGCCGTTGGGGCCGTAGAAGGAGTTGTAGAACGCGGTCTCCTCGTCGGGCGTGGTGCAGAAGTAGGCGAAGTTGGTCGGCCAGTCGGGCACGACCTCGACGGCCGGCTCCAGCGGGTGCACGATCGACGCGTTGAAGTGCTGCGGCTTGTGGCTGGTGAACGACATGTTGCCGTGCAGGTACCGGACACCGAGGTCCTTGGCCGCCTGCAACATGTTGGGGTTCGAGGCCTGCAGGCCGTGGTCGACCGGCACTCCGGTGTCGTCGTTCGGGTCGACCGTGTAAACGCCCAGGCCCGAGTATTCGGGAGTCTTGAGCACCCCGGCCGCCTCGGTGAGGCCGATGGCCGCCCCCGCGTTGCGGTTGTTGAGAATTTCGCCGTACGTCGTCGCGTAGCTGGAGTTGTTGAGTTCCGGGTGGTTCAGCGTGTGGTTGACCCAGCGGAAGTCGTTGGCGAGGCACTTGGTGGTGGCGGTCAGGTCGTTCGGGCCGCCGTTGGGCGCGCACTGGTTGCCGGCGAACGGGTCGATGTCGGCGCCGTTGAAGGCCAGGTTGAACTTGAAGCCGTTGCCGATCGCGTCCTGGCGCTGGTCCAGGTTGACCATGTCGTGCCCCGACACCTTGAACCCGGGGTCGTACTCGATGTGGCCGTCCGGGTAGTAGTGGTCGGCGGTGTTGAACCAGTCGTCGATGTCGACGTTCAGGTGGTGCCGCTGCTCGCCCAGGAACATGCCCTTGGTCGCCCAGCGGACCAGGCCGTAGACCAGCACGTCGGACTGCAGCAGGTACTGGTTGAGCGTGAAGGTCAGCGCCAGGCGCTCACGGCCGTCGGACGAGGTCGAGCGCACGCCGAGCACGTTGGTGCCGTCGGTGGCGATCGGGTCGGCGGCACAGCCGGGGGCGATGGTGGTCCGGTAGACGTACGACTGCACGACCGGGATGGTGGCGCCGGCCTTGAGGTAGTCGAACACTCCGGCGCCGGCCGGGGTGAGGCTCACGTTGAGCGGGGTGTCGCCGACCGAGGTCTCCCCGGCCGAGCGCAGGCAGTAATCCTCGGGCCAGGAGCCGTAGCTGGTGTAGAGCGCGGCCTGCCGGACCCCGAAGTTCCGCTCGTACGCCCAGAGGGTGTTCCACTCGGCCGGGTCGAGCCCGTTGGAGTAGCCGCCGCCGTCGGCGTACACGAGCATGGTGTTGGTCAGCAGGATCGCGTTGTACTTGCCGGTGCCGTCGGCCCGCGTCAGGGTGCTCACGTTCAGCGGGGTGGTGGCGCTGTAGAGCACGTCGTACGAGGCGCCGAGGCGGTCCAGCGTCGTCTTCCAGGTCGGTACGCCGAAGTCGTCGGTGTTGGTGGCGATGACCAGCGCGCGCAGGGCGACCTTGTCGTTGAGCCCGTCGGCCAGCTTGGCGGTGGACCGGGCCGGCTTGGTGACGGCGACCTTGCCGGTGCGCCGGGGCAGGGGCTTGGGCGGGGTCACCCGGGGCGGGGCGACCTGGCCGTAACCCGGAACCTGGGGTGGGGCCTGGGGCCGGGCGGGCTTCGCGTCCGCGGGCGCCGCCGCCATGATGGTCCCTGCGCACAGGGCGGCGACCAAGACGCTCACCGCACGGCGGTAGGCGGGTATGCGGGCAGCAGCCATCGACAAAAACCTCCACGGTGGACGGAGTGAGGCGGGGTGGGGTGGTGCGTGCCGACGGCGAGTCTAAGCAAAAATTAAGGATTGCCGGTGCTCGATCGGCCTGTCCGCGGCACGACCATTCCCGACCGTTGACGGGAATCGACGGCAGTGATAACCACACCGATGCCCGATCGACTTCTGAACACTGTTCTCTCGTGCTGACAAGCCATTTCCCCCGGTACGGGTAATCTGCCGTTAACAATTCCCGGGGGCCCGGCCGCCGGGTCTATGTCAGCCAACAAGAGCAAACGTCCCGAGTTGGTCGGGTTGCCGGGATCCACGTCGGCGGTGCAAACCGTCAGGTTTAGACAGTCGAAGTTGGACGGAGCGTGGCGAGGCGTCCACGGAACGCCTATGTGAGTGATTGAGACGTATCAATCGGAAATCGCGTTTCCCTGCACCGCGCGCTCCTCCGTGGTAAATGCTCGCGACACCTCCACGAAACGCCCGAAGGCGACAGCAAATTACCCGGGAGTAATTGCAGGCGGGGGCGTTTTATGACAGATGTCAGCGATGCCTCATGCACTCTGCACTTGATCCGGTGATCGCCCGCACTGCAACGCCCGGCGGCTGCTCGGGATCGTTGAGCCATGAGAACCGCTGCCCTCACGCTGGCCGCCGCCCTCGCCACCGCCCTGCCCGCCACCTCTGTGCCGGCCCGGCCTGCGCCGGCCGTGGTCGCCGGCGCCCACCTGACGCCCGCATCCGCCACCGATGTCCAGCTCACGCTGCCCGCGCCGACCGGGCGGCGGCCGGTCGGCACGGTCTCGCTCCATTTGGTCGACCCCTCCCGGCGCGACCCCTGGGTGCCGTCGGAGAAGCTGCGCGAGCTCATGGTCCAGCTTTGGTACCCGGCCGCCACCGTCCGCGGCTACCCCCGGGCGAACTGGGTGTCCTCGCAGATCGCCGCCCGGCTCGCCCCGCCCGGCTCCGGCGCCGTGCTGCCGGTGACGCACGGGCACCTCGGAGCACCGGCCGCCTCCGGTCGCCGTCCCGTCGTGCTGTGGTCCCCCGGCCTCGGCATGGAACGCACCACCGCCACGGCGCTGGTCGAGGAACTCGCCTCGCACGGATACGTCGTGGTCACGGTCGACCACACCCACGACGCCAACTTCGTCGAGTTCCCCGACGGCCGGCTGGCCACGCTGGCCATCCCGCCCCCGGCGAGCCCGCAAGAGGAGCAGGCCATGCTGGCCAAGGCTCTCGCCGTCCGGGTCGCCGACACCCGCTTCGTCCTCGACCGGCTCACCGCGATCACCCGCGGCCACAACCCGGACGCGTCCGGCCGGCCACTGCCCCGCGGGCTCGGCGGCGCGCTCGACCTGCGCCGCGCCGGCATGGCCGGGCATTCGATGGGCGGCGCCACCGCGGCCGAGGTGATGCGCGCCGACCCGCGCGTGCGGGCCGGGGCCAACCTGGACGGCACCTTCTTCGGGCGGGTCCTCACCACCGGCCTCACCCGCCCGTTTCTCATGATGGGCGCCGACCCCGGCGACGCCGGTCAGGACGAGACCTGGACCCGCATGTGGGCCGGGCTGCGCGGCCCCCGCTACTGGCTGCAGCTCGACCGCACGGCCCACCTGTCCTTCACCGACCTGCAGACCTTGCTGCCCCAGCTCGGCACGCCCGCCCAGGACAGCGAGCCCCTGATCGGTAGCATCGACGGCGAGCGGTCGATCGCCGTGCAACGTCCGTACCTGCTGGCCTTCTTCGACCGCCACCTGCGCCACGGCGACGGCCGCCTGCTCGACGGGCCTACCGCCCGCTATCCCGAGATGCATTTCTTCCCGGATCTCTGAGTGAGTGTTTGAGAGAGGGTTTATTCGGGCGTGGCGACCAGCTCGCGGCGGCGTTGTCGGATGGCGGGCCGTCGGCGTTCAAGGCGACGGACCA